>NZ_JARVTE010000012.1:0-273625 GCF_030208815.1 Xanthomonas sp. fls2-241-TYG-148
ACTGCGAGCGCAAACTCAACACCAGCCTGCAGTTCATCCATTTGGCCTTCTTGGCACTATTACTCAGAAGATCGTGAACAGGTTCTAAGCGATGAGCAAGGCCACCCGCGCAACCTGTGCACTGGATGCGGCCGGCGTGGCCTATGTGCTGCATCCTTATCCGTACCAGGCCGATGCCGACGCCAAGGGCCTGCAAGCCGCGCAGGCGCTGCAACTGCCGCCGCACCAGGTGCTCAAGACCCTGATGACCTGGGTGGACGAGCACGCGATCTGCGTGGTGATCCCGTGCGACCGCCGCTTGTCGTTGAAGGCCCTTGCCAGCGCCTGCGGCGGCAAGTCCGCGCGCATGATGGAGGTGGCCGATGCCGAACGCCGCACCGGCTACAAGGTGGGTGGCATCAGCCCGCTCGGGCAGCAGCGGCCCGCGCCGGTGCTGATCGAATCCAGCGTGCTCGACGCACCTGCGCTGTGGATCAACGCCGGCCAGCGTGGCCTGCTGCTTGAACTGGCCGGCGCCGAGATTGTGCACGTCCTCGGCGCGCGCGCTTACCCACTCTGCGAGTGAGCCCGCCACGCCCGCAATAACGCAGGTAAGCCAGCCTTGCGTACGCCATACATAGAAACGCGCTGGCACCTTGCCTCAGGCGCCAGCGCGTCACCGCCTCGCACGGCCAGCGGCTGCCCTGACTATCAGTACGTCGCCACCAGGGTGACAGCGGAGAACGCCAGCGTGCCTTTCAGTCGCACGTAATACGTGCCTGCCGCAGGTGCGGTCAGTGTGCAGGTTTCGGTGTTGCCGACCAGCATGCTGCGGCAGCCAAAGGCGGCATCGGTGGGCAGTGCATTGGCGCGCAGTGACAGGTCGGCATTGCCGCTGCCGCCGCTGAGCGTGACCTTGAGCGAGCGCGTACCTGCCGGCACCTTGACTTGGTAATACAGCGAATCGCCGATCGCCGCGCTCAGGCCAGTGCGTACTGCATTACTAGTCAGCAGCGTGGCATTGATCACCGCCGCCACCGCGCCATCGGCATTGACCAGGCCCGCACCGCAGCCGGGAGCGCACGCCACCGGCAACGGGCGTGCACTGCTCTTCAGCAGCGCCTCCACCGTTGCCGGCGTCAGCGGGTTGAGTGCCACCGACTGCATCAACGCCACCACGCCGGCCACGTGCGGCGCCGCCATCGAGGTGCCGCTATACACCGCGTAGGCCGGATTGGCTGGAACCGTGGTGCCGCTATTGAGCGTGGAGATGATCGCCTGGCCGGGCGCCGCAATGTCCACGCCCTTGCCGAAGTTGGAGAAGCTGGCCTTGGCGCCGGCCGAAGTGGTTGCCGCCACCGCAATCACGTTCGCGCAATTGGCCGGCATGCTGGTGGCCACATCCATATTGCTGTTGCCGGCTGCCACTACCACGGCGGTGCCGCGCGTGACCGCGCCGGTGATGGCATTGCCGATGATCGTCGAGCAGCTGCCGTAGCCGCCGAGCGACAGGTTGATCACTGTGGCGGGATTCGGATTGGCCGGTACGCCGGTCACCTTGCCGCCAGACGCCCACACGATGGCATCGGCGATATCGGACATATAGCCACCGCACTTGCCGAGCACGCGCAACGGCAACAATTTGGCGTTGAAGGCGGTGCCGACCACACCGGCCGCGTTGTTGCCAACCGCGGCAACGATGCCGGCGACGTGGGTGCCATGCCAGCTGGAATTGGACGCCGACGCGCCCGCACCGCAAGCGTTGGCCGCAGACCAATCGCCCTGATCGGCTGCGTTGTTGTCACGCCCGTTGCCGTCGCCTGCGACGGTGGGGTCGGTGATGAAGTCGTAGCCGGGCAACACGTTGGCGGCCAGGTCCGGATGCGCGGTGATGCCGGTATCGATCACCGCCACCACGATGCCCTTGCCGGTGGTGCGGTCCCAGGCCGGGCGGACATTGAGGCTGGCGGTGGTGGTTCCCATCGCCCATTGCTGTGGCAGGCCGGGGTCATTGGGCACCAGCAGCGGCCGCATCAGCACGTCCACTTCCACCCGCTTGACGGTCGGGTCGGCGGCAAGCCGGCGCATCAGGCTTTCCGCGTCGACCCGGTCCAGGCGCCGATCGGCCACCAGCAGCATCGGGCCGGCACTGAGCCGCCGCGTGGCCGACAAGCCCAGCGCGCGCCCTTGCCGCTTGGGGACGGCGCGGGCGATCTCGCCCCACGGAGCCGACAGCCCGGTCGCGCGGGTGCTGCCTACGCGGTCCTTGTAGCTGACGATGAAACGCTGGTGGCTCGAGCCCGATGCCAGCCCCTGCAGGTTGACCTCGCCGGCCGATACCTGAAACACACACGCCATCGCACACACACACGCCGCGTAGCGCACTGCGCCAACCGTTGACTGCCTCATGAATCGCCCTCCCCAGGACATCGGTACTCGGATGACGCGCAGCGCAGGGACTGCAATGCCGCGTCGGATGCGCGGGCAGTGCATGACGCAGCCCCCACGTGACGAGGCTATCGGCGAACCCGAATGGCGCTGAAGCCAGGCAGCATCCGCCCACTTGCGTTCGTTCAGCCGCCCCTGGCGCACGTCACGGCCCCATGCAGTGCGCCCACAAAAAAGCCCCGCCTGGGCGGGGCACAAGAGAGAGAGACAGGCACTGACAGCAGCGTCGGGAGCGCTCTGACAGACGCCGGCACTTGTGGCCGGCGTCCGCTAGGGAAATACGCGTTACGGCGTCGCGTTACGGCGTCTGGCTGACCGCGCCGGCTGCGTTGACGATACCGGCGCCGCAACCGCCCGAGCAGGCGCCCGGCAACGGCCGTGCAGTGTTCTTCAACAGCGTTTCCACCGCCGCCGGGGTCAACGGACGCGACGCTGCCGACTGCACCAGCGCGACCACGCCGGCCACGTGCGGCGCCGCCATCGAGGTGCCGTTGTAGGACGCGTAGCTGGCGCTGCCAGGGGTGGTGGTGCCGCTGTTGAGCGTGGACAGGATCGCCGAGCCTGGGCCGGAGATATCGATGGTGGTGCCGAAGTTGGAGAAGCTCGAACGCGCGCCGGCCGAGGTGATCGAGGCCACCGAGATCACATTGGCGCAGCTGGCCGGGGTGAAGTTGGCCACGTTGGCATTGCTGTTGCCCGCTGCCACCACCACCGTGGTGCCGCGCGACACCGCGCCGTTGATGGCGTTCTGGTAGGTGCTCGAGCAGGCGCCGTTGCCGCCGAGCGACATATTGATCACTTCGGCCGGGTTGGCATTGGCCGGCACGCCGCTGACGGTGCCGCCGGAGGCCCAGACGATCGCATCGGCGATGTCCGAGGTGGTGCCGCCGCACAGGCCCAGCGCGCGGATCGGCACGATGCGCGCATTGAACGCGGTGCCGGCCACGCCGGTGCTGTTGTTGGTGACCGCGGCAATCGTGCCGGCCACATGCGTGCCATGCCAGCTGGAGTTGGCCGCTGCCACGCCGGTACCGCACTGGTTGGCCGCGCGCCAGTCGCCCTGGTCGGCCGCGTTGCTGTCACGGCCGTTGTTGTCGCGCGCACGCGCCGCATCGCTGATGAAGTCGTAGCCGGGCAGCACGTTGGCGTTGAGGTCCGGATGGCTGGTGATGCCGGTGTCGATCACCGCGACCACCACGCCGGTGCCGGTGGCGGTGTCCCAGGCCGGGCGCACGTTGATGCCCGATGCGGTGGTGCCGAAGCCCCACTGCTCGGACAGACGCGTGTCGTTCGGGGTCAACGTCGGGTACATGATCTGGTCGATTTCCACATATTCCACGCTCGGGTCGGCGGCGATGCGGCGCATCAGCGTCTCGGCTTCGGCGCGGTCAAGACTGCGGTCGGTCTTGAGCACTTCGGAGCCCAGCGCGGTGCGACGCACGTGGTTCAGACCCAGCGCGCGGCCGGCGCGTGCCGGCACCGCAGTGGCCACCGAATTGAGCGAGGCGCGCATCGAGGTCGGGCTCACCGACGCACTGCTGCCGTCGCGGTATTTGACGATGAAGCGATCCAGCGTCGGCTGCGAATCCAGCCCGGACAGATTCACCTGCCCGGCGAAGGCCGGCACCGCCAGCAGCGAGGTCAGCGCGGACACACCCAGGACTACCAGCGCGCGCGTAGGCGCACGACGTTGCGACACATTGGACATCGATCGTTCCTTTCAGTGATGAGGTGCCGCAGATGCGGCGTGATGGCCGGACCCCATCGCGGGCTGCGATGGCAGGTCTGGAAGTGCACAGGCAGGTGCCTGTCGAAACGACTGACCGGTGTCCGTCCCGGCCACGCGGCAACACATCCCCAGCACCTGCCGAATCGGCAGGCGTGGGAGTGGATTGCAGATGAGGAGCGCGCCCTGGCGCAGTGCCGGGGCGCGCGTGACGCGCGATTAGTAGCTGGCGCGCAAGGTGACGCCGGAGAACGTGCTGTAGGCCTTCAGCCGCACGTAATACGTTCCGGACGGTGCGGTGATGGTGCAGGTCTCGGCATTGCCGCTGCGGTATGGGCGGCAGGTGTAGGCCGAGTCGGTCGGTGCACTGCCGGCGCGCACGTACAGGTCGGCATCGCCGCTGCCGCCGCTGGTGGTCACCGTCAAGGTGCCGCTGCCGGCCGGCACGGTGATGGTGTAGTTCAATTCCGCGCCGGTTGCCGCGCCCAGGCCGGTCACCGGAGTGCCGTTGGTCAAGGTGTTTCCACCACCGCCACCGCCGCCGCTCCCGCCATTGATGGCCGCAGTGACCGCGGCATCGGCGTTGACGATGCCGGCACCGCAGCCGCCCGAGCAGGCGCCCGGTAAAGCACGCGCGGTGTTCTTCAACAAGGTTTCCACCGCTGCTGGCGTCAGCGCGGTCGGGGCGACCGACTGCACCAGCGCGACCACGCCGGCCACATGCGGCGACGCCATCGAGGTGCCGTTGTAGGACGCATAGCTGGCGCTACCCGGCGTGGTGGTGCCGCTGTTGAGCGTGGACAGGATCGCCGAGCCGGGCGCCGACACATCGATACCGGTGCCGAAGTTGGAATAGCTGGCCTTCGCGCCCGCCGAGGTGGTGGCGGCCACCGCAATCACATTCGCGCAGTTGGCCGGCAGCGAACCGGACACGTTGGATGCATCGTTGCCGGCCGCGACCACCACCGTGGTGCCGCGCGACACCGCACCGTTGATGGCGTTCTGCATCGTGGTCGAGCAGCTACCGCCGCCGCCGAGCGACATGTTGATCACCTCGGCCGGGTTGGCATTGGCCGGAATGCCGCTGACGGTGCCGCCGGAGGCCCAGACGATGGCGTCGGCGATATCCGACAGCGAGCCACCGCACTTGCCGAGCACGCGCACCGGTACGACCTTGGCGCCGTAGGCGGTGCCGGCCACGCCGGTGGTGTTGTTGGTCACTGCCGCGACCGTGCCGGCCACATGGGTTCCGTGCCAGCTGGAGCTGGCGGCGGGAATGCCGGCGCCGCATTCGTTGGCGGCGTACCAGTCGCCCTCGTCGGCGGCGTTGCTGTCACGGCCGTTGCCATCGCGTGCGGTGGTCGCATCGCTGATGAAGTCGTAGCCCGCGAGGATGTTGGCGTTGAGGTCGGCATGACTGGTGATGCCGGTATCAATCACCGCCACGACCGTGCCGCTGCCGGTGGCCTTGTCCCAGGCCGGGCGGATGTTCAGGCCGGCGTTGGTGGTGCCGAACGCCCACTGCTCGGACAACCGGGTGTCGTTGGGGGTGAGCGTGGCATGCAGGATCTGGTCGACTTCAACGCTCTGCACGTTGGGATCAGCGGCCAATTGCCGCATCAGGGTTTCGGCCTCGGCGCGGTCCAGCGCGCGGTCTGCCCTTACCAGTTCCGGCCCCAATGCCAGGCGGCGCACCGAGTTCAGGCCCAGCGCCTTGCCGGCTTTGGCCGGCACCGCGCGCGCAGCAGTGCGCAGCGAGGTGGTCAACGCGGACGGGCTGGCCAGCGCGGTGCTGCCGTCCTTGTAGGTCACGATGAATTTTTGATGGGTCTGTGCGGTGGCCAGGCCATCCAGGTAGACCTCGCCGGCAAAGGCCGGCATCGCGAGCAGCAGCGAGGTCAGGGCGGACGCGCCCAGGATGGTGAGCGAGCCAGTACGCTTGCGGAGAGACGCAGTCGACATCGAATTCCCTTCCATATCAAAGAGAACCGCCGGAGCGGTGTTATCCGGCGCCGCCTTCCGTAGGTCAGCGCCGAGGTCCCCGGATCGCCCCTGTTATCGATCCGTTCAGCGAACCTACCGCACTCCAACCGAACTGGACAATAAGAACTTCGCACTTTCAAAAAATTAAATATCAGATTTGTGACACCGTACGGCACCGTTCAGTCTCGCGATGACATGTGGCGACACCAAATGACACGCACGTGCTGCACTGCGCGCAAAAAAAAGGCCCCCGCGCTGACGCGCAGGGGCCCTGATTTGGCTTGACGTGTTGGCTTAGGACAGACGCACCAGCCAACCGTGGCGGTCCGGCACGCGCCCGTACTGGATGTCGGTCAGCTCCTGGCGCAGCGACATCGTCACCTCGCCCGCCGGTGCAGACAGGTCGCCGACCGCAAAGCCATCGCCCTTCAGCTCGCCGATCGGGGTGACCACGGCCGCCGTGCCGCAGGCGAACACCTCGCTGATCTCGCCGGAGGCCACGCCGTCCTTCCACTCGTCGATGGACACCTTGCGCTCCACCACCTGCATGCCGCGATCGCGAGCCAGCTGCAGGATGCTGTCGCGGGTGATGCCTTCCAGGATGCTGCCGGACAATTCCGGCGTCACCAGCGTGCCGTCCTTGTAGACCAGGAACACGTTCATGCCGCCCAGTTCCTCGATGTACTTGCCTTCCACCGGGTCCAGGAACAGCACCTGCGAGCAGCCTTGCGCGTAGGCTTTCTGCTGCGGCAGCAGCGAGGCGGCGTAGTTGCCGCCGCACTTGGCCGCGCCGGTGCCGCCCTTGGCTGCACGCGCGTACTCGGTGGACAACCAGATCGACACCGGCGCCACGCCCTTGGCGAAATACGGGCCGGCCGGGCTGGCGATGACGTAGTACGAGGCCTTGTGCGCCGCGCGCACGCCCAGGAACGCCTCATCGGCGATCATGAACGGGCGGAAGTACAGGCTGGTTTCCGGCGCCGACGGCACCCAGTTGGCATCCACCGCCACCAGCTGGCGCAGCGATTCGACAAACAGGTCCACCGGCAGTTCCGGCAGCGCCAGGCGGCGCGCGGAGCGCTGCAGGCGCTCGCCATTGGCCTGCGGGCGGAAGGTCCAGATCGAGCCGTCGGCATGCCGGTAGGCCTTGATGCCTTCGAAGATCTCCTGGCCGTAATGCAGGACCGAGGCGGCCGGATCCAGCTGCAGCGGGCCGTAGGCACGCACCTGCGCGTCGTGCCAACCGAGCTCGTTGGTCCAGGAAATGGCGACCATGTGGTCGGTGAAATGCAGGCCGAACCCCGGCGCAGCCAGGATCACGGACAGTTCGTCGGCGCTGCGCGGCGACGGGGAGCGGGTGGAAGCGAAGGACACGGACACCGAGAGATTCCTGTAGAGCGGAAGGAAAGACGCGGCGCCACGTGCAAGACATGGCGCCTGATGGTCAGAGCATGCCGGTCTCGAGACGGGCCGCTTCAGACATCATATGCCGGCCCCACGGCGGGTCGAAGACCAGCTCGACGTCGGCCTCGGCAATGGTCGGGATCATTTCCACCTTGCTGCGCACGTCGTCGACCAGGATCTCGCCCATGCCGCAACCGGGCGCGGTGAGGGTCATCTTGACGTCCACCCGGCGCTGGTTGTCTTCCTCGCGATGGCTCACCACCGCCTCGTAGACCAGGCCCAGATCCACGATGTTGAACGGAATCTCCGGGTCGAAGCAGGTGCGCAGCTGCTGCCACACCAGCGCTTCCACTTCTTCGTCGCTGGCGTTCTCCGGCAGTTCCAGCCCCGGTGGGGCCTCCTTGCCGATCGCATCGCCGTCCTTGCCGGCAATACGGAACAGGTTGCCTTCGACGAAGACGGTATAGCTGCCACCCAGCGCCTGGGTGATATAGCCGTAACTGCCTGCGGGCAGGGTCACCGAATCGCCCTGCGGCACCATGACGGCATCGCAATCGCGTTCGAACTGGACGGGTTCGCTGCTACGGGAATACATGGGCTGGATATGGGGCCGCGTCGGAAGCGCGCAAGTCGGCCATTCTAGCCGACCACGGCGGACAGGCTGCCGATTGCGGCGTGCAGCACGGACGACGCTGCATTCCATCCGCCAGCGCTGCACACCGCAACGGCGGCACGCGCTCTATCATGTACGCACTGTCAGGAGTTCCAATGCCGCCCACCTCTGCGCCCGCCAGAACCGCTCACTGGCTCTGGCCCCCGCTCCTGCTGCTGGGATGCGTCACCGCCCTCATCGCCTGGATCCTCGTCGCGCTGACCCTGGGCCATCAATCCGGCTGGATGGCGGTGCTGGTCGCGCTGGAAGTGGCGTGGATGCTGCGCCTGGGCACCTTGCCGGCTGGCCCGCTGCGCGTAGGCATCACCCTGGTGTCGACCGTGGCGCTCATCGTTGCGGCCAACTGGGGCATCGCGTCGGCACAGCTGGGCGGCGCACTTGGCCTGGATCCGTGGACCTCGTCGCTGAAGATGGGCGCCGGGCTGGCCTGGACCCTGCTGCAATTGGCCAATACCGGGTTCGACCTGGCCTGCTATGTGGCCGCGCTGGGACTGGGCTGGTGGGCTAGCCGCTAGCTGGGGTTCCCCGTGCCTGCGCGCGGTTTGCTGGCAGTGTGGGCTGTGATACTTCGACCGGACCGGCCGGCGTTGGTGCTTACTGCTTCAACGGACCGGTGGTCGCCTCTTCGGCTTGTTTGCGAAGCAGGCAGATCAGGCTCCAGTTCGGCCAATCGCTGGCGTTTGTTTCGGCGCGTCTAGTCCCGCCGCGGTGACACACATAACAGGCGTCGGGCGCTTGGCGGCAGCCCCCCCCCCCGCCCGCCGCGATTCTTGCCGACCTCCCGTGCCCCGCCTTGCCCGTGTCATCGCGTGTCAACCCGATGCACGCCCGTGCGTTGACGGCATATCGTCTTCGCGGAAGCTACGCTGTGCTGGTGGGAACCCCTTTCGATCCGCAACCTGCTGCACCGGCAACGGCGGCGCCTGTCTCGCTGGACGCGTTCCTGTCCGGGATCGGGCCGCGCGCGTTCCGCTTTGCCGAGGCCGGTCTGCGCCATCGCGAGGACGCGCTGGACGCGGTGCAGGACGCCATGGTGCGGCTACTCGGTTATCGCGATCGCCCAGCCGAAGAATGGACCCCATTGTTCTGGAGCATCCTGCGCAGCCGCATTATCGATCTGCAGCGGCGGCGCAGCTTCCGGCTGAAGTTCTGGGCCCCGAACGAACGTGCCGATGATGAAGGCAGCATCGACTGGCTCGATCCGGGCATTGGCCCGGCCGGCGAACAGCAGCAGCAAGAGGCGTATCAACACCTGGTCGAAGCGCTGCGCACATTGCCGGCACGCCAGCGCGAAGCCTTCACGCTGCGCGTGCTCGAAGACCTGGACGTGGCCACCACCGCCAAAGCGATGGGCTGCTCGGAAGGCTCGGTCAAAACCCATCTGTCGCGTGCGCGCGACGCCTTGCAAAAACAGTTCGAGGATTTCCTGTGAACCGCTCCCACGACCCGGCCCAGTTCGATGCGCAGATGCGCCGGCTGCATGCCACCGCACTCACCACCTTGCCGCCGGAGACACTGGCCAAGCTGCGCCAGGCACGCCATGCGGCCACCGCCCAGCGTTCGCGGCGCCTGCACTGGCTGCTGGCCACCGCGTGCTCGGCGCTGCTGGCGGTAGGCATCGGTGTGCAGTTGCGTCCCACCGAGCAAGCACCGGCAACCACGACCACGCAGGTGGCGACCACTACGCCAGCCGCCACGAGCACCGACACCGATGACCTGCTGACCCAGAACCCGGACCTGTTCGTCTGGCTCGGCTCCGATACCGCCCTGGCCATGGAATGAGCACGATGACCCGCACCACGCGCCTGCTGTTGACCCTGTTGCTGTGCGCCTCGCCTTGCGCAGCGCTGTGGGCCCAGGACCGCCCACCCGGCCCGCCGCCGGGGCCGCCACCGCAAGATGGGCCTGGCCCGCGCGGCGCCGAGACGCCGATGCCCGAATGGGACACGTTGAGCGCGCAGCAACGCCAGGTCTTGATCGACGCACTGCGCGAGCGCTGGAACGACGCGCCGGACGAGCGCCCACGCATGTTCCGGCACGCACGCCGCTGGCTGGACATGACCCCGGAACAACGCAAGCAGGCCAAGGCCGGGATGGACCGCTTCCGCAACATGAGCCCCGAGCAGCGCCGCGAGGCCAAGGCCCTGTTCGAGCGCATGCGCACGCTCAGCCCGCAACAGCGCAACGAACTGCAGCAGCGCTGGCAGAAAATGAGCCCGGCCGAGCGCAGCGCCTGGCTCCGCGCGCATCCGCCGGTCGATGATTGAGCGCATGCGCCGCGTTGGCGCGTGCGCGTAAGTATTCGCTGGGCTGGCGGTATCGGAACCCGGAGACGCTGCACGTGCACCGTCCATCGCGAAGACGTCCGGCCCGTCCTGCTGCAGCGTCATCGCATCGCCAGGCAGGCAGAGCAACCGCACCTAAGTACGCGCTGTGGATGCTCGATTCAAAGACGCGCATCAAGAGAATCGTCATTGCCGACGCGTGTGCATCGCCGCTTGCCGCGTACGTTCGTTGGCAACGCGTGCTGCAATAGACATACGCAGAAAACGCTTCGCGAACTTGCTGCACGAGCACTAGGCCAACACGATCGAAATCTGGCGAGCGAGCAGTCGCCACCTGCAATGCGGTATCGCATTTAGCGTGTGCCGGCGGCCTATTGCATTAAGAGCAGCTATCAAAACGACTGCGCAGCCGCCAGACGGGCGCGGCCGGTGCTCGGAATCGGCATATACCCACGTACACTCCGGTTCCTCCGCGCCGTCCGCACCCACCTGACGGCTGCTCGATACGTTTTGTTAGCCGCTCTAAATCAAGTTGATCCTCGCGTTGGTCGCCTGGCGATCGCAGCGACGTCGGCTGTTGTCAAACGACGCAACGAGCGCGATCCCTGTGCCAAACATTGCATCCGCCGCACGCAGTCTCCCAATCCGGTACTGGCTTGCGACATACCACTCTCGCTAGCTGCTGGTGGTGACTCACTGCGACTGCCTATTTTTGCTGCTTGATGTTTACTGATCGCTGTTTCTGATTGCTACCAGCTGCCTGCTACTTTTTGCCTGCTGTCCGCTGATCACCGCCCGCGCTCCCCAGCCGCTAATTGCCGATTGCCGCCAACTATCAAGCACAGCGCCCAGGTGCAAGGCGACGCCCGGTTGCTGCGTACGTCACTACGCCAGACTCGCCGCCATGAAGAACAGCCAGCCTGCAGTCAGGGCGCCAGCAGCGCCGGGATCAGCGGCGCGAAGATCAGCTCCGGCGGGAACAGCGGCACCGACTGCGCAGGGTGGTCGATCGCCAACGCGGCATACCCATGCGCCGCGCTCCAGGCCAGCAGGGTGCGCTGCTGCAGCAGCTCGGCCGGCGGGGGGCTGCCGTGCTGCGCACACCAGGCGGTCGACAAGGCATTGCGCAGGCAAGCGCGCGCCGCCTCGCTGGCCTGCGCCAGGCGCGGCAACGGATGTGCGCGCAGATCCAGACTGAGCATCAGCCGGAAATGCTGTGGAAATTCGATCGCAAAGCGGATGTAGCCCAGCCCGCAGCCCATCACCGGGTCGCTCACGTTCTGCTGGGTGGCCGCAATGCGCGCGACCATCCGCTCGTAGCCGTCGGCCACCATTTCCGCCACCAGGCCATTGAGCGAGCCGAAGTGGTGCGCCGGCGCGGCATGCGACACGCCGGCGCGGCGGGCGCAAGCGCGCAAGGTCAGCGCGCGGGCGCCCGACTCGGCCACGATCTCCCACGCGGCCCGACGCAGTGCAGCGGGCAGATCACCGTGGTGATACGTGCCGGGCGCATCTGACGGGGTGGTGATAGCGCTCACGGTGCGGTCCTCATGGGGCAATTCTCGTCTGGCGCGCTCATGTGGCATGCGTTTCTCTCGCGGCTCTCATCATGAGACCAGGGCAGTGAACCACCCAATCTTGACGGTGACAAGATGGGGCAGGCAGACTCGGCCATACCGACTCATCGGCACCGCCTGGCTGGATGCCCTCCCTTCCGGATTTCTTACATGCGCCCGTCCCGCCCCCCCCTGCGTCTTCGCCTGCTCCGCACCGCGCTGGCCACCGCCAGCCGGCTCGCACCCGGTCCCACTGGCCGCTATCTGGCCAAGCGCTTCGTGACGCCGTTGCCCGCAACGCGCCGTTATGCCGCTGCCGCGCTCGCCAGCCTGCCGGACACGGCCCGCCACACCCTGCGCATCTCCGACACGGATGTGACTGTCTACTGCTGGGGCGACCCGGCCGAGAATCCGTATGTGCTGCTTTCGCATGGCTGGTCGAGTTTCGGGCTGCGCTTTGCCGCCTGGGTGCCGCGCCTGCAGGCGCTGGGGTATGCCGTGGTGGCCTTCGATCAGGCCGGCCACGGCGCCAGCAGCGGCCGTCTCAGCAATTTCCCGCACTTTGTCGAGGTGCTGCGCCACATCGGCCGCCATTTTGGCCAACCAGCGGCCTTCATCGGCCATTCGATGGGCGCCTCGTCGGTGGTGTTCGCCGATGAAGCCAGCTGGCGACCGGCGCGCTATGTGCTGATCGCGCCACTGCTCACCCCGGCCAAAAGCGCGGAACGCCAGTTTGCCGCCGCCGGCATCGCCGCACGCACGTTCGCACCGTTCGAACAGTGGCTGTCCGAGCTCACCGGCAAGCGCTTCGCCGACTTCGATGCCAGCGAACGTCTGCCGCACTTCGATCGCCCCGCGCTGATCATCCACGACCGCCGCGACCGCGAAACGCCGTGGGAAGAAGGCGCACGCTTCGCCGCACTGTGGCCGGACGCGCAGCTGGTCAGTACCGAGGGCCTGGGCCACAACCGCATGGTCGATCACGCATCGGTGATCGATCAGGCACTGCACTTTGTCGGCCCGGCGTCTCGCTGAGGCTGGCGAGGGTCGCCGCGCATGCCGCACGGTCATGGCGACCGTGCGGCATGCGCGTAGAGCAGCGAACACAACGTGGCGAGTAATGGTCAGGCGGGTGCGGACAGCGCGGAAGAGCCACAGTGCCCGCGAGCACATGAGCATAGCGAGCATGGGCCCACGCACTTGGAGGCGGCGCAGCCGTTCTGAGAGCGGCGCTTAGAGCGTTTAACACAACGGAGCGAGCAGTCGCCAAGCGGTTGCGAACGGCGCGGAGGAACCGGAGTGTCCGCCAGTACCTCAGGATTCCGAGCACCGGCCGCGCCCGCCTCGCGGCTGCGCAGTCGTTTTGACAGCGGCGCTTAGTGCACGGTGCCGCTGTTGAGCGGGTCCAGGCGATCGATCACGCCCTGCATCGCGCTGTCGAACGCGCCGTCGTTGATGTGTTCGCGCAGCCGCCCCAGCCGCACCATCACTGCCAGTTCTTCCGGAGAAGCGACGCAGAAGCGCACGCCACGCCGGTTGACGAACAG
The DNA here is from genome assembly GCF_030208815.1 of Xanthomonas sp. fls2-241-TYG-148. NCBI lineage: Bacteria > Pseudomonadati > Pseudomonadota > Gammaproteobacteria > Lysobacterales > Lysobacteraceae > Xanthomonas > Xanthomonas sp. fls2-241-TYG-148. The sequence goes on from NZ_JARVTE010000012.1 coordinate 13,602, forward strand.
CAGCCGCGAGGAGATCGGGCTCACCCACGACAGCTTGCCCGCCTGCACTTTGCCGTCCTTGTCGACGAAATCCAGCCAGGTGCCGATGTCCATCGCGCGGAACCGCTCCGCATCGGCGCTGTCGATGCTCTGTGCCACGGCCTCCGCGCCCAGCACCACGCTGACGCTCTCGGCCGCCGGCGGTGGCAGGTTCACCTGCGGCAACTCCGGCAAGGCCTTTTCCAGCTCCGGCCGCGCCTCGGCAATCGCCTGCAAGGTGTCGTGCAGCGCGGTGATCGCCACCACCACGGCATCGCCATGCAATCCCACGCTGGCAAACACGCGGTGCAGCGCCGGTTGCCAGGCCTGCAGCCACGGCTTGCCGATGATGTGGCGGCGCGCCTCGGCCAGTTCCTCCAGCACGCCGTCCGCCATTGCCAGCGCCTCGACGGTTCCCGGACCTTCGTCGCCGTCGCGCAGGATCGCCATGGTCAGGTGATGCAGCCACGGCTGGCGCAGGAAATCTTCCACCGCCTTGGGCAATGGTGCGCCGGCCTGCACGCGCTGCTCCAGTTCCGACAGCGCGCGGGTGCGCGCCAGTTCGAGCTTTTCCTGGCCACGCTGGGTTTCGGTAGCGCGGCGTTCGGCAATTTCCACCCGGCGCCGGTGCTGCGACAGGAAGTCGCGGAATTCTTCTTCCAGGGTGAGGAAGATCGCCAGGTTTTCGTTGAATTCGGCCACCAGGCGGTCGACGATTTCTTCGACCTTGCCCATCAGCACGCGCTCGGCAGCGCTGTCGCCGTTGTTGCCTTCGCAGGCCTCTGCCAGCGAATTGAGCAGGCGCCGCGCCGGATGGGTCTTCTGCACGAACATCTTGCGGTCCAGCAGCGCCACCTTGACGAAGGGCACCACCAGCCGGCCGATCATCTCGCGCGAGCGGTTTTCCAGGTCGCGCTCGTCCAGCATCACGTCGAACAGCATGCCGACCAGATCGATCGCATCCTCGTCCATCGGATCCAGCTTTGCGGTGGCCGGGTCCACGCCCAGACGCGTGGCGCTGTTGAGCACTTCGTTTTTCAGACGCTGCGCAAGCGATTCGTTGTCGTCGCCGATCGCTGCCTGCAGCGTGGCACTCGGCGTGGCCTGCAGCAGCGACAGCACCGACATCATCTCGCGCTGGCTCAGCGGGCGTTGCTGCCCCACCGCTACGGATGCGGCGGATGCGGCGTTTTCGCGCACGTTGCGGGTCTGCTGGAGCAGCTCGTGCAGCGCATCGAGCAGCATGCCCTGGCTGCCGCCAGGGTGATCGGCGTCGCCGTCTCCGCCCGCATGGCCATCGGCACTGCCGCGCTGCGCGGCTGCCTGCATGCGCCCGCGGCTATGCGCCCAGCGATCCAGAAACCGGTTGGCCCAGGCCGGTGCGTACTGCTCGTTGGGGTCTTCGCCAGCGGCCTCGCCATCGAACCCCTGGCCGTCGGCGGCGCTGCGTTCGCCCTGCGCCTGATCGCGCGGCTGCATGCGCGGCGGCGCACGCTTGGGCTGGGAAATCTCGGGCATCACCCCGGCCTTGGCCAGGGTCTCGTCCAGGCGGGCGTATAGCTTGCCGATCGGCTCGGCCAGGTCGCGCTCGCACAGTTTGATCAGCACCAGGCGCACTTCCGGCGCCAGGTCGCAGGTGGCAAAGGCTTCGTGGATGGCTACGCCCAGATGCTCGGGGCCCACCGGGTTGGTATCGGCCACCAGCTCCAGGCCGCCAGCGATCCAGCCCAGGCGACGATCGATGCGCGCCAGCACCTGCTTGAAATCCCGCAGCAGCACGGTGGCCAGGTTGCGCACCGCCAACCGCGATTCCAGCACGTGCTCGGGCACCAGGCTCAGCGGGCCGGTGCCCATGTCGCCGGCCAGCACCACCTCGGCCGACAGCGGCGTGCCTTGCAGCAAGGCCTGCCAACCGGCCTCGAGCTGCTGGCGGAATTGTGCAGAAACCTCGTCGCGCTTGCGGCGCAGTTCGCGCATGCCATCGAGAAACAGCAACTGTGACGCGCCCGCGGATTCGGCGCGGTCGAACAGGACATCATCGAAATGTGCCACTGCAGCTGCAAATACCTGCGCGATCGGCGGCACGAAAACAGCGTGCGCCTGATCGAGCAAGCGTTGGTCACGGCCCGGGTGTCCCGACGGACTGGGCTGGAAGGTCATGCGCAAAGGCTCCCCGCCTTTGCAGGCGTGAAAATTCTCGAACGAGGAAAAACAGACGCGGCCCCAAATTCCGCCCTCGCATGGTAGGCGGTTCGTACGCGCGATAAATGTGACGAAGTTCTCACTTTACTCGTGACCGCCCTGGGTTTGCATGGCAGTCGGACATCGTAGCCCCCTGCATTGCAGTGGAGCTTGCCAGAATCGGCCGGGCGGCGGCCAAGGTTAAGCATGCGCGGCGCCGGAACCGTCCAGGCGGTCCACTACCCCTTGCATGGCGCTGTAGAAGGCATCGTCCTCGCGGTGCAGGCGCAGCCGGTCCAGCCAGACCATCACGGCCAGTTCTTCGGGCAAGGACACGCACAAGCGCCCGCCACGGCGGTTGACGAACATCAGCCGCCCGGAGATCGGGCTGATCCAGGACAGCTTGCCCGGCTGTACACGCCCGGCGCGGTCGATGAAGTCCAGGCAGGTTCCCAGCGGCAACCTGCGGAAGTAATCGGCGGTGACGCGGTCAAATTCCACCTCGGCGGAGGCGTCCAGCATCGGGGTCAGCGGCTCGGCCACCGCATCGGCGGGGCTGGCGCCAACCCGCAAGGTCGCCAGGATCGGCGCGGCCGCGCTCTGCCCGGCCACCAACGCGTGCTGCAGTTCCTGCAGCGCCTGCTCGGCTTCGCGCTGGGCCAGCCCAGCCTGGGCAAACCCCTGCAGCAATGCAGCGCGGTACGGCTCCAGCGCTTCGCCGCCGCCGGCCTGGCTCAGCTGCGCCAGCACCGCGTCGCCGAGCGCCAGCGCCTCTTCGAGCAGCGGGCCGGCGCCATCGCCGCGCAACGCCGCCTGCTGCACCGCCGGGTGCCAAACGCGGCTGAAAAAATGCTCCACCACCGGCGGCAGCGCGCCACGCGCCAGCCGCTCGGCCAACGCCTGTGCGGCGACGCCGCGCGCACGCTCGCGGCGTTCTTCGGCGCGCTGCAGTTCGTTGGCACGGCGCTCGGCGATTTCCACCCGGCGCCGGTATTGCTCGTAGCTGGCGCCGAACTCGGCCTCCAGCGACAGAAACACTGCCGGGTGCTCGTCGAAATCGCGCACCACCTCGTCCACCGCGGCCTGCACCTGCGCCAGCAACGCCTGCTCGGCCGAGGTTTCGCCACCGTTGCCGTCGCAGGCTTCTACCAGCAGGTTGAGCAGGCGCCGCGCCGGGTGGCCATCGCGCACGAACAGGCGGCCGTCGAGCATGGCTATCTTGGCCATCGGCACCAGCAGATGGCCCAGCAAGGCGCGCTGCCAGTCGGACAGATGGCTCTGCACCAGGATCGCTTCGAACAGCAGCGCCACCAGGTCCAGCGCGTCTTCGTCGTCGGGATTGAGGCGGGCGGTGGCCGGGTCCACGCCCAGCGAGGCCGCCGCACGCATCACCTGCTGGCGCAGCCCGCGCGCCAGACCCAGCAGCAGCCCGTCGATGGCCTCGAAGCCGGCCTTGGGCATGGTCTGCAGCAATGACAGGGCAGAGACCACTTCGCGCGGCGACAGCAACCGTTGCTCGGTGGAGACAGCTGCCTGGCTAGGCTCGCGTTGCCGGCGCGCATGCTGCAGCAACTGATGCAGCCCGGCCGGCAGCACGTCGCGGCCAGTGCGCAGATGCACGTCGATGACCTCCACCCCGACCAGCGCACTCTGGCCACCGGACCAGTCGGCGAAGAAGCGCGCGATCCAGTCCGGCGCATCGCCGCTGTCTTCGCCCACTGCCTCGCCCTGGCGCGGAATCCCGCGCCGGCGGCTGCGTGCCTGTGGCAGGTCGCGCAGGCGCGCCACCTGTGCCAGCGCCTGTTCGAGTTCTCCGTAGCGTGCGCCGACGCGGTCCATCAACTGCTGCTCGCACAGTTTGATCACCGCCAGATGCACCTTCGGCGCCAGGGTCACGCCCTGGAAGGCTTCGTACAGCGCCACGCCCAGGTGCTCGGGGCCAAACGGATTGGTGTCGCCGTCAATGCGCAGCCCGCCGGCAATGAAGCCCAGGTAGCGGTTGAGCCGCATCAGCTCCGGGCGCCACTGGTGTTGCAGGGCGCCGGCCAGGTTGCGCACCGCCAGGCGCACCTCCAGGTCCTGTTCGGGCAGCAGGCTCAGGCCCGCGCCGCCGCGCGCCAGGGTGCGGTCGGCCGACAGCGGGCGCCCGGATTCCAGACCTTGCCAGGCCTGCGCCAGATGCCCACGGAAGCGCGCGCTGATCGGCTCACGTTGCTGGCGCAACGCCTTGATCGCTTCCATGAAATCGTTCTGCGCCGGGCCGGCATCGGCCGCCAGCCGGAACAGCGACTCGGCCAGTACGTCCTGCACGTCCAGGAAGGCGTCGGCCAGCGGCACGAGCACCACCTCGCGCACCTGATCCAACAGTTGCGGGTTGCGGCTGGGAAGCGCATCGGTGGGCAGGAACTGGGTCATCGGACGACGCGAAGGGCACGCATGAAGAAGGATCTGCCATGGCAGGCGGACAGCGCCCGGCCGGCCATGGTGCAACGGGCGTTGGGAAGGGCCCGTCTATAATCGAGCACCCCCGCCGTGATCCGGAATTATGCACGCACCGTATTCGCTCCAGGCGCTGGACGCCCGCCGCTCGGTTCCCTCCAAACAACTCGGCGAGCCCGGCCCGGACGAGGCCACCTTGTTACGCATGCTCACCTCAGCGGTGCGCGTGCCCGACCACGGCAAGCTGGTGCCGTTCCGCTTCCTGCGCATCGCCGGCGATGCACGGCAGGCGCTGGGCGAGTTCCTGGCCGAACGCACCCTGGCAGCCGATCCGCTGACGCCGCCAGCGGCCGTGCAAAAGGACCGCGAACGCTTCAGCCAGGCGCCACTGGTAATTACGGTTATCGCCACGCTGCAGCCGGAGCACAAGGTGCCCGAGCAGGAACAGTTGATGACCGCAGGCTGCGTCTGCTTTGCGCTGCTGCAAGCCGCGCAGGCGCATGGCTTCGGTGCGCAATGGCTGACCGCCTGGATGGCCTACGACCCGGCGGTAGCTGGGTACCTGGGGCTGGGCGAACACGAGCGCGTGGTCGGCTTCATCCACATCGGCACACCGCGCATGCAGGTGCCCGAGCGCGAGCGCCCCGACCCGCGCGCGTTGCTGCGCGACTGGACACCGTGACCACGCCCGCGCCCCCGCTTGCCACCGCGCCGCTTGCCGCGGCGCTGCAAACGCCGCGCCCGGTACCGCTGTATCTGGTTGATGCCAGCCTGTACGTGTTCCGCGCCTGGCATTCGATCCCGGACGAGTTCCAGGACGCGCAGGGCTGGCCCACCAACGCGGTGCATGGCTTTGCCCGCTTCCTGCTGGATCTGCTCGAACGCGAGCGCCCGCAGCACATCACCATCGCGTTCGACGAAGCGCTGGACAGCTGTTTCCGGCATGCGATCTACCCTGCTTACAAGGGCAACCGCGAGCCCGCGCCGGACGCACTGCGTCGCCAGTTCGCGCATTGCAAGGCACTGTGCGCGGCATTGGGGCTGAGCGTGCTGGCCCATCGCGAATACGAAGCCGACGACCTGATTGGCAGCGCGCTGTACAGCGCGCGTGCGCAGGGCCTGCGCGGCATCATCGTTTCGGCCGACAAGGACTTGTCGCAGCTGTTGTTCGAACACGACGAACAATGGGACTACGCGCGCAATGTGCGCTGGGGCATGGACGGGGTGAAGGCACGCCATGGCGTGCACGCGCACCAGATGGCCGACTACCTGGCGCTGTGCGGCGATGCGATCGACAACATCCCCGGCATCACCGGCATCGGCGCCAAGTCCGCAGCGGTGCTGCTGGCGCACTTCGGCAGCCTGGATGCCCTGCTCGAACGGCTGGACGAGTTACCGTTCCTGCGCTTGCGCGGCGCCGCGCAAATGGCGCTGCGCTTGCGCGAACAGCGCGAGCACGCCTTGCTGTGGCGTCAGCTCACCACCATCGCGCTCGATGCGCCGCTGGAACTCACCGAGTCCGGCTTCACGCGCGCGCCCGCCGATACCGACATGCTGACCGGCCTGTGCGACAGCCTGCGCTTTGGCCCGCTCACGCGCCGGCGCCTGCTGGCCGCCAGTGGCGGCGCCGTGTTGCCGCCACCTCCCGCTTCCCTGTCCCAAGGTCCCTTTCCATGAATCGACACGACACTCCGCCCACCGTGGTCTACGAAGGCAAGTACCAGCGCATGGTAGTGCGCGGCACCTGGGAATATTCCGAGCGCGTGCATGCCGGCGGGCTGGCCGCGATCATCGTGGCGGTGACGCCGGACGATGCAATGCTGTTCGTTGAACAATTCCGCGTGCCGTTGCAGGCGCGCACCATCGAAATGCCCGCCGGGCTGGTGGGCGATATCCATGCCGACGAATCGATCGAGCTATCTGCGATCCGCGAGCTGGAAGAGGAAACCGGCTGGACCGCCGACCATGCCGAAGTACTGATGATCGGCCCAACCTCGGCCGGCGCCAGCAGCGAGAAAATCGCCTTCGTGCGCGCCACCGGCTTGCGCAAGGTTGGCGCAGGCGGCGGCGATGCCAGCGAAGACATCACCGTGCATGAAATCCCGCGCGCGCAGGTGGGCGCGTGGCTGGTGCAGAAGATGGCCGAGGGCTACCAGATGGACCCCAAGTTGTGGGCCGGCCTGTACCTGGTCGACCACGCACTGGATGGCACGCCGCGTGGTTGAGGTGGCCGCCGCGCTGCTCGGGCCGGATGACCCCGCGCCGTTCACGGTGCACAACGCGCAAGGCGCATCGCCGTGGTTGTTGATCGCCGATCACGCCGGACAACGCGTGCCGGCGCGCTTGCACAATCTCGGCCTGCCGCAGCCCGAACTCGACCGGCATATCGGCTGGGACATCGGCATTGCCGAAGTCACGCGCCGGTTGGCCGAGCAGCTGGACGCGTTTGCGATCAGCCAGACCTATTCGCGGCTGGTGATCGACTGCAACCGCCCGCACGCTGCCGCCAGCCTGATGCCGGAGGTCAGCGACAGCACGCCGATCCCCGGCAATGCCGGGCTGACCGACAGCGCGCGCCAGCAACGTATCGACGCCATCTTTGCGCCGTACCACGCGCGCATTGCCGCCGAACTGGACGCACGCGCAGCACGCGCCCAGCCGACGCTGCTGGTCTCGATGCACAGCTTCACCCCGGTGATGGCCGGGATCGCACGGCCCTGGCATGCGGGTGTGCTGTACAACCGCGACACGCGCCTGGCGCATCGGCTGCTGCAGGCTTTACGCGCGGAACCTGATCTGGTGGTGGGCGACAACCAGCCGTATGCGGTGAGCGATGCCACCGACTACGCGATTCCGGTGTACGGCGAAGGCCGCGGCCTGCCGCATGTGGAGCTGGAAATCCGCCAGGACCTGATCAGCGACGCCGCCGGCCAGGCCGCCTGGGCGCAGCGGCTGGCGCGGCTGTTGCCGCCGCTGGCGGAGGGTTTGCTGGGCTAAGCACCGCGCTGGTTTGGTGAGCTAAACGCCGCGATGGTTTGCCGGGCTGAAAGCGACGTAGGAGCGCGCTTGCGCGCGATGGGGCGTTATCGGTAAATCCCCATCGCGCGCAAGCGCGCTCCTACGCGAGTTGGTCGTTGCATTGGCGCATCGCATTGCATTGGCGCGCTGTATTCGGCAACGCAGCTACTGCTGCAACTTGGCCAGCGGCAGGGACATTTCGGCCGCTCACCGCGCGCCTTCTCAGGCGAAGCTGTCGGTCGCACGCACCAACGCGTCGACGGTCTCCGGCTCGAAGGCCGAGTGCCCGGCCGCCGGGCTGATTTTCAACTCGGCCTTCGGCCACGCCTTGTGCAGCTCCCACGCGCTCTGCATCGGGCACACCACGTCGTAGCGCCCCTGCACGATCACCCCGGGAATATCGGCAATGCGGTGCGCGTCGCGCAGCAGCTTGTCTTCGGCATCGAAGAAGCCGCCGTTGACGAAGTAATGGTTCTCGATACGTGCGAAGGCCAGCGCGAAATGCGCGTCCTCATGCCCGGTAACGAAATCCTCGTCCACATGCAGGAAGCTGGTGGCGCCTTCCCACACGCTCCACGCCTTGGCGGCGGCCAGGCGGGTGGTTTCATCGGTGCTGGTGAGGCGGCGATGGAAGGCAGAGATCAGGTCGTGCCGTTCCTCTGCGGGAATCGCGGCGATGTAGTGCTCCCACGCATCCGGGAACAGCCGGCTCGCGCCTTCCTGGTAGAACCACTCCAGCTCCCAGCGGCGCAGCAGGAAGATGCCGCGCAGCACCAGCTCGGTGACCTGCTGCGGATGGGTCTGCGCGTACGCCAGCGCCAGGGTCGAGCCCCAGCTGCCGCCGAACACCTGCCAGCGGTCGATCCCCAGATGCGCACGCAGCCGTTCGATGTCGGCCACCAGATCCCAGGTGGTGTTGTCGGTGAGATCGGCATGCGGCGTAGAGCGGCCGGCGCCACGCTGGTCGAACAGCACGATGCGGTACTTGGCCGGGTCATGGAACCGCCGCATCTTGGTATTGCAGCCGCCGCCCGGGCCGCCATGCAGCATCACCACCGGCTTGCCCTGCGGGTTACCGCATTGCTCGAAGTAGAGGGTGTGGCGGTCGTCGACCTGGAGGGTGCCCTGGTCGAAGGGCGTGATCTCGGGATAGAGCGTGCGCATGCGTAGGTCCTGCGGGAAAGGCCGCATTGTATCGGCTGCTGCCGGAAGCACGCCGCGCGGCGGTGCGCAGGGACATGGCGCTGCGCGCACGCACACAGCCAAGTGTGGAATCCGTCCTTCAGGACAGTTGCTTGCTCGACAGTCCAGACCGAACCGCTGCCGCGTGCGCCGGGATCACCCCGCAGCGTGCGGCCACTGCCCCAGCGTGACGCGGTCGCGCTGCTCCAGATCCTGGTGGGTCGCCACCGCTGCAAACCCACGCGCGGTCAACAGCGCGGCCACCGCCTCGCCCTGGTCCCAGCCGTGCTCGAGCAGCAGCCAGCCGCCTGCCTGCAGATGGGCGGGCGCGTCGGCCACGATCAAACGGATGTCATCCAGGCCGTCGCTACCGGAGGCCAGCGCGCTGGCCGGCTCGTAGCGCAGATCGCCTTGTTGCAGATGCGGGTCCGCAGCGGCGATGTAGGGCGGATTGCTGGCGATCAGATCGAACCGCTCGCCGGCCAGCGGTTGCAGCCAGTGGCCCAGGCGGCACTCCACGTTGTGCAGCCCATGCGCGTGCGCGTTGTGCTTTGCAATGGCCAGGGCATCGGCACTGGCATCGGTGGCGATCAGCTGCGCCTGCGGCCGCTCGCTGGCAATTGCCAGCGCAATCGCACCGCTGCCGGTGCCCAGATCGGCCACCCGGACGCCGACAGTCAGCTCCAGGCGTTCCAGCGCCAGCTCCACCAGCGTTTCGGTATCGGCGCGCGGGATCAGCGTGGCGGTGGAGACCGCCAGGTCCAGGGTCCAGAACCCGCGCGAGCCGGTCAGGTACGCCACTGGCTCTCCCTGGTGACGCCGCTCCACCAGCGCGCCGAAGCGCTGCACCTGCTCAGCCGGCACCGGATCGCGCCCATGCGCGAACAACCAGGCGCGGTCGCGCCCCAGCGCATGCAGCAGCAAGGGCTCGGCGTCACTGCGCGCAATGCGGGTGGCGGCCTCACGCAGCAGCTGTTCGGCGGAAATGACGGCGGGAGCCTCAGACATGCGACAACTTCACTTGTGCGAAACATCGGCCGACCATTATCGGGGATGGCAGCAGGTGCGCACGCCAGAGCCAGTCTGGCACTTTGATAGTCGCAGCCTATCTATGCAATTTCATCAATCGATTTGAGATATCTATTGATCCTGCCTACCATGGCGCCTGTTCCGTCCCCCAACCCCCTTCACCGCAAGAGGAAACTCAATGTCTCTCATCAACACCCAGGTCCAGCCCTTCAAGGCGAACGCGTACCACAACGGCAACTTCATTGAGGTCACCGAAGCAAGCCTGAAGGGCAAGTGGTCGGTGCTGATCTTCATGCCGGCCGCCTTCACCTTCAATTGCCCGACCGAAGTGGAAGACGCCGCTGACAACTACGCCGCGTTCCAGAAGGCCGGCGCCGAGGTGTACATCGTCACCACCGACACGCACTTCTCGCACAAGGTGTGGCACGAAACCTCCCCGGCCGTGGGCAAGGCGCAGTTCCCGCTGATCGGCGACCCGGCCCACAAGCTGACCCGCGCGTTCGGCGTGCACATTGAAGAAGAAGGCCTGGCCCTGCGCGGCACCTTCATCATCAACCCGGAAGGCGTGATCAAGACCCTGGAAATCCACGACAACTCCATCGCCCGCGACGTCACCGAGACGCTGCGCAAGCTGACCGCGGCACAGTTCGTGGCCAACAATCCTGGCCAGGTCTGCCCGGCCAAGTGGAAGGAAGGCGCCAAGACCTTGGCTCCGTCGCTGGACCTGGTCGGCAAGATCTAAGCCGCCTCACATCCCTGGCCCGGTTTCCGGGCCGGGGGTGAACCGGAGCCGGTGCCGGGCTGCCCGCCAGCCACCGCCAGCACGCACCCCGCCTTCGCGCCGGCTGCGGTTCATCCCCTTCCTCCCCAGGCGGCCTGCGCATGCGCAGCGACGCCATGCCCTCCCCTTGCCCATTCCCAGGAGTTTTCCATGTTGGATGCCAATCTCAAGACCCAGCTGACCGCCTACCTGGAACGGGTCACGCGGCCGATCCAGATCCATGCCTCGATCGACGACACCCCCAAGGCGCGCGAGATGCTCGAGCTGCTCGAGGATCTGGTGCTGCTCTCGGACAAGATCAGCCTGGACGTGCACCGCGACGACAATCAGCGCAAGCCCTCGTTCGCGCTGACCACGCCGGGCCAGGACATTTCGGTGCGCTTTGCCGGCCTGCCGATGGGGCACGAATTCACCTCGCTGGTGCTGGCGCTGCTGCAGGTTGGCGGCCACCCTTCCAAGGCCACTGCCGAGCTGATCGAGCAGGTGCAGCATCTGGATGGCGACTACCAGTTCGAAACCTATTTCTCGCTTTCGTGCCAGAACTGCCCGGACGTGGTGCAGGCGCTGAACCTGGCCGCGGTGCTGAACCCGCGCATCAAGCACGTGGCCATCGATGGCGCGCTGTTCCAGGACGAGGTGGAAACCCGCCAGATCATGTCGGTGCCCACCGTGTACTTGAACGGTGAACTGTTCGACCAGGGCCGCATGACGCTGGAGCAGATCGTCGCCAAGCTCGACACCAATGCCGCCAAGCGCGATGCCGCCAAGATCGCAGCCAAGGAGGCCTTCGACGTGTTGGTGGTCGGCGGTGGCCCGGCCGGCTCGGCAGCAGCGGTGTATGCCGCACGCAAGGGCATCCGCACCGGCGTGGCTGCAGAGCGTTTCGGTGGTCAGGTGCTGGACACCATGTCGATCGAAAACTTCATCTCGGTGCCGGAAACCGAAGGCCCGAAGATGGCTGCCGCGCTTGAGCAGCACGTGCGCCAGTACGACGTGGACATCATGAATCTGCAGCGTGCCGAGCAGCTGATCCCGGCCGGTGCCGATGGCCTGGTCGAAATCAAGCTGGCCAATGGCGCATCGCTCAGGAGCAAGACCGTGATCCTGTCCACCGGCGCGCGCTGGCGGCAGATGAATGTGCCAGGCGAAGACCAGTACAAGAACAAGGGCGTGGCCTACTGCCCGCATTGCGATGGCCCGCTGTTCAAGGGCAAGCGCGTGGCGGTGATCGGCGGCGGCAATTCGGGCGTGGAAGCGGCGATCGACCTGGCCGGCATCGTGGCGCATGTCACGCTGGTGGAATTCGACGACAAGCTGCGCGCCGACGAAGTGCTGCAACGCAAGCTGCGCAGCCTGCACAACGTGCGCATCATCACCAGCGCGCAGACCACCGAAGTGCTGGGCGATGGTCAGAAGGTCACTGGGCTGGTCTACAAGGACCGCACCGGTGGCGACACGCAGCACATCGAACTGGAAGGTGTGTTCGTGCAGATCGGCCTGCTGCCCAACACCGAGTTCCTGCGTGGCACGGTGGAGTTGTCCCCGCGCGGCGAGATCATCGTCGACGACCGCGGCCAGACCAATGTGCCGGGCGTGTTCGCGGCCGGCGATGCGACCACGGTGCCGTACAAGCAGATCGTGATTGCGATGGGCGAAGGTTCCAAAGCTGCACTGAGCGCGTTCGATTACCTGATCCGCTCCAGCGCACCGGTCAGCGCCGACGTGGCCCAGGCTGCGTAAGCGTGAGCTCAGCCAGTGCCCGGTCCGCCCGGGCGCTAAGCTGCGGTTGGTCCAGTCCGTTCCACGTCACAGCCACGAGGGCTGCTGCACATGAATCTGCGTGACCTGAAATACCTGGTAGCCCTGGCCGACCACAAGCACTTTGGCCGTGCCGCCACCGCCTGTTTCGTGAGCCAGCCCACCTTGTCCACCCAGATCAAGAAGCTGGAAGACGAGCTCGGTGTGCCGCTGGTCGAACGTGCGCCGCGCAAGGTGATGCTCACCCCGGCAGGCCGCGAAGCCGCCATGCGCGCGCGCAGCATCGTGGCCGAAGTGGAACAGATGAAGGAAGCCGCCCGCCGCAGCCAGGACCCGGAAGCGGGCACCGTGCGCCTGGGCATCTTCCCCACCCTGGCACCGTATCTGCTGCCGCATGTGGTGCCACGCATCCGCGAGCGGTTTCCGCGTCTGGAGCTGCTGCTGATCGAAGAAAAAAGCGACCAGCTCATCCATCAGTTGCGCGAAGGCCGCATGGACGCCGCACTGCTGGCCCTGCCCCTGCAGGACGAGCAGTTGCATGCCGAATTCCTGTTCGAAGAACCGTTCGTGCTGGCGGTGCCGGAAGGCCACCCGCTGTCGCGGCACGACAGCATGACGCTGGACGATCTCTCCGAGCAGCGCCTGTTGCTGCTCGAAGACGGCCATTGCCTGCGCGAACAGGCGCTGGACGTGTGCCATCTTGCCGGCGCACTGGAAAAGTCCGAATTCCAGGCCACCAGCCTGGAAACCCTGCGCCAGATGGTGGCGGCCAATGTGGGCGTCACCCTGCTGCCGATGCTGGCGGTCAAGCCGCCGGTGGCACGCTCGGAAAACATCCGCCTGATCCGCTTCCGCGAAGATAAGCAGCCCAACCGGCGCATCGCCATGGCGTGGCGGCGCAGCTCGGCAATGACGGCGTTCCTGGAGCAGCTCTCGCAGATCTTCAAGGAATTGCCGGACAGCCTGTTTACGCTGGACCAGCCGGCAAGCGGCCCGAAAGCTGTCGCCGCCTGAAGGCCGCGCACTGCCGCGGTCGCTTCACAACGCAATCTTGTCGACAATGGACGAAGGCGGCACGCAGGTGTCGCCTTTTGCTTGTCCACTCTTTACCGCTGATGCCGGCGCCTACTGGCAACGCGTGACCGGTGCGATGTGCCCGCCTGCATTGTGGTCACGCCGCGCCGCCCTCACCTGTTGTTGGAGGGCGCACCGTGCGTCCGCTGCCCTTGTCAGGAGATTGCCATGACCTCGCAACACCACAGCGGCTTGCCACCATCCATTCTGGTGTCCAGCCACGACCTTGCCCGCCTTGAAGCGATGCTCGAGTCTTCCGCGTTGAACAACCATCCGGCCGCCGCTGCGCTGGCCGACGAACTGGGCCGCGCACGCGTCGTGCCGCCCGACCAGATTCCCGGCGATGTCGTCACCATGCACTCACGCATCGAATGCGAAGACGAGCTGCATGGCGAACGTCACACGCTCACCCTCGTGTACCCGCACGAAGCCGATGTCCAACACAGCCGCATCTCGGTGCTGGCGCCGGTGGGCACCGCCTTGCTCGGCCTGTCGGTCGGCCAGTCCATCGATTGGCGCGCACCCGGCGGACGCGACCTGCGCTTGCGCGTGACCGCCGTGCACGACCAGCCCGAAGCGGCGGGCGACTTCCCTCGCTGAGCGCGCTAACGTAACGCGCTGCGTCCTATCCCCGACCCGTTCCACGATTCGAGAGAACCCGCATGACTGCATCCCCCTCCAAGCTTGCCCAACTGCGTGACCTGTCCGTTGTCGTTGCCGATACGGGCGACTACGACGCGATCAAGCGGCTCAAGCCGGTCGATTGCACCACCAATCCCACCCTGGTCAAGAAAGCGCTGGATCTGCCGGTGTATGCCGACCTGATCGAGCGCGAGCTGGCCTGGGGCCGCGCGCACGGTGGCGAAGACCGCAACAGCACCATCAACGAAGTAGCCGATCGCCTGACCGTCGGCGTGGGCACGATGTTGTCGGAACTGGTGCCCGGCCGCGTGTCCACCGAAGTGGACGCGGACCTGGCGCACGACACCCAGGCCACCATCGCCAAGGCACGCAAGTTCATCGCGATGTATGCCGAGCGTGGCGTGTCCAAGGACAAGATCCTGATCAAGATCGCCGCCACCTGGGAAGGCATCGAAGCCGCGCGCCAACTGCAGCAGGAAGGCATCGACTGCAACCTGACGCTGATCTTCAACCGCTCGCAGGCGCTGGCCTGTGCCGAGGCCGGTGTGTTCCTGATCTCGCCGTTTGTCGGCCGCATCTTGGATTTCTTTGTCGCCAAGGGCCAGACCCCGGCCAGCATCGACGAAGACCCGGGCGTGGTGTTCGTGCGCGGTGTCTACGACGAGTTCAAGCGCCGCGGTTCCTCCACTGTGGTGATGGGCGCCTCGTTCCGCTCCACTGCGCAGATCGAGGCGCTGGCCGGCTGCGACCGGCTGACCATCTCGCCGGACCTGCTGGAGAAGCTCGACGCCGACCACGGCGAACTGCCGCGCAAGCTGTCGCCGTTGAATGCGGACAACGCGGCCATCACGCCGATCAACAGCGACAGCTTCGCCACCGACTTGGCCGCTGACGACATGGCCACCGAGAAGCTGGCCAGCGGCATCGACACCTTCGCCAAGGACCTGGAGGCGCTGCGCAAGACCATCGCCGACAAGCTCGCTGGTTGATCGTTCCCGTTGTTGCGTCACTTCGAACGCCTGCGGCATCGCCCGCAGGCGTTTTTGTTTGTGGCATTAGCGATTGATTCGCAGCGCGCACAGACCGCCACCGACCGATGAGCTGCAGCCCAGCGCGATCTGCCACTGCCGCGTAAGCCTCCAGGCGCGTGCCGCCCCGGCGGCGCCGAAAGCCAGCAACCGGCGCGTTGCTGTTTCGACAACACGCTCACAACATCTGACGGGCCGCTGCCTAGAATCCGGATTCCTCAACGGACGAAACGGACAATGGCAAACATCGCAGTGGTGATGGTCGACGGTGTCGCCGACTGGGAAATCGGCGTGGTCCTGCCTGCGGCACGCGAGTGGTTTGGCGACCAGGTCGCCATCGCCAGCATCGACGGACAGCCGGTGCACTCGATCGGCGGCTTGCGCATCACGCCGGAATTTGCGCTCTCGGATCTGGCACCGCTGGACGCCGATCTGTGGATCCTGCCAGGCAGCGAACGCTGGCAAGCCGGCGAGATCCCCGGGCTGAGCGGCGTGCTGTGCGAACGCGTGCAACAGCAGCGCCCGATTGCGGCCATCTGCGGAGCCACCATCGCACTGGCGTATGCGGGTCTGCTCGACGAGCGGCCGCACACCAGCAATTCGCTGGCGTTCTTGCAGGAGCACGTGGTGCCGTACGCCGGCGCTGCGCATTACCGGCACGAGAAAGTGGTCAGCGCCGACGGCGTGATCACCGCACCCGGCACCAGCCCGGTGGGGTTTGCGGTGACCTGCATGCGCACCCTGCATCCGGAGCGCACCGAGCTGTTGGCACAACTGCGCGGCATGTTCTCGGGCGAATTCGTCTAGACGTAGTGGCTATTGGCGTTACAAGACACGCCCTTCTGCGATATGCCGGCACCGAGTTTGTGGGTCGGCTCGCCAATCAGCGAGCACTGCGCCTTACCCACGGCTGGAGAGGTTTCGTACCACGCGTGTGCGAAATGTGCGCACCGAGTGGTGGCATGCCAGAAAGCCGTGGAAACGCAGTTGCTGCTCGTGTGCTGGAGACTTGCCAGCACGTCGCACTCAAGCTGCCGCGACTACCACTCAATGGCGTTACCGACCTCTGCGTCCACGCGCCCGACGCCGGTGCGTGACGCATGCGCCTTGCAGGCGGCCTCATACACCAGCACACAACCAGCCGTCCGCACCGGCGGTCGGCCACCGCAACTGACACATAAAAAGATGGCCACGCCGTCTCCGGCGCAGCCATTGCAAGTTGCCTGGCATGCACTCCCATGCGCTGCCTGATCGTGAAAACGCTGCCGGTCACTATGGCCATCGGCACGCCACGATCACATGGCAGCGCTTGGATCCGGCCTCGCCTTTCCGCTCAGGCATCCAGCCCGATCGGGCAGCTCACTCCCGTTCCGCCAAGCCCGCAATAGCCATTGGGGTGCTTGGCGAGATACTGCTGGTGATCGTCTTCGGCGTAATAGAACGTGGGCGCCGGGTAACGGATCTCCGTGGTGATGTCGCCATAACCGGCTGCGGTCAATTGCTGCTGGTAGGCATCGCGGCTGGCAATGGCCGCGTCGTATTGCGCTTGCGTGCTGCAGTAGATCGCCGAGCGGTATTGCGTACCGACATCGTTGCCCTGCTGCATGCCCTGGGTTGGATCGTGGCTTTCCCAGAACGTGCGCAGCAATTGTTCGAACGACACCGCCTGCGCGTCGTACACCACCAGCACCGCCTCGGTGTGGCCGGTCTGCCCTGAGCAGACTTCCGAATACGTCGCGTTCGGTGTTTCGCCGCCGGCGTAACCCACCGCCGTGGTGTAGACCCCAGGCACGTTCCAGAACTTTCGTTCCGCGCCCCAGAAGCAGCCGAGCCCGAATTGCACCTGGGCCAGGCCGGTGAACTCACCACGCAACGGGTGGCCGTTGATCAGGTGCGTGTTGTGCAGGGGCAACGCCTGGGTACGTCCCGGTAGTGCTTCGCCGGGCCGTGGCATGCGTTGTTTGAAGGCGCCGATTCCCAACATGGTGCAACTCCCGCGTGTTTGAGGGTTGCCTGCTGGATGGCGCCAGTGGGAGCGGCTTTCAAGCCGCTCCCGGCGATTGCACCTCACTTCGCCTTGGTGACCGCAGCGGTGGCGGTGGCGGTATCCACTTCCGGCATGGCCGAGCTGTGGTGGTTGATGATCAGCCACTTGCCGTCGCGCTTTTCGTACACGAACGTGTAGCGGGCCTGCACATCGCTCTTCTTGCCGCTCTTGTCGGTGAGCGTGAAGGTGTACACACCCGCGTCCACCGCGCTGTCGTCATCGAGCAGGCGCACGGTGCGGTAGTTGATGACGCCCTTCGGCTTTTTGGTCAGGAACATCTCGAAGTAGTTTTCGATCTGCTCGCGCGAGGCACGTACTTCGTTGGAGACCGTCGGCAGCAGCACGCCGTCCGGGGCGTACAGGTCGGCCACCTTGTGCGGGTTGCCGGTGGCCAGGGCCGCGTTCCAGGTGTCGAACAGCGCAGCCACTTCGCGCGCTTCGCCATCGGCGGGCAGCGCGGCCTTGTCGGTGTAGTGCATCACGCCGCCAGCCAGCGCCGGGGTGGCAGCCAGAGCCAGAACCAGAGAGAACAGGGTGCGACGCATGGGGTATCTCCGTTGAGTGATGGGGGTTGCCTCAGTGGGCGAGCCCAGTATCGAAATCCAGCGAGCCCAACAATTCTGCCGAGTGGCATATACTCAAATATGCTGATCGGCCTAGAGCTCGGACATGGAAACCCCAACCAATGCAGGCGATTGGCGCCAGGCATTACGTCGCGACGCCTCCGACAGCGCACGCTGGCAGGCGCTGCAGGAGGCCAGCGCGGCGCTGCGCAGCGCCAGTACGCCCGAACAGGCTTGCGATGCGGTGCTGGGCCGCGTGCTGTTGCTGCTGGGGCTGGAAGATGGCGCGGTGCTGGCGCAGCGCGGGCCACGCGCGCAGGTGTTTGCCAGCAGGGGCCGCGCCCTGCCGCCCGGCGCCAGCGCCCCTGGTGACAGCCATGAAGCCGCCTGGCTGATGCCGCCCCGCCCGGCCGAAACGCGTGATGCAAGGCTGCCGATCCAGCTGCTCGGCACCACCCTGGGCATGGTGTGCGTGGCCTGGAACGACGGCCGCCTGGCGCCGGGCAGCGACGACCTGCAGGCCCTGCAGGCATTTGCGCTGCTGTTGCCGGCGATGGTCGCCGAGCCGGCCAAGCCACTCGCAACGCGGCGGCGCAAAGCGGTGCAGGACGACCGCCTAAGTGCCCTGAGCAAGCGCGAAAAACAGGTGCTGTCGCTGCTGCCGCGCGGGCTCACCAACGCGACGCTGGCAGCTGAACTGGGGATTTCTCCCGGCACGGTCAAAGTGCACGTCGAGCGAATCCTGCAGAAACTTGAGGTAAAAGATCGCACCCAGGCCGCGGTGTACGCGGTCCACGCAGGACTTGCGCAATGAACGCTCTGGCGGTGCGATGGAACGATTGGCCGATCACCCGCAAGAGCCTGGCGGTGGTCACCCTGCCGCTGCTGCTGCTGGCGGTGGCCCTGATGGCGATCTACAGCGTGGAGCGGCAGAACATCGCCGCCGAAAACGATGTGCGGCAGACCCTGGAAGTGCTGAGCGATCTGTACGAAGCGCACGCGCTGCTGGCCGAAACCGCCGCCGGTGTGCGCGGGTATCGGCTGGTGCGCCGGGATGAATTCCTCACCCCGTACCGCGACGCGGAGCCGCGCTTGCAACGCGTGGCCGAGCGGCTGTCGCAACGCATTACCGACCCGGTGCAGGCGCAGCGTTTCGCGCGCATCAAGCCGTTGTTCGCCGAAAAGATGCAGGGCTGGCGCCGTCTGCTTGCGCCGGATCTGAGCCGCGAGGAAGAGATCCGCCAGCTCTGGGACGGCAAGTACAAGCTCGACATCCTGCGCGCTGAATTACGCGAACTGCGCAATTACGAAACCGCGCAATTGCAGGTGCGCACCGCCAAGGCGCAGGGGCTGCGCCAGCGCAATCTCATCATCACCCTGAGCGCGGCGATGCTCGGCGGCCTGGGCGCGGTGTTCGCGGTGGCGTGGTTCGCCTCGGCCTTGTCCGGGCGCCTGCGCACGCTGGCGGCCAATGCCGACCGGCTCGGCGAAGGGCTGCCGCTGGCTGCGCAGCCGCGTGCCGGCGATGAACTCGGGCAGGTCGGCCAACGCCTGGCACAGGCCAGCGAACTGCTGGCCGCACGCGCCAATGAAGCACAACTGGCCCGCCGCGAGGCCGAGACCGCCAACCGCGCGAAGACCGAATTCCTCTCGCGCAGCAGCCATGAACTGCGTACCCCGCTCAACGCGATCCTGGGCTATGCGCAGGTGCTGGAGATGGATTTGCCCGAGCCGGGCCACCGCCGTCACCTGCAGCACATCCTGGGCGCCGGCCGGCATCTGCTCGGCCTGATCACCGAGCTGCTGGACATCGCCCGCATCGAAGCCGATCAACTGGACCTCAGCCCCGAACCAATCGCGGTGCGCGCTGCCGTGCACGAGGCGCTGGGCCTGATCGCGCCGGATGCCGACAAGCACGGCATCAGCCTGCAGCCGCCCGCCATCGATGGCCCCTGGACGGTGCGCGCGGACGCGCAGCGCCTGCGCCAGGTGCTGCTCAATCTGTTGTCGAATGCGGTCAAGTTCAATCGCACCGGCGGCCAGGTGCAGGTGAGCGCGCAGCCGGATGGCGATCAGGTGCGCATCGTGGTCGCCGACCAGGGCGCAGGGCTCACGGCGGCGCAGATCGAACGGCTGTTCACCCCGTTCGAGCGGCTGGGCGCGGAACGCTCGGCCGTGGAAGGCACCGGGCTGGGGCTGGCGTTGAGCAAGCGCCTGATCGAGGCCATGGGTGGACAGATCGGCGTGGACAGCAGCCGTGACGGCGCGCGTTTCTGGATTTCCCTGCCGCAAGGCGAGCCGCAGAGCGCCGAACCTGCACGCACGCTGCTGCCGCCCAGCAACGCCGGCAGCGGTGTCTGCCGCCTGCTGAGCATCGAAGACAATCCCTCCAACCAGGCGCTGATCCGCACGCTCACCGAGCGGCGGCCGCAGTGGCAGTTGCTGGAAGCGGCCAGCCTGGCGCAGGCACGTGCGCTGCTGCAGCACGAGGTGCCGGACCTGATCCTGCTCGACCTGCACCTGAGCGATGGCAATGGCGAAGAACTGCTGCGCGACCTGCAGGCGCAACCGGCCACTGCCGCGGTGCCGGTGGTGGTGATCAGCGCCGACGCGACCTCTGCCACGCTGGCGCGCGTGGGTAACCAGGGCGTGCGTGCCTATCTGACCAAACCGCTCGATGTGGCGGAATTCTTCACCGTGATCGACAGGCTACTGGCATGACACGCGACGACATCCTCGCCTCCCGCATCCTCATCGTCGACGACGAGCCGGCCAATGTGCGGCTGCTCGAAGACCTGCTGCAACGCGAAGGCTTCCAGCAGGTGGTCGCCACCACCGACCCGCAACGGGTCATGGGCCTGGTGTCGGCATTCGCGCCGGACCTGATCCTGCTGGATCTGAAGATGCCGGAACTGGACGGCTATGCGTTGCTGGAGCAGCTGGCGCGCCTGTCCGACCCGGGGCAGTTCCTGCCGGTGATCGTGCTCACCGCAGACCCCAGCCGCAGCGCCCGCCATCGCGCGCTCGGGTTGGGTGCCAAGGACTTCCTGACCAAGCCGTTGGACACCTTCGAGGTGGCCTTGCGGGTCTGGAACGTGGCTGAAACCACGGTGTTGTTCAAACGCCTGCGGGCACTGGCTTCGCCCGATGCCGCGCCGCCGGGCTGGCGTCAGCCGGAGTAATCGTGCCCCTATTCTTGCGTGCGCGACCGTCGTCGAAGCGCACCTGGGCGCGACCGGCGTTGCCTGGAAACCTCATCGCGCCCGGGTGCATGTCTACGCGCAGCACAGACAAACGCAGGGGGCCGCGCACCGCTACAGCGCGCGCGTGACCTCGCCACACAGGCCGATCTCGGCCAGCACCGCCTGCGCCTGGCTCAGATGCATGTCTGCCACGCAGACCTGCAACACGCCGAAGGCCGGCAGTTCGCCTGCGCCGCCCAGCAGCGATTCGCCGAACACGAAGGCGGTGATGCCGGCATCTTCCAGCGCGTGCTTGGCCAGATGGGCGTCGATGATGTGGCTGGCTCGATAGGCGATCTGCATGCTCAGCCGCGCCCCAGCCGTTCGCGTTCGGCATCCAGCTTCCACTCGCGCAGTGCCGGCAGGCTGTCGAGCGCGGCCAGATAGTCGCCGGCGGCTTCGAACAGCGGCACACCGTAGCTGGCAAAGCGCAGTGCCACCGGCGCGAACATCGCATCGACGATGCCGAAGTCGCCGCACAGGAACGCACCACCCTGCCCGTGTTCGGCACGCAGGCTGGCCCACAGCGCCTGGATGCGCGCGATGTCGCGCTCGGCGGCGGCATCCCAGTGGGCGGGCGCGGGCACACGCGCCAGATCCATCGGCAGCTGGCTGCGCAGCGCGGCAAAGCCACCGTGCATTTCGGCGGCGGCGGCGCGGGCCTGCGCGCGCACTGCCGGGTCGGCCGGCCAGCCGCGGCCGTCAAGCCAGCGCTCGTTGACGTATTCGCAGATCGCCAGCGAATCCCACACATGCAGCGTGCCATCCCACAGCACCGGCACCAGCCGGGTCGGGGAATAGCCGGCAATGCGGGCCTGGAATTCGGGCGTGTTCAACGGCAAGGCGACTTCTTCGAACGGCACCTGGAAATGCCGCAGCAACAGCCACGGCCGCAACGACCAGGAGGACAGGGTCTTGTCGCCGATCACCAGGCGGGGCAGTGACATTGCGCAGCTCGCTCGAAGGAGTGCGCGCAGCGTACGCGTCGGGCGCGACGCCGGCCAGCGGCCGATGGCAGGCCCCATGAACCGGTTGCGCGCCGGCCCTGGCCGCCGCAGGTTCCAGTGCGCTCTGGCACTGCCCCGCACGTGCCACCGGGCCGCCACGTGCGCCGCGCCTACCCCTAAACCGGTGCCACCGCCTAAACTTGCGGTTTATCCGATACCGATGCCCCGCATGTCCGAGATTCCAGCCACCGACGCCACCGCCCCGGCGGAGAAGAAAGACTTCATCCGCCAGATCGTTCGCGAGGACCTGGCCAGCGGCAAGCACACGGCCATCCGCACCCGCTTCCCGCCCGAGCCCAATGGCTACCTGCATATCGGCCATGCCAAGGCGATCTGCCTGGACTTCGGTCTGGCGGCCGAGTTCGGCGGGCTGTGCAACCTGCGCCTGGACGACACCAACCCGGCCAAGGAAGACCCCGAGTTCGTGGTCGCCATCCAGGACGACGTGCGCTGGCTGGGCTTTGAGTGGGCGCAGTTGCGGCATGCCTCCGATTACTTCGAGGTGTACTACCTGGCGGCGGAAAAGCTGATCCGCGACGGCCATGCGTTCGTCTGCGACCTCTCGGCCGAGCAGGTGCGCGAATACCGCGGCACGCTGACCGAGCCGGGCCGCAACTCGCCATTCCGCGAGCGCAGCGTTGACGAAAACCTGGACCTGTTCCGGCGCATGCGGGCCGGCGAATTCCCCGATGGCGCGCGCACGCTGCGCGCCAAGATCGACATGGCCAGCGGCAACATCAACCTGCGCGACCCGGCGCTGTACCGCATCAAGCACGTCGAACACCAGAACACCGGCAACGCCTGGCCGATCTACCCGATGTACGACTTCGCGCATTCGCTGGGCGATGCGGTGGAAGGCATCACCCATTCGCTGTGCACGCTGGAATTTGAAGACCACCGCCCGTTGTACGACTGGTGCGTGGACAAGGTGGACCTGAGCGGCCATCCCGAGCTGCTGGCGCCGCTGCTGGGCAAGGGCTACCCGAAGGAAGCCGCCAAGCCGCGCCAGATCGAGTTCTCGCGCCTGAACATCAACTACACGGTGATGAGCAAGCGCAAGCTCACCGCGCTGGTGGAAGAACAGCTGGTGGACGGCTGGGACGACCCGCGCATGTACACGCTGCAGGGCCTGCGCCGGCGCGGCTATACGCCGGCGGCGATGCGCCTGTTTGTGGACCGCGTGGGCATCAGCAAGCAGAACTCGGTGATCGATTTCTCGGTGCTGGAAGGCTGCCTGCGCGAAGACCTGGACGCGGCCGCCGCGCGGCGCATGGCAGTCATCGACCCGCTCAAGCTGGTGCTGACCAACCTGCCCGAGGGCCACACCGAGACACTGCAGTTTTCCAATCACCCCAAGGACGAGAGCTTCGGCACGCGTGAGGTGCCGTTTGCGCGCGAGCTGTGGATCGAGCGCGAGGATTTTGCCGAAGTGCCGCCCAAGGGCTGGAAGCGGCTGGTGCCGGGTGGCGAAATCCGTCTGCGCGGCGCGGGCATTGCGCGCGTGGATGAAGTGATCAAGGACGCCGCCGGGCAGATCGTCGAGCTGCACGGCTGGCTGGATCCGGAATCGCGCCCGGGCATGATCGGTTCCAACCGCAAGGTTAAGGGCACCATCCATTGGGTCAGCGCCGTCCATGCGGTGGAGGCGGAAATCCGCCTGTACGACCGTCTGTTCTCGGTAGAAAAGCCCGACGACGAGTCCGAAGGCAAAACCTACCGCGACTACCTCAACCCCGAGTCCAAGCGCAGCGTGCGCGGCTATGTGGAGCCGTCGGCGGCGCAGGCCGCACCCGAGCAGGCGTTCCAGTTCGAACGCACCGGCTATTTCGTGGCCGACCGCCGCGACCACAGTGACGCCACGCCGGTGTTCAACCGCAGCGTGACCCTGCGCGACACCTGGGCCAAGTGAGGCTCCGCCGCGCCGCTGCTCGCAACGGCGCGGCCCTGCTGCAATGAGCGATGGCGCCCTGCACCTGCGCCGGTACGGGCGTGACGGGTATCGCCACCGCCACGCCCATGTGCAGGTGGTGCTGCCGATTCGCGGCACGTTGGAGATCGAGGTCGGTGGACGCGGCGGGCGCGTCGATCACCGGCAGGCGGTGGTCATTGCACCGCACACCGATCACGATCAGACCGCGCACGACGACAACCGTTTTCTGATCCTGGAATGCAGCGTCGCTGACGTGGGCGCCCATCGCGTGGAGCAACTGCAACAGCGGCCATTTGTGGCCACCACGCCGCGCCTGCTGGCCATTGCCAACTTCATCGACCAGCACTGCCGCACGCGCGATGCCGTGCCCGCCCTGCTGCGTCGCCATTGTCTGCCTCCGCTGCTGCAGTCCCTGCGCGGCGACCCTGCACCACTGCAGCGCCTGCAGCAGCTGTGCGACACGATCACCGCAACACACGCCGAGCCCTGGCCGGTGCAGCGCATGGCCGCGTACCTGGGCGTGGGCGCAAGCCGCGTACACGCGCTGTTTCGCGACACCTTCGAACAAACGCCGCAGCAATGGCTGGGCGCGCTGCGCCTGCAGCGCGTCTGCCTGCAGCTGGCGCATACCGATCTGCCGATCGCGCAGTTGGCACTGGCGCATGGCTGGTCGGACCAGACCGCACTGACGCGTGCGATGCGCCGCACCCTGGGCATGACGCCGGCGGCGTATCGACGTCAGCCCCATGCCGGCACGCGCTGAGCGGCATGCCGTGGGCGGTGTGATCCCCGCATACAGCGGCTACCAGGCTGAACGCTGCACAAGAGCCCGGGTCAAGCCGCCCCTTCACACACGCGGCATGCTGCACGCCTGGAAGGAGGCGTGCGATGCGTGAGCGGCTGATGGCAGGCGTGGCCAGTGGCATGGGCGCCGGCGCGTTGTGGGGGTTGGTGTTTTTGGCACCACAGTTGCTGGCGGCGTTTTCGCCGTTGCAACTGGCGTTGTCGCGCTACCTGGCGTATGGCGCAGTGGCCGCATTGGTGCTGGCGCCGCGCGCGCGGCGCACCGCCGCCCGGCTGGGCCGCACCGAGTGGTGGGCGCTGGTGCGCCTGAGCCTGCTGGGCAACCTGATCTACTACGTGCTGCTCGGCAGCGCCGTGCAATGGGCCGGTGGTGCGGCCACCGCGCTGATCATCGGCCTGCTGCCGGTGGTGGTCACGGTGATCGGCACGCGCGCCGCCGGTGCGGTGGGATTACGGCGCCTGGCCGCGCCGTGCGCGCTGTGCGTGGCAGGCGTGGCGCTGGTGGCCGTGGACACCTTGCAGCGCGACGGCAGCGCGCAGGCGTCGGATCTGGGCACCCGTGTGGCCGGGCTGTTGTGCGCGGTGGGCGCACTGATCAGCTGGTCGGTGTATTCCATCGGCAATGCTCGCTGGCTGCGACGCCGCGCCGACCTGTCCAGCCAGGACTGGTCGCTGCTGACCGGCGTGGTCACCGGGGCACTGGCGCTGCTATTGGCCCCGCTCACATTGCTCAATACCACCGCGCATGCGCCGCTCGACTGGGCACGCTTCTGGGCCATTGCACTGGTGCTGGCGGTGCTCGCCTCGGTGATCGGCAACGGCCTGTGGAACCGCGCCAGCCGGCTGCTGCCGCTGACCCTGGTCGGCCAGATGATCGTCTTCGAAACGGTGTTCGCGCTGCTGTACGGCTTTGCCTGGGAAGCGCGCCTGCCCACCGGGCTGGAGCTGGCCGCCATCGCCTGCCTGCTGGTGGGCGTGCTGTGGTGCGCAGCGCTGCATGGCGAAACGAACTGACTCACCGCCGGCACCACACCAGGTGCCTACCCTGCGGCATTGACCGCACGGAATGCCCATGCATATTTCCCCATCTCTACGCTGCGCGTTGGCTTGCCTGATGCTTGGCCTGGGCGCCTGCACAGCCCAGCCCGCTGGCCCACAGGCGAGCACGCCGCCCAGCGGCCCCTGCGATATGGTCGCAGTGCCGCCGAACTACGACATCCCGCCGGCACGGATGGACGAAACCATGCAGCAGCTGGCCCACGCCACCCGCTGCGCGATTCAGTTTTCCCCGCCCACCGACCGCTCCTTCGATGCAGTGCCGGTCAATGCGGTGCACGGCCAGGTGAGCATCCGCCAGGCAGTGCGCCAGGCCATCGCCGGCACCGGGATCGTGGTCCAGCAAGAAACCGCCGATTCGATCACGCTGAGCCGCTGACCGGCCACAGCGGCGTGCTGCGTGGGCAGGAGGGCTACCATGGCAGTCCTCCGCCCCTTGCAGGACGCCCGCATGCCCCGTCCCCATTCCTGGCTCCTGAGCACCGTGCTGCTGATCGCACAGGCCTTGCTGATTGGCTGTGTTGCTCCCGCGCCCACCGAAGCGGCCACACCGCCCGCATCGGCCTCACCCATCAAGCGCATCCAGGTCAACACCACCTGCCGCACCGATGCCGATTGCACGGTGAAAGACGTGGGCAACTGTTGCGGCGCGTTTCCCGCATGCGTCAACGTCAATAGCGCCACCGACCCCAAGGGCGTGCTGGCGCAATGTCAGGCCAGCGGCACGATGAGTGTGTGCGGCTTCCGCGAGATCAGTGCCTGCCAGTGCGTTTCCGGCCAATGTGCCGCAAGCGATGCACAGACCGATACACTGCGCCGCCCCGATTCCTCTCCTGCACCGGTCCAGTGATGCTCTACGCGCAAGTTCACCTCACCCTGCCCGCCTGGATCCACGACCATGTGGACGCCAGCCGCGCCTATCCTGGCGACGCCGAGAAAGTGGCGCTGGCGATCGATCTGTCGCGAATGAACGTGGAAGCACGCAGCGGCGGGCCCTTCGGCGCAGTGGTGTTCGGGCCCGACGACCGCATCATCGCCGCGGCGGTGAACCGCGTGGTGCCACAGAACACTTCGCTGGCACATGCGGAAAACATGGCCTACATGCTGGCCCAGCAGCGCCTGCAGACGCCGCGGTTGAACGACGTGCTGTCGCCGGTGACCCTGGCCACCTCTGCGCAGCCGTGCTGCCAGTGCTACGGCGCCACCGTGTGGGCCGGCATCGACCGCCTGCTGATCGGCGCGCGCGCCGAAGACGTAATGGCGTTGACCGAATTCGACGAAGGCCCGCTGCCGGCCGACTGGGTGGGCGAACTGACCCGTCGCGGTATCGAGGTGGTGCGCGATGTGCAGCGCGAACAGGCTTGCGCGGTGCTGCGCAGCTATGGAGAGGGTGGCGGTGATCATTATTGACCTCCCACGGCAGGCACTGCGATGAGCGGGCTGCTGTGCTATTGCCGGCAGGGCTTCGAGCCGGAACTGGCCGCCGAACTCAGCGCCCGCGCAGCGTTTGTCGGCATTGCCGGCTATGCGC
The DNA here is from genome assembly GCF_030208815.1 of Xanthomonas sp. fls2-241-TYG-148. Classification (NCBI taxonomy): domain Bacteria; kingdom Pseudomonadati; phylum Pseudomonadota; class Gammaproteobacteria; order Lysobacterales; family Lysobacteraceae; genus Xanthomonas; species Xanthomonas sp. fls2-241-TYG-148. The sequence continues at coordinate 40,932 of NZ_JARVTE010000012.1, forward strand.
GCACGCAGCGTAACGATGGCTATGTGCTGTTTGTCTGCGACGAGGCCGCGCAGCTGGCCGCCAGGCTGCAGTGGCGCGAGCTGATCTTCGCGCGCCAGAAACTGGTGGTGCTCGCCGAACTCAAAGGCCTCGATCCCAAGGACCGCATCACCCCGATCCTGGCGGCGCTGGACGGCCAACCGCGCTTTGGCGATCTGTGGGTGGAGCATCCGGATTCGGATGCCGGCAAACCACTGGCCGGCCTGGCCCGCAGCTTCGGGAATGCGTTGCGTCCGGCGCTGCGCAAGGCCGGCCTGCTGACCGACAAACCACAAGCGCGCCTGCCGCGCCTGCACATCTGTTTCCTGGATGGCGACCACGCACTGCTGGCAGTGGCCGACAGCAGCGACAGCGCGCCCTGGCCGCTCGGCATTCCGCGCCTGAAATTGCTGCCGGAGGCGCCATCGCGCTCGGCACTCAAGCTCGACGAAGCACTGCTCACGCTGCTGACCCCGGAAGAACGCGAACAGCTGGTCAAACCCGGCATGCGCGCCGCCGATCTGGGCGCCGCACCGGGCGGCTGGACCTGGGTGCTCACCCGCCAGCACGTGCATGTCACCAGTGTCGACAACGGCCCGCTGCGCGAGCACGTGCTGGCCACCGGCCTGGTCGAACATCTGCGCGCCGATGGCTTTCACTGGAAGCCCGCGCAACCGCTGGACTGGATGGTCTGCGACATGGTCGAGCAGCCACGCCGCGTGGCCGAACGCATGGCCACCTGGGTGCGCGAAGGCTGGTGCCGCCACACCATCTTCAATCTCAAGTTGCCAATGAAAAAGCGCTGGGACGAGACCCGGCTGTGCCTGGACCTGTTCGAGCAGCAAGCCGAGAAATCACTGACGGTGCGAGCCAAGCAGCTCTATCACGATCGTGAGGAAATCACGGTGCTGGCGATGCGGGGCTAGGAGCGTGGATTGGGGAATCGGGATTGGGGAATCGTAAGAGCGGGGATTGGTGGCGTTATTGCTACTCGCTGGCGAGCACTCGCTGACTAGGCGCGACGGTTCACTCGCGCGCAGTTGATATTTTTTGGCAGGCGGTCGCGCTTTCGGTCACCGCCTGCTAGTGCTGCCACATGCTTATTCGCACTGCATGCATCGCTGCAGGCTGGTTTGCGCCAGCCTGCTCGCTTGATTTAAGCGGCCGCTCCGTCGACCAAAAGAGCGGGCTGCGGTTACAGCATGATGCGCTTGCTGCCCTCGCGCGCAGAGCGGTAGATCGCATCCACGATGCGGATGTCGCGCAGACCTTCTTCGCCCGGTGCACGTAGCGGCGTGCCGTTGAGGATGGCCAAGGCATCTTCATCCATCTGCAGTGCCTGCTGGTGCGGCACCTTGGCGTCGAACACGCGGCCATCGCTGGCCTTGCCGGTGACACCCTGATAGGCCTGAAACGGCGACAACTCGTACCAGCCACGTTCGCACTCTGCACGCAGCACATTCATGTTGGCCCCGAAGCTGGTCTTGCATGCAGCACGCACGGAATTGTGGAATTCCAGCGTGAAATCCATATGCTCGTCGACTTCGTCGAACAGCTCCGGGCGATCGGTCCAGCGCTTGGCGGTCACGGCCACCGGCTCGGCACCCACCGTATAGCGCGCGGCATTGAGCGGGTACACGCCCATGTCGTACATCGCGCCGCCACCGAATTGCGAACGCAGGCGCCACGGCCGGTCAGCCTTGGTCGCATCGTGATAGCCGTTGTAGCCGGCTTCGGCACGCACGCGCTGCATGGCTCCAAACGGCTTCTCGCTGGCCATCGCAATCAGGCGCCGTGTGTTGGGCTCGTGCTGCATGCGATAGCCGATGGTCAACGCCACCTTGTTGCGTTTGCATGCAGCGATCATCGCCTCGCATTCGCCTGCGTTCATCGCCATCGGCTTTTCGCACCACACGTGCTTGCCGGCCGCGGCCGCGCGCAATGTCAGCGGCGCATGCAGATGGGTGGGCGTGACGATGTAGACCACGTCGATGTCGCCGTTATCGGCGATCTGGTCGAAATTCTCGTAGTTGTAGACGTTGCGATCGGGAATCTTGTACTTGGATTGCCACTGCGGAATCTTCGTGGGCGTACCGGTCACGATGCCGGCGAGCCTGCAGTGCTTGGTCAAGGCCAGGCCCGGTGCGAGCTGTTCGCTGGCATAACTGCCCAGCCCGGCAAGCGCGACATTGAGCGGTTTTCCAGGCGCTTTTTTCGGCAATGCCCAGGCAGGTGCACCGAGCAGGATGCCTGCACCGCCGAAGGCGGCAAGCAAGCGGCGACGCGTTACGGATTCCACAGACATGCAAACCTCCCTCGCAAGACTAGGCCAATACTGCTTGCGCACCTTACTTGATCGGCGGCGATCACCGCCATGGTTGCAACGCACGTTCTGGCACACTGCGGCGCACCCTCTCGGAGCCTGTCGCATGATCGCTGCCGCCTGTGTTCGCTTGTTGCCGTTTGCGCTTGTCTTGTCCAGTTCGCTCGCCATCGCGGCCGATGCGCCCTTCGTTGCACACGACCTGATCGGCGATGGGGCCTTTACGAGCAATGCAGAGGGCCCGGCCGCCGGGCCGGACGGTGCGATCTATGCAGTAAATCTCGACAAGGACGGCACCATCGGCCGCATCACGCTGCACGCCGATGGCAGTGCCAAGGCCGAGGTCTTCCTGACCTTGCCCGAAGGCAGCCGCGGCAATGGCATCCGTTTCCGCGATGGCGCGATGTTCGTGGCCGACACGCTTGGCCGCAAGATCCTGCGCGTGGATCTGCGCACGCGCGCGGTGAGCACGTTCGCCGCGCTGCCCGCCTCCAACGGCCCCAACGATCTTGCGCTCGCCCCCGATGGCAGCTTCTACACCAGCGATCCCAACTGGACCGACAACAGCGGCCGCCTGTGGCAGGTCAGCCGCGATGGCGCCGTGCAACTGCTCGAAGACGGCATGACCACGCCCAATGGCCTGGATGTGAGCCCGGATGGCAAGCACCTGTACGTCAACGAGAGCATGGCGCGCAAGGTGTGGGTCTATGACCGCGTGGACGGCGGCCTGCGCAACAAGCGCGTATTGATCGAATTCCCCGATTTCGGCCTGGACGGCATGCGCTGCGATGCCGACGGCAATCTCTACATCGGCCGCTACGACGCCGGGCAGATCGCGGTGGTGTCGCCGCAGGGAAAGCTGATGCGCACTATCGCGCTCAAGGGCCGCAAGGCCAGCAACGTGGCGTTTGGCGGCACCGACGGCAAGCAGGTGTTCGTCACGCTGCAGGACCGCGGCGCAGTTGAAACGTTCAGGTCCGACCGCCCGGGCCGCGAAACCGGACGCTGAAACTGCTGCGCACGTCGCAGCGGTTCTCAGGCCACGCAACGGCGTCCTGGCATGCTGCAAGTCACCTGTGGAGGACTCCTCATGCAACCGATCGAACTGAAGGACGCGGCCGCCTTTGGCAGCGAATTCCTGCGCCTGACCTTGCTGCAAGGCTTCCAATCGCTCACCAAGCGCGATCTGGAATTGTTGATCTTCGTGTTGCTGGAACGCGACGGCGCGATCTCCCGCAACAGCTCCAATGCCGCCGTCGCACTGCAGCTGCGGGTGACCTCGGCCAAGGTGAAGGCCCTGCGTCGCGATGGCTACGCACGCTGGCGCGCGTTGGTGCCCGAAGAAGGCGACGCGGCCATGCAGCGCATCGTGGCCAACGTACTCACCGAAGACAATCTGCGCTCGGGCGCAAAACATGTCAGCGAACGCAGCCGCAAGGAAGGGTTTCTGGCCGTGCGCATCGAACACCCCGATGATGCGCAGCAGTTCGAGCAGGCCATCCTGGATGTCGGCGCGCTGCCGGTGTACGAGCGCAATCGTGAAGTGGTGGCGGTGCGCTTCGACACGCTGTTGAAGATCGCCGAACGCTGGGGCTATCTGCAGCCCGACCCGCAGGCCACCGTGCGCGAACTGCAAAAGCTCACGCCTACCGCCGAAGAAGTGTCCGACCTGCTGAAGAAGGACATCACGCAGGTGCGCTGGGAAGATGTGCGGCGCGCGCTCAACAGCCTGGGAGCCAAGGCCGTGGCCAGTACCGCCGAAGGCGGCCTGAAAGGCTTGCTGAAGATTGTCTTCCCCTTCATTCCTGGTTGAGTGCACGTACAGCGTTGCAGGTCCGCACGATCCTGTAACGTCGATGCGTTGGTCGGCGGTTCTTCGTTGCGACAACCAGGCACCACCGCATGGCTGCACACGCTCAACACGCATGCGGATGCCGCGTCCACCACAGGAATACAGCGCGCCTGACGACTGGCCGCACCAGGAATGGCTCGCAGCCGCCCGCCATCGGCGCTAGGCTTGCGGGCTGTTCCACATCAGGGGGATCTGATGACCACGCTCCGTACCGTTACCTTTTCGTTGCTGCTGCTCGCAAGCGGCACTGCCTGGAGCCAGCAGGCGCCCACGCCCGCCAGCAGCATGCCGTTGATCGATGTGCCCAGCGCCATCCGTACCCAGCCGCTGGCCAGCGGCGAAGTGACCCACCAGGCGCAGCTGGAGCGCCCGCGTGGCGAATCCAGCGTGATCGTGCGCTCCATTCAGCCCACCAGCGTGGTGGGCAGTTACCGCATCGATTTCCAGGCGATGGACACCGATGGCGACGGCCGCATCAGCCGCGCCGAGGCGCAGGCCAACCCGGCACTGGCCGATGAATTCGACGCACTCGATACGCGCCACAGCGGCGCCCTCAGCCGCGAACAGCTGGCCGGCTGGCTGATCCAGTAACTGCCCACGCTCCTTGCGCAGCGGGCCGTGCGCGCCGCCGCACGGCCACGCGCACAGTCGTTCATGCGGCGGCCGTCTTTGCCTATTGCAGGGTCCGCTTGGGTCGGCTAGATTGTATTTAATGGATACAATCTGGACGCCCCGATGACCGCTCGCCTGGCCCTTGCTGCCGACCTTGGCTATCAACTGCAACTGGCTGCCCTGGCTTCCGGACATGCCGCGCGGCAAGAACTGGCCGAACTGCATCTCACCCCGGCGCGGGTCACTGCACTGATCCACATCCGCGACCAACCCGGTTGCGATCAGACCGAACTTGGCCAACGCCTGCTGGTCAATCGCGCCGCCGGCATGAAGATCGCCAACGCGCTCGCCGAGCAGGGCCTGATCGAACGTCTTGCTGGCCGTGACCGGCGCAGCAAGGGGCTCTACCTCACGCCGATGGGCGAACAGACGCTTGTGACCGCGCAGGGCTGCCTGGCGCGCGCCACCGAACGCACCTGCAGCGATCTGCAGGCTGGCGAACGCCAGACCCTGTTGCGCCTGCTGTGCAAATTGAACGCCAGCACTGTCCTGCAACCGGCAGACGCCGAAGACGCGCTGGCCGAATCACTCTGACCCGCTACATCCCTCACTGCTAGGAGAGGCCGCTTGAACGAGCATGACGTGGTATCGGTGCATGTGGAAAACCGCATTGCGTGGGTAAAGTTTGCGCGGCCGGACAAGCGCAACGCGATGAGCCCGGCGCTCAATCGCCGCATGCTGGACGTGCTGGACGAGCTGGAATTCGACGACAACGTCGGCGTGCTGGTGCTCGGCGGCGAAGGCACCGCGTGGTCGGCCGGCATGGACCTGAAGGAATACTTTCGCGAGACCGAAGCACAAGGCCTGCGCGGGGTGCGCCGTTCGCAACGCGAATCCTATGGCTGGTTCCGCCGGCTGCGCTGGTATCAAAAACCCACCATCGCCATGGTCAACGGGTGGTGTTTCGGCGGCGGCTTCGGCCCGTTGTTCGCCTGCGACCTGGCCATCGCCGCCGACGAGGCGCAATTCGGCCTGTCGGAAATCAACTGGGGCATCCTGCCCGGCGGCGGCGTCACCAAGGTGGCGGTGGAATTGCTCTCCATGCGAGATGCAATGTGGATGACGCTCACCGGCGAACTGGTCGACGGCAAGAAGGCCGCCGAATGGCGCCTGGTCAACGAAAGCGTGCCGCTGGAACGGCTGGAAGCACGCACGCGCGAAGTGGCCGAGTTGCTGCTCAAGAAAAACCCGGTGGCACTGAAATATGCCAAGGACGCCGTGCGTCGCGTCGGCACCATGACTTACGACGAGGCCGAAGACTATCTGGTGCGCATGCAGGAAGCGGCCAACTCGTTCGACAACAACGCGCGCAAGGAAGGCATCCGTCAGTTCATCGACGAAAAGCGTTACAAGCCCGGTCTGGGCGCGTACGAGCCGGACGCCGGCACCAACTGAGCAACGCCTTCGGCGCGTGAGCGGCCCGTGCAACGCACGTGCCGCCCATCGCTGCCGCCAGTGGTTTTCTGCACCGAGGAGGGAGTATGGAAGCCTTAGCCGCGACCCTGCGTGGCATCGCCGCGCGTGGACCGTTGGGACTGTTCATCGATGGCCAGTGGCGCGCCAGCACCGGCAGCCAGACGCTGGATGTCATCGCGCCGCACACCGAAGAACGCCTGCTGCGCTACACCGAACCATCGCATGCTGACACCGAGGCCGCGGTTGCCGCGGCGCGCAGAGCCTTCGATAGTGGCCCCTGGCCGCAGCTGCCGCCGCCAGAACGCGGCGCCGCGCTCAAGCGCATTGCCGAGCATTTGCGGGCGCGCATGCCAGAACTGGCAGATGCATGGACTGCGCAGGTCGGCGCCACTATCGGTTTCAGTCGGCGCGCCTCCAAGCAGGCGCCGGATCTGTTCGACTATTACGGCGACCTGATCACCACCCACCCGTTCGTCGAGCCACGCACGCGCTCCAGCGGCGGGCGCGTGCATGTGGTGCAGGAACCGGTCGGCGTGGTCGTCGCCATCACGCCGTGGAATGCGCCGTTGGTGCTGCTCTGCTACAAGGTCGCCGCCGCGCTGGCGGCCGGCTGCACGGTGGTTGCCAAGCCGTCTCCGGAAACGCCGATCGATGCCTATATTCTGGCCGAATGCATCAGCGCCGCCGGGCTGCCGGATGGCGTGTTCAATCTGCTACCGGCCGGGCGCGAGGTGGGTGAACAGCTGATCCGGCACCCTTCGGTGGACAAGGTGAGCTTCACCGGCTCCACCCAGGCAGGGCGATCGATCGGTGTGGCCTGCGCTGAGCGGCTGGCGCGCGTCGGGCTGGAGCTGGGCGGCAAGTCGGCGGCGATCGTGCTGGAAGATGCCGACATCGAGAAAGTGCTGCCCAGTCTGGTGCCCTACTCGATGCCGATCACCGGCCAGGTGTGTTTCGCGCTCACCCGCGTACTGGTCCCCGCGCATCGGCGCGAGGCCATCCTGCAAGCGTATTGCTCGGCACTGGCCACGCTCAAACTCGGCGACCCGTTTGCCGCCGACACGGGCATGGGCCCGCTGGCACTCGGCCGCCAGTTGGAACGTGTGCAAGGCTACATCGCCCAGGGCAGCGCCGAAGGCGCAAAGCTGGTCATGGGCGGTGGGCGGCCAGCGCACTTGCCACGCGGTTTCTTTCTTGAGCCGACCGTGTTTGCAGGTGTGACGCCGGAGATGACCATTGCCCGCGAAGAAATCTTCGGCCCCGTCGTGAGTTTTATCGACTATCACAACGAAGAAGATCTGATCGCCAAGGTCAACGCCAGCGATTACGGCCTGCATGGCACCGTCTATAGTGACGATCCCGAGCGCGCCTACGCGATTGCACGACGCGTGCGGAGCGGCAGCCATTCGATCAACGGCATGTGGGTGGATATCGAGATGCCCTTCGGTGGCGTCAAACACTCCGGTATCGGACGCGAAGGTGGCATCGAAGGCCTACACGGGTTTCTCGAAACCAAAACCATCTATCTCGGCTAATACCGTTTAACGCAGTCAACAGCGTGCAACACCGATCACGTTGCCAACATGCGCAACGCGCTGCGCCATGCGTCGCGTTGCGCTCGCTGCTGCAGGTTGCTTGCCAATGCTGTGGTGAACGCGCACTGCATACAGCCGCATGTACTTGAACCTTCTTGCCACCTCCGTCGCACTCACGCCCGTCACTCCCCCATCCGTACCGGAAGACAGCGCCATGACCATGCCGACCGACTCGATCTCGTTCCATGCCCGTCTGACACCGCAGCGGCTTGCTGCCCGCGACCTGTTGCTGCAACAGGAATGGACCTACGCCGAACTGGACGACCTGATCGGTCGCCTGGCTGCCGTGCTGCAGACACGCGGTTGTGTCGACGGCGAACGGCTTGCGGTGCTGGCGCGCAATTCGGTCTGGCAGGTCGCGCTGCATTTTGCCTGTGCGCGGGTTGGTGCCATCTACGTACCGCTCAACTGGCGACTGAGTGGCACCGAGCTGGATGCCTTGTTGCAGCGTGCAGAGCCTCGCCTGTTGCTGGGCGACGATGTCGCTGCCGGACGCGCGCAGGTGGAAGACTTCGCACACTTAATCGACAGCGCCAAGGATCTCGCGCCTGCCGAAACACCCTACATTCCGCCCGATCGGGTCAGCCTGATTCTGTTCACTTCCGGAACCTCCGGCCAGCCCAAGGGCGTGATGTTGAGCGAGCATAACCTGCAACAGGTCGCGCACAACTTCGGCGTCACCACGCGGGTGGAAGCGCACAGCAGTTTTCTGTGCGAGGCGCCGATGTTTCACATCATCGGCCTGGCCACCAACGTGCGCCCGGTGCTGGCAATGGGCGGCTCGATCCAGGTCTCCAATGGCTTCGAGCCCAAACGCACGCTGGGCTGGCTGGGCAACCCGGCACTGGGCATCACCCATTACGTCGGCGTGCCACAGATGATGCAGGCCTTTCGCAGCCAGCCAGGCTTCGATCCTGCAGCGCTCCGTCATCTCACCGCGTTGGTCAGCGGCGGCGCGCCGCACGCCAGCGAAGACCTGCTGGGCTGGCTGGAGGATGGCATCCCGATGGTCTGCGGCTTCGGCATGAGCGAAGCCGGCACCGTGTTCGGCATGTCGGTCGATTGCGAGGTGATTCGCAGCAAGCTCGGTGCGGCGGGAATCTCATCACCCACCGTGCAGACGCGGGTCGTGGACAACGAGGGCAACGACTGTGCGGTGGGTATGCCGGGCGAATTGCTTTTGCGCGGGCCCAACCTCAGCCCTGGCTATTGGCGCGACCCGCAGGCCACTGCCGAGATGCGCGATGGCGCGGGCTGGTTCCGCACCGGCGACATCGTCCGGCGCGATGCCGATGGGTTTTTCTGGGTAGTCGACCGCAAGAAAGACATGTTCATTTCCGGGGGTGAAAATGTGTATCCCGCAGAGATCGAAGCCGTGCTGGCCGACCATCCAGAAATCCGCGAGTGCGCCGTGGTCGGCATGGCCGACGCGCAATGGGGCGAAGTGGGCTATCTGGCAATCGTGCCAGCCACTGAAACCCCGGACCTGGAGCGGATTCGCAGCTATCTGAGCGAACGCCTGGCCAAGTACAAGGTACCCAAGCACCTGCGCGTGGTCGAGGCGCTGCCACGTACTGCCACGGGCAAACTGCAAAAGTCACGCTTGAAGGATGTCCTGGCGAAGGAGGCCTGATACAGGCCAGCGGGCCATCGAACAGGCGGGCGCGCGTATTGCGGCCCGCTTGGTTCTTGTGATTCCGCACTACCCGCGCATGCACGGTACGCGACGTAAACAAGACGCATAGATCCAAAGAGAAGACGCAGCTGCGCTCGACAGGCGCAGCGAGCCGCACGCTGGCTCACCACTGTGCGACACCACTTGCGGACAGCACTGCAGCAGATACACGGAAACGATCGCGATCGAACGGAGACCCGTGCCCAACACGGGCGTGCCCAGCCGTCCCGTTCAACCACGCAGCATCACGCGCGCACAGCAACCCTCAGCTACGCAGACGCATTCATCAGCACGTCATACTCACCGGCCTGGTCATCGACCCACACGGCGCCCTGCTCGGCCATGGTCTTCAGCTGACGCTCCAGCTCACGCATCAACAAGCGCACGCCCGGCTTGAGGATCGCGCCGCTGTCGCGGTAGATCACGCCACCGGCGCGCGCCTGCGACGGCTGCTGCAGCTGAAACGCGCGTAGCTCGCCACGTGCGATATCGCCGGAGACCATCATGCTGGGCATTACCGCGATGCAATCGGTGCCGAGCAGGATCTCGCGGGTAAAGCTCGCCGAACTGGAACGCAGCTGATCGCGCGTGGCCAGCCCGTGCTCGCGCATCACCTGCGCCACATCGCGCTCGACATGCTGGCTCAGGGTCGGCAGCACCTGGCGATACGCCGCGGCCTCGGCGATGCGCACTTGGCCATCGGCGAACAACGGGTGGTCGCTGCGCGCCACCAGGGCGATCGGGTCCTGATACAGCACCTTGCGCACCAACGCGTCGTAGCGCGCCAGCGGATACAGCCGCCCAACCACCAGATCGATCTCATTGCCGGCCAGCTTGGGCAGCAGTTCGTCGGTGCGCCCGTGCAGCAGGCGTACACGCAAGGTCGGCTCGGCGCGGTACAGCGCCGCCAGCACGGCAGGCAGCAGCCCGCTGGCGGCCACGGGCAGCGCGCCGACGGTGATGGTGAGCGCGTCGTCCTGCAGCAGCCCTTCGAACGTATCCTGCGCGCGCCGCAGCTGGCCCAGCACCACGTGCGCGGTCTGTACCAGCACCTCGCCCATCGCATTGGGACGCACCCCGCGCGAGTGGCGCTCGAACAGCGGTGCACCGACGATTTCTTCGATCTCCTGCAATGCACGCGTCAGCGCGGGCTGGGTAACGTTGAGCACGCGCGATGCGCGCAGCAGGCTCTTTTGCCGGTCCAGCGCTTCGATGACGCGCAGATGCCGGACCTTGATGCGGTGTTCGAAGAACACGGAGGACATGGTCATGGGGACGACCTTCAGTAGGGAAAAACAAAAAGGCCCGCGCAATCGCGTGCCCTGGACGTGCGTGAGGTGGGATCAGCGCGCATCGGGTACGCGTCGCGTCTGCATGAAGGCTTCAAAGGTCTCGCCGCGCATGATGGCGTAGACCTGCAGGTTGGTCATGCGCACCACTCGGGCGAACTTTTCGATCACGAAGAAGTTTGCGCCGTACTGCACCAACCCCAGCCAATCGCGTGCGCGGATCAACTCTTTCTCCTGCTCGCTGAGGTCGGCCTCCTGCATCAACGCCTCGGCATCCTGCAGGAAGCGGTCGCGCCACGGCGCGCGAATCATGTGCCAGAAAAAGCGGTTGATCCGCAGCGCGCGATTGCTGGTGCGCAGATCGAACACATAGGTGCCGCCGAGTTGGTCCATGCCTTGCACTTGTGGATTCATGTCCGATCCTCAGGCTGCATTCGCGTTTGCGTGCCCAAGCCAGTCGGCAGAGCGCGGGGCATCGGCGCGTTCTTCGCCGGGCTCGTACAGCACCACGGTCATTGCGGTGGTGGTCATCAGGTAGTAGTTCTGGTGCAGCTTGCGGATCGGCCCACCCATCGCGCCGCGCATCGCCAGCCACATGATCTGCTCCACGCTTTCCGCGCCGCCCAGGCGGACGTAGTCGGTATGCGTCAGGTCGGTCAGCGTTTCCGGCGCGTGCTGGAAGCGGTCCAGAAACTCCATGTCCCACTCGGTGTTGTTGAAGCCGGTGCGCTCGCCATGGATCTGGTGCGACAACCCACCGGTCCCCACCACCACCACCTTGAGATCTTCCGGATACGACTCGATCGCCCGCCGCAGCGCCTGGCCCAGGCGGTAGCAACGGCGCGCAGTCGGCAGCGGGTACTGCAGGACATTGATGGCGATCGGCACCACCGTGCCGGGCCAGTCGGGCACGTGCGGCCACAGCAGCGGCAGCGGCGCGGCGCAGCCGTGGTCGATGGGCTTGTCCTGGAACACGGTCAGATCGAATTCGTCGTTGACCAGGCATTCGGCGATGTGGGCCTGCAGCTTGACGTCGCCCCGGATGGGCGGCAGGTCCCGCAAGCCGGCGCCTTCATCGGCGATGGGGAAACGCTCGCCGACGCCCAGTGCGAAGGTCGGATACAGGTCGAAGAAGAACGTCGTGCAATGGTCGTTGTAGAAGAACACCAGCACGTCCGGCTGCTGTTCGGCCAGCCAGTTGGCCACCGGCGTATAGCCGTCGAACAACGGCTTCCACAGCGGATCCTGCTGTTTGCCCTTGTCGTAGGCCACGCCGATGGTGGGCACGTGCGAGGTGCCGATCCCGCCGATGATGCTTGCCATGCTGCACTCCTGCGAGGCGAGCGGCCGGACCGCGTCATGCGGAACAGCGCGCGTCAATGTGGGTGGGATCGGTGCCGCTTGGGATCCCAAACTCAATCAACCGGGACGGCTTTGCCCCGAAACGGTATCCTTGGGATCCAAATTGCCATCAAGCGAACTCATCCGCAAGGTTTTTGTGCGGGCTGCATCGAGTTTTGCCACTCGGGCGGGCAGGCAGCACGGCTAGGCGCGAGAGAATGGAGCCCATGGCGAACAACCACCGATTGCAAGCGGTCCAGCAGCTACGCGAACTGATCCTGTGCGGCACCTTTGCGCCAGGCGAGCGCATCACCGAGGCGGCCCTGGCCGAACGCCTGGCCATTTCCCGCACGCCCATCCGTCAGGCGCTGCCTGCGCTCTGCCAGGAGGGCCTGCTGGTGCAGGCGGGCAACCGCGGCTACGCAGTGCGCCGCTTCAGCCAGCAGGAGAGCCTGGACGCGCTGGCGGTCCGGGCGCTGATGGAAGGCATGGCCGCACGCGCAGTGGCCGAACAAGGCGCTTCCGCCACCCTGCTCGCCGCACTGCATGGCTGCCTGGACGAGGGTGACCGCATCCTGGCCAGGCGCACCCTGGATGCCAGCGACGAGCTGGCCTACGGCGACATGAACGCGCGGTTCCACCGGATGATCGTGATGGCGGCCGACAAACCGATCCTGACCGAGACCGTGGACCGCTGCACGCTGGTGCCGTTTGTCAGCCCCACCAACGTGGTGTTCGGGCAACGCTCGCCGACGCTCGCCTACGACGATCTGTTCTACGGCCACCGCCAGCATGGCGCGATCGTCACCGCCATCGAGCAACGCGATGGCGCGCGCGCCGAACTATTGTTCCGTGAGCATGCCAACACGCAACGCCACAGCATGGGGATGTGAGCTGCGGTTTGGCTACGTTTGCAGCGCAGCCAAACCGCGAAAGTCGCCTGCATGAACACTCACGCGCGTCTTCACCCTTTCGTTGCGCAAGCGCGCAGTGCGGGTTGCACCACTCCTGCACTCCGCGTCACGTGCATGCCGACTTTGCGCCCGCATGCACGCCGTTGCGCACACGCTACAACGAATGTACGTACATCAGGTTCACGCTGTTGCCTGCGACCGAATTCTCCACGTCCAGCGGGATGTACAGATTGAGGTTGAACAGGTTCTTTGCGTCTACGCGCCAGGACAGCCCGGGCCCCAGATACAGCTGCATGCGCTTGCTGTCGGCCACGCGCTCGCCGTTGGTCCGATTGTCTTTGAGCTGCTGCAGGAAATAGCCGTTCACACCCACGCGCAGTTGCTCGCTCACTTTCACCGAGCTGGCAAAGTTGACCCAGACGGCATCGCCGGCTTGGCCGTTGCGAAACCGGAAGCCCGGGATTGGCGGCACGCCACCGGCACGGTCAGTGCGAAAATTGTAGAGATAGTTGATGCGCGCACTGATTTCCCAGTTATCAGTGGGCTGCACCGTGAATGCCCAGTGCGGTGCGATCGACCAGAAACCGGTGCCCTGGTTGATGGCGATGTCGCGATCAAACTTACCGACCGGTGCGAACAGATCCAGCGCAAAGCGCTGAAAGAAGAACACACGCCCATCTCGCATGACCGGCGGCATCTGCAGCGCCGGACCGAACGAAATATCGCCCATGCCAAACCCATTGCTGCGCAACCGCACCGGGCTGTCGGCTGCGAACGAGGTGTCGTAATTCACCAGCGGGATGATGGTGTTGAAGCTTAGCGAGCCGCGCCCCAGCGAATACGGGGTCACGTAGATCAACTGGGTCAGCAACGCGCTGACCCCGACCTGCGGGTCGCGAAACGCAGGCGAGTTATCCCCGCGCGCATTCTTGATCGCATCCAGATCGTAGTAGCGCAGGTATTCCAGCACCGTCCAGCCAGGCGTGGTGGAGCCGAAGCCATCCATGAAACTGGTGCCGCCCAGGTTGATGCCCTGCGGCATGGCCACTGTGTCGGGCGCTGCCTGCGCAAGGGCGACCGCCGGTGCCAGCGTGCCGAGCAAGAGGGCCAGCCTGCCCGCATGCTGGCGGCGCGACCGGGACGATGAAGGACGACGACCAACAGACAAGCATGCGCGTTCCACTAGGCGATTCTCCGATAAGGATGGGCGATTGAGGCAACGCGACAGGGGGGAGGAGCGGTGGTGCACTGCCGCCTGGGTTCGTCGGCGGCATCGGTGAACAGCGGTGGTAGGTGTCTAGTGCGCTTCCACACGCACCAGCAATGCGCCGAGGCGTTGCTTGAACAGCCACTGCTCGTCCTGGCGCACCAGCACATCGTCGAACGTGCCAATTAACGCCGGCGCCTGTGCGGTCCACGGCGGCGGTGTGGTGGCCTGTGGTGCGCTGTACAGCACCACGTAGCTATGCGCATGGGCCAATGCGTCCGAGTGCACGCTGACCAGGGTATTGAGCATGAGATGGCAGGTACTGCGCGGCGCACGTGCACGGAATGCCTCGCGAATCGCCTCACGCCCATGCACAGGCGCATCTGGCGCGCTCGGCCGTGCAAACACGCCATCGGCGGTGAACAACGCAGCCAGCGCGTCATGTTCATGGCGATCGTTGTGCAAGGCGAAGCGGCGGATTAGCTGTTCGCAGGCAACGGTGATCGAAGCGTCTGGGGACACGCGGTGGCCTCACTGGCAATGGTGGTACTGATGAAGAACGCGGTGAGCGACGCTGACGTCAGCGCGCGTGCATTGGCGAGCCGATGGGTCTGCCGTCGAACGGGAAGACGGTGGTCATGCAGCCAGCCAATCGCGCAGCGCGGCGCTGACCGCAGCAGGCGCTTCTACCGGCGTCATATGCCCGCTGTGTTCGAACACCACCAACTGCGCGTGCGGGATCTGCCGCGCCATGTCCTGGTGGCGCTCCAGCGGACTCCAGCTGTCTTGGCGGCCAACGCCGAGCAGCGTCGGACACTGCACCTGCGCCAGCACGGGCGCGGCATCGGGCCGGTTCAGCAGCGCGGTCACCTGGGCGGCATAGCTCTGCGGGGTCTGCCGCATGACCATGGCCATCAGTGCGTCCATCAGTTCGGCATCGTCGTGGCGGTCGGGGTGCAGCATCGGCGGCAGCCACTGCCGGGCCAGCACCTGCATGCCGTCACGGCGCGCAAGCTCCACCAGCGCACCACGCTGCGCGTGCTCCTGCGCGTGCGCCGGATGCACGCCGGTGTCCAGCAGCGCCAGACGCTGCACGCGCTCCGGCGCCTGGCGCACGATCTCCAGCGCCACCCGGCCGCCCATCGAATGACCGGCCAGCGCAAACTGGTCTGGCGCGGCGGCCAATGTCTGTGCAGCCATCTGCTGCACGCTGTCGATGCCGGGAAAATCGAGCACGTGCACTTCGGCGATGTCCGCCAGCGCTGCGCGTTGCGCGTCCCAGATGCTGGCATCACACAGCAGCCCGCTCAGCAGGAGCAGCGGCGGGGTGAGTTGTGCGGGAACGGCGGAAGTCATGGCCCGACTGTAGCCAGCCCGGGCGTATCCGTCGTATGGAAACTGCAGCCTTCGCTATTAGCGTTGGAACATAGCGGCCAGCAAACCGTCAGCGCGGTGCGCCTACGCGTTGCCGGACGCGCGCTTCCACAGCAGGTCCACCAGCGGCGGCAGCTTGCCCGCCGCCCCCAGCACCGAGCCGCGCAGCAGGGTCAGATGCATCTCGTCGTTGGAGAACACGCGATTGATGGCCTCGAACCCATACGCAGCGACGGTATTTTCGCTGCGACGCGTGCGCGCCCAGCGTTGCAGCCGGTGTGGCGCGGCCCAGTCGGCGCGACGCGCCAGAGCGTCGTGCGCCAACGTGCTCAACGCCGCGACATCGCGCAATCCCAGATTCACGCCCTGCCCGGCCAGCGGATGCACCACGTGCGCGGCATCGCCCAGGGTCAGGACGCGGCCGCTGACGTACTGTTGCACCAGTTGCCGCTGTAGCGGGAACGCCGCGCGCGGCGAGCTCACCTGCACCGCGCCCAGACGGCCGGCAAAGGCCTGGGTCAGCTCGCGCGAAAACGCAGCATCGTCCAGACCCAGCACGCGCTCGGCGTCGGCATCGGGCAAGGTCCACACGATCGAACTGCGGCCATCGGCGAACGGCAGGAAGGCCAGCGGGCCGGTGGTCAAAAAGCGCTGCCAGGCCGTGGCCTGATGTGCGTGTTCGGTGTCTACGAAGGCGACCACGCCGCGCTGCGCGTAAGCGTGACGCGCGACCGGTAGGCCAGCCAACTCACGCAGCGTGGAAGACGCACCGTCGGCGGCGATCGCCACCGCAGCTTCCAGCCGGCTGCCGTCATCCAGGCGTAGGCGCACGCCGGTGGCATCCTGGTCCAGCTCGACCACGCGCGCCGGGCAATGCAGCGCAATGCCCCGGGCATGCACGGCCGCCCACAGGCGATCGACCAGCAGATCGTTCTCGACGATCCAACCCAACTGTTCGCGGCCCAACGTGTCTGCATCGAAGCGCAGTTCACCGCCGCCGCCGGCATCCCACACCCGCATGCGGCGATACGGCTGCACGCGCGCGCCGCGCACGTCCTTCCACACGCCAAGGCGCTCCAGCAGCGTGGCGTTGTCGGCGGCAAATGCGTAGACGCGCAGATCCGCAGCATCGGCACGCCAGCGCGGTGGCTCACGGCCCTCCACCAACGCGACCTGCAGGCCGGCATCGGCCAGCGCCAGTGCGCACGCCGCACCGACCACGCCGCCGCCGACGATCACGGCATCACGCCCCGAGCGCCGGCTCATGCCTGGCTCCGGCACAGCTGCGGCACGTCGCCACGGAATCCCATCGCCCCAGCGACCAGCATCGATTGCAGCGGTGCCGCCTGCGAGGCGGCCAGCAAGCCCAGGCTGCGCAACGGGCGTAGCAGCGGCGCCGGGTTGCCGGTGAGCCGCGCCAAGCCGCTGGAAAAGCCGATGGTGTGGTCGCGATCCACCCGCCGCCGCGCCAGATACTCCGCCAGCAACGGCGCTGCGCCGGCATCGCTGCGGTCGGGTTCGATCAGTTCGGCCAGCGTGAGCGCATCGCGCAGACCCAGGTTGAAGCCTTGCGCGCCGATCGGGTGCAGCGTCTGCGCCGCGTTGCCCAGCAGCACCACGCGCTCGGCCACTACCGTGTTGGCCAAGATCTGCACCAGCGGATACGCACTGCGTTCGCCACTGCCAACAAAACGCCCCGCACGCCAACCGGCGGCGCGTTGCAGCCGCGCCAGCCAGCCAGCCTCATCGAGCGCTGCAACCGTCTCGGCCTCGGTCCGTGCCACACAGTGGATCGCACCGTAATGACGGTCGCCACGCGGCAACAGCGCGGTCGGCCCATGCTGGCCGAAGCGCTCCCAGGCCGTGCCATCGGGCGGGCGTGAGGCGCGCACGCGAGCCACGAACAAGGTCTGCAGGAAATCGTGTTGTTCGGTGCCGATATGCAGCAGTTCGCGCACCGCGCTATGGCTGCCATCGGCCCCGACCACCAAGCGCGCACGCACCAGCTGCTCGCCGTCGGCAGTGGCCAGGCGCACTGCGCGATAGCCGTCCTGGACCGGTTCCATGCCGATACAGCGCGCAGGCCGGTACCGCTGCAAGCTACGCAATTCGTCCAGGCGCGCTTGCAGGGCCTCGCCGAAATCCCGTGCCACCACCACCTGCCCGAAGCTGTCGCGCCCGTAGTCGGCAGCGTCCAGCTGCACTCGACCAAAATCGCCGGCACGGCTCACATGGATGCGCCGGATCGGGCCCGGCGCGGTGCGCAGCTTGGCCATCACCCCAAGCGCGCCGAGCGCGTTGACGGTGGCGGCGGCGAAACTGAGGTTGCGTTGATCGAACACCGCCGGGGGTGCGCCGGCCGGCGTGGCCTCCACCAGCCCCACATCCAGGCCGATGCGGTCCAGCGCAATGGCCAGGCTCGAGCCCACCAGCCCGCCGCCAACGATCAAAACGTCATGTGCGTGTGTCATCAGTACATGATAAGCCTTCGGCCCTGGCCCGTTGCCGCCCCCGGGGTGGGACACGTTGCCGCGTCAGCTGCGGATCCCCTGGCCCATGCCCTAGACCGGTAGTCCCGCAGGTGGCGACTGCACGCTCGCACGGGCGCAGGCATGCCGGCTTCCACGCTACACTCGCGAGTCTGTAACCCGGCTACTTCCGCGCATGACGCCTCGTTCGCACGACACCCTGGTCCTGAGCCTGCTCGCCGTCCTGATGGCGGCCACGCGCATCCATCATTTCGGGCAGGTCCCGGACGCCTCCTGGGCCGTGTTCTTCCTGGGCGGATTTCACCTTGCGGCGCGCACCAAACTGGCCTTCCCGTTGCTGATGGGGTTGGCGGTGGCGGTCGACTGGCTGGTGATCACCCAGCAGGGCATGAGCTTTTGGGCGCACTACTGCGTCTCGCCGGCCTACTGGTGCCTGATCCCGGCTTACTTCGCGCTGTGGGCCGGCGGCACATGGCTGCGGCGGCACTACCGCGGCGCGCAATGGAGCGCGCTGGCCAAGCTGGTGCCCGCGCTGCTGATCTCGGTGGCGCTGTGCCAACTGATCGCCCAGGGCAGCTTCTACTGGATCAGCGCCAGCGTGGCCGAGCCAACCCTCGCCGGCTGGTTCAAAAACTACACCGACTGGCTGTGGCCCTACCTGCGCAGCGCAGCGCTCTACGTTGCCGCCGCAGCGGTGATCCAGGTGGTTGCCGAGCGCCTGACCAGCCCACATGGCCAGGCGCAGGCCGGCTGAGATGGGCAACCGGCTCTCCCGCATCTATACGCGCACCGGCGACGACGGCAGTACCGGCCTCGGGGACGGCAGCCGCACCGGCAAGGATGCGCTGCGCGTCAACGCTTACGGCACCGTCGACGAGGCCAATTCGGCAATCGGCGTGCTGCTGGCCGCACCCAACGTGCCCGAGCCTGTCGCCGCCCTGCTGACCACCGTGCAGCACCAGTTGTTCGACCTGGGCGGCGAGTTGTGCATCCCGGGCCATGCAGCCATCGACGCCGACGACATCGCCGCGCTGGAACGGCAGTTGGACCATTTCAATGACGACCTGCCCGCGCTGAAGGAGTTCATCCTGCCAGCCGGGGGCGAAGCTGCCGCGCGCTGCCATCTGGCGCGCACCATCGTGCGCCGCGCCGAACGCGAAACCGTCGCGCTATCGCGGCAGGAGCCGGTGCGCAGCGAGGCGATCGGCTATCTCAACCGCTTGTCGGACCTGCTGTTCGTGCTCGCCCGTGTGCTGGCACGCGCCGATGGGCAGCAGGAAGTGCTGTGGCGGCATGACCGCCGGCGCGGCTGACCGTGCGCAACACCGCGCGGACAGGCTAGATTGCTCCCATGTTGGTCTTCACTCATCCTGCTTGCCTCGGCCACGACGCCGGCCCAGAGCATCCCGAAAGCCCCGCACGGCTGACCGCCGTGGTCGAGGCCCTGCGCGCAGCGTTTACCGACCTCGACTGGCGCGAAGCACCGCTGGCCAAGCTCGGCGACCTGTGCCGGGTGCACGAGCGCGAACAGGTCGATGCAATACTGGAGACCAATTTCCAGGGCTACCACCAGCTGGACGTGGATACCTTGATGTCGCCGGGCTCGCGCGCCGCCGCGCTGCGTGCGGCCGGGGCCGGCATTGCGGCGGTGGATGCGGTGATGCAGGACGGCGCCGGCACGGCCTTTTGCGCGGTGCGCCCGCCCGGCCATCACGCCACCGGCCACGTCTCGATGGGCTTTTGTCTGTTTAACAACATCGCCGTGGCCGCCGCGCACGCCCGCGACCGGCATGGGCTGGAGCGCATTACGGTGGTGGATTTCGATGTCCATCATGGCAATGGGACCCAGGCGATCTTCGAACGCGACCCAACCGTGCAATACCTCAGCACCCACCAGTCGGGCCTGTACCCGCACTCGGGCAGCGTGCATGAGCGCGGTATCGGCAACATCCACAATCTGCTGCTGCCTCCCGGCAGCGACGGCCTGCGCTTTCGCAATGTGTGGGAAGACGAGATGCTGCCGCTGATCGACGCCTTCCGCCCGCAACTGATCCTGATTTCCGCTGGCTTCGACGCGCATCTGCGCGACCCGTTGGCCGACCTGATGCTCGACGCCGACGACTTTGCCTGGCTGACCGGTGCGCTCCGCGCGCTGGCCACCCGGCATGCCCGCGGCCGGGTGGTGTCGATGCTGGAAGGTGGCTACGACCTGCAGGCGCTGCGCGAAAGCAGCGTGGCCCACGTCGGCGCGCTGCGATGAATCCGGCGGCGCCAGCGCGGCGCCCGGCTACCATGGCGATGAACCTCGCCCCCCTTCCGCGGGGATTCTTCATTGCCCCTATGCGGGCTATACGGCAAGCTAGCCGCCATTTTACTGGTTGAACTTCACGCGTGCGCCGAGCTCTCCGCCTGCTGCCCCTGCCCTTGAGCATTGCCATTTGCCTGCCGGCAATGGCTGCCGACAAGCCGTTGAACTGGGGACTGTGCCCGGCCGTGGACCCGCTGCCGGGCTTTGACGGCGCGCCCGCCGCCGATCCCAAGGCCGCAGAAATGCGCCAGCAGTTGCCCACTGACATCGAAGGTGACCAGCTTTCCGGCACCAGCACCACCCCGCAATACCAGGGCAATGTGGCGCTCAAGCGCGGCGACCAGTTCCTGGGCGCCGACAATCTGCGCATGGACACCGAGACCGGCAATTACATCGCCGAGGGCAATGTCCGTTACCAGGACACCTCCTTCCGCATGGTCGCCGACCGCGCCGAGGGCAACCAGGACACCGACAGCCACAAGGTCACCAACATCCAGTACCAACTGGTGGACCGGCGCGGCAATGGCGGCGCCGAATCGGTGGACCTGCAGGGCCAGGTCGGGCAGATGCACCGCTCCACCTACACCACCTGCGACCCATCGCAGCCGATCTGGCGCGTACGCGCTCCCGAAATCGACGTCGACAACGACGAAGGCTTCGGCACCGCGCGCAACGCCGTGCTGCAGATCGGCAAGGTGCCGGTGCTGTATTTCCCCTGGTTCAAGTTTCCGATCGACGACCGCCGCCAGACCGGTCTGCTGTTCCCGCAGTTCGGCCTGTCCGGCCGGAACGGCTTCGACTACCTGCAGCCGATCTACCTGAATCTGGCGCCTAACTACGATGCCACCTTGCTGCCACGCTATATGAGCAAGCGTGGCTTGATGTTCGGTACAGAATTCCGCTACCTGTACGACGGCGGCCGCGGTGAGATCACTGGCAACTATTTGCCGAGCGACAAGCTGCGCGATAAGGATCGCGGTAGCGTCTTCTACAGCGGTTACCACAACATCAACAGTAACTGGCAGGCGCGCAGCAGCATCTCCTGGGTAAGCGACACACGTTATGTCGAGGACTTCACCAGCCGCCTTAACGGTATGGGTTCTGCATCGAGTCTGCAGAGCACGATCGGCATCTACGGCACCGGCGAGAACTGGACTGCTGGCGTGATGGCTGACCGCTGGCAGCTCACCGATTACACCTTGGATGAGCGAGCACTACCTTACAACCGGCAGCCGCGTGCTTATTTCAATTGGGACAAGTCGTTCGGCCTCTTCGAGGCGGGCATCTATTCCGAGGTGGTGCGTTTTACCCACGATGACTCGTACCAAGTGACGTTCACTCCAAATAGCGGCAACAACAATAACAACGGCGACGAGTACGTCCGCACGAACATCCAAAACCAAGAATACGGCAGCGGCTCGCGTCTCGACCTCAAGCCCTATATCTCGATGCCATTATCCGGCGCAGCCTGGTTTTTGACTCCAACGGTGGCCTGGCGCTATACCGCGTATCAGTTGGATTCGACAGTAGCCAACACCGCGCCGCTGACCGGTGACCGTTCGCCAACCCGCAGCTTGCCGATCGCCTCGGTTGACGCCGGTCTGTACTTCGACCGCGAGACCTCTGTATTCGGTACTAACTACCTTAATACGTTGGAACCACGCGCCTACTATCTGTACGTGCCGTACCGTAATCAGGACGACCTGCCGGTCTTCGACACGCGTCCGTTCACCTTCAGCTACGGCCAGTTGTTCCGTGATTCGCGTTACACCGGTGCCGACCGTCAAAACGATGCCAACCAGCTGACCCTGGCAGTAACCTCGCGCTGGCTGCGCCAGGACGATGGCCGCGAGAAGCTGTCGCTTAGTGCGGGTCAGATTCTCTACTTCAATGATTCGCTGGTCACGATCAACAGTGTGGCTGCCGGTAGCGAGCGCGCCATCGAACAGGGCAAGTCCGCCTGGGTGGCCGATGCCAACTACATGATCAACGATCGCTGGTCGATGGGCGCCACCTACCAGTGGAATCCAAACTCGCGCAAGGAAGATCTGGCCAGCTTGCGTACGCGCTACCTGCTCAACAATGACGGCATCATCAACTTGGCGTATCGCTACCGTCGCAACCTCATTGATGACAGCGATCAGCTCAAGCAGGCCGACTTCTCCTTCCTGTATCCGATCAATCCCACCTGGAGTGCGGTCGGTCGGTACTACTACTCGCTGCTGGACCGCAAGCCGCTGGAAATCATCGGCGGCGTGCAGTGGGACAGCTGCTGCCTGGCGGTGCGCGCCCTGGTGCGCCGGTTCGTGCGCAACCGCGATGGCGAAATGGACAACTCCCTCCAGTTTGAGTTCGTGCTCAAGGGCCTGAGCTCGTTTGGCCAGAACACGGACCGCACTTTGCGCCGTGCTATTCTCGGCTATTACCGCGACGACCTCTACCTGGTCCCGCCCAGCAACACCACGACTAATCCGGACGATTACGATCCGAACTTGATTCCATGACCAAGCCTTTCTCTGTACTCCTCGCCTCGCTGCTGGTGATCACCAGCACGGTCTCGCCGCTGGCCTCGGCACAGCAATCCCAGCCGCTGGATCGCATCGCTGCCATCGTGGATGAAGACGTGGTGCTGCAGAGCGAGCTTGATCGCGCTGTGCGCAACGTCAAGTCGCAATACGCCGGCCGCGACAACCAGCTGCCGCCGGACGACGTCCTGCAGCGGCAGGTGCTCGAGCGCCTGGTGTTGGTCAAGTTGCAGGTCGGTCGTGCCGAAGGCAGCGGTATCCGCGTCAGCGACGAGGAACTGAACCGCGCCATCGCCAGCATCGCTCAGCAGAACGGCACCTCCGTGGACGGTCTACGCCAGAAACTGGCGGCCGACGGCATGGGCTACGGCGATTTCCGCGCCTCGGTGCGCGATGAAATCATCGTGCAGCGCCTGCGCCAGAGCTTTGCGCAGAGCCGCATCAGCGTGAGCGAAGGCGAAGTGGACACCGCACTGGCCCAGCAGGCCACGACCGGTAGCCAGTATCACTTGGCGCATATCCTGGTCGGCCTGCCGGAAGGCGCCACGGCCGAACAGATTGCCACCGGCCAGAAGAAGGTCGATGGCGTCAAGGCCTTGATCGACAAGGGCGAGCTGGACTTCTCCGCAGCTGCGGTGCGTTATTCGGATAGCCCGAATGCACTGGAAGGTGGCGACCTGGGCTGGCGCAGCCTGGACGAGATTCCCAATGCATTCGCCCAACTGATCCGCGACATGCAGCCTGGCCAGGTTGCCGGGCCGCTGCGTGGCCCCAGCGGTTTCCAGTTGCTCAAGCTGGTGGAAATGCGCGACGCCAATGCCGGCGGCGAAAAGAAGGTCGTCACCGAGTACAACGCCCGGCACATCCTGGTGCGTATCGGCGACAACCAGACCGAGGCGCAGGCCAAGGCGAAGATCGACACGCTGCGTGCGCGCATCGTGGGCGGCGCTGATTTCCAGGCAACGGCGAAGGAGTCCTCCGAGGACACCAACAGCCGCGGCCAGGGTGGCGACCTGGGCTGGTTCCCAGCCGATGCGTTCGGCCCGGACTTCGGCAAGCAGGTTGAAGGCCTGACCGATGGCGCGGTGTCCGAGCCGTTCCGCACCCAGGCCGGCTGGCACATCGTGCAGCGTGTTGGTACGCGCCAGACCGATGTCAGCGCGGAAAATCAGCGCGCCCAGATCCGCGAGACGATCGGTCGTCGCAAGCTGGAAGAGGAGTACAACCGCTACCTGCAGGAACTGCGTGGCGAGGCGTTTGTGAGCTTCCGCACCGGCGACCGCGCCGATGCGGATGCCACCGCAGCGCCCGCACCAGCGGCTGCACCCGCTGCACCGACGCCGCCGCCGGCCCAGCCGACGCGCTAAGCCGATGGTCCCCTCGCTCGCGCTGGTGCCAGGCGAGCCGGCCGGGATCGGGCCGGAACTGTGTATCCGGCTCGCCCAGCAGCCGCGCTCGGATGCCCATCTGATCGCCTATGCCGATCCTGACACCCTGCACAGCGCCGCCAAGGCGCTGTGTTTGTCTGTCCGCCTGCTCGATCCCGACCAGCACGCACGCCTGCCCGGCGATCTGTCGCTGCATCCGGTCCGTCAGGCCACCCCTACTCGCTTCGGCACGCCCGATCCCGCCAATGCGGCCGCAGTGATTGCCGGCTTGCTGGGAGCGGCAGGCGACTGCCTGTCTGGCAAGCTGCAGGGCATCGTCACCGGCCCGGTGCACAAGGCCGTGATCAACGCCGGCGGCATTGCCTACACCGGCACCACCGAGTTGCTTGCCGCACAGGCCGGCTGCCCGGTGGTGATGATGCTGGCCAACAGCATCGTTCGGGTGGCGCTGGTGACCACTCACTTGCCACTGCGCGCGGTGCCGGAGGCGATCACCGCCAAGGCGCTGGCGCGCTGCCTGCGCATCACTGCCGCGGCCATGCAACGGGACTTCGGTCTGGAACATCCGCGCATCGCCGTGCTCGGTCTCAACCCGCATGCTGGCGAAGACGGGCTGCTCGGCCGCGAAGAACTGGACGTCATCATTCCGGTGCTCGATCAATTGCGTAGCGAAGGCATGCAGCTGATCGGCCCGCTGCCGGCCGACACCGCCTTCCTGCCGCAGAAGCTCACCGGCTTCGATGCGGTGGTGGCGATGTACCACGACCAGGGGCTGCCGGTGCTCAAGTACAGCGGATTCGAGCAGGCGGTGAACATCACCCTCGGCCTGCCCTACCCGCGCGTGGCGGTCGATCACGGCACTGCGCTGGAATTGGCCGGGCGCGGCGTGGCCGATCCCTCCAGCCTGCTTGCCGCGACGGCGCTGTGTGCACGCCTGGCTGGACGCAGCTGATTCGAAAGATCGGTGCCGCGCAGCGGCAGACCCGGTTCAGCACGTGAGCGGACGCCGCCGCGTCGGGAACGCGCTTCACCGCTACCACCAACCATGCGTTTGTTGCTGTGCCACTCCGGTCTGAGGTCAAGGTGGCATTAGGGCCGAGGACCATTCGCGTTTGCAGGCGAAGCGTCGCTGGCATGTTCAAGGCAATTTCGGTCAACGGCCTTTACCGTGCGGGCAGCTGTGCTGAACGTATGCACTGAATGTCGGGCAGAGCCGCGCTCTACTTTCGCGTGTTGCAAACGCCGCACGCAGGGTGGGCACACCGCGCCCTACCGCATCGGAGTGGCGATGTGCCCAACAGGCGCTCGCATCCTCCAAGCCGATTAGCACTGCGCCTACCTGCATCAGCCATTAGCTGGGCGGCACGTCGGTCGACACGGATGCTGCTTAGCGCTCACCCGCAACTGCGCAAACCAGCGCCAGTCCAAAGCCAACAGCGCCAAATCCATCAGCGCGTCCGTGGACGCACCAGGCGCGTGCCGCGGGCATGCCCGCGCTCCGTTAAACTCTGCACATGAATTCCTCTTTCAGCGCACCGGCCAAGAAGTCGCTCGGCCAACACTTTCTTGCCGACCGGTATTACATCGACCGGATCGTCCAGGCAGTGGACCCGCGCCCCGGCCAGCATCTGGTCGAAATCGGCCCCGGCCAGGGCGCGATCACCTTTCCGCTGCTGCGCAAGCACGGCGCATTGACCGTGATCGAGTTCGACCGCGACTTGATTGCGCCGCTGACCGAAGCCGCTGCACCGATCGGCCAGCTGCAGATCATCCACCGCGACGTGCTCGCCGTGGACTTCACCGCAGTGGCAGATGGCACCCCGATCCGCTTGGTCGGCAACCTGCCCTACAACATCTCCTCGCCGATCCTGTTCCATGCGCTGGACCATGCCGGCGCAGTGGCCGACATGCACTTCATGCTGCAAAAGGAAGTGGTCGACCGCATGGCGGCCGGCCCGGGCAGCAAGGTCTATGGCCGGCTGAGCGTGATGCTGCAGGCCTATTGCGAGGTGACCGCGCTGTTCGTGGTGCCGCCGGGCGCGTTCCGCCCGCCGCCGAAGGTGGACTCTGCCGTGGTACGGCTGGTACCGCGCGATGCGGCCAGCGTGTTGATCAAGGACCGCAAGCGCTTTGCCGATGTGGTGCGCGCCGGCTTCGGGCAGCGCCGCAAGACCTTGCGCAACGCCCTGTCCACCGTCTGCGAACCGGCGCATTTCGAGGCCGCCGGGGTGCGCCCGGATGCGCGCGCCGAGCAGTTGGAGGTTGCCGATTTCATTCGTCTGGCCAATGTCGAGCTGGCTTGAATCACCGCGCCCGACTCGGCGCGAGACAGACCGCACGCACTCACCTCAAAGTACAGAACACCCTCTAAACTTTCCCCATGCAAGATGATCCGCGCTACCGGGTCGAGGTCGAGGTGTCACCACGCTTCCTCGCCCATCAATCGACTCCGGAAGAAGGCCGCTATGCCTTCGCTTACAGCATTCGCATCCAGAACGCCGGCGCCGTGCCAGCGCGGCTGATTGCGCGCCACTGGAAAATCACCGACGCCAACGGCCGCACCGAGCAGGTGGACGGCGAAGGCGTGGTCGGCGAGCAGCCGCGGCTGCGTCCGGGCGAGGCCTTCCACTACACCTCCGGTGTGCTGCTGGAAACCGAACAAGGGCAGATGCAGGGTTACTACGACATGGTGGCCGACGATGGCACCGAATTCACCGCGCCAATCGCCGCCTTCGTGCTGAGCGTGCCGAGGACGCTGCACTGATGGATGCTGCATTGAGGGAGCACGCGCGATGAGCGTCTGGGCAATTGGCGATCTGCAGGGGTGCTACGACATCACCCAGCAGCTGCTGGAAAAGATCCGGTTTGACCCGGCCCAGGACACGCTGTGGTTCTGCGGCGATCTGGTCAACCGCGGCGGGCAATCGCTGGAAACGCTGCGCCTGGTGCACTCGTTGCGCGCGCATAGCGTGGTGGTGCTTGGCAATCACGATCTGTCGCTGCTGGCGATTGGCGCGCGCTCGGAAGAAGAACAACGCAAGGTCAATCCGGATCTGCAGCGCATCGTGCTGGCAGAAGACCGCGACATATTGCTCGACTGGCTGCGTATGCAGAAGCTGGCGCACGTGGACCGCGAGCTGGGTTGGATGATGATCCATGCCGGGCTGGCGCCCAAGTGGACCACGCAGATGGCCGAGAAGCATGCGCGTGAAGTCGAGCAGCAATTGCAGGGCGGCGGCTATCGCAAGCTGCTGCGCAACATGTACGGCGATCAGCCAGGCTGGTCGCCGGGCCTGAGCGGGTACGACCGCAGCCGCGCGATCATCAACCTGTTCACCCGCATGCGCTATTGCACGCCACGTGGGCGCATCGCCACCGACGACAAGGGCACACCTGGCACGCAGGCCCAGGGCCTGTACCCCTGGTTCGAAGTGCCGGGGCGGGTGGAGCGCGATCTCAAGATCGTCTGCGGCCACTGGTCGGCCCTGGGGCTGACCATCACCCAGGGTGTGCATGCCATCGATACCGGTGCGGTGTGGGGCGGCAAGCTCACCGCCTTGCAGCTGGATACCGACGAACTGCGCGTGGTGCAGGTGCCGGGGCGCGAGGTCACTGCGCCGGCAACGGCGCCGCGTGCACCGCGTCGCCCGCGCGAACGCCAGGGCCGGCAACGCGCACGCGGTGGGCGTGGTGGCGGCAATGGCAATGGTGGCAATGCTGCTGCACCCGCTGCAGCGCCGGGCGACACGCCTCAGGAGTGAGCCCGTGCGCGCGTCGGTGCCACCGGCCCGACGCTAGAAGCCCATCAGCGGCGCTGGTAATCCACGAAATTGAAAGCGAAGGCGTGCCGCGCGTCCGCCGCATGCGCGCTGCGCTCGGCAGGCACCCACACCGCCGGATCGATCGGCGGGAAGTGCGTATCGGCGCCCTCGACGGCCGTGTCCACTTCGGTAACCGCCAGCAGATCGGCGCGCTCCATGGTCAGGCGGTACACCTCGCCTCCCCCGATCACGCACAGCTCCTGCGCACCTTCCTGTGCCGCGCGTTCGATCGCCTCGTCTACCGAGGCCACTGCATGCATGCCCTCGAAGGGCACCTGCCCCGAGCGCGTCAGCACCAGATTCAGGCGCCCTGGCAGCGCACGGCCCAGTGACTGCGCAGTCTTGCGCCCCATCAGGATCGGCTTGCCCAGTGTCAGCGCCTTGAAGCGCTTCAGGTCATCGGGCAGCTTCCACGGAAGATCGTTGTCGCGGCCGATGGCGTTATTGCGGTCCAGCGCCACGACGAGCGCAAGCTTCAACATCACGGGACCTTGTTGCTTTCAGGCAAGGAGCCGCACAGGAGTTTGATCCCGGCGATGGCATTCAACACATCCTGCTCGAGCGGCGAGGCGCCCGGCCGGTCGAACTTGATCCAGGCAAACAAGCTCCCTGACGGCACCAGCCACTGCGTCAGCCGCGTGCCATCGGCACGCGAGGCATCAGTACGGTAGGCCTGCCGTGTGTCGAGTTCGATCCACTCGGCCTTTTCGCGTTTCAGCTTTTTGTCCAACTGAAACGCCACGGCTGCCAATCGCTCCATGCCCTTGGCAGAATTCAGTTGACCGAAAGCCGGTGCGCAACTCATTTCAAGCGTGACCGGCCCAAGCGCATCAGCCTGCGCCGTCGTCAACGTGATGATCGCGCTGGTGTCGATACTCGGATGCGCCGGATTGGATGGCGCGAGCGTCGCGGTCACGCCATCGGGCAGTTGCAGGCTACCGGCCGGACCACGCACGGTTTCGGCGAGCGCCATGGCGTTTGTCGACGCCAGCCCGAGCAACGCGATGAAAACCAGCAAACGCCTCTGCATACCGTCCTCGTTGATGAGCTGATTTCTAGACCGCCACCGGCGCCTTGATCGCCGGATGCGGGTCGTAGCCGTCGATCGCGATGTCTTCGAAGCGGAACGCGAACAGGTCGGTGACTTCGGGATTCAGGCGCAAGGTTGGCAACGCGCGCGGAGTGCGCGTCAGCTGCTCGCGGGCTTGTTCGAAGTGGTTCGCGTACAGATGCGCATCGCCCAGCGTGTGCACGAAGTCGCCCACGCCCAGGCCGGTGGCCTGCGCCACCATGTGGGTCAGCAACGCGTAGCTGGCGATGTTGAACGGCACGCCGAGGAAGATGTCGCCGCTGCGCTGATAGAGCTGGCAGCTGAGCTTGCCGTCCACCACGTAGAACTGGAACAGGCTATGGCAGGGCATCAAGGCCATCTGCGGCAACTCGCCGACATTCCAGGCACTGATCACCAGCCGGCGCGAATCCGGGTTGAGCTTGATCTCGTCCACCAGCCACTGCATCTGGTCGATCTCGACGCCGTCCGGGCCGGTCCAGCGCCGCCACTGCTTGCCGTAGACCGGGCCGAGGTCGCCGTTGGCATCGGCCCACTCGTCCCAGATGCGGACCTGGTTGTCTTTCAGGTACGCGATGTTGGTATCGCCCTGCAGGAACCACAGCAGCTCATGGATGATCGAGCGCAGGTGCAGCTTCTTGGTGGTGACCAGCGGAAAACCAGCGTTGAGGTCGAACCGCATCTGCCAGCCGAACACGCTGCGCGTGCCGGTGCCGGTGCGGTCGCACTTCTCGGCGCCGTGCTCGAGCACGTGCTGCAGCAACTCCAGGTACGGCTTCACTTGGCCGCCTCCACACCTGCTGCGGTCGGCACCACTGGCTGCAGCACCGGCGCGCGGCGCGACAGCGCCAGCAGCACCAGGCCCACGCCGATCAGCGGCAGGCTCAGGATCTGCCCCATCGTCAGCCAGTTGAAGGCCAGGTAGCCCAGCGGTGCATCCGGGACGCGGACGAACTCCACGATGAAGCGGAACACGCCATACAGCAGCGCGAACAGTCCCGACACCGCATAGCGCGCGCGCGGTTTCATCGAGAAGGTCCACAACACCACGAACATCACCACGCCTTCGAACGCGGCTTCATACAGCTGCGACGGATGCCGGGCGAAGCGGTCCAGCGCGCCGGCCGCGTACTGGGCCTGGAGTTGCGCGGGCGACCAGTCAGCCAACTCCGGCGCATGCGGGAAGATCACGCCCCAGCCGGCCTGAGTGAACTTGCCCCACAACTCGCCGCCGACAAAATTGCCCAGCCTCCCGAAGCCCAGGCCCAACGGCACCAGGGGCGCGACAAAATCCATGACATCGAAGAAATGCAGGCGGTGCCGGCGCGTCCACAGGCCGCAGGCGATCAACACGCCCAGCAGCCCGCCGTGGAAGCTCATGCCGCCTTCCCACACCTTGAACAGGATCAGCGGGTTGGCCAGGAAGGTGTCGAAGGCATAGAACAACATGTAGCCGATGCGCCCACCCAGCACCACGCCGAGCATGCCGTAGAACAACAGGTCGGAAAATCCGTCCATGTCCACGCCGGGCAGGCGGCCGCGCAGGATGCGCGAGCGGCCCAGGGCCCAGGCGGAGAAGAACGCGGCCAGATACATCAACCCGTACCAGTGCACCTGCACCGGGCCAAGCGAGAAGGCGATGGGGTCGATGGCGTGCAGATAGATCATGCGGACCGCGGATCACGAAAAAGCGAGGCCGCTATTCTGACATCTACGGCGTCCTCAGCCGAGGATGTGCAGCCGATTGGGCAGCTCGTCTTCATGCTGGGCCTGGACAGCGGCCGGGAAATGCGCGCACAGCAGTTCGGTCACCGCCTCCACCCCCGCCAGCACCGCGGCCTCGTGCTGACCATCGCGCAGGAACTGCTGCATGCGCCGACAGACTTCGGCCCAGGCCGCGTCCGGCACCAACGCACGCAGCCCACGGTCGGCCACCACTTCGATGGCATGGTCGGCCAGCAGCAGATAAATCAGCACGCCGTTGTTGGCCTCGGTATCCCAGGTGCGCAGCTGTGCGAACGCTTGCTCGGCACGTTGGCGAGCACCATGACCGCGCCAGAGCGCCGCCACCGACAGATCCGCCTCCACCGCCACCATCACCTGACCGGTGTGCAACTGCTCGCTGGCCGCGATCGCCGCGGCAATGCTATCCATGCTGCGCGGCGGAAAGCTGCGGTGCGCCGAGGGCGCAAACATGTGTCTGATCCAGCGCATCACCAGCTCCCCGAGGCGCCACCGCCTCCCGACGACCCACCACCCCCGCCCCAGCCGCCACCGAACCCGCCGCCGCCAAAGCCACCGCCGCGCCCGCCGCCACCGAAACCACCAAATCCGCCGCCCCAACCGCCACCACCGATGGAGCGGCCGCCCGAACCGGACGCCAGGCCAACAACCAATCCGGCGACCGCCGCGCCGATGCTGGCAAACACCAATGAGGTCAGCAGCAACGCGGCCGCGCCGGCAGCTGCACCGCTCAGCACCCCGCGCACCGGCCGCGGCAATGCCCGCAGGAACACCCGCGCGATCAGCGCGACGAACACGCCGATAAACAGCGCCATGACCCAACTGCCGCTGTCGCTATCGCTCAGATCGGACGCATGCCCGCTCACCGGCGCGGGCAAGGCCTCGCCTTCGATCAGCCCGGCCAGCGTGGCGGTGGCGTCACGGATGCCGCCGCCGTAATCGCCCTCGCGGAACCGCGGCGCCAGGTACTCCTGGATGATGCGGTTGGCCACGATGTCGGGAATCGCCCCTTCCAGGCCATAGCCCGGTTGAATCCTCACCCGGCGGTCGTCCTTGGCCACCAGCAGCAGCACGCCATCGTCCACGCCCTTGCGGCCAATCTTCCATTGGTCGAACACGCGCTGGGTGTATTGCTCGATCGCCTCCGGCTGGGTGGTCGGCACGATCAGGATCTGCAACTGCGCGCCCTTGCGTTGCTGCAGGGCCAGCGCCTGTTGTTCCAGCTGCTGGAGTTGGGTGGCATCCAGCGTGCCGGTGGTATCCACCACCGGCGAGCGCAACGGCGGGATGGCGGCCAGATCCTGCGCGACCACCGTGGCCGGCAGCAACGCGCAGAGCAGCCACAGCATCCACAAGGCATATCGACGCTGGGGCATTACAGACTCCAAAGGGCGGCATCGCCCGTCGAAATGACTGCCACGTTTCCAGGCACATGGCGCGTGAGGCCTGGCGCCGCGCTGTCGAACTTGGCCGCATGCCACCGCGGGCAATAACGAGACAGAAACAGCGAGCCGTGCGTGGCGGCTGGCCTGGCGACAGTGTTTGAACGAGCGCGTTCGTCGATGCGATCACTGCGAGGTCGCGTAGCAGCGCGTGGGGCATTGGCGTCACTGCACACACCGATGACGCAATGCCTGGCCTCCATCACAGCGCCATGCGCGCCGCCGCGAACGGCCGGCCGCCTCATCGACGGCCAGCCACCTACTCCCTGCCCACCACTGCGCCGCATTACTGCGCAGGCTGCGGTTGTTGCTGCTGCGGTGCCGGCTGCGTGCCGAAATTCACCTCCGGCGCGCGCGAAATCTGCGCCTCGTTTTCCACGCTGAAATTCGGCCTGGGCTGGTAGCCGAAGATCTTGGCGGTGATCACCTGCGGGAACGAGCGGATATAGGTGTTGTAGTCCTGCACGGTCTGGATGTAGCGGCCGCGCGCCACGGTGATGCGGTTTTCGGTGCCTTCCAGCTGCACCTGCAGATCACGGAACGATTGGTCGGACTTGAGCTGCGGGTAGTTCTCGCTGACCACCAGCAAGCGCGACAGCGCACTGCCCAGTTCGCCCTGCGCCTGCTGGAACCGCTTGAGCGAGGCTTCGTCGTCGGCGTTGACCTGGATCTGGCCCACCCGCGCGCGCGCGTTGGTCACTTCGGTCAGCACCTGGCGCTCCTGCTGGGCATAGCCTTGCACGGTGCGCACCAGGTTGGGAATCAGATCGGCACGGCGCTGGTACTGGTTGAGCACCTCCGACCAGCCCGCTTTGACGCCTTCTTCCTTCTGCTGGATCGCGTTGTAGCCGCAGCCGGACAGCGAGGCGGTGAGGACCAGCAGCACCAGGGCGCGAATCAGGACGGGCATGCAGGCGATTCCATGACAAGGGACCGCGAGCATGCCACGGTGCCAGTCAAGCCGGCATGCACATCCCGGCATGCATGCGGCCAGCCGTTTCACAGCCACCGCCGCGCTGCCGCACTCAGAACAGCCGCGGCAGCAGGACCAGGCCCCAGCACAGCAACACGTTGATCAGCAGCACGAACACGGCGGCCGAGCCCATGTCCTTGGCGCGCCCGGCCAGCACGTGGTGTTCCGGGCCATACCGCTCGATCACTGCCTCGATGGCCGAGTTCAACAACTCCGCAGCCAGCACGATCAGCAATGGCGCAATCAGCGCGATGCGTTCCAGCCCCGAATTCCCCAGCCACAGCGCCAGCGGTGTCAGCAGCGCGGCCAGGCAGACTTCCAGGCGGAACGAGGATTCATGCAGCCACGCCGCACGCAGACCCTGCCACGACCAGACCGCCGCCTTGAGCATCCGGCGCGGGCCGCGCGGCACGTGCCCCAGTTCATCGGCCATCCGTCAGCGCATCCGAACGCTGGTGCAGGACAAGGATTGGATCAGGGACATGGGGAGGCCGTAGCAGCGGAAAGTGGGAATCTTGCCACCGCGACGGTTCCGGCCGCCAGTCGCGCCCGGATTTGCCGCTGCAGCCGCGCTGCCGCACCATGCGCAGTCCGCTCCACGTTGACAGGTCTGCCCGATGAAACAACTGCCCTTGCGCACGCTGTTGTGCGCACTCGCCATTGCGTCCAGCCCCCTGCAGGCCGCCACGCCGCCTGCCACGCCACAGGTACCGGCACAGGTCTCCAATGCAGCATGGGAACAGGACATGCAGCGCTTCGCGGCCAGCGATGCGCTGCAACCGCCGCCCCAACACGGCATCGTGTTCGTCGGCAGTTCGTCGATCCGTTTCTGGGAAACGCTGGCGCAGGATTTCCCCGGCAAACCGGTGATCAACCGTGGCTTTGGCGGATCGGAAGTGCGCGACAGCACCTGGTACGCCGACCGCATCGTGATTCCCTACGCGCCGCGCCAGGTGGTGTTGTATGCCGGCGACAACGACCTCAACAGCGGGCGCAGCCCGGAGCAGGTGCGCGACGATGTGGTGGCTTTCGTCACACGCATCCGCGCCGCACTTCCCGAGGCACGCATTAGCTACCTGTCGATCAAACCCAGCCCGTCGCGTGCGCAGCTACTACCGGCGATCGTGCGCGCCAACCAGCTGATCAAGCAGGCATTGGCCAACGTGCCGCGGACCGACTACATCGACATCTATACGCCGATGCTGGACGCCACCGGCAAGCCGCGCCCGGAGCTGTTCCGCGAGGACATGCTGCACATGAAGCCGGAAGGGTATGCACTCTGGCGCAAAGCGGTGGCGCCGGTGCTGGAGCGCAAGTAACGCTGGTCTTCAGGCAGCGCCCCTTGCGAGGGGCGTTGCTGGAACGACTCGCTGTTCAGGTC
The DNA here is from genome assembly GCF_030208815.1 of Xanthomonas sp. fls2-241-TYG-148. NCBI lineage: Bacteria > Pseudomonadati > Pseudomonadota > Gammaproteobacteria > Lysobacterales > Lysobacteraceae > Xanthomonas > Xanthomonas sp. fls2-241-TYG-148. The sequence goes on from NZ_JARVTE010000012.1 coordinate 75,747, forward strand.
CGCAATTTGGCGTTGAGGGCATGCATTGCGTGCCAGGTATGCCTGAGCCACGTGCGGCAACCGCTGCTTGCTCAACGCGCTGCATTTACTTCGTGCTTCGCACTTTCGAGTTACTCATCCGTTCAATGCGGACCTGCATGTTTGCCTCAGGCGCAGCACTGGCATAGCGCGAGTGGTTGCCCTGGGCGTGTTACTTTTTTCTGTAGCAACAGCTCGGCAACTAGCGCTGTAGCGATCGGCGAAAATTTGTCGCGGCTTCTGGCGACCCAGCAACAGACGCAGCTCACTACGCAACAACAACCGCAACAGAAGTACCGACACCCGCCTCGCTATGCAGCTCGATGCGCCAGCCGAAGCGATCACAAAGCCGGCGCACGATCGATAGCCCCAGTCCGGTGCCTTGCGGCCGGGTCGGGTCGGCGCGGAAGAACGGCTCGAATGCACGCGCACGCGCCTCCTCGCTCATGCCGATGCCGGTATCGCGCACCACGATGCGGTCCTGGGTGACTTCCACCTCGATGCTGCCGGTATCGGTATAGGCACAGGCATTGCGCAGCAGGTTGCTGAGCACCACCCGCATCACGCGTGGCGGCGCAAACATTTGCAGGCTGCGGTCGCCCACCATGTGCAGCGAGACCTGCTTGTCGCCCAGCAGTTCGCGCGCATTGTCCACTTCTTCGCTGGCCAGCTCGGCCGCATCGAAACTCTCGCTCTGCGGGTCGATCTCGGCTTCGCGCGCCAGGATCAGGAAGGCATCGATCACCGCTTCCATGTCGCGTCCGGCGCGCTGGATGCGGCGCAGGCTGCGCTGCGTGCGCGGCGCCAGTTCTTCATCGGCTAAGGCCATGTCGCTGGCGACCCGGATCACCGTCAGCGGCGTGCGCAATTCATGGCTGGCATCGCGGGTAAAGTTGCGTTCGCGCGCGACGTGGTCACTGACCCGGCGGCCCAGCTCGTGCAAGGCAGCGGCGAGCTGCCGGGTCTCGCCCTGCATTTCCACTGGCAACCGCTCGGGCGAGAGCTCGTCCACATCGGGTTGGCGTGGATCCCACTGCGCCACGCGGCGCGCCAGCCAAGTCACCGGCGACACTAACTGCTTGGAAAGACGGTAGGTAAACCACGACACGCCATAGATCGCCAGCAGCACCAGGATCGCCGGCACCACGCCGAACCACAGCGTCAGATGCGCCGCACGCGAGCGCGGAAACACCAGGTACAGCCGTCCTTCCGGGCGCTGGTCGACGTACACCAGCGCATCGGCGGCGGCAACTTCACGAAAGCCGGGCGACAGCAGACGCAGCGACTGAGGCACATCATCACTTGCAGGGCCGGCAGGATCGAAATAGCCGCGGATGTTGCGTGTATCGGGCGGGCGATGATCGGGCGCGCTGCGGTACATGCGCCAGAAATGCACGGCCTCATCGGCCAGCACGGTACGCACCAGGCTGTATTTGATGACCAGCGAGATCAGATAGCCGCCCAGCATGATCGCCAGGCTCGCCAGGACGACCTGCAACAAAAATGCGATGCGGATTTTTCGCGGGAGCCCGTGCGGCATTGCGGCATCCAGGAAGATCGCCGAAGTATAGGCAACACTTCCGTGAGCCCGTCGTGCAACCAACCGGCAGCACGCGGTGACGAGCGGCGCGTGGGCGCCTTGAGGAACAGCCGGCTGCCAGGCGGCAGCCGGCCAGCGACATCAGGCCATCGGCTGTGCGATGTCGGCAATGCGATAGCCAGCGCTCTGCACGGTGTGCAGCAGCGGGCGGTCGAACGGCTTGTCGATGATCTTGCGCAGGTTGTACAGATGGCTGCGCAAGGTGTCCGAGTCCGGCAGGCCGTTGCCCCAGATCTCGCGTTCGATTTCCTGACGCGTCACCACGCGCGGCGATTCGCGCATCAGGATGGTCAGCAGGCGCAGACCGATCGGCGACAGCTGCAGTTCGGTGCCGGCGCGGGTGGCGCGCATGCTGACCGGGTCCAGCACCAGGTCGGCGACCTTGAGCACTTCCGAACCCACCTGGCGGCGCTCGCGACGGATCAGGGCACGCAGGCGTGCTTCCAGTTCCTGGATCGCGAACGGCTTGGTCAGGTAGTCATCGGCGCCGAAGCCCAGACCGGTGAGCTTGTCGTCCAACGTGTCGCGTGCGGTCAGCATCAGCACCGGGGTCGACTTGCGTGCGTCATTCCGCAGGCGGCGGCAGACTTCGATACCGTCCAGGCGCGGCAGCATGAGGTCCAGCACCACCACGTCATAGCTGTTTTCGGCGGCCAGACGGTAGCCGTCCAGTCCGTCCACGGCATAGTCGACCTCGAAGCCGCGGCCTTCCAGGTACTCGCCGATCATTTCTGAGATATTGCGATTGTCTTCGACGACCAGCACGAGGCCGGACGTTTCCTTGGTCTGACGCATGGACTTTCCTCGGTCTTCAGCTTTGTGAAACATGCCGGATTGGCGGTGGAAATGGCGTGAAGACTTCGCGTCGGATTCGGGTCACTCGAGGCCGCTTGCTCAGGGTTTGAGCAGCGGCTGCAGTGCTGGCCAGACCGTTTCCAGCACCTTGGGCTGTGCGGCGGCGGTGGGATGCAGACCGTCGGCCTGCATCAGGCCCGGCTGCAGGGCGACCTTCTCAAGAAAGAACGGCACCAGCGCGGTCTGGTATTGCTTGGACAGGTCGGCATAGGTCGCCTTCAGCCGCTCACGATAGGCCGGGCCATAGTTGGGGGGCACATCGATGCCCAGCAGCAAGACCTTCGCGCCCGCCTGACGGCTGAGCTGGATCATCTTCTCCAGGTTGCCCTTGAGCTGGGCCGGCGTGAGGCCACGCAAGGCATCGTTGCCACCCAGCTCGATGACGACCACGCCGGGGCGGTGCTTTTGCAGCAGCCCAGGCAGCCGGGTCAAGGCGCCGGAGGTGGTTTCGCCGCTGATGCTGGCATTGACGACCGGCGGTGGCGTCGCCATGTCACGCTTCAGGCGCTGGTCCAGCAGGGTGACCCAGCCGGACTGCACCGGGATGTTGTGCGCGGCGCTCAGGCTGTCACCCACCACCAGGATCGGCGCGGCAGTGGCCGGACTTTTGGCAGAGGCAATCCCCGGCGCAAGCAGGGAGAGTGTCAGCAGCCACAGGCTCATCACGCTGTACCGCAGTGTTCTTTCACGCATTCGGAGATTCCTCATCGACAGTCTGGCCCCCCACTCCAGCACCCGCACCGCCATCGACGTCCGCGAGGTCGGCAAGTCCGTCAGCGGACCGGAGGGAACACTCCACATCCTCGACAACATCAGCTTGACGGTCAGTGAAGGCGACAGTATCGCCATCGTCGGCGCCTCGGGGTCAGGCAAGACCACCCTGCTCGGCCTGCTCGCCGGGCTGGACCTGCCCAGCCGCGGCAGCATCGCGTTGGCCGGGCAGGACCTGGGCCAGCTCGACGAGGAGGCGCGCGCGGCCCTGCGCGCCCGCGAGGTGGGCTTCGTGTTCCAGAGCTTCCACCTGTTGCCAGCGCTGACGGCCGAAGAAAACATCGCGCTGCCATTGGAACTGGCCGGGCGCGAGGACCCGGCGCGGGTGCGCGAGGTGCTGCAGGCGGTCGGCCTGAGCGCGCGTGCGCGGCATTACCCACGCCAGCTCTCCGGCGGCGAGCAGCAACGCGTGGCGCTGGCGCGCGCGTTCGTGGCCAAGCCGCGCATTCTGTTTGCCGATGAACCCACCGGCAGCCTGGACCAGGCCACCGGCGCGCAGATCAGCGATCTGCTGTTCGCGCTCAATGCCACCAGCGAGACCACGCTGGTGCTGGTCACCCACGACATGACCCTGGCGCAGCGCTGCCGCCATATCTACCGCATCGATGGCGGGCGCCTGCACGCGCAGCAGCCCGGCGCGGCGGCATGAACGTCCTCAAACAGGCCGCACGTGCGGTGCGCCGCGAGTTCCTGGCCGGCGACCTGCTGACCGTCTTTGCCGCGCTGGTGCTGGGCGTGGCGGTGATGACTGCCGTGGGCACGCTGGTGGACCGCGTCACCCTGGCGCTGACATCCAGCGCGGCCGAGGTGCTGGGCGGCGACCTGGGCGTCACCGGGCGCCAGGAGATTCCCGCCTCCTTCGCCGACGAAGCGCAGCGGCGCGGGCTGCAGACCACCCGCCTGGTCAGCTTCCCCAGCGTGTTGTTCCATGGCGAATCCAGCCAGATGGCCAACATTCGCGGCGTCGGCGCCGGGTATCCCCTGCGCGGCGAGCTGCTGGCATCCAAGGACGCGGCAGGCACGCAAGCGCAGGCATCTTCGGCACCGCCGCCGGGCCAGGCCTATGCCGATCCGCGCCTGCTCGATGCGCTGGGTCTGCGCGTTGGCGAACAGCTGGAATTTGGCGCCGGCCATCTCACCATCACCGGCGTGTTGCGCGCCGAACCCGACGCCTCCGGCGAGCTGATGCAGCTGTCGCCGCCGTTGCTGGTCAACCGCGCGGATATCGATCGCGCCGGACTGCTCGGCCCGGGCAGCCGCGCCTCCTACCGGTTGATGTTCGCCGGTACGCCGCAAGCCATTGCCGACCTGCGCGCCTGGCTCAAGCCGCGCGCCAGCGAATACCGGCTGGTCGGCATCGAAGACACCCAGCGCGGCATGCGTGCCGCGTTCGACCGGGCGGGCCGTTTCCTGGCCCTGTCGGCGTTGCTGGCGGTGTTGTTGTCTGGCGTGGCAACTGCGCTGGCGGCAAACCGGTTTGCGATGCGCCGCATCGACACCGTGGCCGTGCTGCGCTGCCTGGGTGCGCGCCAGCGCGACATCCTGGCGATGCTGTCGCTGCAGTTGCTGTTGACCGCCATCCCCGCTTGCCTGGTGGGCATCGGCCTGGGCATGCTGGCGCAGGAAGGCCTAGTGCAGGCGCTGGGCAGCCTGATCCCGAACCGGCTGCCACTGCCGCAGGCCACCCCGGCCCTGGCGGGCGCAGGCATTGGCCTGGTGCTGCTGCTGGGCTTCGGGCTGCCGCCCCTGTTGCGGCTTCGCAATGTGCCGCCGATGCGCGTGCTCAACCGCAGCTTTGCCGCGGTGCCGCCGAGCTCCTTGCTGGTCTACGCCGCTGCGTTGGCGGCGACCCTGGCGCTGACCGTCTATGCCACCGGCAACCTGGTGCTGGCCGGCTGGGTGTTGGGCGGATTGGCGGCACTGGCCGTGGTGGCGATGCTGCTCGGCCTGGGCCTGCTGGCGGCGCTACGGCCGATCCAGCACCGCCTGCGCGGCGCCTGGAAGCTGGGCCTGGCCTCGCTGACCCGGCGCCGTGGGCTGAGCGTGGTGCAGTTGGTGGGGCTTTCGCTGTCGTTGTGCGCGCTGTTGCTGCTGGCCGTGGTCGGCCCCGGCCTGCTCGGGCAATGGCGCGACCGCCTGCCGGTGGACACGCCCAACTACTTCCTGATGAACATCCAGCCCGAGCAGACCGAACCGGTGCTGCAAACCTTGCGCAGCCTCGGCGTGGAAGGTGCAGCGGTGGAGCCGTTTTCGACCGGGCGGCTGGTGGCGATCAACGACAAGCCACCGCTGCGCGGCGATCGCGATCCGCAGGACGATGGCGACGGCGACAACCGCCCGGTGAACTTCTCCTGGCGGCACGCTTTTCCGCCGGCTAACACGCTATTGCAGGGGAAATTCTGGAGTGCCGACAGCACGGCGCCGGAAGCCTCGGTGGAAGAAGGCTGGGCGCAGCGCTACCAACTCAAGCTGGGCGACCGCATCACCTTGTTGCTGGGCGAACAACAGCGCAGCTTCACCGTGACCAGCATCCGCAAGGCCGATTGGGATTCGTTCCGGGTCAACTTCTTCCTGCTGCTCAACCAGGGCGCCGTGGGCGATGCACCGTACAACCTGATTTCCAGCTTCCACCTGCCGCCGGGCAACGCGCCCAGGCTGGCCACGCTCAGCCGCGATTACCCGAATATCTCGGTGCTGGATATCGACGCCATCCTGGGCCGGGTGCGCGAGGTGATTGATCAGGTGGCGCAGGCGGTGCAATTGGTGATGGGCTTCAGCCTGCTGGCCGGCGTGCTGGTGCTGCTGGCGGCCTTGCAGGCCACCGCAGGCGAACGCCGTTACGACAGCGCCGTGCTGCGGACGCTGGGCGCACGGCGCGGCCAGTTGCGGGGTGCGGTGCTGGTGGAATTCGGTGCACTGGGCCTGCTGGCGGCGCTGCTGGCAGTCACGGCCGCAGCGGTGATCGGTGCAGTAGTCGGGCAGCAGGCGTTCGAGATCGCGCTGACTCCGGATTGGCCACGCCTGCTGGTTGGCGGCGCGTTCGGCCTGGCGCTGAGCCTGCTCGCCGGTTGGTCCGGGACGCGGCGCATTTTGTCCACGCCACCGGCGTTGGCCTTACGTACGCAGTAACACCCCGGCGGACACGGCCGCACCGCGCGCGCGTCCGCCGGTGCTGCATATATCCGCAGTGCATGACGAAGTTGCCAATGGTTGGTTCGCAGCCTGGCAACGACTGCCTAGAGTGAGGTGTCTGGTCGCCGGCATGCCGGCGGCCCTTCATTGCCTCCGAGGTGTTCGTCATGGCCAGTGCCACATCCGCAGCGCGCGCGCCCAACCCGCGCGGCCACGCGTCCGGCGTGCAGATCGTGCCCTTCGATGCGCCCCTGGGTGCGGAGGTCATCGGCCTGGCGTTGTCGCAGCCGCTGGATGCAGACACGTTCGCGCGCATTCACCGCGCGCACCTGGACCACCACGTGCTGGTGTTCCGCGATCAACGCATCACCCCGGCGCAGCAGGTCGAATTCAGCCGGCGGTTTGGCCCGTTGCAGATCCATGTGCTGCGCAATTTCCAGCTGCGCGGGCATCCGGAAGTGCTGGTGGTGTCCAACATCAAGGAGAACGGCCAGCCCATCGGGCTTGGTGATGCCGGGCATTACTGGCACTCGGATCTGTCCTATAAGGAAACGCCTAGCCTGGGCTCGTTGCTGCACGCGCAGGAGCTTCCCGCCGAGGGTGGCGACACCTTGTTCGCCAATCAGCATCTGGCCTGGCAGACCCTGCCCGACGCGCTCAAACGCGCGGTGGAAGGCCGGCAGGCCGAGCACAGTTATCTCGCCAAGTACGAGGAACTGCGTGCGCGCAATCCGTGGCGCCCGGCGTTGACGGCGCAGCAGATTGCCGAAGTCACACCGGTGCAGCATCCGATCGTGCGCACGCACCCGGAAACCGGCCGCAAGGCGCTGTTTGTCAGCGAACACTTCACCACCCGCATCGTCGGCTTGCCGGACGACGAAAGCCACGCGTTGCTGCAGGCGCTGTTTGACCACAGCACGCGCGACGCGCTGGTGTATCGCCACCGCTGGCAGCCGCACGACATGGTGTTCTGGGACAACCGCTCGGTGATGCATCTGGCTGCCGGCACGCCAGACCATCTGCGTCGCCGGCTCAATCGCACGACCATCGAAGGCGACGTGCCGTTCTGACCTGCACGCACGCCGTTTCCCTCCCCTTCCACCACTGGAGCGTCGCATGCGCTTGACCGTTGTTGGTGACGCCATCCCCCATCGCCGCAAGACGCCCCGCCTGGCCTGGCTGCTGCTGGCCGCGTTGCCGCTGCTGCACAGCGCGCACGCGCAGGCCGAAGGAAAGCTGCGCATCGCCAAGCAGTTCGGCATCGTGTATCTGCTGCTGGACGTGGCGCAGGACCAGAACCTTATCGAGCAGCAGGGCAAAGCCGCCGGCGTGGACATCGATGTGCAGTTCCTGCAGCTATCTGGCGGCGCCGCCGTGAACGATGCCTTGCTCACCGGGTCGATCGACATCGCCGGTGCCGGCGTCGGCCCGCTGTTCACCATCTGGGACCGCACCCGTGGCCGCCAGAACGTACGCGGCGTGGCGTCGCTGGGCAACTTTCCGTACTACCTGGTCAGCAACAATCCGCGCATCAAGAGCATCGGCGACTTCACGCCACAGGACCGCATCGCGGTGCCGGCCACCGGCGTGTCGGTGCAGTCGCGCTTCCTGCAGCATGCCTCGCAACAGCGCTGGGGCGACAAGGGCACCCATCAGCTCGATCCGCTGCAGGTGGCGTTGCCGCATCCGGATGCGGCGGCGGCCATTATTCGTGGGCGTACCGAGATCACCGCGCACTTCGCCAGCCCGCCGTTTCAGGAACAGGAACTGGCGCGCAACCCGGCCGCGCATATCGTGACCAGCTCCTACGACATCGAAGGCGGCCCATCGTCGGCCACGGTGCTGTACGCCACCGAAAAGTTCCGCCGCGACAACCCCAAGACCTATCGCGCTTTTGTGGCCGCGCTGGATCAGGCGGCGAAATTCGCCACCGCGCATCCGGAACAGGCCGCCGACATCTTCCTGCGCCGCAACGGCTCGGGCATCGACCGCGCGCTGGTGCTGCAGATCCTCAAGGACCCCAAGGTGCAATTCACCGTGGTGCCGCAAAACACGCTGAAACTGGGCACCTTCATGCAGCGCAGCGGTGCGATCAAGCAGGCGCCCGCCAAGGTGGGCGACTACTTCTTCGACGACCCGTTGATCGCGGGCGGGAGCTGAGTGATGACCACCGCCGCGCCACTGCTGCAGGTCGATAACGTCAGCCTGGAATACGCCTCCGCGCAGCGCGTGGTCCGTGCCACGCATCGGGTGCGTTTCGACGTGCACGCGGCGGATCGCTTCGTGCTGCTTGGTCCGTCGGGCTGCGGCAAGTCCACCTTGCTCAAGGCGGTGGCCGGCTTCGTGACGCCGCGCGAAGGCCAGATTCGGCTGGATGGCGCAGCGGTCACCGGACCGGGGCCGGACCGGGTGGTGGTGTTCCAGGAGTTCGACCAACTGGCTCCCTGGAAGACCGTGCGCGAGAACGTGGTGTTCGGCCTGCGCGCCACCCGCACGCTGTCGCGCGCTGAAGCACGTGAGCGCGCCGACGAGAGCCTGGCGCAGGTGGGACTGACCGGTTTTGCCGATGCCTACCCGCACACCTTGTCCGGCGGCATGAAGCAACGTGTGGCCATTGCACGTGCGCTGGCGATGCGCCCGCGCGTGCTGCTGATGGACGAACCGTTCGCCGCACTGGATGCGCTCACCCGTGCACGCATGCAGGAGCAGGTGCTGGAGTTGTGGGAACAACTGCGCTTCACGCTGCTGTTCGTCACCCATTCCATCGAGGAAGCATTGGTGGTGGGCAACCGCGTGCTGCTGTTGTCGCCGCATCCCGGCCAGGTGCGGGCCGAACTCAACGCGCATGCGTTCGGCCCGCAGAGCGCCGGCAGCGTCGCGTTCCAGCAGACCGCGCAGCGCATTCACCGGCTGTTGTTCGATCTTCCCGATGCCGCCCTGGACGATGCCAAGGTGTCGCCGCTGCGCAGGCCGGCCGTGCGTCAACGCGAGGCCTTGCCATGAGCACGCGCAGCACGGCGTTGCCGGCCACCCCGCCGGTGCGGCCGGAATACGAAATTGCGCTGCAGCCGCTGGATCCGGCGCTGCTGCAGGTGCATGCACAGGCGGGCTGGCAGGCGCCTGGCTGGTTGCGTAAGGCGCTGGTGCTGGCGGTGCTGGTGGCCGCCTGGTACGTGGCCGCGCGCGTGGTGGCCGACGATCTGATGCTGCCAAGCCCGTGGCAGACCGCGCAGGCGTTCTACACCGGCGTACTCTCGGGCGAATTGCTGCGCCGGGTCGGCACCTCGTTGCGGGTGCTGGCACAAGGCTACGTGGTGGGCGTGGTGCTGGCCTTCGTGCTGACCGCATTGGCCGCCTCCACGCGCTGGGGTCGCGATCTGCTGGGCACGCTGACGGCCATGTTCAATCCGCTGCCGGCGATCGCCTTATTGCCGCTGGCGCTGCTGTGGTTTGGCCTAGGCACCGGCAGCCTGGTGTTCGTGCTGGTGCATTCGGTGCTGTGGCCGCTGGCGCTGACCACCTACGCCGGGTTCCAGGCGGTGCCGGACACCCTGCGCATGGCTGGCCGCAACTACGGCCTGCGCGGCCCGCGCTACGTGGTGCAGTTGCTGATTCCTGCCGCCCTGCCGGCGATCCTGTCCGGGCTGAAGATCGGCTGGGCATTTGCCTGGCGCACCCTGATCGCCGCCGAGCTGGTGTTCGGTGCCACGTCCGGGCAAGGCGGGCTGGGCTGGTACATCTTCCAGAACCGCAACGAGCTGTACACCGACCGCGTGTTCGCCGGCCTGGCCATGGTGATCGCGTTGGGGCTGCTGGTGGAGGGCGTTGTGTTTCAGGCGATCGAACGACTGACCGTACGCCGCTGGGGCATGCAACGCTGAACACTGCTGTGGCCCAGGCCGGCATGGTCGCGTGCGCTTAACGAGGCTGGCTTATGCTGCCGGCCCCGTCCTGCCGCCGCCTGCCGTCATGCCTACCGCGCCCTTCACCGCCTACCTGTATCCGATCCTGCTGCTGCTCGCCAGCAACGTCTTCATGACCTTCGCGTGGTACGGGCATCTGAAGTACAAGAGCACGCCGCTGATGATCGCGATCCTGGTCAGCTGGGGCATCGCCTTCTTCGAATACTGCCTGCAGGTGCCGGGTAACCGCCTGGGCAGCGCAGTGTATTCCGCGCCGCAGCTCAAGGGCATGCAGGAAGTGATCACCCTGCTGGTGTTCGCCGGGTTCTCGACGTTCTACCTGGGCCAGTCGTTGAAGTGGAACCACTGGGCCGCGTTCGGGCTGATCCTGGTCGCAGCGTTCTTGATGTTCAAGGAATAAAGCCGTCTTGCGTGTAGGAGGGCGCTTGCGCGCGAGGACCGTTCCCGGGAATGCCCCTCGCGCGCAAGCGCGCTCCTACGACAGCTGCACGCCTGGCTGGCTGATGCACGCCTAGTTCGCTGGTTCCACCCCACTGTGTGAGAACCACATCGATGCAGTGGAATTACTGGGCCACGTTCGGGCTGATCCTGGTGACGGCGTTTTTGATGTTCAAGGAATAACCTGCCTTGCACGTAGGAGCGCGCTTGCGCGCGAGGGCCGTTCTCGGGAATGCCCCTCGCGCGCAAGCGCGCTCCTACGACAGCTGCATGCCGATTGGGGATGCACCACTAGTTCGCCTGTTCCACCCACTGTGTGAACACCGCATCGATCTGCGCATCGGTGACGCGCTTGCCGCCCTGCACCGTCTCGGCTTGTTCGAACATCGGCATGATCATCGCCATGCCGTCCGGCTTGGTTTTCAGGTGCAGACCCGGCGGCGTGTCGAGGAACTTCGCCCAGCGCGCACGCACCTTCGCCCAGTAGCCCTGCGTGCCCTTCCAGTACGCATAGGCCAGTGCGAAGTCCGCCTCGGTGGCCTTGCGGTAGTCGTTGAAACCGAACTCGCGGGCGATGGCTTCCTGGCTGCCGTCGGGCTTGCGCAGCACCTTGGTGTTGAACTGTTCGTGGGTCCAGCCGTTGGGCGTGAGCGTGTGCCGGTTGATGACCGACAACGCGTTGTAGTCGCTGCGTTTGGTGTATTCGCGGCGCGGCAACGGGCGCCAGCTCAGGTCGCTGGTCCAGGTGGGATGTCCCTCGGCATAGTCCCAACGACCGGTGCCGCAGTAGCGCGGGGCATCGCTGACTTCGAACACGCATTGCGTCCACGCTCCCTGTGTCACGGCCGCAGGCAGCGCGCGCACCTGCCAGGTCTGTTCGGCACTGAACTCGAAACGTTGCGGTGCTTCATAGGTCCAGTCCTGCCGCCAGTGCTTGGTCACATGCTTGGTTTTCTCGTCCACCAGCAGATGCTGCAGCACCACCTTGCGCGGCGAATCCTCCACCACGATGACCACTTCGTTGGCACCACTGCGCATCGCCGAGGCGCGTTCGTAGCCCGGCTTGAGCAGCACGGTTTCGTCGAAGGCAAAGTCCACGGCGTACTCGCCCTGCATCGCCAGGATGCTGGCACGGTCACGCTGGGCATCGGCGGCAGCCACCAGCGGCAACAGCGCCAAGGCCGCGGCAAGATAACGGGGAAACGCTCGGATCATCGGAAGGCTCGTCTGTAAAGGGTGAACGTTAGCGGCGCAGCCGCAACAAGGAGGCCGTCATGGCCTGCGGATCGCCGTTGCCCGGCGCATTGGCGCTGGCAGCATGGCGCAGGGCGGCGGCACGTGCGCAGCAGCAATCATCCACCGCCACGCGGCCGTCGATGCCTTCTTCGCGCGCCAGGCGTGCGGCCACTTCCGCGCCGAGCGCAGAGACACTGGCCAACGTTGCGCCGAGCGGGTGATCACGGCTACTACCGGCATGCAGCCGCAGCGCGCTCAGCCGCCAGCTGTCGCCACGCATCCGTCCAGCCAGGCGCCGCCACAGGCGCTCGCCCACGCCCAACCCCTGGCCGTCGATCGGCAACGCCGGCAACCGCGAGACCAGGCGATCCCAGGCCAGAAAATCGCTATCGGGCAGCAGGCACAGGCGCCAGCAGCTGCTGCCGCCGGCATCGAAGAACCAGATGCTTTCGCGCAGGCCATCGCTGTCGACCTGACGGAACGCTGCCGCCGACACCGCATGCTGCCAACCATCGCGTTCATCGCCGAGCGAAGGGCGATAGACGCACAGCACCGTGCCCAGGGCCATCAGCTGCCGTGGTTGCGGCAAGGCACGATGGGCAGTGCGCGCATGCGCGAGCGGCATTGGGTGGGCGATCGGCATGGCCGCTACCAGCTCACGGCGAGGCTGACCGAGGCGGTACGCCCGGCGCCGGTGAAGCGATCGAGCACCGTGCTGCTGTCCAGCGTGCCGTTGGGCAACGCGTTCCAGTCGACATAGCGCCGATCGGCGAGATTGAAGATACCGGCGGTGACCTTGGCACCCGGTGCGAATTCCCAGTGGCCCATCAGGTCCAGCGTGGCATAGCCGCCGGGCGTGTAATAGCTGGCCAGTTGCGGGCGGCGCTTGCGCGCCACGAACGTGCCGATCACTTCCGCACCCCAGCGCTCGCTGTCGAACGCCACGCCCAGCGTGCCGCGCAATGGGTCGACCGAATTGAGCGGCGTGTCGTCGGTAAGGTTGTCGCCTTGCGAATACGCCACCGCGCTATTGACCGACCAGCCCTGCCAGCCGGCCAGCGCGCCCAGGTCGACACCGGCACGCGCCTCGGCACCCTTGATCACCACATCGTCCACGTTGCGCGACTGGAACAGCAGCAAGCCTTCGGCGTTGACGCCGGCCGGTGCATAGGATTCGATGAAGTCGCGGTAATCGGTGTAATACACGCTGACCCCAAGGTAGCCGACGGTGTCATTGAAGCGCAGGCCGAGCTCGCCACCGCGGCTGGTTTCCGATTTCAGGTCCGGATTGGCGATGGCGGTGTAGCGCGCCTGCAGATTGGTGAAGCCGATATTGACGTCGTTGTACGGCGGCGCGCGGAATCCGTGCGCATAGTTGGCATAGGCCGACCACGCATCCGAAAACCGCCACACCGCACCGAACTTGGGCGACACCTGCTGCTCGTCGATGGTTTCGGCGGCCACGCCCGGATTGTCCTGGCGGAAGATGTCATCCACGCGCGGCGACAGCCGGAAATAATCCACGCGCACGCCGGGAATCAGCGACAACCGCCCGTCCAGTAGCCGCATTTCGTCCTGCGCGTACACGCCCAGCTTGGTGGTCTCGCTCATCGGGAAATCGCGCACCGGGAACAGGTCCTGCCCCACCAGCTTGCTCACCGCACCGTTGGCCAGGTTGAGCGAATATCCGTCGCGCTTCTCGCGGGTGTCGGTCCAGGAGCCTTCCAGCCCGTAGGTGATGTCGTGCCGCAGCGTGCCGGTGTCGATCGCCTTGTGCGCATTGACCAACAGGCCGTAAACGCGTTGGTCGAAGTGATGTTCGTTGTGCCGGCGCGTGGTGTTGCCGCGCAACTCGTCGGTGCGCTGCAGGCTTGCGCTGTCCTGGCGGTAGAGCTGCCAGAACAGGTCGTCGGCAAGCGCGGTATCCAGCGCATCCAGTTCGTGGCGCAGCGACACCCGCGCGCGGGTCTGATGGTCGCGGCCGTCCTGCGACAGAATGCGTTGCGATGCGCTGGGGCTGCGCGCATCGATACCGCTCAACGCCTCGATGCGGCCATAGTCTTCATTGCCCTCCACGGTGAGCTTGAAGCGCTGCTGCGCGTTGGGCGCATACACCAGCTTGCCCAGCACGCTGCGGCCATCGACCTGCTGCGGATTGGGTGCGGTGCGGGTGTAGTTGCGGGCGCGGTTATCGCCCTGGTTCTGCGCTTCCTGGCCCTGGCGATGGCTCACCGCGACCATGCCGCTCCAGCGCTCGCCACCGAACGCGCCGGTGGCGCCGGCGAACAGGCCGTTCCAGTCGCCTTCGTAGCCGAACTTCAATCCCACATAGCTGTGCTTGTCGGCGCTGAGGTAATCCGACGGATCCTTGGTCACGAAGGCCACCACACCGCCCAGTGCATCGGAGCCATACAGCGAACTGGCCGGGCCACGCACCACCTCGACCCGCTTGAGCGTTTCCAGGTCCACGAAATTGCGGTTGGCATTGAGATAGCTGCCGAAATTGAAGGTGTCCGACACCGGCACGTTGTCGACCAGGATCGCCACGCGGTTGCCATCCAGACCGCGGATGCGCACGCCGCTGGCACCGGTGAAGCGCCCGCTGGTGCTGGTGACCGACACGCCGGGCGTGTAACGGAACAGATCCTTGAGCTCGCGCACCAACTGGTTGTCCAGCTGCTCGCGGTCGATCACATCCACGGTGCCCGGCACCTCCACCAAGGCGCGCTGGGTGCGCGTGGCGGTGACCTGCAAACGATCGAAGTCATGCACGTCGCGCGCCGCGGCAGCGCCGGCATCGGCTTCGGCAGCAATGGCGCACAGGGGAACAACGGGCAGCGCCAGTGACAGCGCAACCACCAGCGGATGCAGGCGGATCATCGGTAACCTTTGGAAGAACCCTCGGCCACGCAGACGGCAATCGCCGCGACCGTTAGCCGAGGGTGGAGAGAGAACGCACGGACGGCGATGGCAACGCCCGTGGCAGGCAGCGGACGGCGCGCGCAGGCGCGGCCTTCGCCGGGACTTACTTGGTCAGGATCAGCTTGTCGTTGCTGGTATGGCGCAGGCGATAGATGCGGTCGCCATGCTGGATCAGCACTTCGCGACGGCCCTTGAGCAGCGCCTCGCTGCTGATGAGGTCTTCGGCGGGAACGGCACGCGGCGCAGCGCGGTCGCGCAGGTTGACCGGTTCGGAGCGGAGCAGCACGGGGTGAGCGGTCATGATCTGGATCTCCAGTCGGTTGGCCAGACAAATAATAACCATTCTCATTTATTGATCAAGAGCCATTCTCATTTGAATGGCTGGATCTTTGCATTGGGTCATGCTTTTCGATTGGAATTGTCAATCGAAACTCGGCATCTGGCGTGCATGTGCGCAGCGAAGCGCATCTCGTATGCCGCATCAGGCTTGCGGCAACGAGCCGCTGCGTGGCTGGCAGTGGCTCAGGCAAGACCCTATCGCCGGACCTGGTGTCCTGCGGTCATGGTCGCTCACTACGGCAACGATGGACTGCTTGCCATTAATGGCGCGCGCAGCGCTCGCACCAGCTGACCGACACCGCCGCTCAGCGCTGGATCTGCGGGCGGAATTGGGTACGCGCGCAGGCCGTGCGTGTGTCCAAACCGGCCTGGGCGGCACGATGCGCTCGACGCCAGCGGCCAGGCCGTTCCGGAAACAAACCACCCGCTTGGCCAGGACCCCAACACCGCCACCAAGCGCTGCGACGTCTCAGCCGTGCCGCTTCACCGCGTGGCTGCGTCCACCTGCGCCCAGCCGGCGGCATCCACCTGCTCCAGGGTCTGCAATGCGGCCAGGTTTTCTTCCAGCTGCGCGACCCGGCTGGCGCCGAGGATCACCGTGGACACATGCGGGTTGCGCAGGCACCAGGCGATCGCAAGCCGCGCCGGCGACTGCCCCAGCTCGGCCGCCACAGCGCTGAATGCACGCGCGCGCTCGAGCCGCCGGCTTTCCGGCGTGCCCAGCACTTCGTTCTGCAGCCAGGCGTTGCCGGGCTGGCCCAAGCGGCTGTCGGCATCCACGCCGGCGTTGTACTTGCCGGTCAGCAGGCCAGAGGCCAACGGCGACCAGATCGTGGTGCCCAGGCCGGCCTCGCACAGCGGCGCGTATTCCTGCTCCAGGCGGCTGCGGTGCAGCAGGTTGTACTGCGGCTGCTCCATCGCCGGCGCATGCAGGTGTTCGCGCGCGGCGATCTCCAGCGCAGTGCGCAGCTGCTCGGCGCCCCACTCGGAGGTGCCCCAGTACAGCACCTTGCCCTGGCGGATCAGCGCGTCCATGGCGCGTACGGTTTCCTGGATCGGGGTGTCCGGGTCGGGCCGGTGGCAGAAGTACAGGTCCAGGTAGTCCACCCGCAGCCGGCGCAGCGCGGCATGGCAGGCGTCGGTAACGTGCTTGCGCGACAACCCGCGCTGGGTGGGCCGCGGGTCGTCCACCGCACCGAAGAACACCTTGCTGGACACGCAGTAGCCATCGCGCGGCAGCCGCAGGTCGCCGATCACATCGCCCATGACCTCCTCGGCGCGCCCGCGTGCATAGACCTCGGCGTTGTCGAAGAAATTGACCCCGTTGTCCCACGCTGCGGCGATCAGGTTGCGCGCCTCGCTGCGGCCGATCTGCTTGCCGAAGGTGACCCAGGCACCGAACGACAAGGCCGACAATTGCAGCCCGGTGGATCCGAGACGACGGTAATGCATTGGTAGACTCCAGCAGCCTCCGGCGCACCGCGCCCCGGACCGGCGTGCGCAGTGTAGGAGATGGCGTTGGATTGGGGATTGGGGATTGGGGATTGGGGAATCGGGAATCGGGAATCGGGAATCGGGTGCAGCGTTGCAGCTTGGCGGCGAGCCAGACAGGCACGTGACGAGACAGCGCTGTCTGGAATGTGCGCGCGGCCTGGTGGCCGCAGGCGAACGCCGCCCGGATGTGGGTCCGGGTTGCACGCATGCGCGGCTGCCGGCATCCACCTCCACTTCTTCCAGGCGTCACCTCGGCGCTTCAAGGCATTTCGCTTGATTGCGCACATGCTCCGCTCACTCGAATACGCGGCGCTCCTGGAGGCCATCAGCGCGCCGCATTCCCCCCTTCACGCCACGCCCCAGCACCCGCAGCGTACCGGCCGATTTGCGCACGGCCGCCGGCACCATGGCACCGGGCGCGATCGCCCTGCCCGATGCGCCACGCTCTGCGGCCGGCGGCGGCGTCTGAACACCCCTCGCCTTGCCCACCGACACCCCCTGCTCTAGGCTTCTCGTTTTGCCGTCAGCAGCCCGGGGATTGGAATGGTCGAAGGTTTGGGGAGGATCGGGTTCGGCCTGTTCGGTCTGGTGGTGCTTATCGGCATTACCTGGCTGTTTTCGACCAACCGCCGTGCGATCGACTGGAAGCTGGTCGCCACCGGCCTGCTGTTGCAGATCTCGTTCGCTGCGCTGGTGCTGCTGGTGCCAGGCGGACGCGACGTGTTCGACTCGCTGGGCAAGGGGTTCGTGAAGGTGCTGAGCTTCGTCAATGAGGGGTCTACCTTCATTTTCGGCAACCTGATGAACATCGACAGCTACGGCTTCATCTTTGCGTTCCAGGTATTGCCCACCATCATCTTTTTCTCCGCGCTGATGGGCGTGCTCTACCACCTGGGCGTGATGCAGGTGATCGTGCGGGCGATGGCGTGGGCGATCACCAAGGTGATGCGCGTGTCCGGCGCCGAAACCACCAGCGTGTGCGCCAGCGTGTTCATCGGCCAGACCGAGGCGCCGCTGACGGTGCGCCCGTATATCCCGAAGATGACCCAGTCCGAGCTGCTGACCATGATGATCGGCGGCATGGCGCACATCGCCGGCGGCGTGTTGGCCGCGTACGTGGGCATGCTCGGTGGCAGCGACCCGGCGCAGCAGGCGTTCTATGCCAAGCATCTGCTGGCCGCCAGCATCATGGCCGCGCCGGCAACGCTGGTGGTGGCCAAGCTGCTGGTGCCGGAAACCGGCACGCCGCTGACCCGCGGCACGGTCAAGATGGAAGTGGAGAAGACCACCAGCAACGTCATCGACGCGGCCGCGGCCGGCGCCGGCGATGGCCTGCGCCTGGCGCTGAACATCGGCGCGATGCTGCTGGCCTTCATTGCGCTGATCGCGCTGATCAACGCACCGCTGACCTGGCTGGGCGAGATCACCGGCGCGGCCGCCGCGCTGGGCCGCCCGACCAACCTGTCGACCATCTTCGGCTACGTGCTCGCACCGGTGGCCTGGGTGATCGGCACGCCGTGGGCGGACGCGACAACGGTCGGTTCGCTGATCGGGCAGAAGGTGGTGATCAATGAGTTCGTCGCCTACACCGAGCTGTCGCAGATCGTGAAGGGCCAGGTGCCCGGCGTGCGTCTGAGCGAGGAAGGCCGGCTGATCGCCACCTATGCGCTGTGCGGCTTCGCCAACTTCAGCTCGATCGCGATCCAGATCGGCGGGATCGGCGGCCTGGCACCGGAACGCCGTCACGATCTGGCCAAGTTCGGCCTGCGCGCGGTGCTCGGCGGTTCGATCGCCACGTTCATGACCGCTACCATTGCCGGGGTGCTGTCGCACTTCGGGTGAGGCGGCGCCGGTTCATCGGCGTGCCGGTCTAATCACTGCACGCCACGTGTCATCTTAGTCATTCAAGCAAGCAGGTATTTATGAGTTCGGTCGTCGTTGTCGGGTCCTTCAATGTCGATCACGTGTGGCGCTGTGATGCCCTGCCCGCGCCGGGTGCCACCATCGCCGGTCGCTACAGCACCGGTCCCGGCGGCAAGGGGTTCAACCAGGCGGTTGCCGCCGCACGTGCCGGCGCCAAGACGCACTTCCTGTGCGCGCTGGGCGACGATGCCGGCGGTGCACTGGCGCGTTCGCTGGCCGCGCAGGACGGGTTTGCGCTGATCGCCGAGCCCAGCAATGAGCCCACCGGCACCGGCGGCATCTATGTCGACGCGCATGGCCGCAACACCATCGTGATCGGTGCCGGCGCCAATTCGGTGCTGAGCGCCGGGTTTGTCGACAACCAGCGCGCGCTGGTGACCTCGGCACGCGTGTTACTGGCGCAGCTGGAATCGCCGGCCGAAACGGTGGAATCGGCGCTGGCGCTGGCACGCGAATGCGGTGTGCTCACGGTGCTCAACGCCGCGCCGGCCAACGCGCCGACCTCGATCAGCCTGCTCAAGCTCTCCGACGTACTGACGCCGAACGAGACCGAGTTTGCCGCGCTGCTCGGCCGCCACGTTGGCGAGCGCATCAACGCCGACGATGTGGCGGCGCTGGACGGCAATACGCTGCATTCGCTGTGCCGCAAGCTGCTGCCAGGCGGCACCGTGGTGGTGACGCTGGGCGCGGTGGGCGCCTTCATTTCGCACGCCGAAGAACAGCTGCGCGGCGACACCCAGGCGCATTACCGCGTGGGCGCGGAAAGCGCGCAGACGGTGGATACCACCGGTGCGGGCGATGCCTTCAACGGCGCGCTGGTGGCTTCGCTGGCGCACTCGCCCAATGCAAGCTTCATCACCCACGTACGCTTTGCCACGCGCTACGCCGCACGCTCCACCGAAGTGGAAGGCGCGGCGACCTCGATGCCGCGCATGGTGCCCGAACCGGCGGTGTGAGCCGCACACTTTACGCGACGACGAAGGCGACCGCAGCGATGCGGTCGCCTTTTGCGTTCAGGGCGTTGGCCTGCATGTTAGAGACTGTTTTGATTGGCGAACGGCATGTTGAGACCTGTCTGCCGACGGATGCTGCGAACCGCGCTCCCAGCGGAACTTCGGTCTTCTTCCTCGGACAGTCGCTCGGGTAAGGAGGCGAGGCATGATGCAGCGTCGGGCGCCCGTACCCTCATCCGGCGCTGACGCGCCACCTTCTCCCGAGGGAGAAGGATGGAGAAGCCCCTCTCCCCGCGGGGCGACAAGGCGCTGCTTACGCGCCAGTGGTGCGTGTGCCTTGGAGCGCCCGCGCCGCAAGCCCGGGCAGGGGCGCGAAGCGGGGGTTGGGGTGAGGGTACGACGGAAGACAGTCAACTCCACAGCACAGTTGGAGTGAGGTACGGCCAACCAATACTCCCGCCACTGTCGTCCTTTACAGGTCGCACTTTGCCAATCACGCCGACATCGCTCGAACGACTCCTAGCAATCGCTCAGGCCGAAGCCCGCCACCGCTCTTACGATTCCCCAATCCCCATTCCCGACTCCCTTCCCCACCCCAGCTACAATGCCCGCATGCAGATCGGCCCCTACACCATCGCCCCCAAGGTGATCCTCGCCCCCATGGCGGGCGTCACCGACAAGCCGTTCCGCTTGCTGTGCAAGCGGCTGGGTGCGGGCCTGGCGGTGTCGGAGATGACCATCTCCGATCCGCGGTTCTGGGGCACGCGCAAATCGTTGCATCGCATGGACCATGCCGGCGAGCCGGATCCGATCAGCGTGCAGATCGCCGGTACCGAACCGCAGCAGCTGGCCGAAGCGGCGCGCTACAACGTCGACCACGGCGCGCAGCTGATCGACATCAACATGGGCTGCCCGGCCAAAAAGGTCTGCAATGCCTGGGCCGGCTCGGCGCTGATGCGCGATGAAGACCTGGTGGCGCGCATCCTGAGCGCGGTGGTGCGCGCGGTGGATGTGCCGGTGACCTTGAAGATCCGTACCGGCTGGGACTGCGACCACCGCAACGGCCCGACCATCGCACGCATCGCGCAGGATTGCGGCATCGCCGCGCTGGCCGTGCATGGGCGCACCCGCGACCAGCATTACACCGGCACGGCCGAGTACGCCACCATCGCGCAGATCAAGGCCGCGCTGCAGATTCCGGTGATCGCCAACGGCGATATCGATTCGCCGCAGAAGGCCGCGCAGGTGCTGCGCGACACCGGCGTGGACGCGGTGATGATTGGCCGCGCTGCGCAGGGCCGGCCGTGGATCTTTGGCGAGGTAGCGCATTACCTGGCGACCGGCGCGTTGCTGCCGCCGCCATCGCTGGCCTTCGTGCGCGACACCTTGCTCGGGCATCTGCAAGCGCTGCACGCCTTCTACGGGCAGCCGCAGGGCGTGCGCATCGCGCGCAAGCATCTGGGGTGGTATGCGAAGGATCATCCGCAGAGTGCGGACTTCCGCGCGGTGGTCAATCGGGCCGAAACACCCGAGGCGCAGCTCGCACTGACCCGCGATTACTTCGACGCCTTGATTGCCGGCGTGCCGCCGCCGCTGCACGCCGCTGCCTGAGCCAGTTCACCGTGTTTGCGGTCGCCGCGCCAAGACTGCGCGCAGCGCACGTCACCTTTCCGCAGATGCAGCCACACCTGATCGCATCGGCATGCGTGGCACATCGCCCATGCGCCGCGCAGCCGCATGAAACCCGCTACGAGACCGGTGTTATTGCACCTTGGCCGAGGCCGGCGCAGCGCTGTCGTCCAGATCGCCGGTCAGCGCCTTGCCGGTTGGCGCGTGCCAGATGCGGTGCCACATCTGTGCCAGCACCGCGCCGATCTGGTCGCGCGCCACCGGCGCACGGTACGCCGCCTGGACCTGGCGCGGCATGATCGGCTTCCATTGCCCATCATCGCGATGGGCGACCACGAAGTTGAAGTTGTAGTCCGGCTCCAGGCCCATGCGCAGGTCGCTGAGCATCAGGTCGTCGTCGACCAGCCGTGCGCGCATGAAACCGCGATTGAACCAGGTGAGCCGGCGCACCGAGTCAAACGCGGCCACCTCGCCCAGCGCCTGGGTATTGCTGGAAAAGCCGCGGAACTGCATCGGGCCGCTATCGGCCACCAGCGAACGCTCGCCAATCACGTAGCCATTCGGGGTCATCGCCACCACGCGCCACAGCAGCGTGTTGAGCGGCATCGGCACCGAGAAGCGCGGCGCATCGCCCAGCCCCAGCGCAGCGAGCGCGCGGTCGGCCTCCTGGTCGACCAGCTGCTTGGCCAGCAGCGACCAGCCCAGGTAGGCCGAGCTCAGCACCAGCCCGGCAACCAACGCACGCTGAGCCAGCGGCCGTGCGCGCGCAAACCAGGCCACCGCGCAGGCCAGCAGCAGCCACAGCGTGTAGGCCGGGTCGATGATGAACACACTCGACCACATGGCCGGATGCGGGTGTAGCGGCCACCACAGCTGGGTGCCGTAGACGGTGAAGGCATCCAGTAGCGGATGGGTGATCAAGGCCAGCTGGATCGCCCAGAACCAACGCTTGGGCGCACCGGCCACGCGGCCGTCGCCATAGCGCCGAAACAGCCACCAGATCAGCCAGCCCACCAGCGGCAGCACGAACAGCGAATGGCTGACACTGCGGTGCACGGTCATCAGGGTCACCGGGTCGTCGGTGAGCGGCAGCAGCGCCAGTGAGTCGAGGTCGGGCAAGGTGCCCAACGCCGCGCCGGCCAGCAAGGCCGCGCGACGCTGACCGGCCGGCGCGATGGCGGCGGCAATCGCGCCGCCGAGTACGATCTGTGTCAAGGAATCCATCGCCGGATGCTAGCAGGCCGAACCTGCTTGCGCGGTGCTGCCGAAGCCCGACGCGGGGATGTCTGACACCGGCCCCGCATGCAGGTGCAAATCACCTACCCTCGCCCTGGCCGCTGCGGCCGATCGACGTGGCTTAACCCCACCGATGCCCGTTCAGGCGCACAATGCAACGGTCACCGTGGGCGTGTATCATCCGCACCCATCTTTTCATCCGAATTAAGGGATATAAGCCTGATGTCCAGCTACCTGTTCACCTCCGAATCGGTCTCCGAAGGCCATCCGGACAAGATCGCCGACCAGATCTCCGACGCAGTGCTGGATGCCATCCTGGCCCAGGACAAGCGTGCCCGCGTGGCGTGCGAGACGATGGTCAAGACCGGTGTGGCGATCGTTGCCGGCGAAGTGACCACCAGTGCCTGGATCGACCTGGAAGCGCTGACCCGCAAGGTGATCCTGGATATCGGCTACAACAGCTCCGACGTCGGCTTCGACGGCGAGACCTGCGGTGTGCTGAACCTGATCGGCAAGCAGTCCCCGGACATCAACCAGGGCGTGGACCGCAAGAACCCCGAACAGCAGGGTGCCGGCGACCAGGGCCTGATGTTCGGCTATGCCACCAACGAGACCGACAGCTACATGCCGGCGGCGATCCACCTGTCGCACCGCCTGGTCGAGCAGCAGGCCAAGATCCGCAAGAAGAAGAACTCCGCGCTGTCCTGGCTGCGTCCGGATGCCAAGTCGCAGGTCACCCTGCGCTATGAAGACGGCGTTGCCACCGCGATCGATGCGGTGGTGCTGTCGACCCAGCACGACCCGGGCGTCAAGCAGAAGGACCTGATCGAAGCGGTGCGCGAGGAAATCCTCAAGCCGGTGCTGCCGGCCAAGTGGCTGCACAAGGGCACCAAGTTCCACATCAACCCGACCGGCAAGTTCGTGATCGGCGGCCCGGTGGGCGATTGCGGCCTGACCGGTCGCAAGATCATCGTGGACACCTACGGCGGCTGGGCCCGTCATGGCGGCGGCGCGTTCTCGGGCAAGGATCCGTCCAAGGTCGACCGTTCGGCAGCCTATGCGGCGCGCTATGTGGCCAAGAACGTCGTGGCGGCCGGCCTGGCCGACCGTTGCGAAGTGCAGGTTTCCTACGCCATCGGCGTGGCCGAGCCCACCTCGATTTCGGTCACCACCTTCGGTACCGGCAAGATCGCCGACGAGCTGATCGAGAAGTTGATCCGCAAGCACTTCGACCTGCGTCCGTTCGGCATCATCCAGATGCTCGACCTGATTCACCCGATGTACCAGCAGACCGCCTCCTACGGTCACTTCGGCCGCAAGCCGAAGGACTTCACCTACACCGACGGCACCGGCGCGCAGCACAGCGCAACGTCGTTCTCGTGGGAAAAGACCGACCGTGCAGAGGCCCTGCGCGCTGCTGCAAAGCTGAAGTAAGCCAGCGGCTCCCACGGGAGCGTGCTTGGTAATGCAAATGGGCCGCTGATGCGGCCCATTTGCGTTTTGGCGGCATGGACGTCGTTGGCGAGCTTGTGGCGATGCAGGCGCGGCGTGTCCCGTCTTCGGGTGCAGTTCCGTACACCGCACAGTCTTACGCGCGACGCCTGGCAGTGATGTGCGACGGCTTCGGATAGCGAGCGCGCCTGCACGCATGTCGGCATGGGACACGCCGCAAGTAAGCCCATGTACGCTTCCACGCGGCATCCATGCCGCATAGGGCCCCGCGCCGGCACGCGCACAAGCACCGCCGGTTGTGGTCGATGGCGGAAGGAACGGCGTTGCCGGGTTTCCAGGCGATCGCCAACGTAGCGGCGTCACCGGCCACACATGTCGCGCTGATGGCGGCCAGCCTGTTGGCGCAGACCGATCTGTTCCGTATCGGCGTAGCGATGTTTGGAGCGCGACCTTCGCCGGCAAAAAATTCGCATCGATGCCGCCCTGATAAACAGCGAAATTCGGACACGTCGCGCTTGATCAAAGAGATGTTCGCGGTGCGATCAGCCATGGCACGGCTTGGCAGCGCGGCGTCGCATCCGGGAGCGGGACCGTGTAGCGGCATGGATGCCGCTACCGAGCCTCCATGGACGGATTCACGGCGTGTCCCGCTCCCGGATGCGGCGCCGCGCGTATCGACCAACATCGCGCACGGGAGCTACGGGGATTGCGCACGCGCATCCGTCATCAAAGACGCTGCGCGTGTAACGGGCTGGGCATGCCCATTGTTAGTCGGTGCAGGCACCTACGCGGCCTATATCTCGCAAGAGGCATAAAGCCAACACGCATGTGCGCACCAGTAGCTCTCGTTAGCAGTCGAGGGTAAAAACCGCGTGCATCATCCGTTTGCAACATGCCGGCCACGCAGCATCGCCCCACGAATGCGACCAAGCCGCCGACGCAACTCCATCACCTCACGGCGAGGGCTGCAGTCGCCGCTCCAGCGCCTGCGTAAACGCCAGCAACGGGCACGCCATCCGCTGCTCACCAGCGCAAACGCCTAACGCCAACGTCTGCTGCAACGGTGGGTGGTCCAGATCCAGCGATGCCAATGTGCGCAATTGGTCCAGCGATTGCGCCAGGTACTGCGCGCGCACGCTGCGATGGCCGTCGGGCGTGCGCCACAAACCCAGCACCAACGCGCCACCGGGCGGTGGATCGTCTGCGCCATAACCGGGTAGATGGAAGTGCACGCCCAGCAGACTGCTCAACGCCGCGATATGCGTGTCGCTGCCGACGAAGACAGACACCTTTGGCGCCTGCGCGTCGCCGAAGCGCTGCAGCACCTCGCGCGCCAGCGGCGCACCCGAGCGCGAGGCCATGTAATGCGGCCGCGCATAGATGTCGAACAGCAGCGCGTGCAGGCGCGACACCTGCGCCAGGCGCTCGGGTGTGGCGCGCCCCCAGCCGACCTGCGACAGCGGCATGCCTTCGGCGTATTGCAGCAGCAGTACTTCACCGGTGCCGGAGGTCAGGTCGATCGGCCCGCCCAGCGCCAAGCCGCGGCCGTCCGCCGAAGGCTTCAGGGTGGACGGCATGCGCGCAAAGTCACAAGGTGTTTTGGTGCAGCCCAGGATCTGCTGCAAGGCCTGCAATTCCGCGGCATGCCCCTGCAGCAAGGCGGCCGGGCCGCCGGTTTCACGCTGGATCGCTGCAACCGCCGCGTTCGCATCGAAAGGCACGGCACCGGCTTCGATCGGCCGGAACAACGGATCGTTACTCCCGACCGCGCGATGCCCTGCCTGCACGTTGCAGCCAGGCGCAAGGGCGTCGGCCAGCAACGCGCCGCTGTCGATGGTGCGTTGGTCGGTATTGGCCCAGACCGTCAGGCTGCCTGGCGTCGGGCAGCCATTGCGGGGCAGCAGCGCCTGTTGCACC
Organism: Xanthomonas sp. fls2-241-TYG-148; assembly: GCF_030208815.1. Lineage (NCBI taxonomy): Bacteria > Pseudomonadati > Pseudomonadota > Gammaproteobacteria > Lysobacterales > Lysobacteraceae > Xanthomonas > Xanthomonas sp. fls2-241-TYG-148. Next base: position 101,585 of record NZ_JARVTE010000012.1, read on the forward strand.
AACCACTGCCGCAGATACTCGCCACTCAGCTGCACCGCCTTGCGGCCATGCGGGGTGACCAGGCTCGCTGGCGTGGACCATTGCGGCCAGGGTGCGTCGGCGTAATGCGCCGCGACCGCTTCGCCTTGCAGCGGCGCACGCACGCCGTGCCGGAACACCACCACCACCCGTTCCAAGGTCGCGCTGGCAGCTGACGCCGCCGGGGTCGGCCGTGGTGTACAGCCCAGCGACAGCGCGGCCACCAGCAGCACGCCGAGCGTTTGCCGGCGCAGAGGAGCTGTAGTGGCCCGCAGCCGCGCTGGCCTGCGCGCGAACGTCCGCAGTGACTTCAATTCTGCAACCACCACTGCAGCGGGATCAGAACACATACTTGGCCGTCACCAGGCTGGTCATGCCGGAATCGACGATGTCCGAGATGGCCGTGTTGTCGTGGCCCACGTGCGCCCAGTAGCTGTGCTGCTTGGTGAGGTTGGCCACCGAGAGATCCACGCGCAGATGGTCGGTGGGCGCGTAGCCCACGTGCAGGTCCACGCGGGTGATCGGCTTGATCCACAGGTTGTCCCAACGCGCGCCCTGGTTGAGGTAGTCGTAGACCGACACGTATTCGCCGGAATAGTGGTAACTCAGATTCACCGACCACGGGCCTTTTTCGTAGAACACCTCGGCGTTGGCGAGCAGGTCCGGCGCGTTCTGGATGCGTTCGTGCGCGAAGCCTTCCTCGCCCAGATCCACGCGCGTGGTCTGGCGCGTCACGTTGGCGCCGATGCCGAAGCCGTCCAACGGTGCCGGCAGGCCCTGGAAGGTTTGCCGCACCGCCGCTTCCATGCCGAGCACGCGGCCGTCGCCACCGTTTTGCGGGCGCACGAAGCGCGTGCTGGCGGTTCCACTCTCGCCAGCGTTGGCGGCATCCGAACCGCTCTCGTAGATGTAGTCGGTGAGGCGCTTGTAGTAGCCGGCCAGCATGGCGTGGCCGCCCGCATCGTTCTGCCACTCGCCGGACAGATCCACGTTGAGCGACTTGATCGGCTTCAGATCCGGGTTGCCTTCGGTGATGGTGGTCTGGCCATCGGCAGAAATATCGGTGGAGCGGCCGCCGCCGAGTTGCACGAATGCCGGGCGCGTGTAGCTGGTCCACACCGAGCCGCGATAGACCGCGCCATCGCCGTCGGGGCGGTAATTCACGAACACGCTGGGCAACACCACGTTGTAGCGGGTCTGGTTGTTGGCGAAGGCGCCCACCTGCTCCACGCCGCCCACAGCGGCTGGCTGCGCCCAGAAGGTGTTGTCGATGCTGGTGTGCTCAAAACGCAGGCCGGGGAGGATTTCCCAGTTACCGGTGCGCAGCGTGGCCATCACATAGGCCGCGCTCACCGCTTCGGTGGCGCGCATGGTGTTGCAGTTGAGATTGTTGACCGCCAGCCGCCCGCAGCTGTCGAAACTCTCCGGCGTGAGCGTGCGCGCGATCAAGGCATTGAGGGCATCGTTGCTCAGCCGCAGCGTGGGCAGCGCGTACTGGCCCGGGTACACGGCGTCGTAGCGCTGCGCCACCAGGCCGGTGTCGCGCAGCAAGGTGCCATCGGTGTACTTGGCGTTGGTCCAATCACGGTCGGTGAAGCTGCGCGAGCTGTCCACATACTTCACGCCGAATGCAATCCGGCTCAGCACGCCGTCGTCGAAGTCGTAGCTCACATCGAGCTTGCCGCCGCCCTTGTCCTGGCCGCTGTATTGCTTGGAAATCTGCCCCGTCCGCCGTGCAAACAAGCTGCCGACATCCGAGGCCTGCGCCTGCATCGCCGGCGTCAGCAATGGAATCGGGAAGCCGTCGCCGTCGTAGCTGATGAAGCGGTTGGCACCGTAGGCAAAGTTGGTGGAGCTGTATTGATCGTTGCGCGCGGAGATTTCCACATGGTCCGGGCGATCGTTATTGCCGGTGCCGTAAAACACATTCGGTGCGAACGTCCAGTGCCCCAGCTGTTTCTCGGCACCGAACTGGATGGTGGCCAGGTCTGCTTCTTCCGGGTTGGTTTCGTACCAATAGCGCACGGCCACGCGATTGATCTGCGGCTGGTAGATGCCGCTGGTACCGATCTGCGTATAGCTGACATTGGCCGGCACAAATTGCGTGTAGCCGGTGTTCTGTTCGGTCTTGGCAAACGCGTAGGTCATGCGGGCGTACAGATGCAGACTGGGGTCCACACGCCAGTCGAACGCGGCGTTGCCGCCGTAACGGCGGGTATCGCCTTGCGAATAACCGATGTTCACGCCGGTGCTCTGCAACGCGTCCTGCGGATCGGTGCCTGCCGCCAGCGCGCCACTGGCATCGGTGCGGGCAAATTCCCATGAGCCATCGCTGCGCGCGGCAGAGGCGCCGGCCACTTCGCTGTTCACGAAATGGCGCTCGTCGTAGTACGCACTGACGGCCACACCGAACTGACCATCGGCACCGAAGCGCGCATGCCAGTCGCCGGCGGCACCACTGCCCAGCCCGGAATCGCCGTAATCACGCGCGCGGCTTTCCATGCGCCCGCTCAGGGTGATGCTGCCGCCCTGGCGGTCTGGCGAATCGAACGCGCTGGGGGTGCGGTAATCGATGGTGCCGCCAATCGCATCGCCATCCATGTCGGCGGTGGAGGTCTTGTTCAACACGATGGTCTGCAAGCCGGAGGGTGGCAGCAGGCTCAGTTGCACGCCGCGGCTGTACGGCATGCCTTGCGCGACGTTGACGCCGTTGATCAGGTTGACGTTGTATTCGGCATTGAGGCCGCGTACCGAGGAGAACATACCCTCGCCACGCGCAGCACCGTCGATGCCGCCGAAATACGACTGCCCGGTGTTGATGACATTGACGCCAGGCATCAGCCCCAGCGCTTCGGCCACGTTGTGCACGGCGGTGGTCTTGAGGTCGTCGGCCGAGAGCACATTGACGGTGTTGGTGGCGGCCATTTGCATGTCGGTCGCGTTGTAACGCGTGGCCGCCACGGTGACCTTGTCCAAGGTGGCCATCTGGCCCTGCGCGGGCGCGTTGGCCTGGGTGTCCTGCGCGGCGGCATGGCCACCCACGATGCACAACGAGAGGCACAGCGCCTGCGACAGGCGCGAGGGACGCAACAACACACAACGACGCATCATGAAAGATCCAAAGGTGCAGCGGCCCGCCATGCCTCTACATGACGACCACCGAGAAGTGGGGGCATTCGACGCGGCCGGCTCCTCGGCGCATCACCTGCAAGCAGGCGCGGCGCATGGTGGTCGGGGCATATTTCAGTGCGGTGACGCGTGCGCGATGCGGTGCAAACACGCGCGGGGAATGCAGAATTACGCATAGTCGAGGGCGCGGCAGGTGGCGTGCGCCGTTGAAGTGCGCAAGCGGTCACGCTCGCATCGCTGCTGCAATGAGAAAGATCGAATCGCCGGTTGCGTGCATGAATCTTGATGAATACCAGGTCTCTATTTGAGGAATTCGGTGCAGCGACGTGATTCGCAGCTGCATTGCGTAGTGGATGCGCTGATGCACCGCCGCCGCGTGCTGTTTGCTGTTTGCTGTTTGCTGTTTGCTGTTTGCAAGACAGAAGAGCATCACCGCGAGCATGCGCGACGCCGGCAGTGCCTGCAGGATCAGTCGTGAATTCCCATGACAGCGCATGTATGCGCTTCCGCATCTCAGACGGTCTGATGCAAGTCAGCCTTGAGGGAACCTGCAATCCGCTGTGACCGCACGCAGTGATGCCACCAGACATGCATCGAAGCCGAGTCACGCAAAACGTGCCCACCGCTGCCACGCACGCAAGCGATGCGTGGCGTAGTCCACTAAGCGTGGCTACCAAAACGTAGCGAGCAGTCGTCAGGTGGTCGCGGACGGCGCGGAGGGACCGGAGTGTCCGCCAGTACCTGAGGATTCCGAGCATCGGCCGCGCCCGCCTGGCGCTGCGCAGTCGTTTTGATCGCTGCGCTAAGTGCGCAGGAACAGCTCCACGCGCCGATTGAGCTGGCGCCCGCCCGGATTGTCCTGCCCTTTAACGGTATTGGGCGCCACCGGCTGCGACTCGCCATAGCCCTTGGCGCTGGCAGACTGCGCGGTGCCGCGCGTGCGCAACGCGGCGAGCACCGCGTTGGCGCGGCGCTCGGACAGCACCTGGTTGTAGTCATCGCCGCCCTTGGCATCGGTATGCCCGCGGACTTCCATTTGCGCGACGCTGACCTTGCCGAGCGCAGCCGCCAGCGTGTCCAGCACGCGCGCCGCGTCCGGGCGGATGTCTGCCTTGTCGAAGTCGAAGAGGATGCGGTCGCTCAAGGTGATCACATACCCGCATGGCGCGCCGGGCGGCGCGAACTTCTGCAGCAGCGGAAACCGGCCCGCAGGCGGCACCTTGGGCAGCGGCGGCATCCGCACCTGCCGTGGCGGCGTGCCCACCGTGCCGGTGCCATCGCCATGGTTTTGCACCAGGCCATCGGGACCGTTCCACAGACCCGAACCGTCGGCGTTGATGGTCACCAGGCCACGCGGCCCGTTCCAGGTGCCGCTGCCGTCGCCGTGGTTGTCCACCGGGCCGTGCTTGCCGTTCCAGGTGCCGGCGCCCTTGCCGTCCAGGCTGATCAGCCCGGCCGGGCCGTTGTAGGTGCCCGCGCCCGACGCTTCGACCTGGATCAATGCGCCTTCGCTCTGGCCGTCATCGGCGCTGTTGATGGTGCCGCTGCCATCGGCGTTGACCTGGACCAGGCTGCCGTCGACGTTGGCGGTGCCACTGCCGTCGGCCTTGAGCGCGAACAGGCCAGCCGCACTGTTGCGCAGCAGATTGCCGTCGGCATCCACGCTGGTGATGCCGGCATCGTTGATCAGCGTTCCGCCGGTGTCACAGCGCGCCGGCGCTACGCGCACGCCGTCGATCGGGTCGAGGATGTCCTGCAGCGACGCTTCCAATGCGCGCTGCGCCGGGGTCACGCCGGCGATGTCGGGCACCACGATCTGCGGAATGGCCGGGAACTCGGGAACCGCCGGGCTGCTGGCTGGCTCAGCTGCCGGAGCTGGCGCGGACCCAGACGCTCGCTGCGCCGTTGGTGCCGATTCCGGAACGGCAGCTGCCTGATCCTGCAGCCCCTCCCCGCGGCTGCAGCCCAGCAGCAACATGGGCACCCACAGCACTGCCGACAACGTCTTGCGCATCGCACCTTCCTTGTTCGAGGAACCGCCTGATAGCACGGGTGCGGTAAACAATGCGCTAAGCCGGGCCTGCGGCCCTGCAGGCATGCACCGAAGCCTGCGTTGCTGGTGCACCGCCGCTGTACGACCTGTTGCAGCACACCATCACTCAACGACCGGCCAGGCACTGCCCAGCCGTGACAGACCGTCAGTGCGTGGCCAGATCAGTCGGTGCGTCGGTAGCCGATTGGGCCGAAGCATCGGTCGGCGGATCCGTCGCGGATTGCACGGCAGCCGGCGCCGGCGACGATGCCGCACCCTGCAACTCTGCGTGCAGGATGCGGCGGATCTCCAGGATCGCCTGCGGCGTTTCCTGCACGCTATGCCAGGACGTCACCACCAGTTCGGAGGTGGCACCGTCCAGATGGGCGCTGCGATACGGCACCAGACCGTCGTCGGACATGGCCAACGGCACCTGCGGTTTTTCACGGCCGATAACGGTGTGGTAGCGCACCGAGGGCGCGATCGGCAGATCCGCGGCCGCGCGCACGAACGGGTCGGTATCGCGCAGGTTGTCGATGCTGGTCGGCGGCAACAGGCGCCGCTTGCGTTGCGGCTCGCCCGGTGCATCGCGCTCGCTGTTGGCCAGGTCCTGCAGCACATCGCCGAACCGATCCAGCAAGGCGATCGGCAGGCGCACCAGGCGGCCGACGAAGCGCCCCAACCCGCCTTCGGCCAACGGCGTGCCGCGGTGCGGGGCGGCGATGAAGATCGCGCGGCCGATCTGCGGCATCGGCGAAAAATGCAGCAGCGGCGACAGCTTCTGCCGGATCCGCGCACCGCGCTCGCCTTCCAGCCGGTAGTCGGCCAGCAGGCTGTTCCAGATCTGCTCGCCGGACGAAGACACCAGCAAGCGGCCGATCACCCCGCCCATGCTGTGGCCGATCAACACCATGTCGTGCGAGGCCGGCGCATCGCCCTGCGGGTCGAAATGCCGCAGGCTGCGTTGCACCAGTTCCTGGATCTCGGCGCGGTTGACCGCCAGCGGCGCGTTGGTGGGGTAATACACCTGCCAGATCTGATAGTGCTGCCGCAGTGTTTCATCGCCCATCACTTCATTGGCGACATTGACCCAGGCCTCCGGGCTGCTGGCCAGGCCGTGCAGCATCAGCAGCACGCGCCGGTTCGGGTCGTAGGGCTGCATCAGATACAGATGCGGGCGATCGATGCCGCGCGCACGGCCCAGCATCGAGCGCAGCGACTGCGCGGCAAAGCCCGACTTCGCAAGCCACAGGCCGTACGCGGCAGTGAAGTTGGCCGCCAATGGCACGCGCTGGCCATGCAGCATCACTGCGGTCTGGCGATACGGGTCATAGGGCGCGACCGTGGCGCTGTCGGTCTGCAGCACCGCATCCAGCGTGTCGCCTGCAAAACGCAGCAGGACCGTGGCCGGTGCATACGGCATCTCGCTGAAGGTGGGCAACGGCCGCTGCGGGTCTTTTGGCGTGGGCAGCGCCTGCTGCACGGCCAGGCCGGCCGGGTCGCCGACCACCGCCGGGTCTACCTCGGCCACCAGATCTGCACCGAAGCCGTCGCGGCGATAGGTGCTACGCAGCCCGCCGAAGCGCAGCGACGATGCCGCGAACAACGCACGCGGCGTATTGCCATCGCCGGGCAACCGGTAGGCGGCCAGGTCCACATCCACGCGCCAACGCCCCACCGTGGTGGCTGCAGGTGCGCTGGCGCCGGCCTGCTGGGCGCGCACGAACAGGCGTTCGACCACCTGCTGTACGGCATAGTTGTAGTAATCGCGCACCTGGGTCTGGCGGTTTTCGAAGGCCCGCTCGCTGGGCGCGCGCGTGGTGAAGAACAGATACGCGTAGGCATGCCGCGCCGCTTCCAGCCATGCTTCCAGTGCCGCGTCGCTCATCTGTGCGGGGGTGCGCCCGCTCAACGCGATGGCCTGCGTGGTCCACAGCTCGGCCTGGGTCGCCAGCCGCCGCTCATCGCCGATGCCGGCCACCGTGCGCAGCTGTTCGATGCAGGGCAGTGGCGTCTTGCGGCAGGTCTTGGGATCCAGCCCGGCCACCTGCAGCGTCTCGCTGCCGGCCTGACTGAGCGTGCCGGCACTGAGGATGTCGCCGCGGGTCTGGGCGATGTAATCGCCGCTGCTGCGCGCCTTCACCGTGACCATGGCGCAGCCGCTGAGCCACACACAGGCCAGCACGGCCACGCCTGCCACGGCGCGCCGCGCCCAGGTGCTGCGGCTCATCGGTGTGCGCTCGCTACAGATGCCGATGCCGGTGCCTGCGGCATGCCTGCACGGATGCGCACGGAGAAATCTTCGGCGCGGTCTGCGGCGTGCGCACGCGCAGTGAAATGCCCACGTTGCTTCAGCGTGGCGAAGTCATAGCCCGGCATCAGCCCGTGATGGTCGAAGGCGTATTCGTCCGCATAGCCGGACAACAGCAGGCGATGATCCAGCGGCAACGTCGGCCGCAGCTGGCGCACCAGCGCAAACACAATGGTGGTGCAGTTGCTGGTGAGTGTGTTGTAGAACGCCGGCGCACGGTTCAAGTCGTTGGCCAGCCCCACATAGCCCATGAACATGCGGCGCAGGCCGGCCTTGGGAATGTTCAGGCGATACAGGTACATGTCCTCGCCACGCACGTTGGTGCGCACGCGCAGGATGTCGCGCTCGTCGGCGGCCACCAGGGTCTCTTCGAAGCTGCGAAAGAAGCCACCCAGCGCGGAGAACGATTCGCCGCGTTCCTTGCGGATCTCCAGCGAGAACACCACGTGCGAGCCATCGTCGAAACCGAACGATACCAGCGTGTGCGCAATCGCCGGGCCCATCCAGTACGACAGCGCCAGATCCGCGCTGACCAGGTGATCCAGATCGTACTGACGCGTTTCCCAGCGCGGCTGATACTCGGTTTCGCTATGCCAGTCGAAGTTGCGCACGTTGTGCAGCGTGACCAGGTTGCCGTGCACTTCCGGGCGCAGACGCTGGGCGACATCGTCGGCCCAGTCGCGGTCCTGGCTGGGCTGCATCAGCCACCAAGCCGTGCCCAGCGCCACGAAGGCGGCGGCGAAGATCCCCACCAGCGCCCAGTTCTCGCGCCGGCGCCGCAGGCCCCACAGCGCAGCGAGCGCCATCGCGCACCACGAGGCCACCCACCCGGCGCGCACCACGCCATTGCCGCTGAGCGCGAAATAGATCGCCAGCCCGCCCCAGGTGGCGGCCACCACCACCGCAAGCCGCAATGCCCAGCGGCCGATGCGCGCACGCGTGGCCGGTGTCATTGCGTGCCGCCCACCGGCACCGGCATGCCCAGCGCGTGCATCAGCAGATCGGCGGAGCGGTGTGCCAGCCGCTTGCGCTCGGCCTCGTCGCTGCCGCGCAGGCAACTGCCCAGCATGTCCATCACCAGGACCAACTGCTCTTCATCCAGATCCGCGCGGCACAGGCCGGCCTGCTTGGCGCGCTGCACGAACGGCAGAAAAATGCCGACCACGCGCTGGTCGACCGCTTTCACCGACGGATGCGCGCGCTCGATCGAACGCCAGAAATCCACCATCGGTGCGGACTGGGCGATGTGTTCTGCCACATCGTGCAGCAGCACGGCCAGACCATCCGGGCGATCGCCCAGATCGGCCGCCAGCCGCTCCAGTCCATCCAGGCCGCGCTCCATCAGCGCGGTCATCAGGGCCAGGCGGTCGGGGAAATTGCGGTACAGCGTGGCGCGGCCAAGGCCGGCACGTTCCACCACCAGTTCCAGCGGGGCATTGACGCCGTGTTCGCTGAAGACTTCGTCGGCGGCGTCGAGAATCTGCCGGCGGCGAAGCGCGGCATCGGGGCGGGGAGCTATCATGCCGGCATTATCGGACAGATTTGTCCGGTTATGCCAGAGCCCGCTTGCCGAATGCGCGCACTCTCCGACCAACGGTTGGATCAGCCGGTGTTCTGCACGCCCTGCGCCACCCCGTTGACGCATGCCACCAGCGCACGCAGCAGTTCTTCGTCTTCGCCATCGGTGGCACGCCAGCGCTGCAGCAGATCCACCTGCAACACGCTGATCGGGTCGATATACGGGTTGCGCAACCGGATCGACAACGCCAGGCGCGGGTCGTGCTGCAGCAACGAGCGCTGCCCGAGCAAGGTCTTGACCCAGTGCTTGGTCAGCGCGAGTTCGTCGCGAATGCGCGGGAAGAAACGCGCATGCAGCGGGCCGGCCAGGCGCGAGAACAGCTCGGCGATATTGAGATCGCCCTTGGACAACACCATGGCGATGTCGTCCAGGAAGGTGCGGAAGAACGGCCAGTCCTGCGCCATCTCGCGCAGGCTGTCTTCGTGCCCGGCCTCCACCGCGGCCTGCAGGCCACTGCCCACGCCGTACCATCCGGGGATCACTGCACGCGCCTGGCTCCAGGCAAACACCCAGGGAATTGCGCGCAGGTTCGACAACGCCGCGTCCTGGCCCAGCCGGCGCGAGGGGCGCGAGCCGAGCGTCATGCGTTCGATCACATCGATCGGCGTGGCCAGGCGAAAGTACTGCATGAAATCCGGCGCGCCGACAAAACCGCGATACGCCACCGTGCTGCGCTCGGCCACCAGATCCATCACTGGCCGCCAGGCGTCTTCGCGCGGCTCCTGCGCGCGCGGGCGCAGGCTGGACAACAGCACCGCGCCGGTCATCTGCTCCAGCGAGCGTAACGCCAGCGCGCGGATGCCGTACTTGCGATGGATCACCTCGCCCTGCTCGGTCACGCGCAGGCGTCCATCCACGCTGCCGCGCGGCGCTGCATCCAGCGCGCGGGTGGTCTTACCACCGCCCCGCACGATCGAACCACCGCGGCCGTGGAAGAAGGTCAGGCGCACGCCGAGTTCGGCGGCGGCCTCCAGCAGCTCCACCTGGGCGCGTTGCAGGCCCCAGCGCGAGGCCGCAATGCCGCCGTCCTTGCCACTGTCCGAATACCCCAGCATCACCATCTGGGTGTCGCCGCGCGCGCGCAGGTGCTGGCGATACACCGGGTCGGCCAGCAGGTCCTGCACGGTGCCGGTGCCGCCGCGCAGATCGTCCACGGTTTCGAACAGCGGCACGATGTCCAGCGGCACCGCGCCGGCGTCATCGACCAGGCCACCACGCCGCGCCAGCGCGAGCACGGTGAGCACGTCTGCGCGGTTGTGCGCCATCGAAATGATGTAGCTGCCCAGCGCATCGGCACCATGCCGCGTGCGTGCATCGGCGAGCGCGGCGAACACCGCATCCAGCCGCGCGTTGCCTTCGTCGTCCACCTGCGGCAACGCCTGCTCGCCCGAGGCATATGGGCCGAGCAGACCGGCACGGTGGGTGGCGTCTTGGCTGTCCCAATCGGCTTGCCCCAATGCATCGGCCACCGCGCGCGCATGCACGCTGGATTCCTGGCGCACATCCAGCCGCGCCAGATGGAAACCGAAGCTGCGCACGCGCCACAGCAGGCGGCGCACTGCGAACCAGCCCGCGTGCAAGCCCTTGTTGGCCTCCAGGCTGTCCAGGATCAGTTGCAGGTCGTGTTCCAGTTCGGCAGGCGCGGCGTAGGCGCCGTCGGCATCGTCCAGGGTGGCCTGCAGGCGCGCGCGCATCAGGTCGTTGAGCAGGCGGTACGGCATGTCGCCGTGGCGCGGCCGCGAGCGTGCGGCGGCGTCGGGCAGCAGCGCCTGGTAGCGCTCCAGCTGCGCGCTCAATGCCGGGCTCACCGCCACCAGCGTGGTGGATTGGCTGAGCAGGCTCGCCAGCTGCCACAACTCGTTGAGATAACGGTCCAGCACCGCGCGCCGTTGCGCGTCCAGGGTGCCGGCAATGGTGTGCGCATCCACGTTGGGATTGCCGTCCATGTCACCACCGACCCAGGTGCCGAAGCGCAGCAGGCGCGGCAACGCCGGCGTGCTGCCGTAGGTTTCTTCGATGGCGTGTTCCAGGGTTTCGTACATCACCGGGATGACGCGGTAGAGCACCTGGGTGAGGTAGAAGCCCACGTGCTCGCGCTCGTCTTCCACGGTGGGGCGCACCGGCGAGGAATCGGCGGTCTGCCAGGACGCGGTCAACGCCATGCGGAACCGCGCTGCATCGGTGGCGCGCTCATTGGGCGTGCGCATGCCATCCAGGTTGTCGACCAGGCTGGCGACCATCAGCTGTTCTTTTTCGAGCAAGGCGCGGCGCACCGCCTCGGTGGGATGCGCGGTGAACACCGGCTCCACGTCGATGCGCGGCAGCCATTCGCTCAACTCGTCCAACGTCACGCCCTGCGCCTTGAGCCGGCGCAGCGCATCGTGCAGGCCTTCCGGCTGCGGGGTGTCGGTACCGCTGCGCTGGTAGTCGCGCCGGCGCCGGATGCGGTGCACGCGCTCGGCGATGTTGACCACCTGGAAATAGGTACTGAAGGCACGCACCAACGCCTCGGCGGCGCGCGGTTCGCGGCCTTCCAGCAGCGACAGCAAGCCGGCGGGCGGCGTGTCGCTTTCGCGGCGTGCGATCGCGGTGGTGCGGATGCGTTCGATTTCTTCAAGGAAGTCCGCAGACACCTGCTCGGCGAGCAGGTCACCGACCAGGGCACCGAGCCGACGGACATCGTCGCGCAAGGGAACGTCGGGGGTAGCGAAGACAAGACTGCTGCGGTACTCGTTCATCGGAAACGCACACCCTCTTCAAGCGCAAAGTCGTCGAAGACTAACCCAAAAGGATTAGATGATCGCGACAGACGCGACGGTTTCACCTTGAACCATCGCGTTGAAGGGCACTTGAGATGTCTTCGCCATAGGAGCGCGCTTGCGCGCGATGGGCGTTATCGGCAATGCCCCATCGTGCGCAAGCGCGCTCCTACGTGGAGCCGCCTTGCGTGTGCGGTGTTGCGCAGCGATTGCGCCGATGGCGGCACCGTCAAGTGGTACCGCCTGTAACGCGCGCTTCAGCGCTTACGCGCAGTGGCTGGCGCGTTTGCCTCACCGAGCGTCATCTTCAACCACTGCTCGCTCTCGGCCAGCATGTGCAGGATCGACTGCCGCGCACGGTAGGCGTGCGCTTCGTTGGGCAGCATCACCAGCCGCGCGTTGCCACCCAGGCCCTTGATCGCGGTGAACAGGCGCTCGCTCTGGATCGGGAAGGTGCCGCTGTTGTTGTCGTCCTGGCCGTGGATCAACAGCAGCGGGTCCTTGATCTTGTCGGCGTAGTTGAACGGCGACATCGCCTGATACACCGGTTGCGCCTGCCAATAGTTGCGTTCCTCGGCCTGGAAACCGAAGGGCGTGAGGCTGCGGTTATACGCCCCACTGCGCGCGATGCCGGCCTTGAACAAGCGCGTGTGCGCGAGCAGGTTGGCGGTCATGAAGGCGCCATAGGAATGCCCACCGATGGCGATGTGCTCGCGGTCGGTCACCCCACGCCGCACCACTTCATCCACCGCGGCCTGCGCGTCGGCGATGAGCTGCGGCAGGTAGGTGTCGTTGGGTTCGGCATCGCCTTCGCCCACGATGGGCATGGCCGGGTTGTTGAGCACCACGTAGCCGATCGCCAGAAACGCCTGCGGGCCCCAGTAGCTGATGGCATTGAAGCGGTACGGCGAATCGGTGACCTGGCTGGCGGTGTCGGCGCTCTTGAACTCGCCCGGGTAGGCCCACATCAGCAGCGGCCGCGGGCCGTCGCGTTTGGGGTCGTAGCCGGGCGGCAGCAGCAATGTGGCGGTGAGGTCCACGCCGTCATTGCGCTTGTAGCGGATCTGCTCCTTCTGCACGCCGCGCAATTGCGGCAACGGGTGCGCAAAGCGGGTCAGCGCCCGCGGTGTGGTCGCCGTGTCGCCCAGCGTCTGCACGTAGTAGTTGGCCGGCTCCTCGGGCGATTCGCGGCTGAGCAACAGCTGCGTGCCCTGCGCATCCAGCAGCGCGATCGGTGCGGCATAGGTGGGCGCCTGCGAATGGAACAGCCGCGTGGTGTGTTTGCTCTTCAGCTCGAAGCGGTCCACGAACGGGCGGTCGCCTTCCGGCGAAGCGCCCTTGCCAAGCAGGAACAGGCTGTTGCCATCGGCACCGGTCTGCAGCAGCGCATGGCCGTTGCCGTCGGCGATCAGCGCCGGCGTTCCGGGGTCGTTGTAGCGGTCCTGCGAGGAGCGGTCCCACAGCAGTTCCGGCGCGCGCTGTGGTTGGTCCGGTGCGATGCGCCACTGTTTGGTGCGGCGGGTCTTCCACCAGCTCTCGCTGATGATGGCCAGGTCGCCACGGCCCCATTGCACGCCGTCGAACCGGCTGCCGAGCTTGGCCAGGGTCACCGGCGCACGTTTGAAGGGCGCGGCCTGCATCAGCACCGCATCACGCACGCTGCTGACGCGCGCCGGGTCGCCACCGTCCTGGGCTTCGGCCCAGACCAGGGTGGCCGGCGCATCGGCGCGCCAGGCGATTTCGCGCACGCCGGTGGGTACGGCGTCATTGCCGGTCGGCAAGCCTTCCACCAGCGGCAGTTGCGCGATCTGGCGGACCAGCTTGCCCTGCAGATCCAGCACCTCGATGCGGCGCGCGAACGCGTCCAGCGGCGCCAGATAGGAGAACGGGCGCTCGCTGCGCTCGCTCAGCACGTAGCGGCCATCCGGCGACACCGACAGGTGCAGATAGATTCCGGGCGCGGCAATCGGCCGTACCTGCCCGTTCACCCCCACGATCACCGGCTGCGCGGTGGCGTAGTACTCGAACAGCCGCGCATCGGCTTCGTTACGGAGCAGATCTTGATAGGTGCGGATCGCGCGCACGCCGGCATCGGCGCTGGTCTGCTGGATCGCCGGGCCCGCCGGCACCGCATCGCGGGCGGGCGGTGCGGCCTGGTCACGCAGTTGCTGCTGCACCAGCAACCCACTGCTATCAGGCAGCCAGTGCAGTTCGTCGTTGATGCTGGTGTTCACGTCGGCCAGCAGGCGACGCGCCTGCCCTGCCGCCACATCCACCACCCACAGTTCGTTGGCGCCACTGGCCGCGTCCTCGCGGCGGAAGGCCAGAGAGCGCTGGTCGGGCGACCAGGCCAGGTCGGCCAGCGACAACGGCGCCGGCAGGCCCGCGATCTGGCGCTCGCTGCCATCGGCCACCGACAGCAGCCACAGCTTGCTGGCGAAGGAGAACCGGCTGGCCGCATGGGTCTTGGGATGGATGCGCACGCCGGCCAACTTGAGCTCCGGCTGCGCCACCTCGGCGATGTCCGGCAGCGCCGGCAGCTGCAGCATGGCCGCCAGGTCGCGCCGCGGCGACAGCTGCAGCAACGGCGCGCGCGGCGCGTCCACCACCGCCTGCAGCGCCTTGGAGGGCAACTGGTAGCGGGTGGTCGGCAAGGACGTCGGCGGGGTCGCCGGCTGCGCCAGGGCCGGGACGCTCAGCACCAGCCAGCCCAACACCACCCAGCCCCGTTGCCACCCCTGCCGCCTGGTGCGTCTCGCCTGCATGCCCTTCCCCGGTGTCGAATGAGGCTTGGACCATAGCAGCCAGGCGGCCCGGCTCCCCCTGTCGTTGGTTGGGGTGGGCGGCAATTCATGCCGGACGGGGGTGCTGCCGATATAATCAGACCCTCGTCGAGGGGCGCTGCGACCGGTACGGCAGATTCATCTGCCACCTGCACGAAAAGTGCGGGCAACAACGGCCAGGCTCGACAGGGATTTTTCGTGAAACGGCGCCCGGAATTGCAGACATTCGCCTGCCTACCGGAGCAACTGATGAACGCTGTCGCAAAAACCGTTCCACACACCGATTACAAGATCGCCGACATCTCCCTGGCCGATTGGGGCCGCAAGGAGCTGGACATCGCCGAGCACGAGATGCCGGGCCTGATGTCGATCCGCCGCAAGCATGCACAGACCAAGCCGCTGAAAGACGTCCGCATCACCGGCTCGCTGCACATGACCATCCAGACCGCCGTGCTGATCGAAACGCTCAAGGACATCGGCGCCAATGTGCGCTGGGCCTCGTGCAACATCTTCTCCACCCAGGACCACGCGGCCGCCGCGATTGCCGCCACTGGCACGCCGGTGTTCGCCTGGAAGGGCGAGACGCTGGAAGAGTATTGGGACTGCACCCTGGACGCGCTGACCTTCACCCTGCCCGACGGCACCCTGACCGGCCCGGAGCTGGTGGTGGACGACGGCGGCGACGTCACCTTGCTGATCCACAAGGGCTATGAGCTCGAAAACGGCAGCACCTGGGTCGATGAGCCGGCCTCCTCGCACGAAGAAGGCGTGATCAAGGCGCTGCTCAAGCGTGTGGCCGTCGAGCGTCCGGGGTACTGGGCGCGTGTGGTCAAGGACTGGAAGGGCGTCTCTGAAGAGACCACCACCGGCGTGCACCGCCTGTACCAGATTGCCGAAGCCGGCAAACTGCTGATCCCGGCCATCAACGTCAACGACTCGGTCACCAAGAGCAAGTTCGACAACCTCTACGGCTGCCGCGAGTCGCTGGCCGATGGCCTCAAGCGCGCAATGGACGTGATGCTGGCCGGCAAGGTCGCGGTGGTCTGCGGCTACGGTGACGTGGGCAAGGGCAGCGCCGCGTCGCTGCGTAACTATGGCGCCCGCGTCATCGTGACCGAGATCGACCCGATCTGCGCCCTGCAGGCGTCGATGGAAGGCTACGAGGTCAACACCATCGAATCCACCCTGGGCCGCGGCGACATCTATGTCACCACCACCGGCAACAAGGACATCATCACCGTCGAGCACCTGCAGGCGATGAAGGACCAGGCGATCGTCTGCAACATCGGCCACTTCGACAACGAGATCCAGGTCGATGCGCTGAATGCACTCAAGGGCGTGGAAAAGATCAACATCAAGCCGCAGGTCGACAAGTATGTGTTCGGCAATGGCAACGCGATCTTCCTGCTGGCCGACGGCCGGCTGGTGAACCTGGGCTGCGCCACCGGCCACCCGAGCTTCGTGATGTCCAACTCGTTCGCGAACCAGACCTTGGCCCAGATCGACCTGTGGGAAAAGCGCGACAGCTACGAGAAGAAGGTCTACATCCTGCCCAAGCACCTGGATGAAGAAGTGGCCCGCCTGCACCTGGAGAAGATCGGTGTCAAGCTGACCACCCTCACCAAGGACCAGGCCGACTACCTCGGCGTGGACGTGGCTGGCCCGTACAAGCCGGATCATTACCGCTACTGATCCATTGGCAAGACATTGCCATGCAGACAAGAACGGGCGCCGCAAGGCGTCCGTTTTTTGTTTGAGGACATTGCCGAGAACAGTGCGCCGCAAAGCGTTGAGGTTCGGGTCACACACACTTGAGCCGCGTGCTTCGCTCGCCTTACAACAGTGGCTGGCGAGTCCGCACGCTCGATGTTCGACGTATTGATCAGTCCGTTGCATCTGAACCCTTGCGCTCGACAGGCTGCACACGCCGGCGGTAACGTACCGGCCTGGGCGTCGCCCCTGCCTTGCCTGCACGCGGTTGCGGCAGAGCGCGCCGGCTCTTTCAGCCCATCTAAAAAGGACACCGCATGGGTAGCTTCAGCATCTGGCATTGGCTCATCGTTCTTGTGTTTTTCGGCATCATCGCTGCCGTCATCAGCGCGATCGTCTGGCTTGCCAAGCGCGCTTCGCGCACACCCGGTGCATCTGCCGCAGGCACTACAGCGGCACTGAAGACCACCGAATCCCGGCTGGCCGAACTGGATCGGCTCAAGTCTCAGCAGCTGATCACCGACGCCGAGTACACCCAGCGACGCACTCAGATTCTGAGTGATCTCTAAGCGGCTGCACCTGCCGGTGAATCATGTCCGCGCCGTGCTGGAACATCAGATCCATGTGACTTGCGCGCCAGGCGCCGCGTATCAAACGCTACTGGCGCAAGGTGCCGCGACAAGCGACGGGATCGTGCTGGACGTCCGCACACCGGAGCGACAGGCCGAGATGTTCAGCCTGCTGCAGTCGCTGCAGCTTCCGTTTGCCGATGCGCCTGCAGGCTGGCCGCCCGCCGCGGTCTTTGCGCAGCTCAGGGAGCAAGGGCTGGTGCACGGCACCATCATCACGGTGACGTGGACGACCCCCGAGATGCCCGTGCTCGGCGTCGGCTAACGCTCGATCGCGGCGCTTGAACGCCGGTCGCCTGCAGGCAGCTGACGAAGGCGCAGGCCCATGTGCAATCGCTACGCCCAACGCCTCCCGTCAGGGGCGCCAATTCGCGTTGGCATCCCAGAACGCCACCGCGCGGCGGTAGGCATCGTGATCCAGCGGCACGCCGGAACCGCCCTCTTGCACACCCAGCGCATTGCGCAGCATGGTGATGGGGGTCATGGGAAGTTCGTCTGGCTCGGCGGTGTACAGGCAACCAACCACGCCCCAGTCCGCGTCGATGGGGCTGCCTTCTTTGGCCAGCTGATCGCGGCTGTAGAGGATGGGCAGCAAGTAGGTGGCCAGCGGCGGCTCCACGCCTTCGAACCAGCGCACCAGGACTGGTAATTCCTGCGAATTGCGTGCTTCGTAGCCGGAGCGCAGCTGATGGCGATTGGCATCGGTGATGGGGACGGTCAGGCAGCGTGTCGAGGTCCAGTTGCGATGCGCGTGCAGCCGGCAGAATGGCGCGTAGCCTTCGATCACGCGCACTGGCGTTTCATCGTTGAGGCGCTGGATGAACTGCTCGGGCGTGCAGTCCTGGATAGCGTTGCGGCGGCCATCGCGCGGAAACAATCGCGGGCGGGCAAACGGGGTGAGAACAATCGACATGGCGCGTGCTGGCAGCGGTACAGCGTGCAAGGGTAACGCGGGCGCATCGTTCTCACGCAAGCGCTGCTCCCGCTCCTTGGTCTGCGGTGACCCGCCAGATGTGCTGGCAGCAGTGCACCGCCCTTTCACATGTACGCGCGTTGCCTGCCATCGACGCGGCGCGCACGCATCACGGTGCCCGCATCCGGCTTACCAGATCAGATCGTCCGGCACCTTGAACTGGCTGTAATAGTCGTCGTCGCTGTCCGGCGATGGCGGCGCTGCGGCGCGGCCATGATCCAGCACCACCGCGGTGGCATCGCGGCTGTAGACCTTCTCCGCTGCAGCGCGCGGAATCAGTTCGAAACCCTCGCCGTAGCGCACGATCACCAACGCGCCACTGGCCAGCTGGCTGCGCAAGGTCGGGTTGACCAGCACGCTGCGAATGACGCTGCCATCGTTGAAGCGGTAATCGATCTCGCCTTCGCGCTTGACGCGGCTGGTCTCGATGATCTGGCGCAGCTGCGCCACCAGTTCCTGCTGCCGTAGCTGCGCGTTGCGCTCCTCGGCCAGTGCGCGGTCGCGCTCGGCGCGCTCGGCCTGCAGGCGGGCGGCGTCCACCTTGTCCGGGTCCGCTGCGGCCGCCGGCGCACCCTTGGCATGGCGCTGCTTGTTCTGCTCGCGCGCCACCTTGTCCACCTGGGCTTTCTTGACCAGGCCTGCTTTGAGCAGTTGTTCTTGAAGAGGATTGCGCATGCGAGAAGACCAACCGGTGACGTGCACACAGTTTAACGCGGCCGGCGTGGTGGCCGCCGAGCGCACGAGGTGCCGCTGGCCCAGGAGGACTGAATCAGGCTGTTCAGGCTTAGCGCCGCTATCAAAACGTCTGCACAGCCGCCAGCCGGGCGCGGCCGGCGCTCGGAATCGGCACATCCCCTCCCCGTACACTCCGGGTGCTCCGCGCCGCCGCCCCCACCTGACAACTTGCTCGCTACGTTTCGTTAGCCGCTCTTCATACCGCTGCGCCGTTGTGCACGCGCAGCGCTGCTGCACTGAGCTGCCGTCGTTGCCTGTAGCGCGCAGGTTGCGCACCGAGCCCGGCCTGCTGGACGTCACGGCATCCATACCGGCAACCACCGCGGTTAGTGATCAGCCCCGCGCGCAATGCATCGGCGCCAGTGGGACCGTGCACGCCATTGGCATCGAACCGGCCGCACGTTTCGCGGCTGTTTTGCAGTGAATACGTATGCACAAGGTCGATGCTGCGCCGCGATGCGCGCTTAGCATCACCGCGCGCCGCACGCCGTGGGGCGCGCTTTCCGGAACAGGGGCCGGAGGGCATTGCTGCATGCATCGCTGCGCGGGTGCGTGCGTCCACTGATCAGGAGACACACCCGATGCACGCCACCTCCCGCCCCTGTCCACGCACGTTCTGGCAACGCGCTCACCAGTTGCTGTTGATCGCGCTGACCTTGTTGCTTACCACCGCCAGCGCACAGGCCGACGTCATCCTGCATGCGTTCAACTGGCCCTACGCCACGGTAGAAGCACGCGCCAAGCAGATCGCCGATGCCGGGTATCGCAAGGTACTGGTCGCACCGGCGTATCGCTCCGAAGGCAGTGCCTGGTGGGCGCGCTACCAGCCGCAGGATATCCGCCTGATCGACAATCCACTCGGCGACACCACCGCGTTCGCGCGCATGGTGCAGGCACTGGCCAATAACGGCGTGGAAACCTATGCCGACGTGGTGTTCAACCACATGGCCAACGAAGCAGCAACGCGCTCGGACCTCAATTACCCCGGCAGCGCGGTGCTGGCGCAGTACGCAGCCAATCCTGGGCGCTACGATGCACTGCGCCTGTTCGGCACCGTGCAGTCCAACTTTTTGAGCGGCAGTGATTTCGGGCCGGCGCAATGCATCAGCAACTACAACGATGCCTTCCAGGTGCGCAATTACCGCATCTGCGGCGGCGGCAGCGACCCGGGCCTGCCGGATCTGCTCGGCAACGATTGGGTGGTGCAGCAGCAGCGCGCTTACCTGCAGGCGCTCAAGGGCCTGGGCGTCACCGGCTTCCGCGTGGACGCGGCCAAGCACATGACCTTCGACCATCTCAATCGCGTGTTCGATGCCGGCATCCGCTCCGGTGTGTACGTGTTCGGCGAAGTGATAACCGGCGGTGGCAGCGGCAATGGCGATTACGACCAGTTCCTGGCGCCATATCTGCAATCCACCCCGCATGCCGCCTACGACTTCCCGCTGTTCAACGCGGTACGCAATGCCTTCGGTGTGGGTGCGAGCATGCAACAGTTGGTGGACCCGGCGTCCACCGGGCAGGCTTTGCCGGGCAATCGCGCAGTCACCTTTGCCGTAACGCATGACATCCCCAATAACGCAGGCTTCCGCTACGCGATTCTCGACCCGGTCGATGAAATGTTGGCCTATGCGTACTTGCTGGGCCGCAACGGCGGCGTGCCGATGGTCTACACCGACAACAACGAAAGCGGCGACAACCGCTGGGTCAATGCCTATCTGCGCGATGATCTGCGCCGCATGATTGGTTTCCACAACGGCGTGCAGGGCAGCGACATGCAGGTGCTGTCATCCAGTGCCTGCCACATCCTGTTCCGCCGCGGCAGCCTCGGCATCGTGGGCATCAACAAGTGCGGCAACCCGGTCAACACCACCGTTGCCATGAACGGCAGCGTGTTGTTCTGGAATGCGGATTACGTCGATGCACTGGGTTCCGGCAATGTGGTGCGCATCTCCAGTGGCTCGTACACCTTCACCTTGCCGGCGCGGCAGGCGCGTATGTGGCGGCGTTGATTTTGCAGACGCGCTCCGTCTGTAGGAGCGCTGCAGCGCGGTCTGTTTTCCGTAGGTGACATCCAGGCAACCAGGGAACATCAGCAGATCCCGCTGAGTAGCAACACCGACGCCTTCATGAGGGCAGCCCGCATGAAGGCGTCGATGCGTTCGGCGCCCGAAAACATCTACAACGACGCATCTTTTCCATTGATGGCGGCATTTCAGCACCAAGCGATGACGCGCACGGTTACCAGCAGGTGCCCTCGCGCGCATGCCAACGAAAGATGAACTGTCCGCGCACGGCAAGCAATCAATGCAACCCGTTCGCACGGCGCGCGTACCTACGGGCGGTCGCTGCAATTGCTTGCTTCTGCTGCCCCAGCTGCGCGGCGACCATCGTGGCGAGCGCCATGCGAGCACTACACGCATGACATCGCCCTCCCCCATCGATGGTGCACGCCGGAGCATGCGATGCCTCTCTACTTTGTCCGCCATGGCGAATCGCTCGCCAACGAACAGAACTACTTCGCTGGCTCCCAGAATTCGCCGCTGACCCGGCTCGGCCGGCGTCAGGCGCAGCAGGCCGCGCGCTACGTGCAGCAACGCGCACTGCACTTCGACCAGGTGCATGTCTCCACGCTGGAGCGAGCGCAAGCGACGGCAGCCATCATCCTGCATGACGTTGCGCCCATGCCCGAGGTCGTTCCCAGCGCGGCACTGGTGGAACGCAACTTCGGCATCTTCGCCGGCAAGAACAAGACCTTGATCAAGAAGTCGGTCGGTCATGCGGTGTTTGAACGCTACTTCCATGATGCCGATGGCGCGCCACCGGACGGCGAACACTGGATGGACATGTACGCCCGCTGCAAGACCTAATACGAGACCGTGCTGGCGCCGCTGGATCAGCAAGGCAAGCACGTGCTGGTCGTCGCGCACAAATACATCGTGGAAGTCTTTGCGCTGATCGCATCCGGGCTGCCGCCAGCGGAGTACATCGACTTCCGCTTGCCCAACTCGCGCCCGCTGTCATGGGACGAACTCAAGCAACTGACCGCGCGCAGTTCGTCACACCTCAATACGCTGGGCGAATTGACGGAAATCCACCTGCTGCGCTGGATGCTGCTCGCCGCGCTTGGTGGTTTTGCACTGTCGTGCATGGGCGTCGCGCTGCCACCTGCGTTAGCCAGCGCTGCGGTGATCGCCTTGCTGGCGGTGAATGCGTTCTTCCTGTCGCTCCGGATCGAGCCAGGGGCACTGCGCCTGACCAGCGGCCCGGAGAACATCGCATTGGGTGCGCTCAGTGTGGGGCGTGTCGTGCTGGCAATAGCCCTGCTGGTTGGCACACAGAACGCGTGGCTGCATGTCCTGGGCCTGTTGCTCATTGTACCGCCGGCGTTGTCGGTGCCCACGTTCTCGCTGGCACGTGGGGGCGATTATTTTTTTGCCGCGCGCTACACGCTGGTCTTGTCGATCGTGCTGCCGCTGCTGCTGTTGGTGCTGTTCCTGGACCATCGCGAAGTGCTGGGTAACGCGCATGCGCTGGAGCGCTTCTTCGTGGTGTTGGTGGTTGCCTTGGCGCTACCTTGCCTGCTTGGCCAGGCCTGGCGCCACGCGCGCCCCATTGCGGCCGGCAAGCTCGCCACCAATTGGAGCTGGGTCGGTGCGCTGGCGATGGTGCCACTGGCATTTCTGGTGTCGCTGCGCGCGGACGGCGATGCGCTGCCGGCCACACTGCTCCACGGCGGCTGGCATGCGTGGGCCGCGTTGCTGCTCCCGTTCTGCGTCCTTGTGGCCAGCCGCTTCTGCAGCGCGCTGTATCTACGGCTGCACCAACGGATGACCGGCAGGACCATTCATGCCGCGATCGTGGCCGATATCCATCTGCTGCAGACCTCGCCGAATATTTTCCTGTGGCTCAGCCTGCTGTTACCCGGCACGTTCCTGCATGCGCCGACACTGGTGGCCGGCTCCCTGTTGGGCTTCTTCGTCTTCGCTTACCTGGATGAAGCGCTGATCGTCAGGCGCTTCCGCGCACAGATTGCGCCCGCCGTGGCAACGCCGGTGCGTGCTGCGACCCACTCCATCGGTGAAGCGCAAGCGGTGGATGCACAGGATCAATGCACTGTGCTCGACACGCGGTAGGTCAAGACGCGTCTGTTCTCAGATGCTCTAGCAATGGCGTCTCGGCGGCGTTCCATGCATTGGAACGCCGTGAACGGGCGCATGGCGAGCCTGCCAACGCTGCGCCTTACGCGCGCACCATCACCACGCAAACGGCGCAGTCACCTGCCGTTCGCCCAGCAAAAACGCATCGGCCACATGCACGAAAGGCGTGGTGTCCACCTCGGACTCGCCCGCGCGCACCAGTTGCACGAAACGTGCGTACAGGCCGTCGTATTCGCTGGCCGCAGGCACGCTGTGTGCAACACCATCGATGTGCAGCTTGGCACCGCCCTCGCTCAGCACCAGCGTTCCCTGCGTGGTCTCCACCGCGATGTCCCAGCATTGGTGGCCGGTCTGCAGGAAATCGAATTCCGCAGTTACCGGCACATTGTCGGTATCGGCGAAGGTAAGCGTGGCCGCCAGCGGCGCCTGCCGATTACTCGGTGTGTGCAACGTGGCTTTGCGCAGTGCGAACGGCCGCGGCAGCAGATGGGTGACGATGGACAACGCATTGATGCCGGGGTCGAACACGCCCATGCCGCCGGGCTCCAGGATCCAGTCCTGGCCCGGGTGCCAATGGCGGATGTCTTCCTTCCAGGTGATGTGCACGCGCACCAGCTGCTTGCCGGCCAGCCACTGCCGTGCCGGCTCCACACCGGCCGCGCAACGCGAGTGCCAGCTGGTGAACAAGCTGCGCTGCGCCTGCCGGGCGATCACGCGCAGGTCGTCGATCTCCGCCAGGGTGGCGGCCGGTGGTTTTTCCAGGAACACATGGCGCCCGGCCGCCAGCGCCGACTGCGCCAGCGCATGCCGCCCCACTGGCGGTGTGCATAAGGCCACGGCCTCGATCTGCGGATGCGCGGCAAACGCCTCCTCCAGCGTCTGGAAGGCTGGCACACCATCCACCGTGCCATGCCGGCTCACGGTGGCCACCAGCTGCACATCGTCGCGCGCGGCGATGGTGGGCACGTGCTGGTCGCGGGCGATCTTGCCGATACCGACAAGGGCAATGCGCAATGCGTCTGGATGCTTCATCGAAACCTTCGTGCTCATGAGGAAGTGACGACCCACAGATGACGCCGGCAACCCTGCGTCGTCGTGCGCACGGCTGCGTGGCGAGAGGCGTCGCAGCCATGGCGGCTGCGCGCAACCGGCGCAGTGTACGGGCAGCACAGCGGCCGCTGCGAGACATCGCTACCGCTTGTTTTGCTATACCTCGTGGCAGACCACAGCCGCGCGCATCGTGCAAGGTCGGGCAACGGATCTACGGTTGACGGCACGCAGGGCAGCGGCCAGCATCGCGCCGCACACTCCGTGCAGTCATCCCCTCGGGCGCCTCGCCATGCTGCATCACCTCTCGCTGGGCGTGAGCGCCATCGACACGTCCTTCGCCTTCTACGATGCGGTGCTGGGCGCACTGGGCTATGTGCGGGTGTGGTCGGACCTGGCGCCTGGCACCGATGACCAGGCAGTGGGCTATGGCTGGGCCGGTGGTGGCGACAAGCTCGCGCTCAAACAAAGCACGGCCGTGCCGCTGGCCGCGGGCGCCGGCTTCCATCTCGCCTTCAGCGCCCCGAGCACCGCTGCGGTGGACACGTTCTACGCCGCAGCGCTGCAGTACGGCGGCCGCTGCAACGGCGCGCCGGGCCTGCGGCCGGACTATGGCGATGACTACTACGCCGCCTTCGTGATCGATCCCGATGGACACCGCATCGAGGCGGTGCACAACCAGCCTGCCGGCTAAGAGCAGCTATCAAAACGACTGCGCAGCCGCCAGGCGGGCGCGGCCGGTGCTCGGAATCGGCATGTACCCCCGTACACTTCGGTTCCTCCGCGCCGGCCGCGCCCGCCTGGCGGCTGCTCGCTACGTTTTGTTAGCCGCTCTAAGTGTTGCTGCGGGTGATCGCCGGTGGCGCGCTGTTTTCGAGTCGCGCAACCCCAGCGATGAGGCGGCACGCGCACCGCTCAAGCAACCGCATAGGCGCGCCCGTACGACAGGCCCACAGCGTACGATGCAGGCCATGTCCGCACCTGCGGGCCGCTACATTTCCAGCACCACCTTGCCCAGATGGCTGCCCTGCTCCAGATAGCGATGCGCGGCGGCGGCTTCGGCCAGCGGGAAACATTGATCGATCAACACGCGTACCTTGCCTTGCGCAATCCACGGCCACACCACGCGTTCCACTTCCGCTGCCAGCCGAGCCTTTTCGTCGGCGCTGCGCGGGCGCAGGGTTGAACCGGTGATGATGGCCTGCTTGCGCATCAGCAGCGGGATCGGCACTTCCAGCGTGGCGCCCGCCTGCGAGGCGATGTAGACGATGCGGCCACGCGGATTCAGTGCTTCCAGCGTATCGGCAAAGACCGATGCGCCCACCATGTCCAGCGCCACGTCCACCCCGGCGTGCGCCTTGGCGGCCGCCACGAACGACTCGGTGGTGGAGTCGATCGCCACGTCCGCGCCCAGCTCGCGTGCCTGCGCCGCCTTGCCGGCCGAGCGGGCCGTGGCCAGCACATGCGCGCCGGCAGCCTTGGCCAACTGAATCGCGGTCACGCCGATGCCGGAGGTCGCGCCGTGCAGCAGCAGCCATTCGCCTGCGGCCAGGCGGCCATGTTCGAACAGATTGGCGTAGGCGGTGAAGATGGTTTCCGGCAATGCAGCGGCCTGCACCAGCGTCATGCCGTCAGGAACCGGCAACACGTGGCGCGCGTCCACCGCCGCGTACTGCGCGTAGCCACCGCCGCCGAGCAAGGCGCACACACGGTCACCGACCTTCCAGCGGCCAGCGGCCACCACGACCTCGCCCGCGACCTCCAGGCCCAGCGTCTCCGGTGCACCCGGCGGCGGCGGGTAGTGGCCGGCACGCTGCAGCAGGTCCGGCCGATTGATGCCGGCGGCATGCACACGAATCAATACCTGGCCCGGCGCTGGCTGCGGGCGCGCTTGCTCAACCGCATGCAGTGCATCTGCATCGCCCTTGCCGTTGCGGATCGCAATGGCCGTCATCGTGGTCTCGCTCATGGGGACGCTCCGTAGAAAGTGGGTACCAGTGTAGGCGCCGGCCCGTCAACGTTTGGCACAGAAGCGATGTGTGCCCGGCGTAGCGTCGCGAGAAATGCGAACCGTCTTTTGCGTAACGCTACATCCCTGGGCAACGTGACTGCTTTGCGCATTGATGCAATGCCTGCATCAAGAATGCCTTGGTCCTCAAGCAGGCGCTGAGCGCTCGAACAGCTGATGACCGAGGCAGTTTCACGCTGGCACTGACGCGAACAGGGACTAGCTGCGCGCTGCTAAGCCTGCGCTGCGAGACATCGTCGCGCACTCCCCGTGATACCAAGTCATCGTTGAACTCACGCTTGGCGTGCGTTTGCAGTGTTCACGCTGCTACTGCCGCCAGCCGCGGCACCACACGGCCACACACGTGAGCACTCCGACCACGACCACTTCCCCACACACGCCGCAGACGGTCACCACACGTCGCAGACGCATCATCGTTTCGCTCTGAGCCACCCAGCAGCAGCCACCAACTGCCAGCCACAAGGGCGAAGCGATCACCAGCAGTCCATCCCCGGCAGTCGCCACGCCAAAAGTTCAACGTGACGTCACCGCGCTGCACCGCGACACCTCGCACGCCGCCTTAAACGACACCACCACCATCGCCACGCCAACAGCTGCGCGCCCACGTTTCCGCAGGCGCGCAGGCAGCCAGTTACTCGGCGTCGTCTGCCACCACGTCCTGATCCAGGTACTGGCGGATCGCCTCGAACACCTTCGAGGTCCCGTCATCCTGGCCCGAGGGCAGGCGCGCGGCAAAGTCGCGCAACAACTTGTCGCCGTCCACGCCGGGTTGTTCGGCCATCGCGAGCGCGAGATCGCCCACGCTGCGCGCCAACGCGACCCAGATGCGGCCCAACGACTCAGCGATTACATCCATTTCCTGCTCTTGCATGTCGCGCTCCGATCAATTGCGTGGGGTAGCGCCCAGCTTACCGCGTGCATCGCGCCATGACTGCGTCACCGGCAAGCAGCCCCAAGCATGCCGCGACCACGATCACATCCGGCGGCCCCGCCACATCTATGATTTGCGGCATTCGGCAGCGGAGGCGGCGCATGCGGTATCGATGGCAGTGGTGTCAGTTGGTGGCGGGCGTCCTGCTGCTGGCCTGCAGCGCAGCGGCATGGGCCGCGCAGGTACGCATCGAACACCGCGATGACGGCTATCGGCTGCTGGTCGATGGGGCGCCCTTCGTCATCAAGGGCGCGGGCCTGGGCAATGGCAGCATGGAGACGCTGGCAGCACGCGGCGGCAACGCGCTGCGCACCTGGCGCGTGGATCCGGACCCGCAGCGCCAGCGCGCGTTCCTTGACCGTGCGCAACGCAATGGGTTGAAGGTCGCCGTCGGCGTCGAGGTCGGCAACGAACGACACGGCTTCGATTACAACGATGCCGCAGCCGTGCGCCAACAACTGCAGCGCATTCGCACGCAGGTGCAGCAGTCGGCCACACATCCGGCGGTGTTGATGTGGGTGGTCGGCAACGA
The DNA here is from genome assembly GCF_030208815.1 of Xanthomonas sp. fls2-241-TYG-148. Taxonomy (NCBI): domain Bacteria; kingdom Pseudomonadati; phylum Pseudomonadota; class Gammaproteobacteria; order Lysobacterales; family Lysobacteraceae; genus Xanthomonas; species Xanthomonas sp. fls2-241-TYG-148. Next base: position 128,939 of record NZ_JARVTE010000012.1, read on the forward strand.
GCTCAATCTCGACTACACCAACCCCAAGGTCTGGAACGCGGTGGGCGAGATTGCCGATGCCATCCACGCGATCGATCCGGACCATCCGGTCACCACCACCCTGGCCGGTTTCGACAAGCCGTTGATCGACCGCCTCAAGGCACGTGCCCCGTCGCTGGATCTGATCGCCGTGCAGCTGTACGGCGACATCGATGCATTACCGCAAAAACTGCACGACAGCGGCTGGCGTGGCCCGTATGTGGTCACCGAATGGGGACCCACCGGCCACTGGGAATCGCCGACCACCGCCTGGGGTGCGCCCATCGAAGACAACAGCGCGCGCAAGGCGGTGCTGCTGGAGCAGCGTTATCGCCAGCGCATCGCCAGCGATACGCGGCAAGGGCTGGGCTCGTTCGTGTTCCTGTGGGGCAACAAGCAGGAGCGCACGCCCACCTGGTACGGGCTGTTCCTGCCTTCGGGCGCGGCCACGCCCAGCGTGGACACGCTGCAGGCGCTATGGACCGGGCGCTGGCCGGCCACGCGCGCGCCGGCCGTGTCCACGCTGACCCTGGACGGCAAACAGGCACTGGACAGCGTGACGCTGCGCGCAGGCCACACCGCCACTGCCACGCTCACGGCCAGCGGCGCCACCGCACTGCGCTACGTCTGGCAGGTACGCACCGAAAGCACGGCGCGCAGCATCGGTGGCGATGCGGAAGCACTGCCAGCGCAGATCGACGTTGAGCTGCATCCCGAGCATGCGGGCGATGACAGTCGCGTCCGCCTGAGGGCACCGGCGCCGGGCAATTACCGCTTGTTCGTGGAAGTCCATGACCAGCAAGGCCGCGCCGGTTACGCCAACCTGCCGTTCCGGGTAGAAGCGCCTTAGCGCGGCATGCACCGCGCGGATCGGGACACTCGCAACCAAATATGCATTCATCGCGATGAAGCGATATTATGACCGCACGCTCTGCCGGACCTGCCGCGATGACGCATCTCAGCTTCGAGTTCTACCCGCCCAAAACTGACGACCAACGCGCGCAGCTGGACCGCACTGCGGCCAAGTTGAAGGCCTATGCGCCCGAATACGTGTCGTGCACGTTTGGTGCCGGCGGCTCCACGTTGAGCTACACCTCCGAGACCGTGCGCCACCTCAAGCAGAAGCACGGCTTTGAAGCGGCGCCGCATCTGTCCTGCGTGGGCGGCAGCCGCCAGGAAATCCGCGAACTGCTCAAGCTCTATCGCGCCATCGGCTGCACCCGCATCGTGGCGCTGCGTGGCGACCTGCCGTCTGGCATGGGCCACCCAGGCGACCTGCGCTACGCCTCGGATTTGATTGCCTTCATCCGCGCCGAGCATGGTGATGCGTTCCGCATCGAAGTGGGCGCCTACCCGGAGACCCATCCGCAGGCCATCGATGCCGACAGTGACCTGAAGTACTTCAAGGCCAAGGTCGATGCCGGCGCGGATGCGGCGATCACCCAATACTTCTACAACGCCGATGCGTACTTTCATTTTCGCGACGCAGCGCAGCGGCTGGGCGTGGAGGTGCCGATCATTCCCGGCATCATGCCGATCTCCAACTTCTCCCAGCTGCGCCGGTTTTCCGAGCAATGCGGTGCAGAGATCCCACGCTGGATCGGCAAGAAGATGCAGGCCTACGGCGATGATGCCGATGCGGTGCGGGCGTTCGGCGCCGAGGTGGTCGCCGGGCTGTGCGAACGGCTGATCGCAGGCGGCGTGCCGGCGCTGCACTTCTATACGCTCAATCTGGCCAAGCCGACCACACAGGTGTTGCAGCTGCTCGGGCGCTGAGGCAAGCCGTCCAAGGCATTCTCTGCACAGGCATGCCGTTCCGGATCACATCCCTCGCACGCACGCGCGTGACCAGCGCGCGCGGTGCAAGCCTGTTTGGCATCGCCGTGTTGTTCGCCGGCTCACGCGCACACCGTTACGCTGCGCCGATGCCTCGCCTCCTGCTGCCGTTGCTGCTGTTGTTCTGCCTTTGCCCCGCCACACGCGGGCAGGCGCAGGAAATCCGTCGCTGCGTGTCGCCGGATGGGCAGACCATGTTCACCGACCGCCGCTGCGAAGACGTGGGCGCGGTCAGCCGCTTGCCGCCGGCCACGCGTGCGCAGGGCAATGAAGGGCTCTACCGGTATCGATGCCCACGCCGTTTGAGCGAGCTGGTGTCGCTGCTGCAACTGGCAGTGGACAGCCGCGACGTCAACCGGCTATCCAGCCTGTATCTGTGGAGCGGACAGTCCGACGCCGCCGCCAATCAGGTGCTGAGCCGGCTCGAAGCCATCGTGCAACGCCCCTTGCTGGAGATCGCCCCGATGTATCCACAAAGCGATCCTCCGGCCTGGGAGGCAGAGGCAACAGCCTCTGCGGCGGCACCTGCCAGCGGCCTGGATGGCGGCACGGTCGACGCGCCGCTGCCACCGCCGGCCACCCGTCCGCGCCCCTGGGGGCTGCGCCTGGAGCAGGCACTCGCCAGCGGCACACCGGCGCGCAGCGTGTTGCGGCTGCGCCGGCAATACAACTGTTTCTGGGTGACGTTCTAGCGTCAGCATCGCCGCCCGCCTTGCAGAGGCGGAGGCCGGCAACCAGCAGCGATTGATTGCACCGGCGTGCGAACGCTAACGCGCCATGTCGCTCAGCGCGTGCGGCCGGCGAACTGCCCGCATTACTGGGCATGAGGTCGTTCGCACATGGCCCGGACGACGCACGACTGCTGCTTGCCGTGCCGCCTGCGCACCTCAGCGCACCTCAACAGCGCGACGCTCAACCGCCGCATCGCCATCTAGCCGGCCAGGTGTGCAGTGATTGCCGCCACCGCCTGCTCCGGGCTCAGCACTGCACTGTCGAGCAGCAGATGCGGCTGCGTCCACGCCGCATAGTCATGCGCCAACACGGACGCCCATCCCGGCAAGCGCAGGCCCGGCACCTCGCTCTGGCGTGTCTCCACCCGCTGCCGATGCAGGTCTTGGTCGCTGCAGATCACTTCGATTTCCAGCACGCGGCTACCGGCATGCGCGGCAACATCGCGCCAGGCCTGGCGCGTGACCGGCAAGGGATTCACGCAATCGGCGACCACCGGCAGGCCGTGGTGCAGATTGCTGCGCGCCAGCGCATAGGCAGCCAGGTAACCGGCCGCGCCAACGTCGCCGGCAAGCATGCCGCTGTCGCGCAACGCCTGCTCGATCGTATCGATGCGCAAGTACACCGCCCCGCACTGCGCCACCAACTGCTGCGCAATGGCGCTCTTGCCGACGCCAGGCAATCCACCGAACACCACCAACCAGGGCGACCATGCAGCGATCGCGCCTGCCGTCACGCTGGCCACAGCCCGCGAATGGCGGCGATGCCCTGCGCGCCGTGCGCGCGCGCTTCGCGCACATCCCCGGGCTGCATACCGCCCAACGCGTAGATCGGCAGCGAGACCTGCTCACGCAAGGTCTCAAAACCCTCCCAGCCCAGCGGCGTGGCGCCGGGGTGCGATGCGGTGGCCTGCACCGGCCCGAGCACGGCGAAATCGCAGCCCAGCCGCTGGGCATGGCGCAGGTCCTCCAGCCCGTGGCAGGAGGCGGCAACGGGCTGGTCGGCCGGCAATGGGCGCTCGGTCAATGTGGCCAGCTGCTCCGATCCCAGGTGCACGCCGATGCCGAGCTCGCTGGCCAGGCCGATGTCGCGATTGAGCAACCACTGCGCACGCTGACGCCCGCGCAACCCCATGACTTGATGCACGAGCGCGTGCCAGCGCGCAGGATCCACCGCCGGTGCGCGCAGCTGGATGCGGGCAATCCCTTGTTGCAGTGCCTGCTCCACGCCATCCAGCCACGCGGCATCGTTCTGCGGCTCCGGCGTGATCAAATAGCGATCCGGCTGGCGCAGCACGCCCACCACCGGCACATCGGCCGGCGGCATCGAATAGCGCGCCAGCTTGTCGGCGGCCACCCAGGTCATGGCCTGGCCCTCGCGCCCGCGCGGGCTGCCCTTCCATCCGGTGATCTCCCGCACTTCCAGCCGCAGCCGCTTGTCCGGGTACAGCTGCGGCACGTCCATCACCCACGCGCCCACGTGCGCATCGATGCCGAGTTCTTCGTTGAGTTCGCGCACCAGCGCCTGTTCGGAGGTTTCGCCAGGCTCACGCTTGCCGCCGGGAAACTCCCACAGGCCGGGCATGTCACGGGTTTCGGTACGGCGGGTCAGCAGGATGCGGCCGCGGGCGTCGGTGATCACGCCGGCAACGACGTGGATGGATCTGAGGGAATCGGGCATGGCGCAAGAGTGCCGCGAGTGAGCGGTTCAGCGCAATCGACTGGCAGCTCAAACAGAGAACGCCTTGCACCAGCTGCCATCTGCACTGGTCAACGCACAGCATTGGAAACAACGAGGGCGGCAGCAACCGGCTACGCAGTCCGCTCCAACCAATCTCCACTCCCCAATCCCGACTCCCCGCCCTACAGCGGATGCCCGATGCGCCAGAGCACGCCACTGGGGTCGTGCAGGGTGAAATCGCGCGCCCCCCAGGGGCGGTCTTCCGGCACGCTGCAGGTCACCTGAAAGTGCGTGATCAGTTCGCTATCGTGCACGTGCTGCCACCACGCATCGGCATCATCCACCCACAGGTGCAGCATCAGGTTCTCGGCCAGCTCGCGCACGTAGAAGTCCTGCAGCAAGAACGCGCAATGCGCCCCATGCCGGAAGCAGGTCACGTGACCGACCTCGTCTTCCTGCAAAAAGCCCAACGCCCGATAGAACTGTTGCGAGACAGCGTAGTCGCGCGCAGGCACGAACACTTTCAGTTGCTGGCTGGACAGCAGCGCCATGACGCACTCCACGCGGGACGTAGGCTGAGCATACGCCCCGCAGTGGCGCAGGCGGAGTAGCTCGCATGCAGCGGCGCTGTTGTGTCCGTGCGTGATGGAAAAGGGTGTAGCGGAACTGCCATGCCGAGGCTCAACGGGAGAGCGCCCATCGAGCTCGTCAAATTCTCCTAGCGCCTATGCCATGGTTGTCAGACAACCGCGTGGCTATGACGCAGGCCACGACTTGTAAGGCGGAGGTGCGCGATTCGGCGAAGTAGCGCATCTAGCCTTCGGCGCTGCATGCCCTGCATCGGGCTCCATCGAATGCCTCTGCGCTCCCTTGGTTAGGCGGCGAGAGAAAGGCGAGGGATCGAAAGCAAGGACCGTTCACCCAGCGTCCTGCGCGGACGTTGGGTGTGCAGCCCGCGTCACGGGCTGCACCACGGTCACCACACGGTCAGCTGAGCTGACCGTGGCAGTGCTTGTACTTCTTGCCGCTGCCGCACGGGCAGGGATCGTTGCGGCCGACCTTGGGCTCGTCGCGGGTTACCTGCGAGACCGGTACCGGTGCGTTGCCGCCCTGCATCTGCTCCACTTCTTCGTCCGCACCGTAGCCACCGGCATCCTGGTGCTGGAACTGCGAGGCCAGCAGGCGTGCTTCGGCCTGGCGACGCTCCTGCTCTTCCAGTTCGGCCACTTCTTCTTCGCTGCGGATCCGCACGCGCGCCAGCAGGTTGATCACCTCGCGCTTGACGTTCTCCAACATCTCGGAGAACAGCTCGAAGGCTTCCTTCTTGTATTCCTGCTTGGGTTGCTTCTGCGCATAACCGCGCAGATAGATGCCTTGGCGCAGGTAATCCATCTTGGCCAGATGCTCCTTCCAACCCTGGTCGAGCACGGTCAGCATCACGTGCTTTTCCAGCGCGCGCATGGTGTCTGCGCCCACGGCCGCTTCCTTCTCGGCGAAGTGCGCATCCACCGCGGTCTGCACCTTGGCGGCGATCTGCTCGGCGTCCAGTTCTTCCTGGGTCTTGGCCAACTCGCGCAGTGCCAGCGGCATGCCCAGTTCCGATTCCAGCGTGGCTTCCAGGCCCTGCAGGTCCCACTGCTCATCCACCGAGTTGGGCGGCACGAAACGAGCGACCAGGTCGTAGATCACGTCGCCACGGATGCCGTCGACGTTGTCCTTCACCGACTCGGCATCCAGCAAGTCATCGCGCTGTGCGTAGATCACCTTGCGCTGGTCGTTGTTGACGTCGTCGAAATCCAGCAGGTTCTTGCGGATGTCGAAGTTGTGCGCTTCCACCTTGCGCTGCGCCTTTTCGATCTGCCGGCTGACCAGGCGATCTTCGATGACGTCGTCTTCCTTCATGCCCATCATGCGCATCGCCTTCTGGACCCAGTCCGAGGCGAAGATGCGCATCAGGTTGTCTTCCAGCGACAGATAGAAGCGCGAGGAACCCGGGTCACCCTGGCGGCCGGCACGGCCACGCAGCTGGTTGTCGATACGCCGCGATTCATGGCGTTCGGTACCGATGATGTGCAGGCCGCCGGCGGCCTTGACCGCCTCATGGCGGCGCTGCCAATCGGTCTTGATCTTGAAGCGGGCTTCTTCGGTCGCGTCTTCGCCCAAGGCGTGATATTCCGCTTCCAGCGAGCCACCGAGCACGATGTCGGTACCGCGACCGGCCATGTTGGTGGCGATGGTCACCGCGCCCGGCTGGCCGGCATTGGCCACGATGGTCGCTTCGCGCTCATGCTGCTTGGCATTGAGCACTTCGTGCTTCACGCCGGCCTTGCGCAGGTGCTCGGAGAGCATCTCGGAGGTTTCGATCGAGGTGGTACCCACCAGCACCGGCTGACCGCGCTTGGCGCAGTCTTCGATATCGGCCAGCACCGCATTGAACTTGCCCTTGCGGTTGAGGAACACCTGGTCCGGATGGTCCTTGCGCACGGTCGGGCGGTTGGTCGGAATCACCACCACTTCCAGGCCGTAGATGCTCTGGAATTCGTAGGCTTCGGTGTCGGCCGTGCCGGTCATGCCGGACAGCTTCTTGTACATGCGGAACAGGTTCTGGAAGGTGATGCTGGCCAGCGTCTGGTTCTCGCGCTGCACCGGAACGCCTTCCTTGGCCTCGACCGCCTGATGCAGGCCATCGGACCAGCGACGCCCGGACAGGGTACGGCCGGTAAATTCGTCGACGATCACCACCTCGCCATCGCGCACGATGTAGTCCACGTCGCGCTGATAGATCGCATGCGCACGCAGCGCGGCGTTGAGGTGATGCACCACGCTCAGGTTCTGCGCGGCATACAGGCCGTCGTCGGCGTTTTCCAGGATGCCGGCCTGCAGCAGCAGCTCTTCGGCGTGGCCCATGCCCGCCTCGGACAGATGCACCTGCTTGCCCTTCTCGTCGATCCAGTAATCACCCTCGCCTTCTTCGCTTTCCTGCTTGGTCAGCTGCGGCACGATGCGATTGACGCGGATGTACAGCTCCGGCGATTCGTCGGCCGGGCCGGAAATGATCAGCGGGGTGCGCGCTTCGTCGATCAGGATCGAGTCGACTTCGTCGACGATCGCGTAATGCAGCTTGCGCTGGTAACGGTCGGCCCGCGACAGCGCCATGTTGTCGCGCAGGTAGTCGAAGCCGAATTCGTTATTGGTGCCGTAGGTAATGTCGGCAGCGTAGGCGGCGTGCTTGTCGCTATGCGGCATGCCCGGATACACCACACCCACGCTCAGGCCCAGCCAGTTGTACAGCTTGCCCATCTGCGCGGCGTCGCGGCGCGCCAGGTAGTCGTTGACCGTCACCACGTGCACGCCCTGGCCTTCCAGTGCGTTGAGGTAGACCGGCAGCGTGGCCACCAGGGTCTTGCCTTCACCGGTGCGCATTTCGGCGATCTTGCCCAGGTGCAGCACCATGCCGCCGATCAGCTGCACGTCGTAGTGGCGCATGCCCAGCACGCGGCGGCTGGCCTCGCGGCAGACCGCAAAGGCTTCGGGAAGGATCTTGTCCAGGGACTCGCCGGCGGCAAGCCGCTGCTTGAACTCCGGGGTCTTGGCTTGCAGCTCGGCGTCGGAGAGCTTCTCAATCGTCGGCTCCAGCGCATTGATCTGGGTGACGAGGCGGTTGAGCTGGCGCAGCTGGCGTTCGTTACGACTGCCAAAGACACGGGTAAGCAGACTGTTGATCATTGAAGAAACCGGTTGAAAAGGAACGGTTTGACCGACGCCGGTCCCCACAGACCCGACCGCCGTAAACGAAACAGGGCGCACTGCGCCCTGTCGATGGCAACACCCTATTGTAGCTTGGGGCGGGGCTTCACGAATCAAGCACCGCCCGCTGCCGCCATCAGCCGCGCCCGCGGCGTCCCACCGGGGTGTTGGTATCGCCCAGGAACTTGCGCGGATTGACCACGCGGCCGTCGGCCCAGACCTCGAAGTGCACGTGCGCACCGGTCGAACGGCCGCTGGATCCGGCCTTGGCCACCTGCTGGCCGGCACGGACCAGATCGCCCACCTTCACCACCAGGCGCGAGTTGTGCGCGTAGCGGGTGACGTAGCCATTGCCGTGATCCACTTCCACCACGTTGCCGTAGCCACCGCGCACGCCGGCATAGCTGACCACGCCATCGGCCACCGACATCACCGGGTCGCCCACATTGGCGTGGAAGTCCACACCCTTGTGGAAGGCGGAGCCACCGTCGAACGGATCGGCGCGGCCACCGAAGCCGGAGGTGATGTAGGTGTTGCGCATCGGCATCCGCGACGGCACGGAATTCTGCTCCAGCTGATGATCGAACATCAGCGAAGCAAGCACGTTCAATTGCTGGCCGGAGGCGGAAAACTGCTGCTCCAGCTGTCCCAGATCTTGCTTGAGCGACTGCACCGGCATGTCGTTGACCGGCTCATCGCCGCCACCGACGCCGACCGGCTCGTCGAAGTCGAACTCGCCGTCCTTCAACTTGCCCATCTGGGTCAGGCGCTCGCCCAAGGCGTTGAGCCGGGTGGCTTGCGCCTGCAACTCGCCCAGGCGTGCCGCCAGGGCGTTGACCTGGGCCTGCGAGGCGCGCTGCGCCTGCGCAAGCTCGGTCTGCTGCTGCGCGACCTTGGCCTGCAGCGCGGAATTGGTCACCATGCCGGTGGCGGTGCTTGCACCGACGCCGATCAGCATGCCCAGGCCCAGTACCGCACCCAGCACCACCATCGGTCGATCCGCGGCAAAGCCCTGGAACTGTCGGGCCAACCGCTGGGCCCGGGTCTCGCGAGATTTGATTACGACTTTCTTTAACGCCATATGAGTGTCATGTCCAAGCCCAAGTCCAACGCACGCAGCCCATCCGTTCCGCAGCAGGCCGTCGAGGCCCTGCTCGGGGAAAAGGCTGGCGACCCTCTGCGCCGAGCGTTGTGGCTCGACGCGCTGGATCGGCAGTTGCGCCCCCTGTTACCGCCTCATCTCGCCACCCGTTGCCGGCTGGCCAATGTCCGAGGCGAACAGCTCGTTTTTTTGGTTGATTCGCCGGTCTGGCATGCCAAGGTGCGGCTTGCCGAAACCCAATTGCTCGATGCCGCCCGATCCATCGGACTGAAGGTCACCGCAGTGACCGTCAAGACGGCCTCTGCGCCGCTGCATTCCCCAACACAGCAACACCGCGACCGCCCACACACGCCGGTATCCGAGGCCACGCGTAACGGCTTGCGTGACGCACTTGCGTCCTTGCGCGACGTGCCACCGACCAACAAAAAGTGATGTCCATGCCGCTGCAAGCGGCTGCCGGTGCGTGAAGAAATTGCGAAGTACCGCACACGACCCGACGCATCCTAGCGGTCATGGACGCCGCAGGAGTTAGGGAAAGCTTAAATAAACGTTAAGAATGGGCCGGAAATCGGACGCAGTTCACACTTCGCGGCCGTACCAGGGAAATCCCTGACATCAGGCATAGACGGGGCTGGCGTAGGTCACCGGCGGCTGTTCGGTGCCTTCCGGGAAGCTGACCCATTCCCAGGCGGCCTGGTCCGCCAGCAGCGCACGCACCAGCTTGTTGTTGAGCGCGTGGCCGGATTTGAAGCCTTCGTAGGCACCCAGGATCGCGCCGCCGGCCAGGTACAGGTCGCCGATGGCGTCGAGGATCTTGTGGCGGACGAATTCGTTGGTGTAGCGCAGGCCGTCCTCGTTGAGCACACGGAACTCGTCCAGCACGATGGCGTTGTCCATCGACCCGCCCAGGCCCAGGTTGCGCTCGCGCATGTACTCCAGGTCGCGCATGAACCCGAACGTGCGGGCGCGCGAGATTTCCTTGACGTAGGCCGAGGTGGAGAACTCGATTTCCTGGCGCGACTGTTTGGCCGGGATCATCGGGTGATTGAATTCGATGGTGAAACCGAGCTTGTAGCCCTCGTACGGCTCGAAGCGCGCGATCTTGTCGCCTTCGCGCACTTCCACCGGCTGCTTGATGCGGATGAAGCGCTTGGCCTTGTTCTGCTCGACGATGCCAGCCGACTGCAGCAGGAACACGAACGGGCCGGAGGAGCCATCCATGATCGGCAATTCGGCCGAGGACAGCTCCACGATCACGTTGTCCACACCCAGGCCGGCCAGTGCCGACATCAGGTGCTCCACGGTCTGGATCTTGGCGCCGTTGCAGGTCAGCCCCGTGCACAGCGTAGTCTCGGTGACCAGCTCGGCATCGGCAGGAACTTCGACCACTGGCTCCAGATCGACGCGACGGAACACGATGCCGTGATCGACCGGTGCGGGGCGCAGGGTCATATAGACCTTGTCGCCGCTATGCAGGCCGACGCCGGTGGCACGGATGGTGTTCTTGAGAGTGCGTTGCTGGGTCATGGGCGAAGTCTGTATGAGCAATGCAGACAGACGCTGAACCGGCTGTCTAATCGGGGGAGATTAGCCGAATCTTAACAAATCACGCGTGACGGAGACTGTAACGCACCAGTCACGCCCCTGCAAAAGCTGCCGGGTCGGCACCGACCCGGCAGAAAAGGACATGACAGGCGCCCCGACGGGTGCCGGGGCATTGCCGCTGCGCCGAACCGCGCGCAGCGTGAGGCGGTCAGTCGGCCTGGCGGCGCAGGAACGCCGGGATATCCAGGTAGTCGTTCGGCAGATCTGCGGCGGCCGGGGTGGACGCGCCAGCGTTGCTGCTGCCGACCGAGTCGCTGCTCGGACGACGCAGGCCCAGGCCCATGCTGCCGCCGACGGCCTTGGACACCGCGTCACCGCCGGTCTCGAAGTCACCAAATTCCGGCTGGCCGGTGGTGGCATTGCGCACCAGCTTGATCGGCGCGCGCTGGTCCGGGCGCTGGGTCTGCCGCGCAACGGCACGATTGAGGCCCGTGGCCACCACGGTGACGCGCACTTCGTCCTGCATGTCGGGGTCGAGCACGGTGCCGACGACCACGGTCGCATCTTCGGAGGCGAACGCTTCGATGGTGCGACCGATCTCGTCGAACTCGGCCATGGTGAAATCCGGGCCGGCGGTGATGTTGACCAGGATGCCGTTGGCACCGGCCAGGTTGACGTCGTCCAGCAGCGGGTTCTGGATGGCGGCTTCGGCCGCGGCCTGCGCGCGGTCATCGCCACGTGCCGAACCGGTGCCCATCATGGCCAGGCCCATTTCCGACATCACGGTGCGCACGTCGGCGAAGTCGACGTTGATCAGGCCCGGACGCACGATCAGATCGGCGATGCCCTGCACGGCGCCCTGCAGCACGTCGTTGGCGGCGCGGAAGGCCTGGATCATGGTGGCGTTGCGGCCGAGCACGGTGATCAGCTTTTCATTGGGAATGGTGATCAGTGAGTCGCAATGCTGGCTCAGTTCCTCGATGCCCTTCAGCGCGACCTGCATGCGGCGGCGGCCTTCAAACGGAAACGGCTTGGTAACCACGGCGACGGTCAGGATGCCCATCTCCTTGGCCAGCTGCGCGACCACCGGGGCGGCGCCGGTACCGGTACCGCCACCCATGCCGGCGGTGATGAACACCATGTCTGCGCCCTGCAGCGCATCCATGATGCGCTCGCGGTCTTCCAGCGCGGCCTGACGGCCGACTTCCGGATTCGCGCCTGCGCCCAGGCCCTTGGTGACGTTGGTGCCCAACTGCAGCTGCAACTTGGCGCCGCAGTTCTTGATCGCCTGGGAGTCGGTGTTGGCGGTGATGAATTCCACGCCATCGACGTTGGTGTTCACCATGTGCGCAACCGCGTTGCCACCGCCGCCGCCGACGCCGACGACCTTGATCACCGCGTTGGGAGCCATCTTTTCGATCAGTTCAAAATGTGCCATGTCAGTGTCCTCTTGAGCCGGGATTGGGGAATGGGGAGTCGGGATTCGCAAAAGCGTTGGTCCCTGCCCACTCCGCACCACGGCGAGTGTTGTTGTTTGAAAGTCGGGATTCGTGTGCGGGGGGCCATAGATCCGCTACTGCGCTCTACGACTCACCTCACCTATTCCTCGACGCAATGCCTGCAAAAAAGTTTACCGCCTACCCGCTCGCCGCTCTCTACTTAATCTTGCTGCCACTCTGTTTTTCTTTCGCTCTTACCAATCCCAAATCCCGAATTCCCAATCCCTGCCACTCAGAATTCGCCGCGATACCAGTTCTTCAATTTCTTGAACAAGCTGCCGGCGCGACCGGTCGGGATCGACGGTCGGCGCGGGTGTTCGATCTGGCTGCCCATCAGCAACAGGCCCACGCCGGAGGCGTGTACCGGGTTGCCCACCACTTCGCCCAGGCCGGTGACGTGTTGGGGAATACCCACGCGCACCGGCATCTGCAGCATTTCTTCGGCCAGCTCCACCACACCTTCCATCTTCGAGGCGCCGCCGGTGAGCACCATGCCGGCGCGCACCATTTCTTCGAAGCCCGAGCGGCGCAGTTCGGCCTGCACCATCTCGAAAATTTCTTCGTACCGGCCCTGCACCGCCTGCGCGAGTGCGTGCCGCGGCATACGACGCGGCGGGCGATCGCCCACCGAAGGCACCTGGATGCTTTCTTCGGCGGTGGCCAGCTGCGCCAGCGCGCAGGCGTAGCGCACCTTGATCTGCTCGGCTTCCGGCGTCGGCGTACGCAGCATGTGCGCGATGTCGTTGGTAACGTGGTCGCCGGCGATCGGCAGCGACGCGGTGTGGCAGATCGCGCCCTGCACGTACACGGCCAGGTCGGTGGTGCCGGCGCCGATATCCACCAGCACCACGCCCAGTTCGCGCTCGTCGGCGGTCAGCACCGCGACCGAGGACGCCAGCGAGGACAGCACCAGATCGTCCACCTGCAAGCCGCACTTCTGCACGCACTTGGTTATGTTGGCCGCGGCCGACTGTGCGCACACCACCAGGTGCGCGTGCACCTCCAGGCGCACGCCGGTCATGCCGACCGGGTTACGGATGCCTTCCTGCGAATCGTCCAGCACATACTCGCGCGGAATTGCATGCAGGATGCGTTGATCGGCAGGAATGGCCACGGCCTTGGCGGCGTCGAGCACGCGCTCCAGATCGCTCCAGGTTACCTCGCCATCGCGGATCGGCACGATCCCGGGCGAGTTCTTGCACTGCACGTGGTTACCGGAGATCGAAGCGTACACCGAGCGGATTTCGCAGCCGGCCATCAGCTCGGCTTCTTCGACCGCGCGCTGGATCGACTGCACGGTGGATTCGATATCCACCACCACGCCGCGCTTGAGGCCGCGCGACTCGTGCGAACCGATGCCGATCACTTCGATCGGATTGCCGGGCGAGTACTCGCCGACCAGCGCGACCACCTTGGAGGTGCCGATATCCAGTCCAACGATGAGGGATTTGTCGCCTTTGCGGTTCATGTCTTAAAGCCGGGAATAGCGAATGGGGAATGGGGAATGGTAAAGAGCGGTGTACGGAGGCGCAGAGAATTAAGGACCAGCGCATGCGGCGCAGCAGGCGGAAACGGCTTTGGCTTTTTATCCATTCCCGATTCCCCATTCTCCATTTGCCGTTCGACCGTAAAGCCGTTGGTGTAACGCAGGTCGGCGCGCGCGATCGGACGTTGTGGATCAGTCAGCTGCGGCAGTACCCGCGCGAACCGCTGCAGGCGTGCACGTGCATCATCGCGGCCGATCACGATCTGCACGCCGTTGCTCAAGCCCAGCGACCAACTGCCGCGCGCATCCATTTCCAGACGCTCCACATCCAGTCCGGTCGGGGCGAACAGCGCGCGCGATTCGTTGTAGAGCGCCACTACGTCCTGCGTCTTGGCATCCGGGCCACCGAGCTGCGGCAACTTGAAATCCTTCAGCAACGGCGGTGTGCGAAACAGCCGGCCCTGCTCGGACAACATGCGATCGGTGCCCCAGCGGGCGAACGGCTTGTGTTCGACCACATGCACTTCCAGCACATCCGGCCAACGCTTGCGCACCTGCGCACTTTCCACCCACGGCAAGCGCGCGATGGCGTCCTGCGCGTCCTGCAGCTTCACCGCGAAGAATCCCGAGCGCGCATACGGCAACACCACCGCACGCAACTCCTCGGCCGGCACCCGCTTGAAATCGCCGGAAACACGCAAGCGCGCCAACGGCCACCGCTCGGCACCCACCCAGCCATTGAGCACGGCCACCACCGGCAATGCGACCAGCGCCACCGCGATCAACCAGGCCAGGATGCGCAGAGTGGCGTTCATGGGCGCGCTCCGTGCGCGGGAATGGGGAATCGGGAATAGGGAATCGTCAACAACAGCGCACTGGCTGTTGTCGCTTTTGCGATTCCCAATTCCCGATTCCCCATTCCCCGCTTCACAGCGTCTGCTCCAACACGCGCCAGACCAGCGCTTCGAAGTCGATGCCGAGTTGGCGGGCGGCCTTGGGCACCAGCGAGTGGCTGGTCATGCCCGGGGCTGTGTTCACTTCCAGCAGGTACAGCTGGCCGGTGCTGCCATCGCGCATCACGTCCACGCGACCCCAGCCGCTGCAGCCGGCGGCGCGGAACGCATCCAGGGCGAGCTGGCCGATCTGTGCTTCTGCGTCGCCATCAAGTCCCGGGCACAGGTACTGCGTGTCTTCGGCGATGTACTTGGCGTTGTAGTCGTACCACTGGCCCTTGGGCACGATGCGGATCGACGGCAGCGCCACATCGCCGAGCACGGCGACAGTGAGCTCGTCGCCTTCGATCAGTTGTTCCATCAGCAGCGCGCCGTCGTAGCGTGCGGCAAGCGTCACGGCCTCTTCGAGCTGCGCCTGGTCGAACACGCGGCTGACGCCGACGCTGGAGCCTTCGTTGGCCGGCTTCACGATCACTGGCAAGCCGATCTGCTCGGCAGCGGCGTGGATCTGCTGCGCGCTGGCGCCGGCGGCAAGCCGTGCGTAGCGCGGCGTGGACAGGCCCAGCGACAGCCAGACCTGCTTGGTACGGATCTTGTCCATGCTCAGCGCCGAACCGAGCACGTTCGAGCCGGTGTACGGCACGCTGAAGGCCTCCATCAACCCCTGCACGATGCCGTCTTCGCCGCCGCCGTTGTGGCCGTGCAGCACGTTGAAGACGCGGTCGAAGCGCTGCGCGACCAATGCCTGCGCCAATGCCGGAATGCCGTCGACCGGCTGTGCATCGACGCCGCGCGCGCGCAGGGCGTCGAGCACATTGCTGCCGGAATTAAGCGAAACCTCGCGCTCCGAGGATGTGCCGCCGAGCAGCACTGCAACCCGGCCGAACATGGCCGGGTCACTGATGCGCGAGGGGGCGATCTGTGCACTCATGCCGGCGCTCCGACAAAGCCATCGGTGACGATCTGCTGGGCGACATAACCGATGTCGCCAGCGCCCATCATCAGCAGCAGGTCACCGTCCTGCAGAACGTCGGGCAGCACCTCGGACAGACCTGCGACCTGGCCGACCACCACCGGTTCGCTACGGCCACGTGCACGGATGGCACGCGCCAGGGCGCGGGAATCGGCGCCGGGAATCGGCGCTTCGCCGGCCGGGTAGACCTCGCTCAATACCAGGGCGTCGACGGTACTGAGGACTGCGGCGAACGCGTCGAACTGATCGCGGGTGCGGCTGTAACGGTGCGGCTGGAAGGCCACCACCAGGCGCTTGTCCGGCCAGCCGCCACGGGCCGCGGCGAAGACTGCTTCGAGTTCGCGCGGGTGGTGGCCGTAATCGTCGACCACGCGCACGCGCGCGCCGCTGGCGGTGGTGACTTCGCCCAGATCGTTGAAGCGACGGCCGATACCGGCAAAGTTTTCCAGCGCGCGCGCGATGGTGTCCGGCGCCACGCCTAGCTGCCAGCCGATGGCCGCAGCAGCCAGTGCGTTGAGCACGTTGTGACGGCCCGGCAGCGCCAGCGTCACCGGCGTGGTGGTGCCTTCGGGCAGGCGCAGTGTGAAGCGCATGCGCGGACCGTCCTGCACCACGTCTTCGGCGCGCACGTCGGCGTTTTCGCTCATGCCGTAGCTCATCACATGGCGCGGCGTCTTGCCGGCCAGCGCTGCCACTTCCGGGTCATCGATGCACAGCAAGGCCAGGCCGTAGAACGGCAGGCGCTGCAGGAATTCGGCAAACGCCGCCTGCACGCGGGCAAAGTCGTTGCCGTAGTTTTCCAGGTGATCGGCATCGATGTTGGTGATCACCGCCATCAGCGGATTCAGGCGCAGGAAACTGCCATCACTTTCATCGGCTTCGGCCACCAACCACTGACCACCGCCGAGCTTGGCGTTGGCACCGGCGGCCAGCAGCTGGCCACCGATCACAAAGGTGGGATCGAGGCCACCTTCGCTCAGCACGGCCGCGGCCAGGCTGGTGGTGGTGGTCTTGCCATGCGTGCCAGCCACCGCGATCCCGCGACGGAAGCGCATCAATTCGGCCAGCATCGCCGCACGCGGCATGATCGGAATGCGCTGGCTGCGCGCTTCCATCAGTTCGGGGTTGTCTTCGCGGATCGCGCTGGACACCACCACGCAATCGGTTCCCAGCACGTTGGCCGCCGAATGGCCGCGCATCACGCGCGCACCCAGCTTGGCCAGGCGCCGCGTGGCCGCGTTGTCGGCATTGTCCGAGCCGGAGACTTCATAGCCCAGGGTCAGCATCACCTCGGCAATGCCGCTCATGCCGGTGCCGCCGATACCCACGAAGTGCACACGCGGGAACGCGCGCACCAGATCGCCACTGTCCTGCAGACGGCGGATCACTGGGCACCTCCTGCGGAGGTGCGAATCGGGAATCGAGAATCGGGAATCGGATGAAGCGAAGCGCTGGCTGCGTCGAGCGCCTGATCGGTGCGCTTGTTTTGGTGAATCACGGTGTGTTCCTGAAGTTGTTCTGCGCTCTGGCCATTCCCCATTCCCGATTTACCATTCCCGGCCTCTTGCAGAATGATGTCGGCGATGCGTTCGGCGGCGTCGGGTTTGGCCAGGGTGCGGGCGGCCTGCGCCATGGCGAGGCGGCGGGCGGGGTCGGCGAGCAGGGTCTGCAGCACCTGCTGCAGGCGCACTGCCAGGGTGTCGTCCTGCTTGAGCAGCACGGCGGCCTCGGCACTGACCAGGTATTCGGCATTGCGGGTCTGGTGGTCGTCCACGGCCGCGGCGAACGGCACCAGCACGCTGCCGACACCGGCCGCGCAGATTTCGGCCAGCGTGCTGGCACCGGCGCGGCACACCACCAAATCGGCCCAGGCGTAGGCCGCGGCCATGTCGGCGATGAAGGGTTCCACGCTGGCGTTCACCGCTGCCTGCGCATAGGCGGCTTCGGCTTCGGCGCGCAGTTTTTCGCCGCACTGGTGGCGCACTTCAACGGCGGGGTGGCCGAGCGCAGCCAGTGCGGCCGGCACGGCATTATTGAGTGCGCGGGCGCCCTGGCTGCCGCCGAGCACCAGTACCCGCACCGGGCCACCACGGCCGACCAGGCGCGTGGCCGGTGCCGGCAGTGCGACGATTTCCTCGCGTACCGGGTTGCCCACGGCTTCTTCGCCAGCGAAGCTGCCCGGAAACCCGGTGAGCACGCGGCGCGCAAAACGCGACAGCACCTTGTTGGTCATGCCCGGCGCGCGGTTCTGCTCGTGCACCAGCAGCGGCACGCCCAGCAGACGCGCTGCCAGGCCGCCCGGGCCGGCGGCAAATCCACCGAAGCTGATCACCGCGCGCGGCTGGCGCTTGCGCAGCACGAAGCCGGCGACGCGTACTGCACGCATCACCCGCACCGGTGCACCGAGCAGTTTTACGATGCCCTTGCCGCGCAGGCCACTGATGGCCAGCGTGTCGATCTGGATTGCGTGCTGCGGCACCAGGCGCGTTTCCATGGCGCCGTCGGCGCCCAGCCAGGTCACCGGCACGCCGCGCGCGCGCAGCACCTTGGCCACGGCCAGGCCCGGAAAAATATGCCCGCCGGTGCCACCGGCCAGGATCATCACCGGTCGCACCGATGCCGCGGCATGTGCAGCCTGCTGCACCGGATTCGCATGCTCAACGCTCACGCGATCCTCCCGAACGTGGGTTCGACGCGTGGCTGCATGCGGCTGGTCCCGCGCAGCACGGCAGATGCCGGCGCGACGGAGGCCGGCATGACCGGTGCAGGTGCGGCAGCCGCGGTTTCGCGCTGCGGCTTGCGCACCGGTGCAGGCGCCGGCGCTGGCTCGGCAGACGGCTCGGCCGGTGCCATCGGAGCAGGCGCGGCACCGTGCGGCGACAACTTGCTGCGCAGGCGCTCGGCACGGTCCATTTCATAAGACACGCGCAGCAGCAGGCCCATCGCCACGCAGGTCATCAGCACCGACGAACCGCCCGAGGAGATCAGCGGCAAGGTCAGGCCCTTGGTCGGCAGGATGCCCAGATTCACGCCAACCGAGACGAAGCTCTGCAGGCTGATCCACAGACCGATACCGAAGGCGATGTAACCAGAGAAGTGGCGCTTCATTTCCACACAGCGCATGCCCAGCCAGAACGCGCGACCGACCAGCAGCGCGTATAGCGCCACCACGCTGCACACGCCGACGAAGCCGAGTTCTTCGGCGATCACCGAAAAGATGAAGTCGGTATGCGCTTCGGGCAGGTAGTTGAGCTTCTGCACCGAGGCGCCCAGACCCACGCCGGTCCACTGGCCGCGGCCCACCGCCATCAAGGCATTGGACAACTGATAGCCGGAGCCAAGCTGGTCGGCCCACGGATCCAGGAACGAGGTGATGCGGCGCAGGCGGTACGGCTCCAGGATCGCGATGAACGCAAATACCGGCAGGCCGAACACGATCGGCATCGACATCCGCGGCAGGTTCACCCCGCCCAGCACCAGCATGCCGGCGGTGATCGCCAGCAGCAGCGTGGAGGAGCCGAAGTCCGGCTGCATCAGCAACAGGCCAACCAACGCGATCGCCACGCCCAGCGGCTTGAGCATCGCCGGCCAGGTCGCGTTGACCTCGTCGCGGAAACGCACCAGGTAGCTGGACAGCCACACGATGTAGAGCACCTTGACCGCTTCGACGGTCTGGAATTTCGACACGCCCAGGTTGATCCAGCGCTTGGCGCCGTTGACGCTGCTGCCCAGGCCCGGCACGAACACCACCATCAGCAGGCCGAAGCACGCCAGCAGCAACACCTGGTTGTACTGCTCGATGGTCTTGAGCTCGGTGCGCATCGCCCAGAACGCCAGGCCCACCCCGATGCCCAGGAACAGCAGATGGCGGGTCAGGTAATAGAACGGGTTCTCCGACAACTCGATCGAGCTGGAGGCCACCATCACCACGCCCAGCGATGCCAGCGTGGCAGCCGCGCCGAGCAGCCACGGGTCGTAGCGGCCGCCGATGGCGTCCAGTCGCGTGGCCTGGCGGGACATGTCGTTCATCAGCGCACCTTCAACGTGGCAAGGCCGATCAGCACCAGCACCACCGAGATGATCCAGAAGCGCACGATCACGCGCGGCTCCGGCCAGCCCTTGAGTTCGAAGTGGTGATGGATGGGCGCCATGCGGAACACGCGCTTGCCGGTCAGCTTGAAGCTGGCGACCTGGATCATTACCGACAGCGTTTCGATGACGAACACGCCGCCCATGATCACCAGCACCAGTTCCTGACGCACGATCACCGCCACGGTGCCGAGCACCGCGCCCAGCGACAGCGCGCCGATGTCGCCCATGAACACCATCGCCGGATAGGTGTTGAACCACAGAAAGCCCAAGCCTGCCCCGGCAATCGCTGAACAGATGATGATCAGCTCACCGGCGCCGGGAATCAGCGGGATCTTGAGGTATTCGGCGAACACCACGTTGCCCGAGGCATAGGCGAAGACGCCCAGCGCGCAGGCGACCAGCACGGTCGGCATGATCGCCAGGCCGTCCAGGCCATCGGTCAGGTTGACCGCGTTGGAGAAGCCGACGATCCAGAAATAGGCGATCACCACGAAGCTCACGCCGGCCAGCGGCAACGCGATGGCCTTGAACATCGGGATGTAGAAGGTGATCGCGGCCGGCACGTCGGCCGTGTAGTACAGGAACAGGCCCGCGGCCAGGCCGAAGATCGACTGCAGCAGATACTTCCAGCGCGACTTCAAGCCGTTCGGGTCGCGCCGCACGATCTTGATCCAGTCGTCGTACCAGCCGATCGCACCGAAGCAGATCATCACCGCCAGCACCAGCCACACATAGCGGTTGCGCAGATCGCCCCACAGCAACACCGACAAGGTGACCGTGAGCAGGATCAGCGAGCCACCCATGGTCGGCGTGCCGGCCTTGGAAAAATGCGTCTGCGGGCCGTCCTGGCGAATCGGCTGGCCGCCCTTGAACTGCGCCAGCTTGCGGATTACCGCCGGGCCCATCCACAACGACAGGAATAGCGCGGTCAGCGCTGCCAGGATGCCGCGGAAGGTCAAATAGTTGAATAGCCCGAACAGGCTCTCCAGTTGCTGTAGCCAACGGGCCAGCTCAAGCAGCATGGGAGGCATCCTCCGACGGTGCGAGCAACGCGGCGACGATGCGGTCCATGGCGCTGCCACGCGAGCCCTTCACCAGCAGCGTGGGCGGCGTGACGGAGGCAGCGGCCTGCGCCACTGCACCGGTGTGTTCGTGCATCAAAGAAGAGTCCTGCGTTTGAGTCTGCGAAGCAGCGGCTGCCAGGTCCGCCTGCAAGGCCGCGGCCAGCGCGGCATGGGTAGCGAACACGCGGCCGCCGTCGCCGAACGCCTGCGCGGCGGCGGCGCTGAGCTCGCCCAGTGCATACAGGCGCGCGAGCTTGGCGTTGCGCGCACGGCGACCGGCCGCGGCATGCAATGCCTGCGCTTCGGGGCCGAGTTCGCGCATGTCACCCAGCACCAGCCAGCCCTCGCCCGGTGCGGCGGCCAGTGCATCGATGGCCGCATCCAGCGAACCGGGATTGGCGTTGTAGCTGTCGTCGATCAGCACCGCGCCGGTCGCCAACGTGTGTGCAATCTGGCGCCCGGCCACCTGCGTGGCCTGGGCCAGACCGGCAGCAATGATCGGCAGCGCAATGCCAGCGCCCAGCGCCAGGCCGGTAGCGGCCAGCGCATTGAGCACGTTGTGGCGGCCCGGCAGCGGCAGCACCACCGGCGCTTCGCCCTGCGGGGTCACCAGCACGAACTGCGCGCCGGCGGCATGCAGGCGCAGCTGACGCGCGGTGATTTCAGCACTTGCGTGCAGGCCGTAGCGCAGCACACGGCGGCCCTGCAGCGGTTGCGCCAGCAGCTGTTGTTCGAACCAGGCGCCGAAGGCGTCGTCGGCATTGATCACAGCCACACCATCGGCCGGCAGCGCGGTGTAGATGGCGCCCTTAGTCTGCGCCACCCCGAGCAGGCTGCCCATGCGCTCCAGATGTGCCGGCGCGATGTTGTTGACCAGGGCCACGTCAGGGCGCGCGATGTCGGTGAGATAGGCGATGTCGCGGGGCTTGCCTGCGCCCATTTCGTAGACCGCCAGATCGGCATCGTCCGGCGCGGCGATCACCGCCAGCGGCAGGCCGATCTCGTTATTGCGATTGCCCGGGTTGGCGTAGGCGGTGATGCCGTCGACACGGCCGGCTTCGGCCAGAATCGTCAGCAGCAATGCCTTGACGCTGGTCTTGCCGTTGGAGCCTGTCAGCGCAATCACGCGCGTGGCGCGGTCGCGCTGCATGCCGGCGGCGATGCGCGCCAGGGCGAGTTCGGTATTGGCGACCACCACCTGCGGCACGTGCAGTGCCGGCAGCAGGCGCTCCACCAGCAGGCCGCTGGCGCCGCGCGCCACCGCATCGGCGGCAAAGTCGTGGCCGTCGAAACGCTCGCCGCGCAGCGCCACATACAGGCTGCCGCTGGCCAGCGCACGGGTGTCGTTGCCAACGGCGTCGATCATGGCGTCGTCGCCATGCAATTCGCCGCCAGCAAAATGGGCTATCAGCGACAGCGGCGTGAGTTTCATACGCGCACCCCCAGCCCGGTGCGCGGCAGCAATGCCTGCGCAGCCACTGCTGCATCGTCGAAGGCATGCCGCACGCCGGCCACTTCCTGATACGGCTCATGGCCCTTGCCGGCGATCAGCACGATGTCGTCCGCGCCTGCCATGCTGATGGCCTGGTGGATGGCGGCAGCACGGTCGCGCTGCACGATCGCCGCATCCGGACGCGCAAACCCGCGCAGGATGTCGGCAACGATCACATCGCCATCTTCGCCGCGCGGGTTGTCGTCGGTAACGATCGCCACATCGGCGGTGACCTCGGCAATGGCGGCCATCTGCGGGCGCTTGCCGGTGTCGCGTTCGCCGCCGCAGCCGAACACGCAGATCAACCGATTCTGCGCATGCGAACGCAGGCTGGTGAGCGCCTGTTCCAATGCGTCGGGTGTGTGTGCGTAGTCCACCACCACCAGCGGCGCACCATGCGCGCCACCCAGGCGATTCATGCGGCCGTGGATCGGCTGCAAGCGGCCCAGCACCTCGGCGATCTGCGCCGGTGCGATGTCGAGCGCGTGCAGCGCGCCGGCCACGGCCAGCAGGTTATCCACATTGAAACGGCCCAGCAGCGGCGAGCGCACCGGGTGCGCCGCTTCGCCGATGTGCAACGCAAACTGGATCCCGTGGTGATCGAGCTGCAAATCCTGCGCCCGCACCGTGGCACCGGCCTGCGCACGCGAGCTCACGCCGATGGCGCGCAGTGCCGGATCCAGCGCCGCAAACAACGTGCGGCCGAAGGCGTCGTCCAGGTTCACGACCGCCGCGCGCAACCCGGCGCGTGCGAACAGCTTGGCCTTGGCCGCACCGTACTGCGCCATGTCGCCGTGATAATCGAGATGGTCGCGGGTAAGATTGGTGAACACCGCCACGTCGAACTGCACCGCATCCACGCGGCCCTGATCGAGTGCATGCGAACTGACTTCCATCGCCACCGCCTGCGCGCCGGCATCGCGCAGTTGCGCGAGCTCGGCGTGGGTCTGCAACACCAGCGGCGTGGTGAACCCGGTCGGCACCGCAGCGCCGTACAGGCCCACGCCCAGCGTGCCAATGGTGCCGGTGGGGGTGCCGAGCAACGTCAGCGCCTGCGCCAGCAGCTGCACCGTGGAGGTTTTGCCGTTGGTGCCGGTGACACCAATCATGCGCATCGCCTGCGACGGCGCACCGTGGAAGTGTTCGGCCAGCACGCCCAGGCGCGCGCGCAACCCCGGCACGGCGATCGCGTCGGCAGGCACTGGCAGGTCGGCCGGCGCCGGCGGTTCGAACAGGATGGCGGATGCACCGCTGGCCAGCGCCTGTGCGGCAAATCCCAGCCCATGCGCACCGAAGCCGGCGATGGCCACGAAGGCATCGCCCGGGCGCACGGCACGGCTGTCCATCACCAGGCCTGATACCTGCACATCGCGTACAAGTGCCACGTCCGGCAGCAGCTGCGACAGTGCCATGGCGCGGCTCACTGGCGGCTCTCCTGCAACGGCGCCGGCTGCGCGGGCGTGGCGCCCGGTGCCAGTGCGGTCGGGATGCCGGCGGACACTTCGTCCACCGGGTCCGGCACCAACGCCGGGTCCAGATCGGCCGGCTGCGGCTTGACCACCGGCTGGCCGGTCTTGCCGGCCGCCTGCGCGGCCAGCCACGACTGGATGTCGTCCGGCGGCACGTCCATCAGCCGCAGCGCGCCTTCCATCACCCGGTGGAACACCGGCGCAGACACCAGGCCGCCGTAATACACCTTGCCCTGCGGATCGTTGATCACGATGACCGTGGCAAAGCGCGGCCGGGTGGCCGGCACCAGGCCGGCGAACAGCGCGTTGTAGTGCCCGCGCTCGTAGCCGCCAGCGCCGTTCTTGCGCGCGGTACCGGTCTTGCCGGCCACGTGATACCCCAGGATCGCAGCGCCCTTGGCGCCGCCCTGGGTGACCACGGTTTCCATCATGTCGATGACCTGGCGCGCCACTTCCGGCGTCACCACCTGGCGTGTTTCGTTGTGCTGGCCGCGCACGAAGGTGGGCGGGGTCAGCTTGCCGCCATTGCCCAACGTCGCGTACGCCTGCGCGATCTGCAGCGGCGTCACCGACAGGCCGTAACCGTAGGACATGGTGGTCTTGGACGGGCCACTCCACTTCTGCGGCTGCAGCACCATACCGGACGATTCGCCCGGGAATCCGCTATGCGGCGCGCTGCCGTAACCGAAGTTGCGGATCGACTGGTAGAACGTCTGGTCCGGCACCTTGGCCGCGATCTTCGCCGCGCCGATGTTGGAACTGCGGGTGATCACGCCGGTGACGTTGAGCACGCCGTTGTTGCGCGGCACGTCGCGGATGGTGAAGCGCCCCACGGCCATGTAGCCGGGGTTGGTATCGATGATGGTGTCCTTGGTCACCACGCCGGCAGTCAGCGCGGTGGCCACGGTCAACGGCTTCATCGTCGAGCCCGGCTCCACCAGGTCGGTGACCGCGCGGTTGCGGCGCGCCGACGGGTTGATGCCGGTGACCGAATTCGGGTTGTAGGTGGGCAGATTGACCATGGCCAGCACTTCGCCGGTGGCCACGTCCATCACCACCATCGAGCCGCCAGCGGCCTTGTTTTCGACCAGCGCGTTGCGCAGCTCCTTGTAGGCCAGGAACTGGATGCGACGGTCGATGCTCAGGGTCAAGTCTTTGCCCGGCTGCGCCGGACGCACCAGGTCCACGCTCTCGACGATGGCGCCGCGGGCATCGCGCACCACCTTCTTGGAGCCCGGCTTGCCGCGCAGCCATTCGTCGAAGGCCAGCTCCAGGCCTTCCTGGCCGCGGTCGTCGATATTGGTGAAGCCCAGCACGTGGGCCATCGCCTCGCCTTGCGGATAGAAGCGACGGAACTCGCGCTGCGAGAACACGCCCGGGATCTTCAGATCCACGATCGCATGCGCCTTGTCCGGGTTGATCCGGCGCTTGAGGTACATGAATTCCTTGCCGGCCTTCTGCGCCAGCTTGGCGTTCAACTCGTCCAGCGGCTGCCCGAGCGCAGTGGCCAGCTCCGGGATGCGGTCCGGGTTACGCAGCAATTCCTGCGGATTGACCCAGATCGATTCCACCGGCGTGGACACCGCCAGCGGCTCGCCGTTGCGGTCGGT
Source organism: Xanthomonas sp. fls2-241-TYG-148 (assembly GCF_030208815.1). NCBI lineage: Bacteria > Pseudomonadati > Pseudomonadota > Gammaproteobacteria > Lysobacterales > Lysobacteraceae > Xanthomonas > Xanthomonas sp. fls2-241-TYG-148. Next base: position 154,234 of record NZ_JARVTE010000012.1, read on the forward strand.
GATCATGCCCCGCGAGGTGGCGATGGGCAGCTCGCGCAGATAGCGCGCTTCGCCCTGGCGCTGGTAGAAATCGCGATTGACCAGCTGCACGTAGGCCGCGCGGCCGATCAGCGTCACCGAGCACAGACCCAGCGCCACGCCGACCAAGGTCAGGCGGCCGCGCAGGTTGAAATTGCTGCGGGGGCGGTTGCGGCCGGCTTTCATGGCGCACATCCCTGTGCGCGGCTTGCCAGTGCAAAACGGCTGTCGTGCCAGCTTGTCATGGGCGGATCACCACGATGTCGCTGGTCTCCGGGAACTTCATCCCGATGCGCTCGCGCGAGACCTGATCCACGCGATTGCTTTCCGCCCACGTGGCCTGCTCCAGCTGCAGCCGGCCGAATTCGATATTCAATTCATCGCGGCTGTGTTCGAGCTTGGACAACTGCACGAACAACTTGCGATGCATGTGACGCATGTACACCACACCGATCGCCGAGGCGATGCTGCAGGCGAGCAGCACGATGAGCAGCAGGCGGCTCATGGGGCGTCTCCATTCGGAGACGCCGGGAATCGGGAATCGAGAGTGGGGAATCGGGAAGCAGCGGCGCCGTGGCCTTTGCCCATTCCCGATTCCCGATTCTCCATTCCCAGCTTCTCAGCCACCCGCAGCACCGCGCTGCGGGCGCGCGGGTTGACGGCCAGTTCGCTGTCGTCGGCCTTGATCGCGCCGCTGACCAGTTGCAGGGTCGGCACGAACGGCTGCGCTTCGGGCAGGCGGCGGTTGCTCGGCGGGGCCTTGGCGTAGCGGGCCATGAACTGCTTGACGATGCGGTCTTCCAGCGAATGGAAGCTGATCACCGCCAGGCGGCCACCCGGCTTGAGCGCGCCCAGGGCAGCGTCCAGCCCGGCTTCCAGGTCGGCCAGCTCGCGATTGATATGGATGCGGATCGCCTGAAAGCTGCGCGTGGCCGGATGGGTCTTGCTATCGCCGCGCGGCATCACCGAGGCAATCAGGTCGGCCAGCTGTGCTGTGCGCAGCAACGGCTGTTCGCCACGGCGCGCCACGATCGCCCGCGCGATGCGCCGGCTCTGGCGTTCTTCGCCGTAGGTCCACAACACATCGGCAATCTCGCGGTCGGTTGCCTGCGTTAGCCAGTCGGCGGCGCTCTGCCCGCTATCGGGGTCCATGCGCATGTCCAGCGGGCCGTCCTTGCCGAAACTGAAACCGCGCCCAGCCACGTCCAGCTGCGGCGAAGACACGCCCAGGTCCAGCAGGATGCCGTCGACGGTTGCCGCGGCGACCACCTGGCCGAGCCAGGCGAAACTGCCGCGATGGATGGACACGCGCGCATCGCCACCGAACGTCTGTTCGGCCACGGCAATCGCTTCGGGGTCCTTGTCCATCACCAGCAGTCGACCTCCCGGGCCAAGGTGTTCCAGCACGCCGCGTGCGTGTCCGCCACGCCCGAACGTGCCATCGAGATAGGTTCCGTTTTCGGTCACCTGCAGGCCTTCGAGAACCTGGGTGTACAGCACCGGCACGTGGGCCGCCGGCGGCTGCGACACCGGGTGACCGGGCTGCGCTTCACCGCGCATCCGGGCACCCCGGCTCACAACCTGAGATCGAGCAATTCATCGCCCAGATCCCCGTCAGACAATGTCTGCTGGATCAGTGCGCGATGTGCCTGCTCGCTCCAGAGTTCGAACTTGTCGCCCATGCCCAGCAGCACGGCCTTCTTTTCAATGCCGACCGCATTGCGGTGGCTGGCGGGGATGCTCAAACGGCCATTGGCGTCGAGCTCCAACACCGCCGAGGAACCCACCAGCTTCTGCTGCAGCGTGCGGACCACGCGCTGGGTATTGGGCTTGGACATCACATCGTCACGCACCCGCTCCCACTCCTTTTCCGCATACAGCCACAGGCATCCGGCTTCGAACGGGTTGTAGGTGAGCACCAGGCGATTGCCGCTCACGCGCGCAACGAGGTCGCGATATGCGGTTGGCACCGCCATACGCCCCTTGTCGTCCACCGTGATGGCCGTCTCGCCCTGAAACACCGAATGCAACCTCGAAAATCCGCCTGGGGATCATTGAACCACGAAAAACCACAAAAAGCCTGGTTTTCCCTCCGTTGCCCACCTTAGCAGTGCGTCAAAGGTTGTCAACAGTTTTCAAAGGCCCAAATCGCTAGTCACATCAATGAGTTGCAGCACTCTTTAGAGACTTGTTCAAAGCTTATCCACAAGTTGCTGTTTCGTCTCAGATTTTGAGATTGAACAAAAATTCAGGGGCGTGAAGGCCATGTAAACCCGACCGCTGTCTCACTTCACGCTGCGCCAGCTGCAGACCTCAACTGCGCAAACCGGCGACAATAGAAGGTATGTGCCTGGTCGCTCTTGCCTGGAAAACCCACCCGCGCTGGCGCCTGCTGCTGGCCGGCAACCGCGATGAGTTCCACGAGCGCCCCACCGCGCCACTGGCGCAATGGGCGCCGCCGGCCGAGCGCGTGCTGGCCGGCCGCGACCTGCGCTCCGGCGGCAGTTGGATGGGCCTGGGGCTGGACGGCCGCGCCGCCGTCGTGACCAACGTGCGTGACCCGCTGGCCACCGCCTCCGGCCGCTCGCGCGGCCACCTGATTGCCGACTACCTCTCCGGCAGCGCGGACGCAGCCACCTACGCGCGCGAACTGGCGGCTGCCGGGCAGGAGTTCCCGCCCTTCAATCTGCTGCTGTGCGACGCCGAGCGCTGCGAGCACCTCAGCAACCATCCAGCGCTGGCACGCGCCCTCGCCCCGGGGATTCACGGCATGTCCAACGGCCCGCTGGATGGGCACTGGCCCAAGACCACCGCGCTGACGCAAGCACTGGCCGCCTGGTGCGACAGCGGCAGCGACGACCTGCAGCCGTTGTGGACGGCCCTGGCCAACCCCGCCACTGCCGCAGATGCCGACCTCCCACACACCGGCGTGGACCGCGCCACCGAACGCCTGCTCTCGGCGGCCTTCATCCGCGGCGCCAGCTACGGCACCCGCGCCAGCACCATCGTGGCGGTGGACTACCAGGGCAGCGGCTTCATCCACGAGCGCCGCTTCGGCCCGGATGGTGTCTTTCAGGGCGATACACGGCTGGACGTCGCCGGCAGGCATTGACAATGCGCATTCATGCGCATAGCGTGCGCATGAATGACGGGATGCCAATCATGAGCCGTTACTACGACTCTTCCGCGCAAAAAAAGCCGCTGAACCTGACCATCAACTCGGACTTGGCCGCGCAGGCACGGGCGATGACCGGCAACCTGTCGGCAAAGGTCGAAGAACTGCTGGCCGACTACGTGACAAAAGAGCGCGACAGCCACAGCGCCAGGGCGATGGAGCTGCAACGCGCGGCAAGCGAATGGAAGACCTTCACCGACGCTCACGGCTCCTTCGCCGACGAGTTCTCCACGCTATGACCGACCAGTTCGATGTCTACGCGAACGTCGGCCAGAACAAGAACATCCCGTACGTGGTGGTCGTCCAGTCAAAGATCTTCGACGCCTCACCTCGCCGCGTCGTCGTGCCCCTGGTCCGAAAGTCCACCCACTCCCCGACCCCATCCCGCTTCACCCCGGAACTCACGGTGTCCGGCCACAGCGTCATCCTGCAACCCCTGGAAATGACCTCGGTGCCGCTGGCGGCGCTCAGCAAACCTGCCGGCTCCCTGAAAGACCAAGGCCAAACCATCATCGACGCCCTGGACGAACTGTTCACCCGCTCATTCGGCTAAGCGCCAAACACGGCCGCAGGGGAAACACCAACGCGTCGTCGGCCGCGAGGGCAAAGCCCAAGCCCCAAAACGATCAAATAGACCGCGAAGACGAAGCCCAAGCCACGTAACGATGACCGCAGCAACCAGATCGCATTGATCGCAGCCAAGGCAAAGCGCCCAGCAGTGCACCCAAGTGCAAGCCCCCTTGAGTCAAGGGGGCGCGGCGATAGCCGCGGGGTTCTGGCGTGCCCGGAGCGGGACCCGCGTTTTGTACCGCCAACAGCGGTACGAAGCGTAGGCGCCTTCGAGAAGGGCGAACGCCCAAACGAAGGTGGCGGAGCCGGCCGATAAGCCGGGTTCTGTCGTGGACAGTCATTCGTCTAGGCGCTACGTCACCGCAGCGCTCAAGCAACCTACCCGGATCCAGCGCGGGCCACGCCAATGGATCCCTATTTGGTCTTGCTCCAGGTGGGGTTTGCCATGCCGGTCCGTTACCGGACTCGCGGTGCGCTCTTACCGCACCATTTCACCCTTACCGGCTCCCCAAAGGGAACGTAGGCGGTATCTTTCTGTTGCACTTTCCGTCGGCTTGCGCCGCCCAGGCGTTACCTGGCACCTTGCCCTATGGAGCCCGGACTTTCCTCGGCACTCTTGCGAGTGACGCGACTGTCTGGCCGACTCCGCCGGGGCGAACTATACGCTATTGCCAGATCATTCCCTCTCCATTGCTGTCATCGGCATACAGCACGACGCGCTCGAAATGGTGTTCAAACGACCAGGATGCGAGGTCTGCCGGAACACCCACCTGTGCGAGAGAGGGCGCCATGGGGCAATAGATCAAGAGCGCAACCGCATCTGCATGTGCCCGATATCCGTGGATCCTGCGGTGTTTCTGGCCGATGCAGTCAGATACCTGATCCTTATTCAGGGCACTCACGCTAAAGCTGCCGCCCGGTGAAACGCTTGCTCGGTCAGATGGCCACAGCTGAACATGACTGAGAAAATCTGGTAGCCCGCTTCTGATAACGATGTTCACTCTGATCGACCCCGCATACGCGCGCAGCAAACACTCGATGCGCTCGACTGCTTCCGGAAGTCGAGGCAGCGGTCGGTCAGTAAAGCTCAACGCCACCCGCACACCTGGCAAAAGCAGCGCAAGTCGAGGATCTAGCGCGGCCAACAGCTTTCCCCGCGCACTGGCTAACTCTTTCCCCTCGGGGCGCAGCAGTTGCGTGATCTCGACCGCATAGCGGGACCCATCAGCGAGACGAAAGTGGATATCGGCGGCCGGTTCCATCGGCTGTTCAATCTCACCAACCGGCGTCGGAAACGCACCGGGCCACGTTGCGACTACCCGCTGGAACTGGCGCATCTCCAGCGCCTTCTTTCTTTCATCAGCTGTCGCTGCCTCAGCCATTGCCGCCATACAACGCCTTACGCGGCGCGCCGGTCAGCTCGGCGGCCAGCTTGGCGGCGGTAGACGGCGGCAGGTGTTCGGCAAGCTTGGCGTAGACGCGGCGGCCTTCGGCAAGCTGGCCGTCGGCGGCATCGGCGGCGCCCTGCACCATCACCACGAACTCGCCCTTGCGCTGGTTGTCGTCGGCTTCGACCTGGGCCTGCAGGTCGGCCAGGCTGCCATCGAGCACGGTTTCGAACAGCTTGGTCAGCTCGCGGGCGATCACCGCGGGGCGGTCGTCGCCGAAGGCACTGCGCAGGTCGGCCAGCGACTCGACGATGCGGTGCGAGGATTCGTAGAACACCAGCGTGCGGGTCTCGCCGGCCAGGCGTGACAGCCGCTCGCGGCGCGCAGCGGATTTGGCTGGCAGGAAGCCTTCAAAGCCGAACCGGTCGCTCGGCAAGCCAGCGACGCTGAGCGCGGCGATGGCGGCGCAGGCGCCGGGTACCGGGCTGACCCGGATGCCGGCCTCGCGCGCGGCACGCACCAGCTTGAAGCCCGGGTCGCTGACCAGCGGGGTGCCGGCGTCGCTGACGATGGCCAGCGATTCGCCCTCGCGCAGGCGGGTCACGATGCGCTCGGACATGGCTTCTTCGTTGTGGTCGTGCAGGGCCAGCAGCGGGCGGTCGATGCCGAAATGGCTCAACAACTGGCGGGTATGGCGGGTGTCTTCGGCACAAATGGCGGCCACACCGCGCAGCGTCTCCTGGGCGCGCGGCGACAGGTCGGCCAGGTTGCCGATCGGCGTGGCGACCACGTGCAGGGTTCCGGGGGACGTCATCAGCGGCATTCTCAAGGGCAAAGAGTAGAATCGTAGCGTTTTTAACGGTCCGCCCTGGCGGCCCCTGTCCAATGGATCTGAAATGAACAAGCGTGTTGCAAGGATCTCCGCCCTCTCGCTGATGGTCATGCTGGCCGCCGGTTGCGCGACCAGCAGCGTCACCCAGACCGCTTCGCCGACACAGAGCGCGGCGCTGGCGCTGTTGGACCAGGGCAAGCCGCGCGAGGCCGCGCAGCAACTGGAAGCCGAGGCAGCCAGCGCCAGCGGTGCGCAGCGCAGCCGCCTGCTGGCTGCGGCGGCGTTCGGTTGGCACGATGCCGGCGACGACGCACGCGCCCGTACCTTGCTGGCCCAGGTCACCGCGCGCCACCTCACTGGCGAGGACCGCGCGCGCTTTGATCTGCTCACCGGCGAGCTGGCGGTGATCGACAAGCAAGCCGCGCAGGCACTGCAGGCCTTGGGCGACAGCCCGCAGGGGCTGACCCAGCCGCTGCAGACGCGCTGGCTGGTGGCACGCGCCGCCGCGCTGGAAGCCACCGGCGACCTGTTCGGTGCCGCGGCCGACCGCGCCCGCGCCGACGCCAGCCTGACCGGCACACCGCGTAGCCAGAACCAGCGCGCCATCGTGCGCCTGCTCGCCGCGCTCGACGACGCCACGCTCAAAGGCCGCACCGCCGCGCTGCCGGCGGGCGACCCGCTGTATAACTTCGCCGGCCGCGCGCTGATCAGCCGAGGCTTGCCGCTGCCGCGCGCCTTCGAACGTGACGCGCAGTGGGGCTTCGACACCAGCAAGCGCCCGCCGGCCGAACGCGACGGCTACCGCCCGCCGGTGAAGCTGGGCGTGCTGCTGCCGCTCAGCGGCAACCTGGCCACCGCCTCGGCGCCGGTACGCGACGGCCTGCTGGCCGGCTATTACGCCGAGACCCGCCGCCGCCCGGAACTGCGCTTCTTCGACACCGCCGGCACCGCCGCCGGCGCCAATGCCGCCTACGACAAGGCCGTGGCTGCGGGCGTGGATTACGTGGTCGGCCCGCTGGGCCGCGACGAGGTCAGCGCGCTGTTTGCGCGCGGCCAGCTCGCGGTGCCGGTGCTGGCGCTCAACCGCCCCACCGACAACAAGGCCCCGCCCAGTGGCAGCGCCGGGTTCTCGCTGGCGCCGGAAGACGACGGCATCATGGCCGCCGAATATCTGCTCTCGCGCGAACGCCGCAATGTGCTGATCGTCGGCACCAGCGACGACAACGGCAAGCGCACCATCAAGGCCTTCCGCGACCGCTTCAGCGAACGCGGCGGCACCATCGCCGGCAGCATCAGCGTGGCCGATGTGCCGGGCGACATCGGCGCGCAGTTGCGCAATTACGGCACCGCCGATGCGGTGTTCCTGGCGGTGCGCGGCAACACCGCGCGCGCCTTGGCGCCGCAGTTGGCATTGAGCGGGTTCGCCGGCAAGTCGCGCGTGGGCACCTCGCAGCTGGTGGCCGGCACCGGCAAGGTGGAAGACGACCTGGCGCTGGATGGCATTGTGTACCCCAGCGAGACCTGGACCGCCCTGGGCGTGTCCGGCCTGCCGGCAGCCAGCCAGGTCGCCAGCACCCTGCCCAGCGCGCGCGGCCCGGCGGCACGCCTGTTCGCGTTCGGCTACGACGCCTGGAAGATCAGCGCGTATCTGGAAAAGCTTGCCACCGGCAGCGACGGCGGCCTGCGCGGCGCCACCGGCACCCTGCATCTGGATGGGTTTGGCAATGTGCTGCGCACGCCGGCATGGTCCACCTTCAACGGTGGCCGGCCGGTCCCGATCGCCGACGGCCGCTGAGCCCATGCCGGCGGCCCGCCAGCAGCGTGGCGCAGCGGTGGAAGCCGCCGCGCGCGCGCAGCTGGAACAGGCCGGGCTGCGGCTGGTGGTGAGTAACGCCAATTACCGCGGCGGTGAACTCGATCTGGTGATGCGCGACGGCCCGATGCTGGTGTTCGTGGAAGTGCGCTACCGCCGCGACGCACGCTTCGGTGGCGGCGCGGCATCGGTGGATTTCCGTAAACGCCGCAAGCTGGTGCTGGCCGCGCAACTGTTCCTAGCCGCCCACCCGGCGCTCGCGGCGCTGCCGTGCAGGTTCGATGTGGTCGAGGCCAGCGGCGAGCCGCCACTGCTGCACTGGATCCGCGACGCATTCCGTCTCGACGACTGCTGAGCAACGAGCCCGTTCGATGCCAACCATCATGACCCACGCCGCGGTGCCGCTGGCGCTCTGGTGTGCCAGCGAGCGCGGACGCATCAGCCCGCGCCTGCTTGCCGCCGGCGTGGTGGCCGCAATGCTGCCCGATGCGGACGTAGCCGCCTTTGCACTGCACATCCCGTATGCCGATGCGTTCGGGCACCGTGGCGCCAGTCACTCGCTGCTGTTTGCCGTGTTGATGGCCACGCTGGGTGCCGGCGCGCATCGCCTGCTGCGCGCCGACGCACTGCAGGCCGCGGTGTTTCTGTTGATCTGCACCGCTTCGCATCCGCTGCTCGATGCAATGACCTCCGGCGGCCTGGGCGTGGCACTGGCCTGGCCGTGGAGCGATGTGCGCTGGTTTGCGCCGTGGCGGCCGATCCGGGTCTCGCCGTTTGCCGGCAATTTCTTCAATGCGCGTGGCCTCACCGTGCTGCTCTCCGAGCTGCGCTGGGTGTGGTTGCCGCTCACCGTCGCGGCGCTTGGGTGGCGATGCCTCCAACGCGCGAGACCACAGGATCACGCGTTATGACTGATGGACTTCCCACCGCGCTGGCCGACCTGCTGGCCGCACGGCTTGGACCGGAAGGCTGGCTGACCGGCGCAGACGCGCGGCGCCGCTATGGCGAGGACGATTCGCGGCGTTGGGCATTGCCGGGTGCGGTGGCGCTGCCGCGCGACACCGATGACGTGGTGGCGATCGTGCAGGCGTGCCGCGCGCATGGCGTGCCGATCGTGGCGCGCGGCGCGGGCACCGGCACCACCGGCGCGGCGGTGCCGTTCTCGGGTGGCTTGGTGGTGTCGATGGCGCGCATGAACCGCATCCTGGCGTTGCGCCCGGCCGACCGCTGTGCGGTGGTGCAACCGGGCGTGCTCAATGGCGATTTGCAGCAGGCCTTGCAGCCGCACGGCCTGTTCTGGCCGCCGGATCCATCCAGCGCGGAGATCTGCAGCGTGGGCGGCAACCTGTCGACCAATGCCGGCGGCCCGCGTGCGGTGAAATACGGCGCCACCCGCGACAACGTGCTCGGCCTGGTCGCGGTGACCGGCACCGGCGATGTCATTCACTGCGGCGGCGCGTACACCAAAAATTCCACTGGCTACAACCTCACGCATTTACTGGTCGGCAGCGAAGGCACGCTGGCGATCATCGTCGAAGCCACCTTGAAGCTGACCCCGCGCGCAGTCGCACAAGCCGGCGTGCGTGTGCTGTACCGCGATGCCGCCAGCGCGGCGGCAGCGGTGTCGCGCATCATGGCGCAACCCACCACGCCGACGATGCTGGAATTCATGGATGCCAGCGCCATTGCACTGCTGCGCCGCAATGGCAGCGACGTGCCCGATGCCGGCGCGATGCTGTTGATCGAAGCCGATGGCGATCACGACACCCTGCCCTACGCATTGCAGGCCCTGCATGACGCGGCCGATGGCGATGGCATCCTCAGCCTGGACATCGCCGCCGATGGCAGTGCGCGCGACAAGCTGTGGGCGGCACGGCGTGCGTTGTCGCCGGCATTGCGCACCATCAAGCCGGGCAAGATCAACGAAGACGTGGTGGTCCCGGTGTCGCGCATTCCTGAGCTTGTCGCTGGTGTGGAAGCACTGGCGGTGGAGTTCGCGGTACCGATCGTCGCCTTCGGTCATGCCGGCAATGGCAACCTGCACGTCAACATCATGTATGACCCGGACGACGCCGATGAAACTGCGCGCGCGCAGGCGGCACTGCCGCGCGTGTTTGCACTGGTAATAGCACTGGAAGGCACGCTCTCCGGCGAACACGGTATCGGTGTGGCCAAGCGCGATTTCATGACCCAGGCCTTCAGCGCACCCACCCTCGCGGCCATGCGCGCGATCAAGGCCGCGCTGGATCCGGATGGCATCTTGAATCCGGGCAAGGTGCTGCCGCCGGCGCCGTGATGCAGCGGTAGAGGTGCACGGAATAATGGATGCGGTGCTGGCGAGCGGCGAATGCGGCATGGAAGAAAGCCGGCAGCTGAAAGCTGCAAACGCGCGCTGCTGGATGCTGCTGCGTTTTCGTTCGCTGCGTGGGCGGCGCGGTAGTGGCCCGTTGCTCAGCGCGTGAGTGATGCAACCAAGTGCCGATGGCGTGCGAATGAGCCCGTCTGTTTATGTAGAAGCCGCATCGAGCTCCGTACTCATGTCTGCGCGGCATCAAAGCAGTCACATGACACGACCCGCCCCCAGGTAGGAGCGCCCTCGGGCGCGAGCGCTTTCTCGATAAAACCTAGCCGCGCCCACGCTTGATTTCGAACAACGCCAGAACCCTGCCATCCGCAAGCGCTGGGCACTTAGAGCAGCTATCAAAAACGACTGCGCAGCCGTAATGAGATAGCGCCCCGCGACCAGCGCAACGCAACACTCAGCGCCCACCACCGATAAATCGCAAGCCCACGCCCGGTTCGGTGACGATGTAATGCGGCGCCGCCGCATCATCGTGCAGCTTCTGGCGCAGCTTGCCGACCAGGATGCGCAGGTAATGCGTGTCTTCTTCATGGGTGGGGCCCCACACCTCGCGCAGTAACTGCGGCTGCGTCACCACGCGGCCTGCGTGCTTGAACAGCAGCGCAAGCAGCGCGTATTCCTTGCGGCTAAGCGGCACTGCTTCGCCATCGAGCGTGACTTCGCGCAGGCCCAGGTGGATATGCAGGCGGCCATCGTCGAACACGCTTTCCTCCACCGTGTTGCCGGCGCCTGCCTGACGCAGCAGCGCGCGGATGCGGGCCATCAGCTCCTGCACGCCGAACGGCTTGGTGACGTAGTCGTTGGCGCCGGCGTCGAGTGCGGCGACCTTCTCGGTTTCGCCGGCGCGCACGGTGAGCATGATCACCGGCACGCTGGACCACTGGCGAATCTCGCGCAGCACCTCGTGGCCGTCGCGATCAGGCAAACCAATGTCCAGCACCACCAGCTCGGCGCCCTGCCCGGCCAGCATGGCCAGGCCCTCTTCGGCGGTGCCAGCCTGCAGCACGCGGTATCCCTGCGCACGCAGGCTGATGTCGAGAAACCGGCGGATCTGCGGCTCGTCGTCGATGATGAGCACGCGCGCGGGGGGAATGGCAATCGGGTCAGTCGGCATCGGGGCGAGGTGGCGCGGCAGGAACGAGCAGCGGCAGCGTAATGCGGATCGTGGTGCCGTGACCATGCGGGCCGGCCAGCGCCTCCACGCTGCCGCCATGTGCGCCGATCATGCCCTGGCAGATGGTCAGGCCCAGGCCGGTGCCGTGGCGGCCGCGATCGCCGCGCTCCACGCTGTAGAACATGTCGAAGATACGCGCGCGCTCGTCTTCGGGAATGCCCGGGCCCTGGTCGCCGATCTCGATCTGCAAGGCGCCGCTCTGCAGCCGGGCCTGCACCGTCACCGCCACGCCTGGCGGCGAGAATTTCGCTGCGTTTTCCAGCACGTTGAAGATGGCCTGCTCCACCAGCGCCGGATGCACCCAGATCGCCGGCAGCTCCGGCGCCAGGTCCAGCTGCAGGCGCACCTGCGGCTGGTAGCGCTGCAGCCGCCGCGTGGCCGAGCCGATCAACTCGTCCACGCCGATCCAGTCGCGCTTCAAGGTCAGCCCGGTATGACCGAGCCGGGTCATGTCGAGCAGGTTCTGGATATAGCGGTCTAGCCGCTCGCCTTCGAGCTGGATGGTCTCCAGCAGGCTGCGGCGGTCGGTGGCGTCCATCGCCTCGCCATATTCGGCCAGGCTGCTGGCTGAGCCGATCATCGAGGCCAGCGGCGAGCGCAAATCGTGCGAGACCGATGACAACAGCGCCGAGCGCAGCCGTTCGGTTTCACCGCTGACGCGGGCGCCTTCCAGATCGGCAACCAGGCGCGTGCGCAGTGCGGCCTGGCCGATGTCTTCCACCATCGCCTCGGCCAGGCGGCGCTGCTCCAGGCCCGGCCGCTGCAGCTGTTGGCGGAAGCGCAACGCCGCCACGCCCAGCGTGCCGCGCTCATGCCGCACCGGCAGGCACCACCACTGCGCGCCGGCCAGGGTGTCGGTGAAGCGGCCGGCCGGCTGGCCGTGGCGCTGGGTCCAGTCGGCGGCGTTGCGGTCCAGTGCACTGAAACTGGTGGGCGCCTCGCTCTCGCGCTGTTCCAGCCGCAGCCAGACCTCTGCATCGAGCGCACTGGCCAGCGCACGCCGGCCGGCTTCCAGCACTTGGCCCAGATCGGCCGCGGTGCTGAGCTGGCGGGCCAGCGCCTGCAATGCGTTGGCGTGCGCATTGGCCGCGCGCAGGGCGAGTACCTGGCTGCGCAGGCGTGAGGCCAGGCGCCCGGCCACCAGGGCGGCGATCAGGAACAGGCACACCGTCACCACGCCCTGGCGCGCACTGATGTGCAAGGTGAAACGCGGTTCGATGAAGAAGAAGTTGTAGGCGACAAAACTCAGCAGCGCGGCGATCACCGCCGCGGCCATGCGCGTGCGCGAGGCCACCAGCACCACCGCAACGATGAACACCATCGACAGGTCATCGATGTCGGTCCAGCGCTGGATCACCCAGGCCACCGCCACCGCGGCGGCAGCGGCGATGGCGGCATAGGCCAGGTCGTAACGCTGCAGCCACTGCCCCGGGTTGCGCCAGCGCTGCCGCGCGCGGGCGCGCGCATCGCCAGAGCTGACAATGACCAGTTCGTAATGCGCGCCGCGCTGTAGCAGTTGCTGGGTCAGCGTGCGGTTGAACATGCGCGCCAGCGGGCGCTCGCGGGTGCGCCCCAACACCAGCGTGGAGACGCCGTTTTGCGAGGCGAAATCCAGCAAGGCATCGGCCACGTTGGCGCCATGCAGCAGCGCCGTGTCGCCGCCGAGCCGGCGCGTCAACGCGAATGCGCGGTCGATCTCCAGTTGCCAGGCGGCATCGGCCACGGTGCGTGTCTGCACCGTCACCACGGTCCACGGCGCGTCGCGGCGCTCCGACAGCCGCCGCGCCACCCGCACCAGATAATCCGAGCTGCCGCGCCCGTCGATTGCCACCACCACATGCCGCCGCAACGCCGCCGTGCCCGGCAGACCACGCGCGGCCTGGGTGTCGCGCAGATCGCTGTCCACGCGGTCTGCGGCGGTCTGCATCGCCAGCTCGCGCAACGCGGTGAGGTTGGAAGGCGAAAAGAACGCCTGCAACGCCTGGCTGGCTTGCTCGGGCAGATAAACCTTGCCCTGCTGCAGACGCTCGATCAGCTCGCGCGGTGGCAGGTCGACCAGCACGATGTCGCGCAGGCGGTCGAACACCGCGTCGGGCACGGTTTCGGACACGCGCACGCCGGTGATGCGCAGCACGATGTCGTTGAGGCTTTCCAGGTGCTGGATATTGACGGTGGTGTAGACGTCGATGCCGGTGTCCAGCAACTCCACGATGTCCTGCCAGCGGCGCTCGTGGCGGCTGCCGGGCACGTTGCGATGCGCCAGTTCGTCGATCAACGCCAGCTGCGGCTTGCGCGCCAGCAGCGCATCCAGCGCCAGTTCCTCCAGCGCATGCCCCTGGTAGCTCACCTGCGCACGCGGCAGCAGCGGCACGCCATCGAGCAACGCGGCGGTCTCGCTGCGGCCGTGCGTTTCCACCACCCCGGCCACCACATCCACGCCCTGGCGCAGCCGCTCGCGCGCGCGCGACAGCATGGCGTAGGTCTTGCCCACGCCCGGCGCCGCGCCCAGGAACACGGTCAGCCGACCGCCGTGTTCGCGCTGCAGTTCGCCGATGAGGGCATCGGCGTGTTGGGTACGGGCGTCAGACATGCGGGAATCGGGAATCGGGAATCGGGAATCGGGAATCGAAGAGCCTACCCTGGCTTGGTGTACTAGCGCTGTTGCTCTACGCCATTCCCTGTTACCGGCACTCCATGTCCGGCGCGATCAAGCGCCAGATTCAGCGCAAGCACATTGATTCGCGGCTGCCCAAGCAAGCCGAACTGCGGCTGCTCGGTGGCGGCCTGCAGCAGCGCGGCCACGCGTTGCTCCGGCCAGCCGCGGGCGGCGGCGACGCGGCGCAGTTGCACCTGCGCACCGGCCGGGCTCAGGTGCGGATCCAGGCCGCTGCCGGACTGAGTGAGCAGCTCGCCGGGAACTGCATCCGGCGCGATGCCATCGCGCCGTGCAATCTCCGCACGTGCGGCGGCAATCCGCGCCAGCAGCTCTGGATTGGAGCGCGCCTGGTTGCTGCCGGCCGCAGCGGTGGGATCGTACTTGGCGGCCGATGGACGCGGCTGAAAGTAGCGCGCGTCGGCAAACGGCTGCGCCACCAGCGACGAGCCGATGACCCGGCCATCGACACGCAGCAGCGACCCATGCGCCTGGTCCGGCATCAACGCACCGGTGATGCCGGTGGCCACCAGCGAATAGCCCAGGCCCAGCCCGAGCAGCACGAACAACGCGAGGGCGAAGGACGCGCGCACCGCGCCGTCGTCGCGCAATGGTAGGGAGTTAGACATGGTCGTGCTCTTGGAAGAAGTGGTCATGACTCAGGCACCCAGCGTGGCGACCAGCGCCAGATCGATCAGTTTGATGGCGGCAAACGGCAGTAACACGCCGCCCAGGCCGTAGATCAGCATGTTCCGGCGCAACAACGCCGTGGCGCTGGAGGGACGGAACCGCACCCCGCGCAGTGCCAGCGGAATCAATGCAGGAATGATCAGCGCATTGAAGATCAGCGCCGCCAGCACCGCATGCCGCGGGCTGGACAGGTGCATCACGTTGAGCGCGGCCATCGAGGGAATGGCCGCAGCGAACAATGCGGGCAGGATCGCGAAATACTTCGACACATCGTTGGCCAACGAGAACGTGGTCAATGCGCCGCGGGTGATCAGCTGCTGCTTGCCCACTTCGACCACCGCCAGCAACTTGGCCGGATCCGAATCCAGATCGACCATGTTGCCGGCTTCCTTGGCGGCCTGGGTGCCGGAATTCATCGCCAGGCCCACGTCGGCCTGTGCGAGTGCCGGGGCGTCGTTGGTGCCGTCACCTACCATCGCCACCAGTCGCCCGCCGGCCTGCTCGGCGCGGATGCGCGCGAGTTTGTCTTCCGGGCGCGCCTGGGCGATGTAGTCGTCCACGCCGGCTTCGGCGGCAATCGCTGCGGCGGTGAGCGGGTTGTCGCCGGTGATCATCACCGTCTTGATGCCCATCGCACGCAACTGCGCGAACTTTTCCTTGATGCCCTGCTTGACCACGTCGCTGAGTTCAACCACGCCGAGCACGTGGCGGCCTTCGGCCACCACCAGCGGGGTGGCGCCGCCGCGTGCCACTTCTTCGATGCGCCCGTTCAACTCCGGCGACACCGTGGCGCCTTGCGCCTGCACATACGCCACGATCGCATCGCCCGCACCCTTGCGGATGTTGCGCCCGGCCAGGTCCACGCCAGACATGCGCGTTTGTGCGGTGAATGCAATGAAGTGCGCGTCTTCCGGCTCCACTGCCACTGCGCCTTGCTGACGCGCCAGCTTGACGATGGACTTGCCTTCCGGCGTCGGGTCGGCGAGCGAGGCCAGCATGGCGGCATCGCGCAGCTGTGCACGGTCGATGCCGGCCAGCGGATGAAAGGCGGTGGCCTGGCGATCGCCGTAGGTGATGGTGCCGGTCTTGTCGAGCAGCAGCACGTCCACGTCGCCGGCCACTTCCACCGCCTTGCCCGACTTGGCCAGCACATTGGCCGACAGCGCGCGGTTCATGCCGGCAATGCCGATCGCCGGCAACAGCCCGCCGATGGTGGTGGGAATCAGGCACACCAGCAACGCGATCAGCAGCAACGGATCCAGCGTGACGCCGACAAAGCCGGCAATCGCCGGCAGCGACGCCACCACGATCAGGAAGGTCAATGTCATCGCCGCCAGCAGCAGCGTCAGCGCAATTTCGTTCGGCGTCTTCTGCCGGTTGGCGCCTTCCACCAGCGCAATCATGCGATCGAGAAAACTCTGCCCCGGCTCGGCGGTGACCTTGAACACGATCTCGTCGGACAACACGCGCGTGCCGCCGATCACGCCGCTGCGGTCGGTCCCGGCCTCGCGCAGCACCGGCGCGGATTCGCCGGTGACCGCCGCTTCGTTGATGGTGGCCAGGCCGCGCACGATCTCGCCGTCGGCAGGCACAAACTCGCCTTCGGACACCAGCACGAA
The DNA here is from genome assembly GCF_030208815.1 of Xanthomonas sp. fls2-241-TYG-148. Lineage (NCBI taxonomy): Bacteria > Pseudomonadati > Pseudomonadota > Gammaproteobacteria > Lysobacterales > Lysobacteraceae > Xanthomonas > Xanthomonas sp. fls2-241-TYG-148. The sequence continues at coordinate 170,528 of NZ_JARVTE010000012.1, forward strand.
ATCGCCCGGGCGCAATTCGGCCGCCGGCACGCGGGTTTCGCGCCCGCCCAATGCGGTTTCCACGCGCCGCGCCACCAGGTCCTTGCGCGCACGCCGCAGCGAGGCGGCCTGGCCGCGACCGCGTGCCTCGGCGATGGCTTCGGCAAAGTTGCCGAACAACACGGTGACGAACAGGATCGCCGTCACCGCCCAGCCGAAGCCGGCATTGCCATGCCCGCTGGCGGTGATCACCGCTGCCAGCAAGGTGCCGCCCATCACCACCGCCATCACCGGGCTGCGCAGCAGATGCCGCGGCGTCAACTTCAAAAATGCCGCGCGCATCGCCGCCAGCAGCACCGCGCCATCGAACAACTTGGCGTCGGCGCGCTCACGCTTTTCAATCACAGGAATCGTAGACATTGCTCGGGAACTCTCAGGACGCCGCCAGGGCGAGGTGTTCGGCGATGGGGCCCAGCACCAGTGCGGGCATGAACTGCAGCACGGTGAGCACCAGCACGATGGCCATCAGGGTCAATGCAAAGGTGGGGGTTTCGATCTGCAGGCTGCCGGACGATTCCGGCGCACAGCGTTTGGTTGCCATGCGCGCGGCCACCATCAGCGGCAGGATCAGCGCCGGGTAACGCCCCAGCGCCAGCACCACCGCGCAACTCAAATTCCACCAATACGTGGCATCGCCCAGGCCTTCGAAACCGGAACCGTTGTTGGCGAATGCCGAGGTGTACTCATAGAACACCTGGCTGATGCCATGGAAGCCGGGGTTGGAATTGGCCGTCCACGCTGGCACCGACAACGCCACCGCGGTGAAGCCCAGCACCACCAGCGGCTGCAGCAGGATCAACAGCGCCAGCAATTGCACTTCGCGCGCTTCGATCTTGCGGCCGAACAATTCCGGCGTGCGTCCGGTCATCAGGCCGGCCAGGAACACGCTCAACAACAGATACACCACGAACTGCTGCAGCCCGCAGCCGATGCCGCCCCAGATGGCGTTGATCAACATGTCCACCAACGTGACCAGCCCGCTCAACGGGCTGAGCGAATCGTGCATTGCGTTGACCGAGCCATTGGACGTCTGCGTGGTCAACGCGGCCCACAACGCCGAGGCGTCGGCACCGATGCGCACTTCCTTGCCTTCCATCAACGCGGGCGATGCGGCACTTGCCGAATGCGCTTCCGACCACAGCAGCAAGCCGGTGGATGCCACCGACATCAGCAGCATGGTGCCGAACACCAATGCGGTCAGCCGCTTGCGCCCGGTGAGGTAGCCGACCATGAACACCACGCTCATCGGCAGTAACACCAGCGCCAGCGTTTCCAGCAGATTGCTCAGCGGAGTGGGGTTTTCCAGTGCCACCGAACTGTTGGGGCCATACCAGCCACCGCCATTGGTGCCGAGTTGCTTGACCGCCACCATCGCCGCCACCGGCCCGACCGGAATGGTCTGCGTGGCCATACCGGCACTGCTGTCCAGCGGCGTTGCCGTCGCTGCACCCTGCAAGGTCGACGGCACACCCTGCCAGCCCAGCAGCAGCGTCCACAGCAGGCACAGCGGCAACAGCACCCGCACGCTGGCACGGATCACATCGGCCCAGTAGTTGCCCACGTCTGCATCGGGCAACGGCGCGCCTGCCGGCGTTGACGGCTGCGTCTGGTGCGCAGCCAAGCTCGCTGTCGCGGTCTGCAACGCGGTGGAGTGCGGGCCGCTTGCCGTTGCCGCAGCGTCGTTGGCATTCGCAACCGCCCGCCCGCCAAACAGCGCGCGCAAGGTTGCTACCGCCAGTGCCAGACCCATCATCGGCGTCACCACCTGCAGGCCGACAATGGCGGTCATCTGCGCCAGGTACGACAACTGCGCCTGGCCGGAGTAATGCTGCTGGTTGGTGTTGGTGAGGAACGACACCATCGTGTGCAACGCGGTGTCCCAACGCATGTTGGGGATGGCATCGGGATTGAACGGCAGCCAGGCCTGGGTCATGAACACGCCCCAGGTCAGCACGCCCACCACCAGATTGCTGAGCAGGAACGCGGCGACGTAGCCGCGCCACGACATGCCTTGTTGCGGGCGCGTACCAAGCGCTGCGTAAAGAGGCCGTTCGATCCAGCCGAACACGGCGTCGCTGCGCATGGGCGCACCGCGCATCACCGCCGCCAGATAGCGACCCAAGGGCCACGCCAGCACGATGGCCAGCGCGTAGACAAGCAATGTTTCAGTCATTGGAGCGCACTCGCATCAGAAGTCTTCGGGCCGCAGCACCACGTACAAGAGGTACGCGGCCGCCACGAACACGGCCACGCCGCACAGCAGGGACAACCAGGCAGGCATGTCGTTCACTCCGTGGCTGCGCAACGCGGCGCAAGCGAGACACCGCCCGCAGTTGCAGGCGGCAGGGACGAACCAACAAGACAAGGCGCTGCCGCACCGGGCGCACAGCGCCGATGGGACAGACAGGAAAGAGCGTGCATCGGGATGTCCACGGCGGAACCGCTCCGCCAATGCGCGCAGTCTCGTCCTGTGCTGCGTAAAGTCGCTATGGACCTGGTGGGGCGGCCGCGTAAATTCCGCATAAAGCGCTGAATCGGCTTGCTTGTTTCGGTAGCCGGGCCCACTTGGGTTCAGCGCTATTGGCAGGTGCTGGAGTTCCTGCGAGCCCACGCAGGGTTGGTCGCGGGCGGCCTGCCCTGACCGCTTCCGGGACACGCCGTGAATCCATCCATGGATGCTCCTTGGCGGCATCCATGCCGCCAAGGAGCCCGAAATCGGGCAGGGCAGTCCGCCGGCAGGTTGGCTGTGGATGGATAGAACGGCGTTAGCGTTAGCGCGACTACTGTTTGATGTCAGTGCTTTGCACTTGCAGTTCTGGAACGTGCCTAGACGTGTAGAGACGGCAGAGCTAAGACCGTCAGTGCACTCACAACAGCAAAGCAGGTTGTGTTCGAACTGCAGCGCTTATTGATCAATCACTCGCGTGCAGATCAGGAACACGAGATTCGCATTCGATAGCGCAGGCGACGCGTCGAACTCAGACAACCACCGCCGCGACTTGATGAACTCCACATCCAAGCATGTCCTTAAGATCATTTAGGACAGCTCCACCGCACGCATGCATCTGGCCACCAACCTAGACCTACAGGGTGCCCCCGAGCCACCGATGCGGCGCCGTTCGAAACAGAAGTCATGCTGCAAAAGCCATTGTCTGGATCACACCGCACTGCTTTTTTGTTTGCACCCCGGCACACCGACATCCTCGACCGGTCCTTGCCCGCTCACCGTCGCGGGACCTTTGGCGGCATGGATGCCGCCAAAGAGCCTACAAGGAGGTACTTGCGGCGTGTCCCGCGATGGTGGGCGGGCAAGGGCCCTACAACGCCCCTCAGTTCGCGCCGTGCAACCAACGCAGACGAAGGGATGAGACACACACTGAAAAGCAGGACACGGCATGCGCGAAGACAGCATCAGTCACGAGCACATGCATGCACTCCGACACAAATCCCCCGCAATACAAAGCACCGATCAATCGATAGCCATCTGCCGGCTTATCGTCTTACGCACGCAAAGCTGCACTTCGCACTGAAGTCCTGCCCACACGCCCAAGCACGCTCCCATCCGACGGCTCTCGGCAGCCTCCTGCCGCCGAGCCTCTTCAGTATCAAAAATACAAGCTCATCGCAGCGGCACATTCAACACCGATGGCGTCGCCACCGGCGACGTAAAGGTCAGCGTGCCGCCGCCGTCGCTGGCATCGGTGTAGCGCGCATCGCGCGTGTCGACCACCAACACCAGGCGCTGGCCAGCCGGGATCTCTGCTGCGGCGGCCTGCAGTGCCCACTCCAGCGTCACCGGCGTGCCGGGCGTTGCGCCGCGCAGCGAATACGGCGCGTGGGTCAGCAGCTGTGCAACGCCCAGTGCATCCATGCGGTACAGATAGGCGAACAGGCTCACCTGCGTCTGGCTGGGCACCACGGTGACCCGCAACGATGGACTGCCGGCCAGGCGGCGCACTCCGCCCGACGGTGCACCCATCCACACCGCCGCACCGGCCCGGTTCACCAGCGGGATGGAAGTGGTCACCGGCAGGCCGATTCCCTGCAACAGCCCACTGGCCAGCACCACGCCAGACTCGGCGAGCGTCGGCACGTCGGTACCAATGCGCGACTGCCAGCCGCTGACAGTGCCGTTGATCAAGCCGCCCGTAGGGCTGAGCAGCCCGCCCGGCGCGGAAAGCCCGAACCGCGTGGCGCCCTGTTGCACCGCCGCCCAGTCCGGGTAGTCCAGCCATTGCCCGGCGCGCGGCGACAGCCGCACTGGCGCTTCGTCGTCCACGCCATTGCGCAGCTGCTTGAGGTGGCGGTCGAACCAGCGCGTGGTCGCCGTGTACACCGCGTTGGGCAGCCCGAGCGCGCCCGGCAATTCGGCGGTGGCATGGTCGCCCTGGCTGAGCAGCAGTTGCTTGGGGCCGCGCAGCTGGTTGTAGAACGCGATGGTCTGGTTGGGCGGAAACAAGCCGTCGTTGAAGGCATTGCCCAGCAGCACCGCGGTGCCGCGCGCATTGAGCGCCGCCACATCGCTCGCGGGGCTACGCGATGCGGCCTGCGGCAGGAAGCCCTGCACCGCGCCATCGTAATCGCCAGCCGCCACCCTGGCGCCGATCCTGGCCAAGTCCGGCCCCGGCCGGCCGGTGAGCGCGCCTGCCCCTACCAGCAGGCCCACGCCCTGCTGGCTCACCGTGCGATTTGAGTACAGCGAGGCTTCCAGATCCGCCCACCCGCTGAGCGCGGCCACCGCCTTGATGCGCGGGTCGCGCTCGGCCGCCAGCAGGCTGATGCCCGCACCATAGGAAATACCCGAGGCGCCAATCGCATCGGGATTGGCCGGCGTATGCGCCAGCGCCCAGTCGATCACCGCGCTGACATCTTCCACGGTGTCCGGCCCGGCGATGTCGATCTGCCCGGACGAATCCCAGAACCCGCGCGAGGTATAGCTGACCACCACATAGCCATCGCTGGCCAACTGGGTGGCGCGCCCGAGATATTCCAGATTCGGCAGCGACCAGCTGGCCGGCATCACGATCAGCGGAAATGGCCCGCTACCCTGCCCTTGCGGCACCAGCACCAGGGCGCCCATCTGCGCGCCGTCCCAACCCGGAATCCGTTCGTAGGTCTTGCTGAAGGCACCGGCCAGAGCCGACGCCGACGACAGCAACAACGCCATGGCGGCAAGACCGCCCATCCAACGCTTGTCCATCGTGTTCTCCCACGCGAGGCCGGGCCGGGATAGCCCAGCGGCAACTGCCATGCATCCGTGGTTCGGGGGAGAACGTGGCGAACGTACCAGACGGTACGGTATGGCTCAAGGGTTGGGAATCGGGAATCGGGAATCGGGAATCGGGAATCGGGAATCGGGAATCGGGAATCGGGAGTCGGGAGTCGGGAGTCGGGACGAGCGACGAGCCGAGCACAGGCAGGGCGATTGGATTGTTGCTTCAGAACTGGCTGACGCAGCTGCGCCCGAATACGTCGGATCAATACGTTTGCCGATTCAAAGGCGCCGTTGCACTGCGCATTCCAAAATCGCGCTCGCTGCGCAACGCGCGATGGTGCCAATCGCATGGTAAGTCACTACAGTCGAATGGACCATCAAAGCGAACGCGTAAGACTCACCCTGCGCCTACCCCACCCGCAGAACACAGCGCCAACCGACTCAGCCGACGAAGTGCTGGTAGCCACGTTGCGGCGGTTGCCATGGGTTGCCGCTGGCATCGTGGACCACCACGCCGGGCGCGGCGACGATGCGCCCGATGCGCGTGGCGGCCACTTGTGCGAATTCCAGTGCCTGCCGCACCGCATCGCGATGCTGCACGGCAGCGGTGAAGCACAGTTCGTAATCGTCGCCGCCGCCCAGTTGCCACGCGCTGTACTGCGTCGCTGTGACGCCGGCGGTGGGTGGCATCTGCGGCAAGGCAGCCAGCGCAAGTTCCGCGCCCACGCCGCTGCGTTCGCACAAATGCCCCAGATCGGCCAACAGACCATCGGACACATCGATGCAGGCATGGGCAAGCCCGCGTAGTCGCAGTCCGGCCTGTACGCGTGGCTGCGGGCGCAGCAGGCGCTGTCGCCACTGCTCCTGCACGGCGTCAGTGGCCGGCACCGTCACGTCTAGGTCGCCGGCCTGCCACAGCGACAATGCCGCCGCCGCCTCACCCAGCGCACCTGTTACCCAGATGTCGTCGCCGACGCGTGCGCCATCGCGGCGCAACGCCGCGCCTGGTGGCAGGCTGCCGATCGCGGTGACCGCGCACGACAACGGCCCGCGCGTGGTGTCGCCACCGACCAGGGCAATGCCGTGCAGATCGGCCAGCGCAAAAAACCCATCGGCGAACGCATCCACCCACGCGGCATCGTCGTGCGGCAACGACAGCGACAAGGTGCACCAGCGCGGCTGCGCGCCCATCGCGGCCAGATCGGAGAGATTGACCGCCAGCGTCTTCCAGCCGAGGTCGGCGGCGTCTGTTTCCAAGGGAAAATGCACGCCGGCATTGAGCGTATCGGCGGTGATTGCCAACTGCTCGCCGGCCGGCGGCTGCAGCAGCGCCGCATCGTCGCCGATGCCCAACGGCACATCGGCCCGCGCAGCAATGCGGGCACGCAGGCGGGCGATCAGATCGAATTCGGGCATGGGGACGGGAATCGGGAGAGGGGAATCGGGAATTGCAAAGGCGCGTCAGGAGATGTCGGAAACGTTGCTCTTACGATTCCCCATTCCCGACTCCCCATTCCAGCGGCGCCTCACGCGCCGCTGGCGCCCGATTCCATCTTGCGCCACTCCACGGCTGCGCGGTCCAGCACGCCGTTGACATAGGTGTGGCCGTGTTCGGAACCAAAACGCTTGGCGGTTTCGATCGCTTCGTTGATCACCACGCGGTACGGCACGTCCTGGCGATACAACAGCTCGTAGGCGGCCAGGCGCAGCACGGCGCGCTCGATCGCATCGACTTCTTCCACGCCACGGTCCAGATACGGCGTCAGCGCGGTATCCAGCTCATTGCGGTTGCTGAGCACGCCTTCCACCAGGCTTTCGAAGTAGGCCAGATCGGCCACTTCATGCGCTTGCTCGTGGGCAAACTGCGCGATCACCTGCTTGGCGAACCCACCGGCGATCTGCCAGGCATACACCGCCTGCAAGGCGCGACGGCGTGCGCGCGAGCGCAGCACCGGGTCGATGCCGTCACGACGTCCGTGGCGGGCGTGTCCACCGGGCTTGCTCATGGCAACAGCTCCATCAAATTGACCAGTTCCAGTGCGGCCAGGGCGCATTCTTCGCCCTTGTTGCCGTGGCTGCCGCCGGCACGTGCCTCGGCATCTTCCACGCGCTCGACCGCCAGCACGCCGTTGAGCACCGGCACGCCGGTCTGCAACTGCACGCTCATCAGGCCTTCGGCGCACAGGTCGGCAACGTGTTCGTAATGGCGGGTATCGCCACGGATGACGCAGCCCAGCGCGATGATCGCCGCATGCTGGCCGCCCTGGGCAACGCGGTTGGCGGCCATCGGGATTTCCCAGGCGCCGGGCACGCGCACCACGTCGATGGCGTCTTCGCCAATGCCGTTGCCGGCAAGGCTCTGACGCGCACCGGTCACCAGGGCGTCGGTGATACGGGCATTCCAGCGGCTGGCGATGATCACAAAGCGCGCGGTGGTGGGGCGAAGATCGCCTTCGTAGTGGGTCATGCGGGTCGGCAACTCGAGGGGGCGGGAAGTTTAACAGCAGCCGGGCAATGCGCCCGGTCTGCACGCCACGGCCGGGCGCGCCTGCGCAGGCCTGGCCGTGGCGGCCGCCGGCTCAGGGCGCGGCGGCCACGCGCGGGGCGGCGCCCGGATGACATTCCAGAAACTCCACCACCTCCAGGCCGAAGCCGGCCAGGCCGACCTGCCGCCGCGGCGTACCCAGCACGCGCAGTTTGCCCAGGCCCAGGTCGGCCAGGATCTGCGCGCCGGCACCGTTGCGGCGCCACTGGCTCACATCCTTGGCGTTGGCGGCCACCTCCGGCTGTTGGCGCAGGCGCGCCAGCAGCGATTCGCTGTCGCGCGGGGCCGACAGCACCACCATCACGCCCTGTCCTTCGGCGGCAATCGCGCGCAGCGCATCGGTGGCGGCCACGCCGAAATCATCGCGCTGCCAATGCAGCAGATCGGCCAGCGGGTTTTCCACCTGCACGCGCACCAGGGTTGGCGTGGTCGGATCCGGGGTGCCACGCACCAGCGCGAAATGCAGGTCGTGCGCGATGCGGTCGCGGTAGGTCACCAGATGGAATGGCCCGAATTCGGTTTCGATCTCACGTTCATCCACGCGCTCGACGGTGTGCTCGTTGGCCAGCCGGTAGGCGATCAGATCGGCGATCGAGCCCATCTTCAGCCCATGCTCGCGCGCGAACACCTCCAGCTGCGGGCGGCGCGCCATGCTGCCGTCGGGGTTGAGCACTTCCACCAGTACACCGGCCGGTTCCAGCCCGGCCAGCATCGGCAGATCGCTGGCCGCCTCGGTGTGCCCGGCGCGCGTCAGCACGCCACCCGGCTGCGCAATCAGCGGGAAAATGTGCCCCGGCTGGCTGAGATCGTGCGGCTTGGCATCCGGCCGCACCGCGGTGCGCACGGTATGCGCGCGGTCGTAGGCGGAAATCCCGGTGGTGACCCCTTCGGCCGCCTCGATGCTGACGGTGAAGTTGGTATGGAACTGCGCGGTGTTGTTGCGCACCATCGGTGCCAGACCGAGCTGCGTGCAGCGCTCGCGGGTCAGCGACAGACACACCAGGCCACGTGCGTGGGTGACCATGAAGTTGATGTCCGACGGCTTGACCAACTCGGCCGCCATGATCAGATCGCCTTCGTTTTCGCGGTCCTCGTCATCGACGATCACCACCATGCGGCCGGCGCGCAGCTCTTCGATCAATTCGGGGACAGGCGCGAAATTCATGCCGCCCCTCGCGTGCCAAGCAGGCGTTCGACGTAGCGCGCCACCAGGTCGATCTCCAGATTCACCGCCGCGCCCACCGCCGTTTCGGAAAACGCGGTATTGGCCACGGTATGCGGAATCAACGCGACCTCGAACCCGGCATCGTCCACCTCATTGACGGTGAGGCTGACGCCGTCGACGCAGATCGAGCCCTTTTTGGCGACATACCGCAGCACCTGCGGCGGCGCCGCAAAGCGCCAACGCTGCGCGCGTGCATCGCCATGCACCGATTGCACCTGGCCCAGGCCATCCACATGCCCGCTGACCAGGTGGCCACCCAGCCGATCGGTGGGCCGCATCGCGCGTTCCAGGTTCAACACCGCGCCTTCCTGCAAGCTGCCCAGCGTGGTCAGCGACAGGGTTTCGGTGGACGCATCGGCCTGGAAACTGGCCGCATCGAACGCGATCACGGTCAGGCAGACGCCGTTGACCGCGATGCTTTCGCCGAGCTGCACCGCCTCGAACGGCAGGCTGCCGGTGGCGAAGGTAAAACGTACGTCGCCGCCCTGCGGCTGGCGCGCGGCCAGGCGGCCTACGCCTTCAATAATGCCGGTGAACATCAGCACGCTCCTGTGGGCAATGGCCGCAAGGCGCGCGTAGAGCGCTGGACTGGCGTGCGGTAGCACGCTGGATGACGCATGGTGGACATAGCCGTTTCTCGCAAAAAAGTTGAGCGAAAAACGCCGCAAGGCAAACAGGCGCGCGCGCAGCCGCAAGGGCTGCGCGTTGGCCGTCTTCTTTCATCCGGACTATACCGTCGGCCCCGGCATCGCACCGGATCTGCTGACCTTCACCGCCGTGCTCTCAGCGAGAGATCGGCAGCGAAGCGCTCGCGGGCTCACACGCTTGCGCATGCATACCGCCGGTGGGGAATCGCACCCCGCCCTGAAGACGTTCGTAAGTACCGGCGAACCGGCGCGTCAATTCTACAGGGCGGCTTCCGGCGATAGCTGACTGCCAAGACATGCCTGGCAGGACGCTGCGTCATGTCGGGAAATTCCCCATAGCCAGAATCGTGAAGGTTTTGTTAAAGTGCGCGCCGCGGCGGGAGACGTCGCTATTTTCGCCCCGCAACGGGACGAAGACACGGACATCAATTCGGAGAGAAACACCCCATGCGTAACCACCTGATTCTGGCCGCCCTGCTGGCAGCCGCACCGTTTGCCGCCTCGGCCGAAGGCCTGAGCTATTCCTACGTGGAAGGTGGCTGGAACCGCACCGAGATCGGCGTCAACGGCGAATCCGACGACATCGACGGCGGCTACGTTCGCGGGTCCTGGCAGATTGCACAGCCGGTGTATGTGTTCGGCGGCTATGAGCGTGCCAACAAGGACTTCAACCTCGGCGGCGGCTTCGTGCTCGAAGGCACCCTGCAGCAGGCCACCCTGGGTATCGGTTACCGCCAGGAAATGACCGAGCGCGTCGACTTCACTGCCGACATCAGCGTGCTGCGCACCAAGGTCGAATCCGACCTGCGCCTGCGTGGCCGCTCGCTCGACGACTCGTCGGACTCGAGCAACCTCGGCTTCGCCAACCTGGGCCTGCGTGGCAAGCCCTCGCCGCGGACCGAAGCCTGGATCAAGGCCGGCTACATCGATGGCAGCGACGTGGACGAAGGCGAGTTCGTCGGCACCCTCGGTGGCCAGGTGAACTTCACCCCCACCTGGGGCCTGGTCGGCGAAGTCCAGTTCATCGACGACGCCAACCAGTACAAGGTCGGCGTGCGCGCGAGCTTCTGATCCAGCGCGTTGAAGACGTAGAGGCCCCGCATGCGGGGCCTTTTTTGTGCTGCGTCAAAAGCACCGCACAGTAACTACGCAGTAGCAACCGGCGCATAGCGCAGTCGCAAATCCTGGCCAATGAGGCGGACATCGAGCAGCTGCAATGCATGCCGCTGCGCCATGGTGTCGATGCCGAGCCCAGCCAGCAGCGGCCGCGCAGTCTCACCCAGCAGCACTGGCGCCATGTAGACCAACAGCTCATCGACCAGGCCGGCCTGCAGCAGTGCGCCGCTCAACGTGGCGCCGGCTTCCACGTGCACCTCGTTGATACCGCGCTCGGCTAGCGATGCCAGCACCGCGGCCAGATCGAAGCGGCCCGCATGCAAGGGCATCGCGGCAAACTTCGCACCTTCCAACGCCGGCGCCGTGACATCGGCGCTGTGCAGATACAAGGTGGGCGCATCGCCCTGGCGAATGTTGGCGCACGCCAGCGTGCGCAAGCCGGCATCGAGCACCACCCGCAGCGGCGGCACGCACGGCGTGTCCTCGCCCAGCCGCACCGTCATCGATGGGTCATCGGCCAGCACCGTGCCGGCACCGGTCAGGATCGCGCCGGCACGTGCGCGCCAGTGCTGCACATCCGCGCGCGCATCGGCACCGGTGATCCACTTCGATTCGCCGCTGGCCATCGCGGTGCGACCATCCAGGCTGGCACCGAGTTTGACCCGCACCCATGGGCGGCCACGCTCCACGCGCGACAGAAAGCCCTGGTTGAGCGCGCGCGCCTGCGCTTCCATCACCCCGCTGTGCACCTGGATCCCGGCATCGCGCAGCAAGGTGAAGCCACCACCATTGACCTGCGGAAACGGGTCCGCCATTGCCGCGACCACGCGTGTGACGCCGGCCGCGATCAAGGCCAGCGCGCACGGCGGCGTGCGCCCGTAATGCGCGCAGGGCTCCAGGGTCACATACGCCGTCGCACCCCGCGCCTGTTCGCCCGCCGCACGCAGCGCAAACACTTCTGCATGGGGGCCGCCGGCACGCTGATGAAATCCCTCGCCCACGCACGCGCCATCGCGCACGATCACGCAGCCCACCATCGGATTGGGGCGGGTGGTGTAAGCGCCGCGCTCGGCCAGGCGCAGTGCCTGCGCCATCCAGCGGTGGTCGTCTGCGCTCACGCTCACCGCACTACTGCCGGTTCGATCTGCATCACCACGATCTGCAGCGGCCCCAGCAACAATTCGGCATGCGCCTGCCAGCCCAGGCGCTGGTAGTACGGCACCAGTGCGGGCTGGCAGTACAGATACAACGCCGCCACGCCCAGATGCGCGGCGGCCTGCACGCAATGCGTCACCAGTGTCTCGCCGATGCCCTGCCCGCGCGCCTGCGGCTGCACGTACAGCGACGCCAGCCACGGCGACCATTGCCGGATGCGCGCATCGTCGTTCTCCAGCAAGCTAACCGAGCCGAGCCACTGCGTGTCATCCAGTGCCACCCACGTGGTGGGAATCACCCCGTCGCGGTCGTGGCTCTGCAGTTCTTCCAATGCCTGATCAAAATTCCAGTCCGGCAACAACGCGCCGAAGGCCTGGAGATGTGCCTGCGCAATGACGGGCAGGAGGTCCGGCGTGTCGGCAACGCAGGCAATGCGCATCACGCTCAACGCTTGCCGGGCTTGCCGGCGCGTTCCAGGGCTGCTTCCAGCAACGGCAGCTGCTCGCTGCCGACCGGGAGTTCGCGTTCGAGCTTTTCGATCTCTTCGCGGAAATCGGCAACGTCCTGAAAACTGCGGTACACCGAGGCGAAGCGCACATAGCCGACATGGTCGAGCTTGCGCAGCTCGACCATCACGTACTCGCCCACTCGCAGCGAACCCACTTCGCGCTCGCCGGACATCCGCAGCTGGTGCACCACCGCACGCACCGCCGCCTCGATCTGTTCTTCGGACACCGGGCGCTTTTGCAGCGCGCGGTCGAAGCTGGTGCGCAACTTGCGCGCATCGAATGCCTCACGCCCGCCATCGCTCTTGACCACCGTCGGCAACTTCAGCTCGATGGTTTCCAGGGTGCTGAAACGCTCGCCGCACGCCTCGCATTCGCGACGCCGACGGATCGTCGTCCCGTCTTCGGACACGCGCGAATCGATCACGCGGGTGTCATTGTGCTGGCAGAAGGGGCAATGCATCAGACGTCCGGGAATAGGGAGAGGGGAATAGGGAATCGGAACAGCGGGGCTATCGCAGCGTTGCTTTTACCATTCCCGTCTCTCCATTCCCGATTCCCGCATCAGCCATACACCGGATATTTCTTGCACTGGGCGGTCACTGCATCGCGCACCTTGGCCAGCACGGCGTCGTCGGCCGGGGCGTCCAGCACGTCGGCGATCCAGTTGGCCAGGTCCACGCAGTCCTGTTCCTGGTAGCCGCGGGTGGTGATGGCCGGGGTGCCCAGGCGCAGGCCCGAGGTGACGAACGGCGAGCGCGGGTCGTTGGGCACCGAGTTCTTGTTGACGGTGATGTGCGCCTTGCCGAGCGCGGCCTCTGCGTCCTTGCCCGAGACATCGCGGCCGATCATGTCCACCAGCATCAGGTGGTTCTCGGTGCCGCCGGAGACGATCTTGTAGCCGCGCGCGATCAGCGTGTTCGCCATCGCCTGCGCGTTCTTGACCACCTGCTGCTGGTAGGTCTTGAACTCCGGCTCCAGTGCTTCCTTGAACGCAACCGCCTTGGCCGCGATCACGTGCATCAGCGGGCCACCCTGGATGCCGGGGAACACTATCGACTGCAGCTTCTTGACCAGGTCCTCGCCCGCGCCCTTGGCCAGGATGATGCCGCCACGCGGGCCGCGCAGGGTCTTGTGCGTGGTCGAGGTGACCACGTGCGCATGCTCCATCGGGCTGGGGTACACACCGGCGGCCACCAGGCCGGCCACGTGCGCCATGTCCACGAACAGATACGCACCGACGCTGTCGGCAATGGCGCGGAAGCGCGCCCAATCGATCTTCTGCGAATACGCCGAGAAACCGGCAATGACCATCTTAGGCTTGTGCTCGGTGGCCAGGCGCTGCACCTCGTCGTAATCGATCAGGCCCTGCTCGTTCACGCCGTACTGCACGGCATTGAACAGCTTGCCCGAGGCATTGACCTTGGCGCCGTGGGTGAGGTGGCCGCCATGGGCCAGGCTCATGCCCAGGATGGTGTCGCCCGGCTGCAGCAGCGCGAGGTACACCGCCTGGTTGGCCTGCGAGCCACTGTGCGGCTGCACGTTGGCATAGTCCGCACCGAACACCTGCTTGATGCGGTCGATGGCCAATTGCTCGGCAATGTCGACGAACTCGCAACCGCCGTAGTAGCGCTTGCCCGGGTAGCCTTCGGCGTACTTGTTGGTCAGCTGGCTGCCCTGGGCTTCCATCACCAGCGGGCTGCAGTAGTTCTCGCTGGCGATCAGCTCGACGTGATCCTCCTGGCGGCCGGCTTCAGCGGCAATGGCCTTGGCCAGTTCGGGGTCGTAGGTTTCCAGTCGAACGTCGCGCGAGAACATGCAGAAGCTCCGGGGGCAGCTGTGGCCAGTAAGACCGCCGATTGTAAGCCTCCGGGGAACGGGTGACCAATCGACCAGGCTGGCCTTGCGACGCAGCACCCAGGCCTGGGCAACGCGGCCCACAAACGCCATGGGCGCACCGAAGTGCGCCCATGTGCAATGCCGGTTGGCCTGACCGGGCTGCCCGGTCAGGCGCTGCCAGCTGTGTTGCTCAATTGTTGAGCACCAGATCGGCGATCACGCCGGTTGCGATCGCCACCAGCAGGAAGTTGCCGGTGTTGTCGCGCTGCCAGCGATAGCCGTACGGCGGGCGACGCAGGTGGTGACGGTCGTAATCGTTGATCACATATACCGGGCCGTTGTAGTAGCCGCCACGCACATAGCGCGGGCCGCCGTAATAGGCCGGGCGGACGGGCTGGTAGGTGTAGACGCGGCGATCGTTGTAGCGGTCGCGGTAGCGCGCGTCCTGGTAACCCTCGCGGTAGCCATTGCTGTAGACGCGGCGGTCCTGGCGCCACTCGCGGCGGTCATCGCGGCGACGGTGGTCGTCCCAGCGCTGCTGGGCCTGCCAGTTGCGGTTGTCGTGACGGTCGTAGTCGCGCCGACGGTCGCGGTCATGACCACGGCGGTCGTGGTCGCGGTCCCAGTCCCCGGCAAATGCGGCCGGTGCGGCGAAGCCCAGCGCCAAGATGGAGGAAAGCACAACGGTGACGATGCGTTTGCGGTTCATGGGATTGCTCCTGTGTGCGATGTCGCAATTGCATTAAGAGGCTGCCCGGCTTAACGCTTTCTTGCTGGAATCGGTTACGAAAACGCCCATTCAGGTGGAAAGTAAGCTGCCGTTTAGCCGCATCTGCGGTCCGGCGGGGGTGAACACTTGCCGGTATAATCGGCGCAATCCCTTTTCCGCTGCCTCCGGCCTCGGCCGGTGGGCTGCCTGCGTCCACGGAGTCCCCATGTCGCAATACATTTACACCATGAACCGCGTCAGCAAGGTGGTCCCGCCCAAGCGGCAGATCATCAAGGACATCTCGCTGAGCTTCTTCCCCGGCGCCAAGATCGGCCTGCTCGGCCTGAACGGCGCCGGCAAATCCACGGTGCTGAAGATCATGGCCGGCGTGGATACCGACTTCGAGGGCGAGGCCCGCCCGCAGGCCGGCATCAAGGTCGGCTACCTGGCCCAGGAGCCGCAGCTCAACCCCGAGCACACCGTGCGCGAGGCGGTGGAAGAAGGCGTGGGCGACGTGCTGCAGGCCCAGGCCGCGCTGGACGCGGTCTATCTGGCGTATGCCGAAGAAGGCGCCGATTTCGATGCGCTGGCCAAGGAACAGGAGCGCCTGGAGGCCATCCTGGCCGCAGGCGATGCGCACACCCTGGAAAACCAGCTGGACGTGGCCGCCGATGCGCTGCGCCTGCCGCCGTGGGACGCCATCGTCGGCAAGTTGTCCGGTGGTGAAAAGCGCCGCGTGGCGCTGTGCCGCCTGCTGCTGCAGAAGCCGGACATGCTGCTGCTCGACGAACCGACCAACCACTTGGACGCCGAGTCGGTGGAGTGGCTGGAGCAGTTCCTGGCGCGCTACACCGGCACCGTGGTGGCGGTCACGCATGATCGCTACTTCCTCGACAACGCTGCCGAATGGATCCTGGAACTGGACCGCGGCCGCGGCATTCCGTGGAAGGGCAACTACACCGAGTGGCTGACCCAGAAGGACGAGCGCCTCAAGCAGGAAGACAATCAGGAAAAGTCACGCCAGAAGGCGATCCAGAAGGAACTGGAATGGTCGCGGCAGAACGCCAAGGGTGGCCGCACCAAGGGCAAGGCGCGTCTGGCCCGCCTGGAAGAGCTGCAGTCGGTGGACTACCAGCGCCGCAACGAGACCAATGAAATCTTCATCCCGCCGGGCGAGCGCCTGGGCAACTCGGTGATGGAGTTCAAGAACGTCTCCAAGAAGTTCGGCGACCGCCTGCTGATCGACAACCTGTCGATGATCGTGCCGCCGGGCGCCATCGTGGGCATCATCGGCCCCAACGGTGCCGGTAAGTCGACCCTGTTCAAGATGATCACCGGTGCGGAAAAGCCGGACTCGGGCGAGATCGTGATGGGCCCGACCGTGCAGTTGTCGTACGTGGACCAGAGCCGCGACAAGCTCGAGGGCAACCACAACGTGTTCCAGGAAATCGCTGGCGGCCTGGACATCCTCAACATCAATGGCGTGGAGATCCAGTCGCGCGCCTACATCGGCCGCTTCAACTTCAAGGGGCAGGACCAGCAGAAGATGGTCGGCTCGCTGTCCGGTGGTGAGCGTGGCCGCCTGCACATGGCCAAGACGCTGCTGCAGGGTGGCAACGTGCTGCTGCTCGACGAACCGTCCAACGACCTGGACATCGAAACCTTGCGTGCGCTGGAGGACGCGTTGCTGGAGTTCCCGGGCAACACCTTCGTGATCTCGCATGACCGCTGGTTCCTGGACCGTATCGCCACGCACATCCTGTCGTTCGAAGGCGAGTCGCACGTGGAGTTCTTCCAGGGCAACTACCGCGAGTACGAAGAAGACAAGCGTCGCCGCATGGGCGATGACGCCGGTCCCAAGCGCCTGCGTTTCAAGGCATTGAAGTAAGCCATCCACGGCGCCCGGATGAGGGCGCTGTCATGAGGCTGGATGGAAAAAGGGCGCCTTGAGGGCGCCCTTTTCTTGTGCGCGTTGCGCCGCGACGCGCGCGCTGCGGGCGTCGCGCTACAGGTCGTAGGACAACACGTCTTCGAAGCCGAAGGTGTCGAAGTTTTCGATGCGCGAGGGATACAGGCGGCCAACCAGATGGTCGTATTCGTGCTGCACCACGCGTGCATGGAAGCCTTCGGCCTCGCGCTCGATGGCGGTGCCGTCCGGGGCAAAGCCGGAATAGCGGATGACGCGGTGGCGGGGAATGACCGCGCGTAGGCCGGGGATCGACAGGCACCCTTCCCAGCCGTTTTCCATCTCATCGGACAGCGGTTCGATCTGCACGTTGGCCAAGGCGGTGCGTGGCACTGCCGGTGCTTCGGGATAGCGCTCGCTGGCCTCGAAACCGAACACCATCAATTGCAGGTCCACCGCGATCTGCGGTGCGGCCAGCCCGACGCCGCGCGCCGCATCCATGGTTTCAAACATATCGGCCACCAACGCGTGCAGCTCGTCACTGCCCAGGTTGGTGACCGGCGGCGCCACGCGCAGCAGGCGCTTATCGCCCATGCGGATAATTTCGCGAATCATGCGGGTGCTCCAGTAAACGATGCGCCGATGGTAGAGCGTGGCGCGTGGTGTGAGGTGTGAGGTGAGCAACCTAGCCCGACAGACCCACGCCAGCCAGCACCGGTGCGCAGTGGCTGCGCGACTGCGGAACCGGAAAGCCTCCCGGAGGCGCGAGCCCTGCGCTGGCGGGCGCGTGGCGGCGCCGTTGCGCGCGCGGCCACGACCGCGGCGGTGTCATCGGCAGGCAGCGCTGCTGGGTCCTAGCACGTTGCCCGCACGACCTCACTGACTAACGCGGCGTCCGGCATTATCGAGCACACGTTCGCCGTCTTCCTTGATGAAGCCGCTGGTCGCCGCCGGCAGCAACTCCAGCACCTGCTCGGACGGCCGGCACAGCCGCACTCCGCGATCGGTGCGCACGAACGGGCGGTTGATCAGGATCGGATGCGCCAGCATCGCGCTCAGCAAGGCGGCATCGTCCAGCGTGGGCTCATCCAGCCCGAGTTCCAGATAGGGCGTGCCCTTCTGGCGAAGCGCATCGCGCACCGACAGGCCGGCCTCGGCAATCAGTGCCTGCAAGGTCGCGCGCGTTGGTGGGTCACGCAGGTACTCGATGATCTGCGGTTCGATGCCGACATGACGGATCAAGGCCAGCGTGTTGCGCGAGGTGCCGCAGGCAGGGTTGTGATAGATGACGGCGTGCATGGGCAACCTGAGGGCGTCACGCCGATGGCGTGGAGGACGGGAGCCAATGGTAGTGGCGTGCACACTGCAGCACGAGCGGTCTCAGCGCCTGCCATCGAAACGCGAACCGCAAACCGTCTGCCGCGCCTAATCAAGCGACTAACGTTGTGCTGCAGGCGCGGCGATGTGGCAACTGCGGTGTACGCGACGTAGCACTTGCCTCCCACCACGTCCGCGTGCGAGCTGCGCATCCGCGCGAGGCGCGGTGACTGCAACTCCTTACGAAACCACTCCGTCCTGCGATCTGATGGCGATGGCAGCAGCGCGCGTTCGCGCCGACCAACCTCCATCGCATCCGATGGCGTGTGCGATGTCGCCGCGTCTGTCTGCGCGATGCCACGGCCAACTCCCGGCAACACCTGCGGCGCCGGCATCTCCGTCTGCCGTACGCCCTTCAGGTCAGACCCGTCGAAAACGCGGAAGCCAACACCTGTGTGGACACGACAACGCTAAGCACCCGCACCTCGTGCGCCAGCTAGCCCTCTCCACCTGCCGTACGCAATCCGATCGCATCCCTCGGAGCTCGGAACAGGCAGAGCACTCAGGCCGACGTAGCATCCCGCGCACAAGGCAAGCGCAGACATGACTATTTCAGGCAACGACTTCGCATTCAGGGGTTGGACGTGTCAAAAAGTTGACACACATCACGGATTCATGATTCAGTCATGAAGAGACTGGAAATGAAGGATTCCCCCGAGCGCCGGTGTCAGTGCGGCGTATTTCCCCTGTTGGACCCAAGGAAACCCCAACGATGATGAGCTTTCGCAAGCCCGGATGGATGCTGTCCGGTGTGTTGTGTCTTGCCTGCCTGCCGGCACTCGCCGCAGCCCAGGATGCAGGAACCAGCAGCTCCAAGGTCGGTATCGACCCGGTCACCGGCAAGTTGCGTGCGCTGACCGCCGAAGAAAGCGCCGCACTGGACCGGCAGGCCGCCGCAGCCCCGGCTGCGCGCAGCGCCCAACGCAGTGCAGTGCCGCAGACCGAGGCGGCCGCCCTGGCCACCGAGCGTCGCCTGCCTAACGGCACCATCGCGCGCAAGTTGCCGGCCACCCAGATGAGCTCCCTGGTTGCGACCCGGCAGGCCGATGGCCGCCTGGTGATCGAGCACAGCGAGGACGCCACCACCCAACCTGCCCACGCCGAGCACGGAGCGCTGCCGCATGAATAAGCCCCTGTTGCTGTTGTCCCTGGGCATCGCCGCCGCGTTGTCGCCGCTGCACGCCTCGGCCGCCATCGTCACCCTGATCAATGGCGATGCCGGCACCAATGTCGGCTTGAACGACCCCACCGCTGCCGCGCCGCTGGGTGGCAACCCGGGCCGGTCGGTGGGTGAGCAGCGGCGCATCGCTTACCAGTACGCCATGGACATGTGGGGCGCGGTGCTGCAGAGCAGTGTCGAGATCAAGGTGTATGCCTCGTTCGCGCGGCTGACCTGTACCGCCACCGGCGGCACCCTGGGCCAGGCAGGCCCGAACTGGATCGTCAACAACTTCCCCGGCGCCAAGGCCAATACCTTGTACCCATCCGCGCTGGGCGATGCGATCGCCGGGCAGGATCTGGTGCCCGACCCGGCCGATCCGGCCGACGTGTTTTCGCAATTCAACGGCGACCTGGGCAAGGACGACTGCCTGGCCGGGTCGGGCTGGTACCTGGGCCTGGACGGCAAGACGCCCGAG
The DNA here is from genome assembly GCF_030208815.1 of Xanthomonas sp. fls2-241-TYG-148. Lineage (NCBI taxonomy): Bacteria > Pseudomonadati > Pseudomonadota > Gammaproteobacteria > Lysobacterales > Lysobacteraceae > Xanthomonas > Xanthomonas sp. fls2-241-TYG-148. The sequence goes on from NZ_JARVTE010000012.1 coordinate 190,444, forward strand.
GGCCAGATCAACTTCCTCAACGTGGTGATGCACGAGATCGGCCATGGACTGGGCGCGGCGGGCTTCCTCAACAAGACCACCGGTGTGCTCGGCTCGGGCTCCGGCCTGACCGACGTCTATACCGCGCAGGCCTTCGACAACGTGCAGAACAAGCGTTTCGACGACCCCACCATGACCAATGCGCTGCGTGCCGAAGCCATGCGCACGCCCGGGCGGACGGTGTGGGCCGGTACGCGCGTCAACCGCGAGGCGGCGTTGATCCTGGATCCGCGCACGCTGCTGCAGGTGAGCGCGCCCGCCGGTGCGGCCGGCAAGTTCGAAGTGGGCTTTGCCAGCTTCGGGCCGCTGGCCACCGCCGGCAATTTCCCGGCGCGTTCGGTGGTGACGGTGGATGACGGCGTGGCCGCTGCCTCGGCCAGCGACGGTTGCGAAACCCCGTTCGTCAATGCGGCGGCCGTGGCCGGCAAGGTGGCCTTGATCGACCGCGGCACCTGCGCCTTCGCCATCAAGGTCAAGAACGCCCAGCTCAATGGCGCGGTGGGTGTGATCGTGGCCAACAACGCGGCCGGCGTGCAGACGATGGGCAATGCCGCACCGCCGATCACCGACATCACCATCCCGGCGATCATGGTCTCGCAAGCCGACGGCGCGCGCCTGAAAGGCAGCGCCGCGGTGGTGGCAGGGCTGTACGAGGACCCGGAACTGCTGCAGGGCACCGACAGCCAGGGCCGCACGCGCTTGTACGCCCCCAGCGTGGTGGCCGGCGGCTCGACCTTCTCGCACTTCGATACCGACCTGCAGCCGAATGCGCTGATGGAACCGTTCGATACGCCGGAAGTGCAGGCGCAGCTCAACATCGACCTGACCCCGGCGATGTTTGCCGATATCGGTTGGACGGTGAACCGCGGCCTCACCAAGCTGGGCAGCTGCAGCACGCTGGTGCCGACGGTGGAAACCGGCGGGTTGATTCCCGGCGCCAACATCCAGGCCGAGAGCAGCCTGTGCAAGACGCAGAACGCAGGCAACCGCCTGGGTTACCTGGCCTGCATGGACGAGCACGTGCGTGGGCTGCAGGACCAGGGCGCGATCAGCCGCCTGCAGCAGGCGTCGGTGTTCGTGTGTGCGACCAAGGTGCGCCCGTAACCCGGACGCACGGCGGTCAGTCACGGTGTGACCGGAACGGCGCCGCAAGGCGCCGTTCTTCATTGCCGCTGCAGACCAGGCGTGCAACGTGCCCGGCGCGCGCACGCATCACCGCACACCTTGCGCACTGCACTGCGTTGGCTCAGTGATCCGCCGCGTACGGCGAAGTCAGTACCTGCGGCGCGCGGCCTAGCGCGGAGCCCAGCCGATCCAGCACGAAACGCAGATAGAGATTGCTGCTGAACTGGTTGTAGTCGCGCGCGTTGTTGAAGGTCATGCGCCCGCCCAGGAACAACTGCGGTGCCACCTGCCATTCGGCCGCGCCACTGAGGTTGTAGGACACGCCGGTGCGGCTTTCGCCCGCGTACACCGGATCGGTATAGCGGTTGACCAGGCCCAGCAACGCCGCGACCGAGGCGGCATCGTAGGCGGCCTGCTGCAAGGTGGGATCGGTCGGGAAATACGGCGTGGCTTCGGTGGTGAAGTGCTGCACACCGATGCTGGCGTCCACCTTCCAGTTCACCGTCTGCCCGGCGCTGCGGCCGCTCCAGTGCACCGGGAACCCCAGATCCACATAGTCCTGCGGGCTGAAGTAGCCACCGTGGCCGTAGGTGAAACCGCTGAGGTTCTTGTCGTACTGCATGGCGGTCAGATTGACGCCGGCGGTGAGCGATTGGTTCTGGGTTTCCAGCGCATGCACGTAGAAGCCCAGGTCGACCTGGCGGTGGTCGTTGTCGGCCACGTTGTTGCCAACCAACCGGTGCGCGGCCAGATTGGCATAACCACCGAGCAGGCCGTTGTCGGCGGTGGCCGAGACCGACACGCCATTGCTGGTCACCCCGCCCCATTCGCGCCCGCTGCGCCCATCCTGCGCACCGGCGAAGGACAACACGCTGTCGGTGACCGCACGCCGCGAGGCGTCGGCCGACCAGTTGACGGTGTCGCCGATCTCGCCGCGGTAGCCAACGCCGCCGATGATGTTCTGCTCCTGAAACCCAATCGGCGTGCTGCCTACATCGGCGCTGAAACCGCCGTTGCGATAACGCACGCCCACGCCCACGCCGGTGTCGTCCTGACTCAGGCGGCGGGCGCCATTGCCGTTCGCGGCCATGCTGTTCAAGGTGTCGGCCAGAGTGGTGGGCGTCTGCTGCGCGGCGGCGCTGCTGCCGGCCAGCGCCTGCAACGCGGCCGCATCGCCGGCGGCAAGCTGTTGGCTGATGGAGGTGTTGGTGAGGATGTCGCGCGCGAGTTGGGCGATCGGCGTGTTGGATGCGTTGATGCTGAGCAGATACGCCGGCAACGGTTCGTTGGCCAGCGCAGCCACCGCGGCCGCGGTGCTGTTGTTGTTTTCGGTGAGCAGTTCGCCGAACAAACCGGTGTTCAAGGCATAGCGTCGCAAACGCTCGCGGGTGGCGACGGTGTCGCCTTCGGTGGCGATCAACTGATACACCGACGAGCCCACCAGCGTATCGATCGCACTGCGGTCGGCGGCCAAGGCATCGTTGACGGCGGCTTGCGGGCCACTGCCGAAGCGGCTGGCGGTGGCGTATTCGGTGCCGAGCGTGCCGGCATCCACCACCGTGGGGGTGAGCGTGACGCCGAGCTTGCCCTCACCCACCGAGAACTCGGCCTGCACCGGCATTTCGATGTCGTCCAGCCGGCCCAGGCCGTCTTCGCCATCGCGCGAGCGATAGAGCGCGCCGCCGGCCAGGTTGTCGCTGTTTTCCGATTGCACGGCGCGCAATTCGTCGAGCACGCTGTTGCCCGTCGTACCAGCCGGCAGGGCCTGCCCGCGTGCGCCGCCAAACCGTGGTGCCTGCGTCGGCGCCATTGCATAGGCGTCGTTGCGGCCCGGCGCTGCGGGCGCTGCATAGGCCTCGCTGCGGGTGGGTAGCCGGCTGCGCTGATTGGCCATCGGCAACGGTGCCGGGCCGGCACTGGCGCTGACCGGCGGTGGCAGATCGTCGCCGCTGCCGCCATCGATGCTGGCCGGCACAGCGCTGGCGTAACGCGCAGGTACTTGGGGCATGGCCACTGCCTGCGCGCTGTCGTAACTGGCCGCGGCCGCGTCGAGGCGGTCGGACAGCACTGCCGGCGAACTGCGCATGCCACCGGTAATGCCGGAGAACGGATTGAGCGGGCGCCCGGCCAAAGCGACGGCGGTGCCACCGCGTGCCGCTGGCAGGCCGTTATCCAACTGGCCGGCCTGACGCTGCTGCGCGGCCAGCGAGGCGCGGAAATACTGCTCGGCCTTGCGGTTCTTGCCGGCGCTGCGATAGACGCGGCCGGCGGCAGCCAGCACTTCCGGCGACTCCGGCGCCTGCGCCAGCGCGCGTTGCAGATAGGTCTCGGCGTTGGCCAGATCCGACTGCGCAGCGGCGCTGTTGGCGGCGGCGGTGAGGATGTCCAGATCGTTGGGATGACGCTGCAGCAGCTGTTGATACAGCGCCAGCGCCTGGCGCTGGTCACCGGCGGCGGCGTACAGGCGCGCCAGTGCGGCCTGCGCATCGCGGTTGTCCGGCTGCTGCGCCAGCACCGGCGACAACGCGTCGTAGGCGCCTTCCAGATTGCCCAGCTCGCGCAAGGCATCGACCTGCCGCAGCGTGTAGGCGCTGCGCAGCGTGCGATACCGGTGCAGCTGCTCCGGCGTCATGGTGATGGCCTGCAGCTGGCGCAGCACCGCCGAGAGTTCGGCGTCCTGATGCGCACGCAGCAGCACGCCGGCGTACTGCAGGCGGTCTTCGGTACTCGGGGTGGCGCCGGTGACCAGGCGCTGGGCCAGGGTCAATGCCCGCGGGGTGTTGCCGGCATCGGCGTGCGCACCGGCCAGCGCGGCCAGCAGTTGCGGGTCGTCGAGCTGGTTGCCGAGCGCGGTTTCAGTGCGCGCCAGCAATTGTGGCGCTTCGCCCGCCCGCCCCTGCGCGACCAGCAAGCGCGCCTGGCGCGCCTGCAGTTCGATCCAGGCGGTGTTGCGCAGCTGAGTCATCTCAGGCGTGCGCGCCGCGCTGGGAATACGCTCCAGGCTGGCGTACGCGCCCTGCCAGTCGCCTGTTTCCTGGGCGAGCAAGGCATTGGCATGCAGCGCTTCGGGCTGGTCGCCATGCACGGCGAGCAAGCCGTCCATCACGCTGCGCGCCTGGTCCGGGCGCCCGGCCTGTTGGTACAGGCGCGCCAGGTCCAGACGGATCCACGGATCACCGGGGCGCTCGACCATCGCCGCTTCCAGTTCCGCTTGCGCGCTGACGGTGTCGCCGGCTTCCAGCGATTGGCGCGCGCGGGCGCGCTGCACGTTGGAGCGCAGCAATGCTTCACCCCCGGACTTGGCGCGCTCGGCCGCCGGCAGCCGGTTGAACAATGCACTGGCCTCCTGCATGCGGCCCTGGCGGCTGTATAGCCCCACCAGGCCCTGCAAGGCGCCGGCGTTGTCGGCATCGCGCGACAAGGCCTTGCGATAGCTGGCCTCGGCCGCCACCGGGTCACCGGCCGCCTGCAGGCCACCCAGCGCGACATGCCCGGCCGGCTCGTTGGGCAGCAACTGGATCGATTGCTCCACCAGTTGCCGCGCCTGGGCCAGATCACCGCGCGCACGCGCGGCCTCGGCCTGCTGGAGCTGTTGCCAATAGCGCGCGCTGTCGTAGGCGCTCTGCCATTTGCCGTTGCCGGCGGCGGCCGGGCGCAGCAGTTCCTGCGCTTCGGCAAAGCGCTGCTGCCGCAGGCGCACCGAGCCCAGGCCGCCCAACGCGTCGGCGTCACGCGCACGCGCGCGCAGCACCTGGGTAAAGCGTTGTTCGGCCGCACTCAGATTGCCGGCGCTGAGCGCGCGAAAGCCCTCGCCCAGCAGCACGCCGTTGGGATCGGCCGGAGCGGCAGTTGCGGCCGTGCGCTGCTCGCGCAACTGGCCCAGTTTTGTGGTGACTTCCGCATCGTTGGGCGTGCCGGCCAGAAAGGCTTGATACAACGGCGCATCGGCGGCGCTGGCGTTGAGCCACAGCAGCGCCTGGCGCCAGCTGTTGCGTGCCGGCCCGCCGACATCGGCACGCTGCGCCAGTGCGCGCAATTGCGCGATGCCCTCGCGCCGGGTGGGCTCGCGGTAGGTCAGCACCTGCGCCAGTGCCAGCTGCACCGACGCATTGGCCGGCTCGCTGGATTGCAGTGCGCGCAACCCGTTGCGTGCGCGCTCCCAGCCGGTCGGTGTGCCGGCCAGCGACTGGTAATACTCCAACGCAAGCGTTGGCGGCGGCGGCTTGCCGGCGAAGGCGGCTTCGTAACTGTGCGCCGCTTCTACATAACGCCCGGCGGTGGCGGCGCGGCGGGCATTGCGCAGGTTCGGATCTTCACCGGCATTGGCGTTGCCGCGGGCACCGATCGCCACGCGCAGGCGCTGCACCTGCGGCGATTGCGGATGGGCCGCTTCCAGCTGCTGCAGGCGCTTGCGCGCTTCGGACTGGCGGCCCTGCGCCAGGTCGATCTGGGCCAGGCCGAGCAGCGCGTCGGGCTGGTCCGGATCGATGCCGAGCAGCTTTTTCCAGGTATCGGCGGCCAGATCGTCGCGGCCCTGGTCGTGCCAGTAATTGCCCTGGCTGACCAGTTGCTGGGTGGCGCTGGTTTGCGCATGCACCGGCGCGGCGAGCAGGCACAGGTCGATCACACCGGCGAGGTAAAGCGGTCTCAGGTTCTTGCGGAGCATGCAGGGGTTCTCCAGGCGGGCAGCAGGCGCCCGTCTGCGGCAAAGCGGTAGCGGTTCTCGAGCCAGCCCTGTCCAAACAGGGCCAGCGTGCGTTCGTAATACGGCAGCGCGGCGGCCGCCGGTTGTGCAGCGGCCGGCAGGCGTTGTGCCTGCGCCTTGAGCAGCGCCGGCTGGCGCAGCGCGCTCAGGTACGGCAGCAGCGCGGCGGAAAATCCGACCGGTGCCGCGCCAGTGCCCACACCGCGCGTGGTGTCGATCTTTTCGGCGAAGTTGCCTTGCGCGGCGAGCAGGTCCATCGGCCCGGACAGGTCCCGCAGCAGCTTGGTGCGCAGCGGCTCGCCGGCGTCGAGCATGCCGGCCCACAGATACACGCGGATGGCGTCGTAGCTGCCTACGTTGCCGCGCTGGGGATCGGGGCTGAAGGCCTTGCCATCCCACACCGTCCAGTCCGGCGCCAGTCCCACCGGCGCGCTGTCGCGCAGCACGCGCGTGGCGTTGAGCGCAATCGCCGCCCATGGGCCCTTGGGGTCGGCATTGGCGCAGCGGCGCAGCACCTGCAGCGGCAAGTAGCTGGGGTTGAGCATCCAGCGCCCCGGCGCGGTGAATCCGGTGCGCCCAGGCAGCAGCATCGGCCCCAGCCCCGGCAGGTTGGCCACTTCCTGCGCGCGGATCAGCTGCAGCACCTGTTGACCGGCCTTGGTGTAGCCAGGCCGGTTCCACAGGCGGCCGGCTTCCAGCAACGCGTAGGCGATCCACAACTCGCCATCGCTGGCGGTATTGGGGTCGAGCACGCGCCAATCGCCGCTGCTGTCGCGGCCCCACAGCCAGGCCGGCAGATTCAGATCGGGGCGGCCAGCGCACAGGTTGTGCCGGGTCCAGCCCAGCACCTTGTCGAACAGCACCGCGTCGTTGTTCACCAGCGCGAAGAACAGCGCGTACGACTGGCCTTCGGAGGTGGAGCGCTGGTCGGGATTGAGAAAGTCCACCACCCGGCCGTCGGGCTGGATGTGCTTGGCGACGAACGCATCCCACAGCGGCCACGCCCCGCACTGCAGCGGCGCAGCAAGCACGCCGGCCGGCAACACCGCGGCCAGCCCGCTCAACGCACCGGCACGCAGCAGGCTGCGGCGCGTCATCGGCGTGGGCTGGTCGCGGCTGCTCATGCGCTGCGGCCTTCGTTGAGCCGTTCGGCGGTGTGCCGGCGCAGCAGCACGCGGCCAGCCAGCGCCATCAGCAAGGCCAGCAGGATCACTGTCACCGCCAGCCACACCGGGTGATGCGAGAAATACCAGCGCAGCCAGGTCGGCAGCGGCAGATGGCCCACGTAATAGGTCTGGTTGCCGACCAGGCTGGTGACTTTCTTCTGCTGCAACACCACCACGCTGCCCTGGAAATCCTTGAGCAGCGCCGGGTCGAACCAGGCATCGAACAGCCGGCTCATATTCGCCGGGTCTTCGGTCTGGAATGCGACCACGCTGCGGCCGGATTTCAACGGCGATTCGAAGCCCATCAGCAGCACATCGTCGGGCTGCGGCTGCAGTGCGATTTCTGCGGTGGTCGGCAGATCGGTGCGGCGCGCGTCGAACGACAGGAAGCGCGGCAGCGTGTCGAACAACCAGTCGGTCAGGCGAAAACGGGTGGACTGCCCGTCCTGGCCCACCGGCAGGTTGGCGCGCCACTGCTTGAACAACGGCTGCGAATTGGCGCCGCCGAGCAGCAGCAGATCGCGGTCGGCATGCTGTTGCACCGCGCTGGGCGCGATGATCTGCGCGTGCAGCGCCGGATACCCGGTGGACGCACCAAAGCGCCCGAGCAGGGTCAGCACATTGCTCAGGTCCTGGTCGCCCGGGTTATTGGGCAGCACGATCGCCGATTCGGACAGATCGGCCAGGCGCGTGAACGGGTAGCCGGCGTTGGCGAACGCCGCCAGGTTCGGCATCGCCATGTAGTGGTGGAACCCGCTCAGATCGATGGTGGAATCGGCATCGATGGCGCCGGACACGTCCGGGAAGCTGTTCTTGCACTCCTCGCCTTGCGGGCGATCGAAGAAGAAGTGGAAACGCAGCTGACTATTGGCCGAGAACGCGCCCACCGGCAGCGTCAAATGCTGGTTCACCGGCATCGCGCCGCGCGTGCCCAGGCTGTTCCACCACCGCATCGGGGTGGACTCGGCATACGGCAGGCCGGTCAGTGGCAACGTAGTGACGAACGATTCGTTGATGCTGACGTTGAGCGCGGACTTGTTGTCGACGTCCGGCACCGTGTAGCGGTACTTCAAGTCGATCGGAATTCCGTCGCGCTCCCACACGAACAGGTCCGGCGGCAGCTGCAGGCCGACCCGGATCAGGTCCGGGTGATAGCCGGTGACGTTGAGTGCGCTCGGCTGGGTGACCAGATCGCCGAAACGCACCGGGCGATCGCTGGAAACCCACTTGGGCGCGTCGTACGGCGCGCGCGGCGCCGGTGCGCTGAGCTCGCCGATGCGCGCCACCGCGCCGGTCAGCGGGGCGCGCAACGCCAGCGCGGTGGCCGCGCGTTGTAACTCTTCCGCGTTACGGCCCAGCACCAGCAGCAATTTGCCGTTGGGATCGGTCGGGTTGACCACCACGGCCACGGTGGGGCCGCGGATGTCGGCCACGCCGCTGTCGGCAGTGGCAAATTGCGGCGGCAAGGTGGCCGGCGTGGCGAACACCACGGCGTTGCCGGTGGCCGGCAGCGCAGAGGTGGAGGCCGGGAAGGTCGCGCCGCGGTAGCCGGCCAGCGTGCCGAACCACGAGGCCACCGTGCCGGCCGCCTGTAGCGTGGCCATGTCCGGCTGCTGCGGAAAATAGAACGGCAGTTCCAGGCGGCGGGTGTCACGCACATCGAAGAACGGCACCGGCAGCAGCGCCAGGTTATTGGCCAGCGCCAACGGCGTGGTGGTCAACGACAAGGTGGTGGCCGCATCCACGTTCGCCCACAGGCTGCTGTGGTCCGGGTCCTCGCATTCGCGCGTGTAGTGGCCGATCAGCTGCAGGTTGAGCTGGTTGTAATCGGTGACCAGGCGCGGGTCGATCGGCAGATCCGCCGAGAGCAATTTGCCGGCATTGGCCTTGTCGGTGGGCAAGGTGCCCACGGTGACGCCGTTGATGGTGACCTTCAGATGCGACAGGTCTGGCAGCAACGATGGCGAGTAGCTGTATTTCAGATTGAGCGTGGCGGCAGTGACGATCTCATCGCTGCGCACGCTGAAGGGCACGCCGGCGCTGCCCTGCACGCCGCGCAAGGTGATTTCGTAGTCGATACCCAGGTCACGCAGCGTGGAGGCGCGCGTGCTGCCGGCCGCCGGCGCGCTGGGCACAGGCATGGTCGTTGCGTCGGCAGCAGCCTGCTCGGCCGGCATCGCGGTGGGCGCTTCGGCGGGCGCGGGCTGTTGCGCCTGGGCCAGGCCGGCCAGCAAGGTCAGCGCACAGGTCAACATCGCCGGAGAAATTCGCATCAGCCGCTTCTTTGCAAAGGAAAGGGAAACACCACGCGCCACGTTCACGACTCCAGATCCACCGGGCGCGACGGGCGAAAGCCCTGCCGCGCGCTGTCCACGATATGACCGCCCAGGCGCCCGAAGCCGCGCGCGCTGGCGGCCAGCACCTGGCCCATCGAACGCCAGAACGAATCACGGTCGTGCTGGCCCCATTGCGAAAGCCAGATGTCGGCACGCGCGAAGGTCGATGCCACCAGCCAGCGTTCCTGCTCCATCGACATCTGCATGAACTGGATGCTGACCTGGCCGTCGCGGTCCTGCCGCACCACGGCCGGCAAAGTCTGTTCGAGGCCGCGATGGCTCAGGCCCACCTGCACCGCCAGGCCGGGTTCGATCGGCTGCGGCTGCGCCAGCTTGATCGCCATGCCGCCGGTGGAAAAATTCACCGAGCGGCAGGCCAGCGCGCTGCCGTCGGGCAGGTAGAGATTCACCGGGATATCCAGCGGCACGCGATGCGCGCTGCGCACTTGCCGCGTTTCGCTGGCGGTGGCAATCGTCGCGCCCAGCAGCACCATGTTGTAGAGCGTCCAGGCCAGGTTGAACCAGATGGTCTGCTGCTCGCCGGTGCCGCCCACATAGATCAGCCGCAGCACGCCGGCCACCACGCCCACCACGTTGAGCAGCAGCAAAAATAGATAGGGCTTTGCGATCTGCGCATCGAAATAACTGCGCGCCACCAGGCCACCCTTGGGTGTCACGTTGAACTTGCCCAACTTCGGATTGAGCAACGCCACCAGCGTCGGGCGGAAGATGTACCAGGCCAGCGTGGTCTCGTAGACCTCGTTCCACAGCAGGTGACGGAACCGGCTTTGCACGCGCAGGTTGGTGAGGTTGGCCTGCAGGATGTGCGGCAAGGCGTAGGCAAGGATCATCAACGCCGAGGCCTGGATCACATGCGCGCCGAAGAACAGGTACGCCAGCGGCGCGGTGAGATAGATGATGCGCGGCAACCCGTAGAAGAAGTGCAGCATCGCGTTGAGGTAGCACAGCCGTTGCGAGAGCTTGAGCCCGCGGCCAAGCAAGGGATTGTCGATGCGCGCGATCTGCGCCATGCCACGCGCCCAGCGGATGCGCTGCGCCACGTGCCCGGACAGACTTTCGGTCGCCAGCCCGGCGGCCTGCGGCACGGCCAGGTACGCGGTGCGGTAGCCACGGCGCTGCAGCTTGAGTGCGGTGTGCGCATCTTCGGTGACGGTTTCCACCGCCACGCCGCCCACTTCTTCCAGCGCGGTGCGCTTGATCACCGCGCACGAGCCGCAGAAGAACGTGGCATTCCACTGGTCGTTGCCATCCTGCAGCAGGCCGTAGAACAGCTCGCCTTCGTTGGGCACCTTGCCGTGCGTATCCAGGTTGCGTTCGAACGGATCCGGCGAGAAGAAATAGTGCGGCATCTGCACCAGCGCCAGCTTGGTGTCGCGCAGGAACCAGCCCATCGCCACCTGCAGAAACGAGCGGGTGGGAATGTGGTCGCAATCGAAGATGGCCACGTATTCGCCGCTGCACTTCTTCAACGCTGCATTGATGTTGCCGGCCTTGGCGTGCGCGTTGTTGGTGCGGGTGACGTAGTTGATGCCGACCTCGGCGCAGAACGCGCGGAACTCGTCGCGGCGGCCGTCATCGAGCAGATGGATGGTGATTTTTTCGGCCGGCCAATCGATCACGCTGGCGGCCAGCACGGTGGTGCGCACCACCGACAACGGCTCGTTGTAGGTGGGGATGAACACATCCACGCTCGGCCACAGGCTCTGGTCGGCAGGCAGCGGCACCGGCTTGCGATTGAGCGGCCACAGCACCTGGAAATAGCCCAGCACCAGAATCACGAACGCATACAACTCGGCCCCGAGCAGGCCCAGGCCAAGGATGAAATCCACCGCGCTGCCCACGCCCATGGTCTGGGTCGTGCGCCACCAGATGTAGCGGCACGACACCGCCAGCGACATGCCCATCATCATCAGGATGACCACGCGCCCGCCGCGGTTGCGCACTGCCAGGGCCACGCCGAACAGCACGCCGGAAAACACCAGCTGCTGGGTGACATCCATCGGCACCGCCACCACGAACACCAGCAGCAGCGCGCCCAGCAGCCACAGCGACCAGGTCGCCAGGGTGGGCAACGGTGAGCCGGAACGGAGGCTGGCAGCGGTCATTGAAACGTCCTTGAGATATTCGGCAAAACGGAAAGACCAGTGCCAGGGCGCTGGTGGCAACACGCACGCACAGGCGCGATCAACGCGAACGCAGGCGCTTGAGCGGGCTGCTGTGTGTCGCGGCGGGCGCATCGGTTTGCAGCAGGCGCTCGAACAGCTGCTGCAACGGTGTCCCCGCCTGCACCGGCTCGGCCGGCACGGCGCGCACGGCCGGCGCGTCGGGCTGGCGCAGCTTGCGCAACGGCGCCACGGCATCGGCATGCGGTGCCTCGGGGGCCATGACGGCCGGCACGGCACTCAGTGCGGCCGGTGCCACGTGCATCACGGGCGTCTGCGCGATTGCGGGTGCAGGTGCAGGTGTCGCGGCCGGGGTGAGCGTTGTGGCGGGTGCAGCGGCCTTCGTTGCATCGCCATCGCTGGCGGTGGAATTACCGGCGGCGGCGCGTGGTGCCAGCTGGGTATAGGCGAAGTCGTGATACCCCTCGCTCGCCTGCCCGCCCAGACGCGCAAACAGGCCCGACACATCGTCGTGTCCGGCCGGTGTCTTGGTGGTCTTGTTCTTCATCGCAGTCCCCTTGCCTAGTCGCACATGCTCAAGCGGTCCGCGCCAGCACCAGGCGGCGCAGGTCGACCGTCTCGCCCGCGGTGCGCTGCACCGTCAGGCCTGCCAGCATCCCCAAATGCTGGAACCACGCGTCGTACGCGCCCTGCAGAAATCCATCGCCCCAGTCGGCGCCGTCCAGCGCCACGCTGAGCGGTGCACCGGTGTGCTGGATCAGCACGTGGTCGGCTTGTTCGTCCAGCGTGCATTGCCCCCAGTCGCAGCTGTCCCACACCTGGTTGGCGGCCCGCTCCACCGCTTCCAGCGTGGCGCACGGCGCCAGCGGATGCGCGCGCGCAAACCGCTCGCCGATCCGCGCCATCAGCAAGGCCAGATCCGCGTCCGGCAACTCGGCAGCGAATTCCTCGGCCATCGCACGCACAAAGCCCAGCCACTGCCGGGAGCAGCTGCGGGTGCGATACAGCGACAGTGGATCAGAGGCACTCATGCGTCGGTCTCTGGCGGAGGAAGTGGGCGCCATGATGCGGGCGCCGCATACAAGGAATGCAAATGTGATGCCAATGTTAACGGCTGCCAACTCTCAATTGAGAGATGCATCTCACTTTTCCGGCCACTCCCTGACACCTGCTTCCGCAGAACGCCACACACCGCCGCGTGACGTCACTGACTGCCGCGTGCAGTCACCTCGGCTTCCGGCATCGGCGGCAGGCCGAATACATCGCGCAGGTAGCGCAGGTAGCCCAGGTCTTCGCACATGCTCTTGCCCGGCGAATCGCTGAGCTTGGCCACCGGCTGCCCATTGCAGCGGACCATCTTGATGACGATCTGCAAGGGCGTCGGGCCCAGGTCGTTGGTCAGGCTGGTGCCCACGCCGAACGCCAGCCGGCAACGCGGGCTGAAGTGTTCGTACAGCCGCATCACCTTGTCGATGTTCAGCCCGTCGCTGAAGACCAGCACCTTGGTGCGCGGATCCACGCGGTGCGCTTCCAGATGCGCGATCACCCGCTCGCCCCATTCGAACGGGTCGCCGGAATCGTGGCGCATGCCGTCGAACAGCTTGCAGAAATACAGATCGAAGTCGCGCAGGAACGCATCCAGGCCCACCACGTCCGACAGCGCAATGCCCAGGTCGCCGCGGTATTCGCGCGCCCACGAGTCCAGTGCCGCCACCTGCGAATCCCGCAGCCGCGGGCCCAGCGCCTGGAACGCCTGCAGGTATTCGTGCGCCATGGTGCCCAGCGGGGTCAGCCCGTACTGCTTGGCGAAAAACACATTACTGGTGCCGACGAATTGTTCGCCCAAACCATCGCGCAGCAGTGGCAGCAGTTCGCCATGCCATTGCCGCGAATAGCGGCGGCGCGTGCCGTAATCGGCGATCTTGCAACCGGCCGGCATGCTGCGCAGGCTGCGTACCTTCTCGCGCAGGCGGCTGCGGCCTTCTTCAAAATCCGGCTCGGAGGTGTTGCGGAACCACACCTCGTTGATGATCGCCAGCAGCGGCACTTCGAACAGGATGGTGTGCAACCAGGGGCCGCGAATGGTCAGCTCGATCTCGCCCGGGTGGGCGGCCGAGGCGGCCAGGGTCAGGTATTTGCGGTCCAGGTGGAACAACGCGAGAAAGTCGGCGAAGTCCGGCTTGATGAAGCGCAGGCTGCGCAGGTAGTCCACCTCGTCCTCGCGCAGCCGCAGCCGGCACAGCGCGTCGATCTCACGCGAGATCTCGTCGATGAACTGCGCCAGATCCACACCGGGTGTGCGGCACTTGAAGCGGTAGTCCACCTGCGCGGCCGGGTGCTGATGCAGCACCGCCTGCATCATGGTGAACTTGTACAGATCGGTGTCGAGCAGCGAATGAATGATCATGCTGCCGGATTATGCCCGCAGCGGCGGGGCGGGTGCGTGTCGTTGCATTGAGACACCGGGGAGCGCCGGCAGTGTTCCCCGCCGCAGCCGAACGCAACAGCGGGCGTACACGGCGCTGCATCCGTCAGGCCGTTCAAGCGGACTCAGGGCGTACAGGACGCGGATTTGCGATCACGCCGAGGGCTGCGGGCGACGCGTTGCGAGCAGCCGCGAGGTTGGAACGCACTATCCATGTGCTCCGCAGCGGTCACGCCTGTCTGGCGCGTGTCGTTCGAGGACGCGTGACGCAGCACCGGCTCAGCTAGCGGGATCGTATCGACGGAAATCCGCGCGCATCTCGACTGCATGTGCGCCGAACTTGCAGCGCACAGTCATCGACTGGACGCAGCACACCGCGCGCATCCCAACGCAGCACATCCACGCGCCCACTTGGAGCGGCTGACAACGCGTAGCGAGCAATCGGAGGTGGCTGCGGACGGCGCACAGAAACCGGAGTGTTCGGGGGTAGATGCCGATTCCGAGTACCGGCCGCGCCCGCATGGCCACTGCGCCGTCGTTTTAAAGCGGCGCTTAGTCCGCCAGCACCTGTTGCGCCGGCTTGCCCTGCACGGTGAAGTCACTATCCCCGGGACCGCCGGCCTTGGGGTCGGTGTACCAGCACCACAGTGCGATGCCTTCCACGCCATGCGCCTGCAACACCGCACGCCACTGTTGCAGCACCTGCAGTTGCAGTTTTGTATCGACCGCCGCGGTGCGCTGTTCCGGGCTCTCCCACGGCGCCGCCAGGCTGCCGCGTGCCGAACGCAGCCCCAGCTCGGCCACCCACACCGGCTTACCGACGCGCTTGCCCAGGTCCTGCAGGCGCTGCGCGGCGGCCTCCATCTCCGGTCGCCGTTTGGCAGCCGCTTCAGACAGACGCGGATACAGACTGGTGCCCACCGCATCGAACAGCGACCAGTAGCGGAATGTTTCCGCGTGCTCCATGCCGTCGGCCACGTACAGCAGCTTGCCGCCATAGACCGCACGCACGGCCGCCACCAAGGCAGGCCATTGCGGTGCGTCCTGCAATTGGCGCAGCTCGGTGCCGATCACCAGCGCCTCGGCGTGTTCGTCTTCGGCAAGCTGTGCCAGCGGCAGCAGCGCGCGCTGATAGGCGGCAAACCACGCTGCCTGGTCGGCTGGCGCCGCATCGCCAGCCCAATGCCCCGGAATCCACAGATGCAGTTTGAGCGTGGGCTGCAGCCCGGCCGCGTGGCTTTGCCGCAACGCTGCGCGCATCGCGGCCAGGCTGCTGTCGCTGCCCAGCACCGGGTCGTTGGACTGCGGCGTTGCCTGCCACACGAAGGCCACCAACAAGGCCTTGCTCGCACCGGTGTCGGCGAGCGCATTCAACGATTGCGCTGCCGCGTCGCTTTGCCACGGCGCGTTGGCCGACACCTTGACGTTGGCGCCCATCCAGGTCGGCACGGCCTGGCATCCAGTGGCGAACACGCACAACCCCATCAATAACGTTGCGTTTAGAAAGCGCTTGAACATGCTGCAGAAACCTGATTCGACGAAAGCGCCTTCTGCTGAGTGCAGGTTGTAGGGCTTGAGGTTGTAGTGTTCTTGGCAGCCATCGGCGCCAGCGCAGACGCACCGCCAGCCAGCACCGCAGCGCCGGCTTCGGGCTGGGCAGCATGCGCTGCCACAGCAGACTGCCCGTCCGTCATCGGCAGCGCCGCCATCGCGGTCACCACGATCGGCTCGCCCTGCGCCTGCGCCTGCTCAGCCGATGGCGCCTGCATCCAGCGGCCCCAGCCCTGCGGCTGCACCCACGCCGCACCAAGCACGCCCAACAGCAGCAGGCCGGCGGCCTGGCCACGTTGATCGGCACGCAGCGCGCGCAGCAACAATGCGGCCGGTACCCACAGCAGCAGCAAGGCATCGAAACCGGCCCAGCCGAACGCGAACGACAGCGCCGCCGCGCAGATCACCGTACCCGCACTGGCGAGCACGCCACGCGCCAACACGCCGCTGCGACTGCGCATCACCAACGCCAGCAATGGGAAACACGCCACCGCCGCCACACCCCAACGCAGCGCCGGCAGCCAACCGTCGGCATGCGCCTGCAGCGGCAACGGCAGCGGGTGCGCACCGGCGGCGATGCTGGACAATGTCGGCCACGGCGCATTGAACATGGTCAGATTGATGTAGGCCCACATGCCGACCAGGAACACGAACGGCAGGTAGCACACCAGATAGAACGATCCCGGCGCCTTGCGCAGCATCTGCGGCGGCATCACCAGCAACAGCCAGGGCGCGACCATCGTCGACAGCGCCAAGGTCTGCAGATCCAGGCACAACAGGATGCACAGCCAGCCGGCAATGCGCAGGTAAGTGAAGGCCTCCACCGGCGCCTGCAGGCGGCGCAGCGTGCGGCACAACCCGTAGAACGCGAGCAGGCCGACCGCCTGGCTGCCACCGGCGGCAATCGGCAGCAGGAATAGCGGGTTGCAGCCCACCAGCAAGGTCAATCCGCTGGCCCAGCCGCGCCCGAACACGCCGGCCAGATCGCGCCACAGCAACGACAGGAACAGCGCATTGGCGGCCACCGCCACGAACGGCCACACCTGGAACGGCAGGTTCCAGCGGTGCGCAGCGACATCGATCAGCCAGGTCAGCAGGCCGGTTGCCGGCAACCCCACCGTGGGCGCCACCGCCGGTGCCGCGCTACCCAACGACTGCACCAGCAACGGCTGGCTCAGCAGCGACAACGCCACCACCGCCACCAGGAACGCCGGCAGCCCGCTGTCGCGGCGCGCGGCGCCCGGCTCACTCTTCGAGTGCGGCGCGGCGCTCTTGTTCGGAATGCTTGCTGATGCCATGCGTGGTCTTCTCCCAATAGAACGGATTGCGGATCAACTGCCACAGACCCTTGTAGGCCGCGATCGACTGCAGCAACCAATAGAACGGCACCGTCAGCGCATACGGCGCGAGCTTGAAGTAGTCGCGCTTGAACGCGGCCACCAGCGTGATGTAGATGAAAAACCCATTGGCGAGCAGCAGATTGATCAGCGAGACCGCGGCCAGCCACGGCGGGAAGATGCGGTCGAACGCCGAGGTCCCGGTCAGCAGCCACGCCGCGTACAGCACCCACAGCACCGGCACGCCCAGCGCGGTGAAAAAGCCGCCGCCGATGAAGAACTGAAAGCCCCAGAACCCCTTGAACCCGGTGCTGCGGTACAGATGCACCGGGTCGCGCATGTGCACCAGCCAGGTCTGCATGTAGCCCTTGAGCCAGCGCGAACGCTGCCGGATCCAGTTGGGGATGCTGACGTTGGCTTCTTCGAACGTGGTGGAATTGACCACGTTGACGCGGTAGCCGTTCTGGATCAGGCGCACACCCAGGTCGGCGTCTTCGGTGACGTTGTACGGGTCCCATGCGCGCACCTGGCGCAACACGTCCAGCCGGAAGTGGTTGGAGGTGCCGCCCAGCGGAATCGGAATACGCAGGTATTCCAGCGCCGGCAGGTAGAAGTCGAACCAGAGCGTGTACTCCAGCGTGAACATCCGCGTCAGCCAGTTTTCGTCGGCGTTGTAGTAGTTCAAGCGCGCCTGGATGCACACCACGTCTTTTTCCGCCTTGCGGAACGCAGCCACCACGCGCTTGAGCTGATCCGGCTCGGGCTTGTCCTCGGCGTCGTAGATGGTGAGCAATTCACCGCGCGCAAAATGCAGCGCGTAGTTGCAGGCCTTGGGCTTGGTCTTGGGCTGCGACGGCGGTACCCGGATGATTTCGAAGAACGCTTCCAGGCCGAGTTTCTTGGCCGCTTCGATGGTCTCGAAATCGTCCGCTTCGAGCACCAGTTTCACGTCGAGCTTGCTGATCGGGTAATCCAGCTTGCGCAGCGCGTTGGCCAGGATCGGCAGGACTTCCGGCTCCTTGTACATCGGCACCAGCACGGTATAGACCGGGAGGTCGTCATCGCGCAGCGCAGCCACTTCGTCTTCGGTGACCTTGATGTCGATGCGGTGGCGCGAGCCGAACCACACCAGCAGCAACTTCAGGCCGAAGGTCGCCAGAAAGCCCAGCGCCACCAGCACATTGATGGTGATCAGCGTGATGATGGGGAACGCCGCAATCGCCGCCACCAGCACCGCGGCAATCGCCCACAAGGTGAACTTCTGCCCGCGAGTGACCACCTGGCGTGCGGAATAGGTAGGCGCGTGTGCGGCCAGCAGGTTCAGCGCATTGTCGGTGAGCTGCTCGTCGGCGTAGCGCTGCAGGCTCCAGATGATGTCGAACTTGGCAGTGCCGACGAAGCGGACTTCCGCACCGTAGTGCTCGCGCGCCCAGGCGAACAGCGCCGGGTCCGGGTCGGCCACGGCCAGCACCAGCACACCGTCCTCGCGCCGCCATGGCAGGATCAGCCGCTGCGCATACACATCCAGGTCGGTGGCGGTGAGCAGCTCGGGGTCCGGCGGCTGTTGCACCAGGTCGACGAACTGCAGCCCGAAGTGCGCGGCCACGATGGCGTAGAACCGCTGCGCCGGCACGCCGCGCTGGGCCAGGATCACATCGCCCAGGCGCGAATTCCAGCGTTGCTGCAAGGCAAGCGCGGCGCGCAGTTGCTCGTCGGTGATGACGCCGGCAGACACCAGCGAACGCCCCAACAAGCCGCGTTCGCGGCCGATATCCGGCGCCCGTCCCAGCGCGTCCATTTCGCAGGTGACCGTCATTGTCGGCCCTGCCCTAGAACCGCCACCAGGCGGCCACGAATGGCCCGCCGGCAGCACCGGTATTGCGGCCCATCACTGGCTGCTGGTAGCCCACCTGCCACTGGCTACCGCCGGGGGCGGTATACAGCGTGGACAGCTGCAGCTTGGTGAGGTCGTAGTTGGTGCCGGTGGCTACGAAACTGACGCCACCAGCAGAGCCGGGCACGTCGAAGTTGTTACGCCCGTTGCCCAAGCCCTGGATCACGTTGAGTTCGCCAAGCACTAGCCAGCTGGGGGTCAGACTCAGGCCAGTGGAGGCATCCACCCGCAGTTCGTCGGAGGCGGCACTGCCGCGCAGACGCACCGCACCGCCGAGGTCGACATAGCCATTGCGCCCACCCAGCGTGTATCCACGCCCGCGGCTGTAGCGCAACTCCAGACCATAGTCACCCAACCCCAAGGCCGGGTCGGAATTCGCACCAGGGGTGTTCGGGTGGTAGGTCTTGCTGCGGCCATAGGCTGGGATGCTCACCAGTGCCTGCACCGAACTGCGCCAGACATCGTCCTGCGCACTCGGCAGCGCGTAGCGCAGGCCGATTTCCTGATCGGCGAAGCCGGTGGTGCTGGCGCGGGTGCGGCCGTCTCCGCCGTGGTTGCTGAAACCCACGTCGGTGAAATAGAAGTTGCCGATGACGCTCAGTTGGTCAGTCAGGCCATGCTCGACGTAGACATTGAGCTGGTCCTGGCGGCTACGCCCGTTGCCATCGAACTGCTGTCCGTCACCGAAGGTGGTGCGGTGATGGCTGTCATCGAACCAACCGCGTCCATCGCTATGCAGCGCCTTGACGATCACCAGGGTGTCGCCTTGTGGCTGGGTCCAGGCACCGGCCATGGCGGTGTCAGGCAGCGCGGCGATCAGGCAACCCGCCGCAAGCAACGACACGACCGCCCGCTGGATGGGACGCCGTTGGGACTGGCTGCACTCTGGCGCCCGCTCAACCGAGCCGGACAGTGAGGGCGTGGCACACGACTGACGTGCCCGCGAGCGCGGGTCGTTCTGTAGGGACATTGCAGATTTCCTGGTGGGGGACCCGGAAGGGACAGGAAGCAATCGACGTTGATCACATTTCTAAGAGAAACGTATCACAGTTCCAGACACTATCGCATCACGGATTTATCACAAATTTAACGCGGCGAACTCAGCGTTGGCGTAGCAGCCGGGGCACCTGCGCCGCCGCATGGGTCCAGATCGCCGCCCAGACCCCGAGCCGCACCAGCAGCCCGCGTTGCGCGGACTCGAACTTGCAAAAATACCGCCACAGACCGCGGTGCTTGTGCCATTCCACAAAAAACGGGCGCGAACGGCTGGAGACCCCGCGCACGTGCACCACCTGCAGGTCATTGGCCACCGCCACCAGTGCGCCAGCCTGGCGCGCACGCCGGCACAGGTCCAGGTCCTCGGCATGCAGGCGGTAGCCGCCGTCCCAGCCGTCCAGGCGGTCGAACAGGCTGCGCTGCATCAGCATCAGGGCACCGGAGATGGCATCCACCGGTTGCAGCGCCAGCGCCAGGTCCGCAGGCACGGCCAGTTGGGCGGCGGCGCGCGGCGCACGCAGCATGGCAGCAAAGTCCGGGTCACGCCGGCGTACCGCGGCGTCGGGCTGGCCGTGTTCGTCCACCTGCTCCACCCCCAGCAACACTGCGGCATGGCCGCCAGCGCGCTCGCACAGCCGGCGCAGCGTGTCGTGCTCGACCATCAGGTCAGGGTTGATGAAGACCAGCCACGGCGCCTGCGAGTCGCGCGCGCCCTGGTTGCAGGCGGTGGCGAAGCCCGGGTTGTCCGGGTTGGCGATGAACTGCACGCGCGGATCGGCCAACGCATGCCGCTGCACCACATCCAGGGTGTCGTCGCTGGAGGCGTTGTCGACCACGCGGATCTCGCTGACGCCCTCGGCCGCACGCAACCGCGCCAGGCACGCGTCGATCGTGCTGCTGCTCTGGTAGGTGACAACGACGGCGGCTATCGAGAGGGAAGTCATCCAGCGATTATCCCGTGCCGCGCACCCGCAGCGCCATCGCCGCAGCGGCCGGGTGCATGGCGGTCGACAAACGCAGGGGGCATACTGCGCGCCCGGAACCGCCATGCGGTCTTCCGTGGACGCCGCCCTGCGGCGCACCTCCCACTTTTCAGCTTCGAGATGACGGCCAGCGACCCCACGGTTTCGCGCTGCCCTTTCACTCCCTGCGTCGCGGCCGCCTGATGGTGCCTGCGCTGCAACGACGGCCTGGCAGCGCCGTCTTGGATCTTGCCGGCATGCACGCCGGGCCCCGACGATCGGCCCCACCCTCCTGGTCTATACCAAGTCCGCAAGCCAGACCGCGCGCGGTCGCCGGCGGGCAGCCATGAACGGGCCGCATCACGTCCACGGCATGGGCCTGGAACTGGCCTTGCCGGATTGGCCGGTGCTGCGCGCCGACGAGATCCACCATGTGCTGCAGCGGTTCGTCGGGGGCGTCGGCACTGAAGCCGTGCGCTGGCATAGCGCGCGCCCGTTTTCCGCGGCGGCGTGTGTGGAGACGGCGGCCGGCATGGTCATCGTCAAACGGCATCACCACAGGGTGCGCACGGTGGAGACGCTGCGGCAGGAGCATGCCTTCATGGCGCATCTGCGTTGGGCAGGCGCGCCGGTGGTCGAAGTCCTGCACGACGCACAAGGCCGCACTGCGCTGACCGAGGCGGAGTGGGTCTACGAAGTGCAACGCGTGGGCCGCGGCCAGGACGTGTATCGCGATGCCTTGTCGTGGACCCCGTTCTGCAACGTTGCGCATGCGTTCGCGGCCGGCGCCGCGCTGGCACGCCTGCATATGTGCGCGCAGGGATTTGACGCGCCGCCGCGCCAGACCAGTGTGCTGGTGGCCAATCTGGCGTTGTTCACCCAGGAGGACCCGCTCCACGCCTTGGAACAGGCGCTGGCATCGCGTCCCGCGCTGGCGGCCGATCTGCGCCATCGGCCATGGCGTGCCGACATCGCCACCCACCTGCTGCCCTGGCATGCGCAGGCCTGGCCGTTGCTCTCTGCTCCTGGTGCGTTGCCGCCGCTGTGGACGCACGGCGACTGGCACGCCTCCAATCTGTTGTGGGACACCGATGCGGGCCACACGGAGGTCAGCGCGGTGTTCGACTTCGGCCTGTGCGATCGCAGTTTCGCGTTGTTCGATCTGGCCACGGCGATCGAACGCAATCTGATTCCATGGCTGAACCTGGACACCGCGCAGCGCGCCGAGCCGCAGCTGGAACAGCTCGACGCCTTGCTGGACGGCTACGCGCAGCACTGCCCGCTGGATGCGGCGCAACTGCGCCTGCTCGCGGCGTTACTGCCGATCGTGCATGCGGATTTTGCGCTCAGCGAGATCGGCTACTTCGCCGGCATTACCCGCTCGGCCGACAACGCCGACATCGCCTATCACCGTTATCTGCTCGGCCACGCGGACTGGTTTGCCAGCCCCGAGGGTTGTCGCCTGCGCGAGCATCTGCACGCGCGTGCGCGCCGGCTGCGCTGAGCGTCTTTCATCCTTTCTTCGAGTCTTGCGCATGTACGCACCCTGCCCTTCCCTGCTTTCTCTTCGTCCGCTCGCTTTGGCGCTGGCGCTGTGCATCACCTTGCCTGCGCTGGCACAGCAACAACCGGACGGCGCGGCCGTCCAACTGGATGCGGTCAACGTGCGGGGTGAGCGCGCCGATGCCGCCACCACGCTGAGCGGCTTTGGTACTACGTCGCTGCTGGATGCGCCGGCATCGATTGCGGTGATCGAGCGCCAGCAATTGCTCGACCGCCAGGCGCGCGTGCTCAGCGAGGTATTGCGCGCCGATGCCTCTGCCGGCGATGCGTATGCGCCGATCGGTTATTACGAAAACTTCGTGCTGCGCGGCTACTCGCTCAACGCCGCCAACAGCTACCGCATCAACGGGCTGAGCGCGGTAGGCGAGCAATCGATCGCGCTGGAAAACAAGCAGCAAGTGCAGATCCTCAAGGGACTGGCCGGGCTGCAATCCGGGGTCAACGAACCGGCGGGGCTGATCGACTACCGCACCAAGCGCCCCGAGCACGTGCGCAGCGTGACCCTGGGGACCGACGAACAAGGCTCGCGCTACATCGCGGCCGATCTGGGCGACTGGTTCGATGCCGATCGCACGCTGGGCGTGCGCGTGAATGCGGCGCGCGAAGATTTCCGCAGCTATGTCGACCATGCCGATGGCTACCGCAATTTCCTGTCGCTGGCCGGCGACTGGAAACCCACCGCGCAATCGCTGCTGCAGGTGGATGTGGAATACCAGCATCGGCAGCAGCGCTCCGTGCCCGGCTATCAGTTGCTGGGCGGCACGCAGGTGCCGCGCAACATCGATGTGCATCGCCTGCTCGGGTATCAGCCGTGGTCGCGGCCGGTGGAGATGGATTCGCTCAACGCGCAGCTGCGCTATGCCTACCAGTTCAACGAGGCGTGGCGCGCCAGTGTGGAAGCGTCGCGCAGCCGCTCAACCATCAACGATTTCTCCGCGTTTGCCTGGGGCTGCTATGGCGCGGCCAGCTGCGCGGACATTGCCACGCCGAATTTTTTCAGTGCGCAGGGCGAATACGACGTTTACGACTACCGCAGCCCGGACGACACCCGCGTGCACGACCAGCTGCGCGCCAGCCTGGATGGCCGCGTGACCACCGGCGCGCTGGACCACCAGCTGAGTATCGGTGCCGATTGGTTGCGCCGGACCATCGACCGCTACGGGTCGGTGAATGAGTTCGTCGGCAGCGGCAGCATCGATCGCGACCCGGAGGTCTTCGCGCAAACCGATGTCGCGCTGGACCCGAAACAGCGCCGCCTGGACAGCCGCCAGCGCGCCGTGGTGCTGGCCGACCGGATTGGCCTGGGCGGGCAATGGGAATTGGCGCTCGGTGCCCGCTACGTTCGCCTGGACGAGCGCGCCTTCGACCGCGATGGCGTGCTGGAACGCCGCACCCGCAAGGACGCATTGCTGCCGCAGGCGGCACTGCTGTTCAAACCGCAGCAGCAGGTCACCGTGTATGCGAGCTACGCCAAGAGCCTGGCTGCCGGTGGCACCGCACCATGGTTTGCCGACAACGCCGATGAAATCCTGCCGCCGACCAATGCCTATCAGCTGGAAACCGGCGCGAAATGGCAGCTGCAGGGCGTGCGCCTGGGCGCCGCCGTCTTCGATATCCGCCAGGCCTATCAGTTCACCCAGCCGCAGGCCGACGGTGGCCTGCTGTACGTGCAACAGGGGCGGCTGCACAACCGCGGCCTGGAGCTGTCTGCCGATGGCGCGGCGACCGCGCAACTGCAGCTATTTGCCAGCGTGGCGGCGATTCGCGCGCGGGCCGAAGACACCGGCATTGCCGCCTACGAAGGCCACCAGGCCATCAATGTGCCCAAGCTGCGCGCCAGCGTGCAGGCCGACTACCGCGTACCCGGCATCGACGGCCTGGCACTGCTGGCGGGTGTGCAATACAGCGGCCGCAAGTTTGCCGACCGCCTCGGCGGCGCCAGCGTCCCGGCCTACGCGGTGGCCAACCTGGGCACGCGTTACGCCACCACGCTGGGCGGGCTGGCCACCACCTGGCGCTTGAACGTGGACAACGTGTTCGACAAACGCTACTGGCGCGATGCGGGCGAATACCAGGGCGATGCCTATCTCTTCCCCGGCGCACCGCGCACCGCCCGGCTGACCGTGCAGGTGGATTTCTAACCCGCAATCGCTGCGCTGCGCCGTGTGCAGCGGCGCAGCGCATAAACCTGCAGCGCGTCTGCAGGCTCAGCGATCACGCGCAGCGCCATGACGGCACCCGCACCGTGCACGTGCGGCTGATCGGCAGCAATCACACAGCGTCCTGCACACCGTCCACCCACATCGCATCTTGCCTCCAGGCCACCATGTCCTTGCTCGAATCCATCGCCGTTGTGATCAACCTGCTGGGCGTGTGGCTCACTGCGCGGCGCATTCGCTGGTGCTGGCCGGTGGGCATCGTGGCCGTGGCGCTCTACGCCTGGCTGTTCTACCAATGGAAGCTGTATTCGGACATGTTGCTGCAGGGCGTGTACGTGCTGACGCAGTTATATGGTTGGTGGCAGTGGCAGCGCGGCACTGCACTGGAGACGCGTATCCGCCCGCTGCCAATGCCGCAACGTGAGCTGTGGCTGTCGCTGGGTCTTGGCGCCGGCTTCGCTGCCGCGTTGGGCGCCTACATGCACCACCGCACCGATGCGGCGTTGCCGTGGCTGGACGCGGCGCTCGCCAGCTTCAGCCTGGTGGCCAGCGTGTGGGCCGCGCGCAGGCGCATCGCCAACTGGGTGCTGTGGATCGTGCTGGACTGCGTGTATGTGGGCGTGTTCGTCAGCAAGGCGCTGTACCCCACCGCTCTGCTCTACGCCGGCTTCGTGGGCCTTGCCGTGTACGGTTGGCACAGCTGGAACGCCCAACGGCAGCGCACCCCGGTAAACGCGCAGTGACCTGAAACAGGTTTGTGGCCGCATTCTTCATTACCATCGGAGCACTCGTCTTTTCGGTCATCTCCCCGCACATGCTGTGTGTCACCCGTCAGCGGATCGCCGCATGAACGTCTCCCGCCAGTCCACCATCACCGATGCCATCAGCGCGCAGATCGCTGCGGGCGAATGGGGCCCGGACCAGCGCCTGCCGGTGGAGCGCGCGTTGGCCGAGCGTTTTGGCTGCACGCGCATCACCCTGCGTGAAGCCCTGCAGCAACTCGAAGCCGAAGGCCGCATCTACCGCGAGAATCGGCGTGGCTGGTTCGTCAGCGCACCGCGCGTGCGTTACGATCCCACCAGCATTGCCGGTTTCATGCAGTACGTGGCCGCGCAAGGGCGCAAGCCGCGCACCGAGCTGTTGAGCGCCACCCTGCAACCGGCCGGCGCGGTGTATGCCGCCGCGCTGCGCCTGCACCGCGTTCAAGAGCCGGTGTTCGTGCTGCAGCGGCGGCGCTGGATCGATCGCCGCGCGGTGCTGCTGGAAACCAACGTGGTGCTGGCCGCCTGGGCACCCGGGCTGCTTGAGCATGATCTGGCCGGCTCATTGTCGAGCGTGTTCAACCAGAAACTGGGCCTGTTCCTCAGCCGCAGCCAGTTGTCGATGCATCCGGCCGGCCTGGATGCGGCGCAGGCAATCCTGCTGCAGTCCACCACCGGCACGCCGTGCTTTCGGCTGCAGCGGGTGAGCTTCGCCGAAGACGGCAGCGCGGTGGAACTGGATATCGAATCCTGGCGCCACGATGCGCTGGATGTGGTGGTGCGCACCGAGGCGCCGACGCACTCGGCGCTGTAGCGCCGGGAATCGGGAATCGGGAATCGGGAATCGGGAATCGATGGTGAGCATTGCGCGCTGCGCACTTCGTTGCGTTCGCGAGCCTCAACGCGGCGGACAATGCGTCGCGAACGTTTGAGGGTGCGACACGCTAAAAAAACGGTTTAATGCGTATTGAATGGCCGCTGCGCTGCGCCTGTCTCGCCACTGCAAATACGTTCTTGTCAGTCGCTTTTATGCGTTCGGTCGCGACTCCCGCCCTGCACACCGGGCAGATTCGGTCGCGATCGAGCTACGCGTCGAACAAGGTGCGCTGCGGGTCCGGCGGCGGCAGGTCGGCCAGCAGGTGCGTCAGCTGCTCGCGCTGCGCACGCAGCGGGTCGTGCATCAGGAAGTTGGCCAGGCGCGCATGCCAGGCGGGCCATCGCGTGGCCAGTGCGTCCATGTCGCCATCGGCCGGGCGGCCTTCGTGCGGGGAAGCCACGAACGCGGTGTCGCACAGCACGTTGCGCCAACCCAACCCGGCCATGCGCAGGCTCAGATCGGTCAGCGCGGCGTACCACGAGCCATAACTGCTGGCATCCAGCCCGCCGGCCTTGCGACGTGCGCTGCCGCGCAATAGCACTGCATGGCCGGCGGCCGACGGCAATTCCGGATGCAGCGGCGGCATCGCCGCGCAGGCGGCGGCCAGGCGTTCGGGTGCTTCCGGCAGTGGATTGATTTCGCCCAGCCGTGGCCACGCACAGGCCTCGCCGGCATTGCTCCACGGGGTGGCGGTGGCAATCGCGGCATCGCGCGCAAAGCAGGCCTGCAGTTGCCGCAGCCAGCCCGGAAATGGGCGCGCATCGATGCCGAGCACCACCACATCGGCATCGCCACAGGCGGCGAGCATTTCATCCAGATGCGCCACCTCGCCCAGCATGCGCTGGCGGCGGGTGTGGTGCGCCTGCAGCTGCGTGCGCGCCAGCCAGTGTTCGATCACTGCGCGCCCGCGCGGGCCGGCCTGCGCATCGTCGGCCAGCCACACCCGCGTGCCGGCAGGCGTGGCGGCATCCAATGCACCAAGACACGCATCCAGCGCCTCGTCGTCGGTGCCGACCGGCACCAGTACGACAGGCAACGCCGCACTCATTGCGGCTTCTGGCTGGGTTTCAGCGGCTCCATCACCTTGAACTTCTGACCGTATTCGTCGGTGAGATTGCGCGCTTCCTGCGGGTTACGCACGATCGATGGAGTGATCAGCACGATGACTTCGCGGCGGGTCGTGTCCCGAGTCTTCTGACCAAACAAAGCACCGACCACCGGCAACTTGCTGAGGAACGGGACCCCCGAACTTCCGTCGCTGGTGCTGTCATCGATCAGGCCAGCCAGCATCATGGTGTCGCCACTCTGCACCGCAGCTTCGGTTTTGACACGGCGCGTATTGATGTCGACGTTACAGGCAGCGCTGTTGACGGTCGTGGTGGTTGCCGCCGTACATGCTGCGGGCCGTGCACCGGGCGTGCTGATTTCCTGCACGATGTCCAGGAACACCATACCGTCTTTGGTGACGCGCGGGCGCACTTTCAGGATCACACCGGTATCGATGTATTGCACCGACGAGAAGCTGCTGTCGCTGCCCAGCCCAGTGTTGATCGATGTGGAATTGATCGGAATACGCGAACCCACGTTGAGCGTGGCTTCGGCGTTGTTGCGCACAAAGACAGATGGCGTCTGCAGCAGGCGGATATTGGTGACCTGATCAAGCGCGCTGATGACCGCAGCCGCATTTTTCCCAAGGAATGTCCAACCCACACCGTTGTTGGTGATGCTTCCTGCGATGTCGCCCCAGATATTGCGGCCCGCAGCAGATGGCAACGCCGGACCACCGTTGCCGTTGGCATCGAACGGTGTGGTCACCGCATTCTCGAAGTACCAGTTCACCCCGTACTGCAGCTGCCCAGTCAAATTCACCTCAGCCACCTGCGCTTCGATATGCACCTGCATCGGCATCACATCGAGCTTTTCGATGACGTCGCGGATCGAGCTCCACGATTGCGGGGTGGCGCGCACCAGCAAGGTGTTGGTTTCGGCCACCGCAGAAACACCGACCTTGTCGCCTTCCACTTCCAGCGTGACCGCACCATTGCCGTTGCTGCGCGGCGACAATTGCAGGCTGCCGTTGCCCAGGCCACCGCTACTGCCACTGCTGCCACCACCGACGCCGCTGCTGCCGCCGAAGCTGCCGCCTCCACCGCTGCTGTCGCCGTTTTCGCCAATGCTGCCACCGGTCATGCCGGAGCTGCCGCCCATGCTGCTGTCGCGATTACCCAGTGCGCCGCCAAGCACGCTGGTTTCCGAGCCCGGTGCCAGCGAGGCGTTGGAATCACCCCCCTGGCCACGCCCGCCGCCGAACACTTCCGACAGGCGATCGGCCAGGTCCTTGGCCTTGATGTATTTCAGCTCATACGAAAACAGGCGCACGCCGCCACCGGCACTGTCGATGCGGTCCAACCACTGCTGGATCTGGTCCAGATAGCGCGGCTGCGGTGTGATCACCAGCACCGCGTTGGCGTTTTCCAGCGGCATGAAACGGAACATGCCGGCACTGGGGGTCTTGCTCTGTTCGCCGAAGACCTTTTCCAGATCGGCGCTGACCTTTTCGGCCTTGCCGGACTGGATCGGGAACACGCCCACCGACATGCCCGACAACCAGTCCACGTCGAAGATCTGCACGGTGCGCAGATAGTTTTCCAGCTCGGCACGCGTACCGCCCAGGGTGATCACGTTGCGCGAGGCATCGGTACCGACGATCGCGTTCGGCCGCGCGTACGGCTCCAGCACTTTCTTCATTTCGCTGGCGGAGATGTACTTCAGCGGCACCACACGCACCTCGAAGCCGCGCGCGGCCGATGGTGAGGCGGTGCTGGGCGCGACCGTGCCGGCCAGCGCCTGGTCGGCCGGCACGATGTTGTAGCGGCCACCGCTGAACACCATGCGCGCGTTGTTCCAGCCCAGCACCATCTCCAGCAGGTTCAGCGCCTGCGCGGGCGACACCGGGTTGGGGGTAGCCAGGGTGACGGTGCCTTGCACGCCCGGGGCGATCACGTAGTTCTGGCCGAGCATGTCGCCCAGGATCGCCTTGACCACGGCCTGTACCGATTCGCCTTCGAAGTTGAAGGTGGCACTGCCGCTGCTGGCCATGCCCAGGGTGGGCGATGGGGCCGCGGCGGCGCTCTGGTTGATCATGGTGCCGCTGCCGCGCCGGATCACCGGGGTCGGCTTGGCGCTAGCGTTGCCGTCGGCGCGTTGTTCGGCGGTGGTCTGGGTGGCGCCGGCGGCGCCGACTTGCGGATCCAGGCGCGCGTCGCGGCGCACGTCCGGTGGCGGAGTGGTGGCGCAACCGGCCAGCAGGCCAATCAGCAGGGACACGGGAAACAGGCGCGGCGTCATGCGTTCACTCATTGGGTCTGACCGGGGGTGGAGCCGCCCTGGCGCTGCTGTTGCAGCTGGCGGCGTCGGGCTTCGATACGTTCACGGATGGCGCGCATCTGCTCATCGGAGGGGCGTGGTGCTTCCTGGGCGCCATCGCTGCGCTGCGGCGGCACCGTCGGCGGCGCCTGGCCACCGGGCTGCTGCTGAGGCACCTCGGCTGGCGGCGGCGCGGGTGTTGCAGGTGCCGGCGGAACATTCGGCGGCAACGGCGGCACGGCACCGGGCGCCTGCGGGCGGCCCCCGATGGCGGTTGGCGGCTGCCCGCCCTGGCCGTTGAACACCTGCAGCTCCAGGGTCTGGGTGCCGCCCGGGCCTTCGATGGTTGCACTGCGTGGCTGCAGGGCCAGCAACCGGTATCCCTTCACCGCATCGCCGCCCAGCTGCACCCGCACCGAATCGGCCGGATCCAGCGTAAGCGTGGCCATCTTGAAGGTGGAGGTCAGCAGCACGCCGGTCAGGCGCACCGTGGAGGCGGCGCCGCTGCCGTCGTTGCCGGACAGGAAGAACGGGTGCGGCAGGCGATCTTCGGCAAACGCCGGATGCGCGGCGATCTCGGCGTATTTCTCGAACGGCCCCAGCCGCTCCGGGGCCGGTGCCGGCAACGCCGGCAGGCGCTGCACCAGGGCCGGGTCATCGGGCAGCAATTCCACCCGCTTGCCCAGGCCGGCCACGGCCAGCACGCAGACCAGCAACGCCCAGCCGACCACAGTGGCCAGCAACCAGGTGCGCAGGCCGATCATTTCAAGGCGCATTGCTGGCCTCCCCGGCGGCAGGCGCGGCGCCGGTGTTCACCGGGCCGGCATTGCTGCCCGGCCGCAGGTAGCCGGCCAGTTCGAAGGCGATATCCAGGCCGTTGCCGCTTTCGTTGGGTGAGAGCTGGTAGCGCTGCGCCATCACGTTGAGGTTGTCCACGAACAGGCGCGGCGTGCCGTTTTCCAGGCTGTACAAGACCGAGGCCAGTTCCGGCGTGCCGCAGCGCAAGCGCACCTGCACCGCCACGCGGGTGAAGCGCTTGGTTTCCGGCTGCAGCGGCGAGCGGTTGCTGATCGCGCAGCTGCGGTTGCCCGGGCTGGCGTCGACCACGGCACGTTCCAGCCGCTGCACCAGCCCGGCCGAGGCCAGCTCGGCGGAACTCTCCGGCAAGAAGCCGGGGCGGCTTTGCAGCGTCTGCCTGGCCTGCTGCAGGCGCTGGCTGACCTGTGGAGCCTGTTGCAACTGCACGCGTACACGCAATTCGCGCTCGCGCAGCGATTGCAGGTCGTCCTGCACGGCGAGCATCGGCTGGGTGAACCACGGGTGCACCAACACCAGATATGCCACGCCCATCACCAGCAGCAACAGGCCCAAGGCGATCCAGCGATCGCGTTTAACGCTGCGCGGCATCGGCGGCCTCCTTGGCATCGGGACCGGCCAGTTCGGCGGTGATGGTGAAGCGGTCCACGTTGCGGCCGGCATCGCTCTGCAGCACGCCGGTCAGCGATGGCGTGTGCCACAGCGGCGAACCTTCAAGACGGCGCACCAGCGAGGAGGCCTCCTTGCTCAAACCGATCAACTGCAATTGCCCGCCCTCGACCGAAAACTTTTCCAGATAGGTACCGCTGGGCAGGCGGCGGCTCAATTCGTCCCAGATTTCCACCGAAGTCGGACGCGTGGCACGTTGCTCCTGGAAGAACGCTGCACCCTCCACCAGTTCCAGCAACTGCTGGCGCTCGGCGGCCACCTGGCGCGCGCGCCCGGCATTGGCCTGCACCTTGGTACGCAGGTCGTCGGCGGCCTGGCGGCGGTTGTCCAGCAGCAGCCAGCCGGCCACCGCGAGCAACACCAGCGCGGCCACGGCGAGCAACAGATTCCAGCGCTGCATCGGGTCGCTGCGGCGCAAGCGGCGGGCCGGCGGCAGCAGGTTCACGCCCAACGGCGCGCCGCGCGCATCGGCCACGTCGATCCCGGACAACGCGTTGCTCCAGGCCTCGGGCACGCCGGCCGGGCCGTCGATCATGCGCCGCGGCACCACTACTAGTTCGGCGTCGAGCTGGCCGTCTTCGCGCACGTCGAGCACGCGTGCATCGAAGTACACCTGGTCGGCGGTGAACGGGGTTTGCCGGTCGATCTCGAAGCGCGCCACGTCCTGCAGGCGTGCAGCGGCGGCGGCAGGCAGCCGCAACGGGCGGCGCAGCGCATGGCTGGCCGGCAGCAGCCAATGCTGCGGCAAGCCTTCCAGCGCGGTGGGCAGCAGCGCGTTCACTTCCTGCGGTTGCACCGGCCACGGCAGGCTGGCGACGGTGTCGCTGGTCTGGTCGCGCTGACGCAGCAACTGCAGCGCCTCGCCATCCAGCTGCAATAGCAGCCGTGACTGCGACAGGCCAAGCTGCCACTGCCAGCGCTGCGGCAACCACGCCAGCAACGATTGCTGCCACCAACGCCAGAAGCCGCCCGCGCCGGGCATGGCGCGAACGCCAATGCGTCCCAAGGTATCCCGCCACGCGGTCATTGCACTGCTGCTCCCTCTTCCCAACGCAAAACGGTGTAGGCGGACCCGGGCAGGGCCGACGCACCGGTGCGCACGACCGCACGCAGCACGGCCTCGCGTCCCTGACTCAGGCGTGCCCGGCTCTCGATACTATAAGTGTCTGTCCCACCAAGCGTCGCGTCGCTGCCTGGCAAACCCAGCGGCGCGTCACGCTGCGCCAGCAGTTGCTGCGCATCCAGGCCCATGGCGGTGAGCACCGGGCCGGTGGCAAAGCGCGCTTCCGGGCGCGAACGGCCGCTGTACAAGGTGACATGCGGCAACAGCTTGCGGTACAGCTCTGCGTCCATGCCCAGCACCAGGCGCAATTCGCCCAGTGTTTCAAACGGACCATCCTTGGCGCCATACGGCAGCCCGGCATCGGCGTAGTCGCGATCTTCCGCACCACCGCCCGGCTGCGTGAGCGTGTCGCCATCGCGCCAATCCACGATTGCGCCAGCCAGGCGCACATCGCGCCCGGCTTCGCCACCCACTGCGCGCACCAGCCCGGCGAGCAGCGTTGGCTCGGCCATGTTCAGATCCACCTTGCCGCTCTCATCGATGATGCGGATCTCCACGTTGGCATCGTCCATCTGCCAACGATAGCGGCGCCCGTCCGGACGCCAGCGCGCTTGCGGCTCGCCACTGCTCAATCGCGACAGCGCGTATTCCATGCCGGCGCGTGCGTATTCCTGCGCCTGGCCGCCGTTGCGCAGCATGGACCCCTGTAGCGCTTCCACGCGCGCGGTCAATGCAAACGCGCCGATCATCGCGGTGAGCAAGGCGATCAACCACAACACCAGCACCAGCGCTGCGCCGCGCATCGTCTTCATTGCGCCAGCGCTCCACCACCGCCGGACTGCGGCAACGCCACCACCACTGGCGGCCAGGCCGCGCCGCCGCTGCGGATGTCGATGCGCACCAGCAAGGGCAGGCGATCATGCCATTCCCATTGCGGCAGCCACCCACTCAGCGCACCGCTTTGTGGATCGAGCCCGCGATAGCGAAAGCTCACCTGCTGCACGTCATCGGCCAGCGTTTCAGCCGGCAAGGCGTTGCCTTCTTCGATCTCCTTGCCCGATTGCAACATGGTCAGCGCAATGGTGAGCGTGCGCTGCTCGCCATCGCCCACCACCGACACGTCATGCAGATACGGCCCGCCGCGGCCCAGATAATCCGGCACATCGGCGGCAAACCGCATGCGCTGCGGCTCGCCGACGAATAGCATCGGTTGCTGGCTTTGCGTATCGATGCCCATCGCGATCGGCAACGCGGCAGACAACCGGCGACGCAAGAATTCTTCTACCGCGCGCGTGCGTTCGCTGCGTTGCGCAATGGCTTCGCCGCGCTGGCTGATCGCGCTGGCCGAACGCAACGTGGCAAAGGCCAGCGCCAGCCCGCCGACCAGCAGCATCGTGGCCAGCAGCACTTCGATCAGGGTGAACCCGGCAGCGCGCGGACGTATCACGCGGGGTTGCCCTGTGCGGTGGCCGTCACCAGCCGCAACGTGCGCCATAACAAGCGCTGGTTGGGTTGCTCGCCCCACCGCACCACCAAGGTGAGCTGCAGCAGCGTGGGGGCGCTCGGGTCTGCCGGCGCCTGCGCATTGCGACGCGGTTCGTCGTAGGGGCGCACATCCAGCGACCAGCGAAAATGCCCGTCTTCCAGGCTGCCTTGCTGCTGCCCCGGCACCAGCGGTTGTTCCATGCCCTGCACGGCCAGCAACGACTGCGCATGCAAGGTGGCGCGGGTGCTTTCATCGGCCCCACGCACCTGCCGCGCCGCACCGGACAAGGAGCCGAGCAACAGCGTCAGCGCCAAGGCAAGCAACGCAAAAGCCACGATCACTTCGATCAACGAATAGCCGCGCTGATGCTTCATGGCATTGGCGTCCGCAGCGGGCCGGAACGCACCTCACCGGTGATCCAGCCCACGTCCACGCGCCAGCGCGCGTCCTTGATGGTCAGATCGATGCGCCCGCCGGTGGAGGCGCCATCGGCAAAGAACTGAATGGCGCCCTGATCCTGGCGCGATTGCACCTGACGTGCACCGGTGAAGCGCACCTCCAGGGCAGCGGGCAGGTCGCCGTGATGGCCGCCGGGCGCTTCCCAACGCCGCTGCTGGGGGTCGATCAGAAAGCGCTGCGGCGTGCCGGTGGCGATGGCCTGGGTGCGCGTATAGCGCAGTTGCGCGGCGATGGCCTTGCCCGCGCTGCGCAGACGCATGCCGTCGATGCCGCCGGTGAGCGCGGCGGCGGCCAGCACACCGGCCAGCGCGATCAGCGCGATGACCAGCAGCATCTCCAGCAACGAGCTGCCACGCAGCTGCCTGCGCACAACGGGCGCAGCGCGGTGCGGGGACAGCAACGGCAGACGCGCAACGCGCATGGGTCGCTGCTTACTGGTACTTGATGTCCGAGTCGTAGCTGCTGCCGCCGGGGCGGCCATCCTTGCCCAGGCTGATCAGGTCGAAGGCCTGACCATCGCCGGGCACGCGGTATTCGATGGTGTGGCCCCACGGGTCGTTGAGCTCGACCGGCTTGGCGTACGGGCCCAGCCAACCGCTGCTGCCGCCAGGCTGGGTGACCAGGTCATCGAGCTTGCTCGGCAACTTGCCGGTGTCGAGCTGGAAGTTTTCGATCTTGCCGGCCAGGGTCTGGATCTGCGACTTGGCGAGGTTCGCCTTGCCGCGATCGGCACCACCGAGCACGCGGCTGCCGACCAGGGTGAGCACCGCGCCGATCAGCACGATGACGATGATGATTTCCAGCAAGCTCATGCCGGCCTGGCCTGCGCGCGACGGACTGCGGGTGATGGAACGCTTGATCATGAACGATTTCCTTGCACGTCGATGAAAGATGCTGCCGCCAGAAGATGACACGGCCGGCACTGCAATGGTTCCCGCATGGGTGTCATGCGGTCACCGAAACGTTGTGGTGGATGTGGTGCGTGTACACGGGAGCGCGTGTCAGCATGCGAAGCGATGTCGCCAATTGCACGCAGAGGACCGGCAGCCAGCGCGGCATCAGCGATGCGCATGCCGGTTGCCAGGCGCACATCTACGCCTGCTGCGCGCCGCACGCGGCCACCACGCTCAACCGATGGCATTGGTGAGGTCATACAGCGGTACCAGCACCGAAATGATGACAAGCCCCACCACCGAGGCCAGCACCAGGGTGATCAGGGGCACCAGCGCGGCCAGCGCGCGGTCGATGGCCTGCGCAGTTTCCAGCTCGAAGGTGTCGGCGGTCTTGAGCAGCATGGTGTCCAGTGCGCCGGACTCCTCGCCCACCTGGATCATCTGCAGCGCAAGCCGCGGGAATCGCTTGCCGCGCGCCAGCGACATCGACAGGCCATGCCCATTCTTGACGTCGTCGGCCGCGGCGGCCACATCTTCGACCAGCGCGGTATTGGACATCACGTTGCGCGCGATGCCGATCGCGGCGAGCAGCGGCACACCGTTGCGCAACAAGGTGCCCAGCGTGCGCGTGAGCCGCGCGGTTTCCAACCGTGCGATCAGGCTGCCGATGACTTTCTGACGCAGCAGCCAGGCATCGAGCGCAGCACGGAACGCGGCATTGCGGCGCTTGCGATCCAGCCATAGACCGAGCACGCCAGGAATCACCACCAGCACGAGCCACCAATCGCGCACCAACAACCCAACGCTCAGCACCGCCTGGGTGAACCACGGCAGGGCCACATCCAGGCTTTCGTACATCTGCGCGAACTGCGGCACCACATAGCCCAGCAGGAACAGCAGCGCGCAGCCGACCACCGCCAGCAGGATCGCCGGGTAGATCAGCGCGTTGATCACCTTGCCCTTGAGTGCACGGCTGCGCTCCAGATAGTCGGCCAGGCGCTGCAGGGTGTCCTGCATACTGCCGCCGGCTTCGCCCGCGCGCACCATGTTGATGTAGAGCTTGGAAAACAGCCCGTGCTGGCGTTCCAGCGCCACCGACAACGGCGCGCCGCCGCGTACGGTGTCGCGGATGTCGGCGATGACGCGGCGGCTTTTGTCGTCTTCGGGCAGATCCATCAGGATCGACAACGCGCGGTCCAGCGGTTGCCCGGCGCCGATCAGCGTGGCCAGCTGCTGGGTGAACTGCACCAGCGCGGCATTGTCGAACGGCTTCTTGCGCAACAGCATGCGCAACGACGGCGAACCGTTTTCGCCGGTGGCCAGACGCGTTTCCACCGGCAGGTGGCCTTGCTCCTGCAGACGCAGCGCCACCTCGGCATCGTTGGCCGCTTCCATCTGACCATCGAGCATTTCGCCGTGCGCATCGAGCGCCTTGTAGCGGTACAGGGGCATTAGGCTGGGAGGCCGGGAATTGGGAATTGGGAATCGGGAATGGGGTGAGGCGCTTGGTCGTGGGGATTTAGGAACAGCGCGGCGCTGCGGGCGATGGGTGCGGGGGCCTTTGCGTTGCAGCGCATGCGTGGGACTGCCTGAAAGCCAACATGGTCCGCGTTAGATAACGCGCATGCTGCGCGCGTTGCTGCACTCGCTGCTCTCACGCATCCTCCGTGACGCGCAGGACTTCTTCGATGGTGGTTTCGCCACGCAGGGCCTTGGACAAGCCATCTTCGTACATGGTGCGCATGCCGGACTTGCGCGCCAACTGCTCGATCTCGCCCATGCCGGCGCGGCGCATTACCGCGCGGCGGAGTTCGTCGTTCATCACCAGGAACTCGACGATGGTGGTGCGGCCCAGGTAACCGGTGGGCGCCGCCGCCGTGGCACGCGGGCGGTACAGGAAGATCTCGCCGTCTGGCTGCAGCCGGCGCAGGTCGAAGCGTTCGATCTCTTCCGGCGATGCGGCATAGCGTTCGGCGTTGGCCAGGTCGAGTTTGCGCACCAGGCGCTGGGCCAGGATGCCGTTGATGGTGGAGGTCAGCAGATAGTCTTCCACGCCCATGTCGAGCAGACGCGTGATACCGCCAGCGGCGTTGTTGGTGTGCAGTGTGGAGAGCACCAAGTGGCCGGTGAGCGCGGACTGGATCGCGATGCGCGCGGTTTCCAGATCGCGCATCTCGCCGATCATGATGATGTCCGGATCCTGGCGCACGATGCTGCGCAGCGCGTTGGCGAAATCCAGCCCGATCTGCGGCTTGGCCTGGATCTGGTTGATGCCTTCGATCTGGTATTCCACCGGGTCTTCGACAGTGATGATCTTGACGTCGGAGGTGTTGAGCTGGCTCAGCGCGGTGTACAGCGTGGTGGTCTTGCCCGAGCCGGTGGGCCCGGTGACCAGCATGATGCCGTGTGGTTGCTCGAGCACCTTGCGAAATTGCGGCAGGAAGTCTTCGGTGAAGCCGAGCTTGTAGAAATCGAACACCACCGTTTCACGATCG
Source organism: Xanthomonas sp. fls2-241-TYG-148 (assembly GCF_030208815.1). Classification (NCBI taxonomy): domain Bacteria; kingdom Pseudomonadati; phylum Pseudomonadota; class Gammaproteobacteria; order Lysobacterales; family Lysobacteraceae; genus Xanthomonas; species Xanthomonas sp. fls2-241-TYG-148. The sequence goes on from NZ_JARVTE010000012.1 coordinate 227,731, forward strand.
AGCAGACGCATCACCACGCTCTCGCCATGCGCGGTGGGCACGGTGCTGACACGCAGATCCAGCTCCTTGCCCTGCACGCGCAGCATGATGCGGCCATCCTGCGGCAGCCGGCGCTCGGCGATGTTGAGCTTGGCCATGATCTTGATGCGGCTGATCACCGCGGCGGTGAGCTTGGCCGGCGGGCTTTCGCCTTCCACCAGCACACCGTCCACGCGGTAACGCACCTTGAGCCGGCTTTCGAACGGTTCGATATGGATGTCCGAGGCGCGCAACTCCACCGCGTGCTGGATCACCAGATTCACCAGGCGGATCACCGGCGCTTCGGAAGCGAGATCGCGTAGCGCTTCGATGTCGTCGGTGTTGCTGGCATCGCCGTCGGCGGTTTCCACGATCGTGCCCATTGCGCTGCGGCCCTGCCCGTACCAGCGCTCGATCAGGTCGTCGATTTCCGAGCGCAGGCCCACTTGCAGCAGCAGCGGCAGGCCGGTGGCCAGGCGCACCGCATCGATCGCGTAATCGTCGTAGGGATCGGCAATCCACAGGTCGAGCCGGCCATCGCGCTCGCCGACCGGGCACAGATGAAATTGCTTGAGAAAGCGCAGCGACAGGCCCTGCACTTCAGGCAGCATTTCCGGCGGGGTGTCGCCGAGCTGGCGTGCATCCACCAGCGGCAGGCCGAGTACCTCGGCGCAGGTCTCGGCGTGATCGCGCTCGGACACCAGCCCCAACCGGCCCAGCAGCGCCAACAGGCCCATGCCGGATTCGGCCTGCAGCTGGCGCGCGCGCAGCAGGTCGGTGTCCTTCAGACGACGGCGTTCAAGCAGTGCTTCGACGATGCGCGTTTCTGCACTTCGCTGCTCAATTGGATCGACGGCAACCGCGTTCACACTCGTCTCCACAAGTCCGGCGCCGACTGTAGCAGTTTGCCGCGACGATCGACCGCACCACTGCGAAAGGCCCTGAAAAACGAATGCCCCCGGTGATTGGCCGGGGGCATTCGGTCACACTATTGCAGCGATTACTGTCGCGCGACGAGCGTCAGCTTCGCGTAGTCCCCTGCACCCACCAGCTTGATGTAGTAGGTACCAGCCTTGGGTGCGGTGAAGCGCACCGTTTCGCTGTTGCCCGGACGGGTGGACTTGGCGTCGTAATCGGTTGCGGTGGGCTCGGCTTCGAAGCTCACGTAGACCGACACGTTACCGGTGCCGCCGTAGGTCATGAAGCTCAGCACCGCACCGGCCTTGGCTTCGAAGCTGTACAACGTGGAGCTGTTGTACTCACCGCTCAGGCCGGTCAGCGGGGCCTTGTTGGTCAGGGCAATGGCGGCCGGCGCGCAGGTCTCGGTGTCCGGGTCGCAGGGCTCCACCAATACCGCTTCCAGCGCGGCCTTGGCGTCGACGATGCCGCTGCCGATCGGGGTGCTGGTCGGCGGGGTCACCGGGAAGCGGCGGCTGGTCTGCTTGAGCAGGGCTTCCATCGCCGCCGGGGTCAGCGGGCCATCGCCCAGGCCGATCGACGCGCTCTGCACCAGGGCCACGACACCGGCCACGTGCGGGGACGCCATCGAGGTGCCGCCCATACCCATGTAGCTATAGCTACCGGAGGTCGGGGTGGTGGCGCCGTCGTAGCCGGCCTGCCAGATGTAACCACCCGGGTTGCCGTCCACGCTGCCGCCGCCGCCGGGACCGGACAGGTCCACCTTGCTGCCGTAGTTGGAGTAGTAGGTGATGCCGCCGGTGATGCGGGTGGCGCCGACGGTGATGGTGTTGTTGCAGCTCGCCGGTGAATGGTTGGCCGCATCTTCGCCGCTGTTGCCAGCCGCCACCACCACGGTGGTGCCGCGCGACACCGCGCCATTGATCGCGACCTGGGTGGCCGGATCGCAGGGCTCGCCGCCGCCCAGGCTCATGTTGATCACTTCGGCCGGGTTGGTATTGGCGGGGACGCCATCGACCGTACCGCCGGAGGCCCACACGATCGCATCGGCGATGTCGGAGGTGTAGCCGCCACAGCGGCCGAGCACGCGCACCGGCAGGATGGTGGCCTTCGGCGCCACGCCGGCCATGCCCACACCGTTATTGGTTGCCTCGGCCACGGTGCCCGAGACATGGGTGCCGTGCCAGGAGCTTTCCTGTGCCACCGACCCGTCGTAGCAGACGTTGTCGGCCTCTTCCCAGTCACCGTAATCCAGGGCGCCCGGGACGCGGGCGTCGGTGGGGCGACGCGAGACTTCGGCGTCGGTGATGAAGTCATAGCCCTGCAGCAGGTTGCCGGCGAAGTCCGGATGGCCCGGCAAGATGCCGGTATCCAACACCGCCACCACCACGCCGGCACCTTGCGAGAGATCCCATGCGGCCGGCGCGTTGATACCGCCGTTGGGGTTGCTCAGGTGCCACTGGTACTGCGCATACAGCGGGTCGTTGGGGACCAGCTGTGGGGTTACGTCGGTCGCGGCAACGCTCTTCTTGATCTCGACCGGACGCAGCATGCGATCGATCTGCACCTCGGCCACGGACGGGTCGTTCTTCAGCTCGACCACCACCTTGTCCACCTGTGCGGCGGTCAGCGTGCCGGACAGCTTGATCAGGTCCGAGCCAATGCCCAGCTTGCGCAGGTAGGTCGCCTTGGCGGCGGTGGCGCCAGCGCGCGCACCGGTCACCGGTGCGGCACGGCCCACGGCCGATTGCACCACGCCCAGCTTGCTGCTGCGATCGCTCGCGGCGGCCGTGCCGTCCTTGTAACGCACGATCAACCGGCTGCTGAAATCGCTGGCGGCCGGCGCGGCTTGGGTCGGTTCCTTGACCTGCAACGCGGGGGCAGCAACGAGGGTGCCCGAAGCACCCAGGGCCATCATCAAGATGGCGCCAGTCAGCGGGTTGAGACGGAAATTCTTGTCGATCACGGTGAAGTCCTCTTCAGTTTTTCGTGGATCAGGCGTCAGTACGGCCATCACTCCCTGCGAATCCGTTGGCCGGCCAAGCCACGGTCCTCGCCCGCCCCCTCAGGCCTTGCTCTGTCGCGACGGCGCACGACGGCGCCGTCGCTGTTTTCAACCGTGCGTTACCAACCGAAACCGGCACCTACGCCGATCGAGCTGTCGTCGCCGCTCAATGCGCCACCGATGGTCACCGTGGCGCGCGGGCTGATTGCCCGCTGATAACCCACCGACAACGCCGACTCGCCGTTCTGGAAACCGACACCGGCACCGATGCGGTTTTGCGAGGCAATACCGGCCACGCTGGCGGACATGTTCAACATCGCCGAGCCCATCGCACCTTGACGGTCGAGGCGACGGTTCTGCCGGCGCAGGCGGTCTTCGATATCGCCCTGGTAGGTTTCGAAGCTGTCGGCCATCGCGCTGTAGCGGCTGTCGGTGTAGCTGTTGGCCGCGGCCACGCCGCTGTCCAACTGGCCCTTGTTGACCGCATCGGTGGCGCGCGTACCGGCGGCCACATTGGCCACCTGACGCTCACCGCCCACGCTGCCCACCGAGACCGTGTTGGCGCGGTCGGCAACCGAGCCCTGGCCGAGTGCCACCGCACCCTGCGCACTGGCGCGGGCACCCTGCCCGATCGCCGTGCCCGAGGCCGCACTCACCTGTGCGCCTTCGCCCATCGCCACTGCATTGGTCGCCACCGCAGCAATCTGCGTGTTGGCGCCCACTGCGGTGCTGCCATCGGCATTGACGCGTGCATTGCTGCCAATCGCGGTGTCGTTGGGGCCGTGCGCATACGCGCTACCACCGATCGCGGTGCCGGTGATGTGGTTGGCCACAGCGGCGTTGCCAACCGCCGTCGAGGTCGCTGCCGGCGTGGCCGTGCCAACGACCGCAGCGGTCGGCGTGCCCTGCACGCTTGCGCTGCTGTCAGTGACATCGCTGCTCGCGACCGTCGCTGATGCAGCCACCGCCGGAACCGCTGCGGTGCGCAGCGAAACCGTGCGTGCAGCAGTAGCCGTTGCGGTGCCGCCACGTGCATCCAGCTCGGTGACCTTGCTGTCCAACGCGGTCAATGCGGCACCGACGTTGTTGTAGCTGGCACCTTGAATGACGTAGGTCGGCGCAACGAACACGCCTTGCGCGCCGATCGCCGCACCACCGCCGAGGAAGCTGGCGGTATTGCTGAGCGACTGGAAGAACTGGCCACCGTTGATCGCATCGGTGCTGGCATCGGCAATCGCGCCGGCACCCACATTGACGATGCGACGCGTCGCCGGGCCACCGCGGCCGTTGCCGCTGCCCACCGACACCACGTTGGCTTCATAGGTGCGCGAACCGGAACCCAACGCCACCGAATCGGCGCCGCTCGCACCCGCATTGGCACCGAGGGCGACGGCATTGGCGCCGCTCTGGCGCACAAAGGAGTTGTAACCCAGCGCAACGCCGTTCTCGCCGATGGAGTTGGTCTGCCGCCCCATCGCCGTGCTGTTCACGCCGCTGGCGCTGCTGTCCACACCCATCGCGCTGGCGCCGGTGGCCGAGGCAGTGCTGCCTGCGGCTACCGCCACGCTGCGTGCACCGCTGGCGGTGGCGCCGGCACCGGCGGCGGTGGCGCGATCGCCCGTTGCACGGGCCACGCCCTCGCCGGTGGTCTGCACCATGCCGCTGGTGGTCTGCACATCGGCCGCCAATGCATCCAGCTGGCCCTTGTTGACCGCATCGGTGGCGACTTCGCCGTCGCTGACATTGACGATCCGACGCGTTGCCGGGCCACCGCGGCCATTGCCGCTACCGACCGACACCGTATTGGCTTCGTAGGTGCGCGAGCCCGAGCCCAACGCCACCGAATCGGCGCCGGTGGCACCGGCATTGGCACCGAGTGCAACACCGTTGACCGCGCTTTCGCGCACGAACGAGTTGTAGCCCACCGAGACCGCGTTTTCGCCGATTACGTTGACCTGGCGGCCGACACCGGTGCTGTTGATGCCGGTGGCCGAGGCATCCACGCCGACCACGCTTGCACCAATCGCATCGGCGCGGCTGTTGCCGCCGATCGCCAGCGTGTTATCCGCAAGTGCGGCCGCGCTCTGGCCCAACGCACTGGCGTTGACGCCGTCGGCATAGGAGTTCCAGCCGATCGCGGTGGTGTAATCGGCCGTGGCCCATGCGCCGGCACCGAAGGCCGCTGCACCGGTGCCCGACGCACGTGCCGGGATGAAGCCGAAGAACGTGCTGCCGCCCACCGCCACGCTTTCATCGCCGGTGGCTTCGCTGAATTCACCCACGGCCACCGCGCTGGCGCCGGAGGCCAGCGACGCGGCACCCACTGCGGTGCTGTAGTCGCTGGATGCCACTGCGCCGTAGCCCAGTGCCGACGACAAGCGGCCGCTGGATTCGCTGTAGCCACCGAAGGCGGCACTGCCCACGTTGGACGCAGCGCTGCGGAAGCCGACCGCCGTGGCCTGGTTGTCCGAGGCTACCGCTTCGCTGCCCAGTGCAGTGGTGTAGGTCGAAATGGCCTGCGCGCCGGCACCGTTGGCGGTGGCACCGATATCGCTGGCCAGCGCGTTGCTGCCCACCGCGCTGCTGTTTTCGCCCAGCGCCTGGGCGTTGTTACCCACCGCTGCGGCGCCGATGCCGCTGGCCAGCGCATCCATGCCGACTGCGGTTGCGCTCTCGGCAACCGCCTGCGCACCTGCACCCAAGGCGGTGCTGTTATCGCTGCTGGCATTGGCACCTTCGCCGGCGGCCAGCGCGTTGTCGCCTTCGATGTAGGCACCGGCGTCGCTGTCGTCGCTGCCGCTGGCCTTGAAGTATTTGCTGGTGCCCTGCGCGGTTTCAGCCACCGCGGTGAGCTGGTCCAGATTCACCGCATCGGTGCCTTGCGTACCGGCCGCGACATTGGTGATCTGGCGCTCGTTGCCGGCACTACCCACCGACACCGCAAAGTCGCGATCGGCGACCGAATCGGCACCCAGCGCCACGCTGCTTTCGCCGGTGGATTCGGCGAAGTTACCCAGCGCGGTGCTGTTCAAACCCGGAGCCCACGCCGCGCCGCCCAGCGCGGTGGAGAAATCGCCAGAGGCCTCGGTCGGCAACAGGCCGAGCAAGGCACCACCCACCGCCACGCTGTTGTAGCCGCTGGCAACGCTGGCCTGGCCGGCTGCGATGCTGTACGCACCGGAGGCAGTGGCATCGCCACCGACGGCCACGCTGCTGGAGCCGCTGGCGGTGCTGAAGTTACCTAGCGCGGTGCTGTTGAAACCGCTGGCGGTGGAATAGCCACCCAGCGCGGTGGAGTAGTTGGAGGTGGCTTCGGCGCCAAAGCCGAATGCGGCCGCGCTGGTGCCATCGGCCACGCTTTCTGCACCGACCGCCGTGGCGGACTCGCCCGTGGCACTGGCGAAATAGCCCAGTGCGGTGCTTTCGGTGCCTTCGGCCACGCTCAGCGCACCACCGGCAAATGCACCATCACCGGACGCCCCTGCCGCTGCGCCCACTGCCGTGCTCTGCGCACCGGAAGCTTCGCTTTCGCCGCCCAGGGCCACGCCGTAATCACCGCTGGCCTGGCTGAAAGCGCCGGTCGACACGCTGCCGTAGCCGCTGGCGGCGGCGTTGTAGCCGGACGCATTGGCGTACTGCGCCGTGGCACTGGCACCGCTGCCGATGGCAACCGCACCGATCGCAGTGGCCTGGCTGCTGGCGCCGAATGCGCTGCTGTAGTCGGCATCGGCGGTGGCATTGGAGCCGGCAGCCGTGGCGTCTTCGCCCTGTGCGAACGCGGTGCCGTCACCGGTGCCCGCATACAGACGCGCGGTGGTCTCGGCAGTGCCGGCCACGGCGTTGAGTTGGTCCAGGTTCACCGCATCGGTGCCTTCGGTACCGGCGGCCACGTTGGTGATCTGCCGTTCGCTCCTCGCGCTGCCTACCGATACCGTGTTGTCGCGATCGGCAAACGCATTGGCGCCGAGTGCGACGCTGTTGTCGGCGTACGCCACGCTGTCGGTGCCCAGTGCCGTGCTGCCTTCACCCCACGCCACGCTGGCCTGACCCACTGCCGTGGAAGCAGCACCGTTGGCAATGCTTTCGAAGCCGAGTGCGGTGGCGCCGCGCCCGCTGGCGGCACTGCTGGCACCCAATGCCGTGCTGTTGTCGGCAAGCGCCGATGCATTGGAACCTGCGGCAACGCTGTCGGCGCCATCGGCAATTGCAATGCCGTCACCGCTGGCGACAAAGGTGCGTGCGGTGTTGGCGGCGCCGTCGGACACGGCCGTGAGCTGATCCAGATTTACTGCGTCGGTGCCTTCGGTACCGGCCGCGACGTTGGTGATCTGCCGCTCGCCGCCAACCGTGCCTACCGACACCGTGTTGGCACGATCGGCCACTGCGCCAACGCCAAGCGCGACGCTGTTGTTCACGGCAACTTGCGCACTGTCGCCGATCGCGATGCTGTCAGTGCCTTCAACGAAGGCCTCGGCGCCGAGCGCGATGCTGCGATCGCCGTATCCGACTGCCTGCGAACCGATGGCGATTGAGCGTCCACCGCCGCCCCAGGCGTTGTTACCGATGCCAATGGACGCGTCGCCAGATGCGACCGACGTGATGCCGATCGCCACGCTCCCTCTGCCATACGCGGTGCTTTCAGCACCGATCGCAGTGCTGGTATCGCCGAACGCCACGCTGGCAAAACCCAGCGCGGTGGATTCAAGCCCGTTGCCGATGCTTTCAAAACCGATCGCGGTGGCGCCACGGCCATTGGCTACGCTGGTGCTGCCCACGGCAGTGCCATAAAAACCCGACGCAGTGCTGTCCGCGCCCAGCGCGGTTGCATAGCGATCGCTGGCGATGCTGTTGAAGCCCACGGCGGTGGCGTTGTTGAAATTCGCCACTGCACCGCTGCCCACCGCAGTGGTGTTGATATCCGATGCGAGACTGCTGGAGCCCAGCGCGGTGCTGTAGTCGCTCAATGCAGAGGCATTGGCGCCTGCCGCAACGCTGTCCACGCCCTCGGCCAGGGCGCTGCCGTCACCGGTCGCCACGAACGTGCGTGCCGTCGTCGAGGCCACATCCGAAACCGCAGCGAGCTGGTTGAGATTCACCGCATCGGTGCCTTCGGTGCCGGCGGCGACGCTGGTGATCTGGCGCTCCGCACCGGCTGCGCCCACTGACACCGTATCGGCGCGCGTGGCCACCGAGTTGGCGCCCAAGGCCACCGAGTTCGCGCCGCGTGCGGTGCTGTAATACCCGAGCGCGGTGCTGAGTTCACCGCTGGCCCACGACTCCGGGCCCACTGCGGTGGCGCCTTCGCCCGGTGCATAGGCGAAGTAACCCACTGCAGTGGCTTCAGTGCCCGAGGCTTCGCTGAGCGTGCCGACTGCCGTGGTGTAGGTGCCCGAGGCAATCGCGCCGGCGCCAAGCGCAGTGGCGGCTTCGCCACTGGCCTGGGTCTGCACGAAGAACCCTAGCCCCGGAATCAGATCCACCGGGCCGCCGACGGCGGTGCTGCTGGTGCCGCTGGCGCTGGTCTGCGTGCCCACGGCCGTGGAGTAGTCGCCGGTGGCGTTGGACACCGCGCCGAATGCCGACGACTGCGCGCCGGCCGCGTAAGCGCCCACGCCATACGACGAGGCAGCGAAACCATCCGCGCTGGCGCTGGCGCCCACCGCGGTGCCGCCCACGCCGGCGCTGGTGGCACCGGTGTCAACCGGCACACCGCCATTGGTGATCAGCGGGTTGCCGTCTTCGTCCACGGCAGCTCCGCCCACCGCAACGCTGCCCGGCCCGTTGGCCTGCGCGTTGTAGCCGAATGCGGCGCTGTTCTGCCCTACCGCAAGTGCGTTGGCACCCACGGCGGTGGCATTGTCGGCCAGTGCATTGGCGCCGCTGCCCACGGCGAGCGCGCCGCTGCCGAAGGCGTTGGCGGCATCGCCGGCAGCCACCGCACCAGCACCATCGGCATACGCGCCGATGCTGTCGTCACCCGGCTGTGCCTTGAAGAACGTGGCGGTGTCTTCGGCCACCTCGGACACGGCTTGCAGTTGCGCCACGTTGACCGCGTCGCTGGCGTTGACACCGGCGGACACGTTGGTGATGCGGCGCGTTGCCGGGCCGCCGCGGCCATTGCCGCTACCGACCGACACCACGTCGTCTTCGTGGGTGCGCGAACCGGCGCCCAGTGCCACCGAATTGGCGCCGGTCACGCCGGCATTGGCGCCGAGTGCCACCCCATTTTCGCCGGCCTGGCGCACGAAACTGTTGTAGCCGATAGCCACTGCGTTCTCGCCGATGGCGTTGGTCTGGCGGCCGATCGCGCTGCTGTTGACGCCACTGGCGCTGCTATCGGCGCCGGTGGCCACCGCGCCGGTGGCGCTGGCGTTGCTGCCTGCACCGATCGCGGTGGCATGGGCGGCGGGTGCCGACGCGCCACGGCCAACTTCGACCGACTGCGCACTGGCGGAAAGGGGAATGGCGATCCCGGCGCTACCCAGCGCCAGGGCGATCGCGGCAGCCAGGGAGAGTCCCTGACGGCGGTCAATCAGCGCGGCCGATGCCACGCTTCCCGGGCTGTCGCCGCTGGCCAATTCCGATGCCACGGCCCACACACCCAACGATTTGTTCCAGACCTTGCGATAAATCCGATTCATCGACGTCCTGCTCCTGAAGTGGACTGGTTTTTAGCGATTCCCCACCACCGCAAAAGCCTTCCAGCCAATGCGATCCCCCTGTGGTTACTGGCGCCATGGGCCGGGTGGCGGTGCGCGGAATTCCCCGCACCTTGGGATAGTCAAAAAATGAACGCTACCCAACCATAGAACTGGGCGAAGTGTTAACAGCGCTCAAATCGGGCGTCAAGTTTTTGACACGCCACGTGCATAACCGTGATGATCGTCACGCTTCAGGCTGGTTTTATTAGTTTTTCGATAAATCTTTGGAAAACAGCCACCTAGGTCACGCCATGCCGCACGCCGCCACGCTGAATAGGCGTGTCCGGGCAAGACAAAAAAACCCGCTGGCAGGACGCCAGCAGGCTTGGTTGCGCAAAAGATGGGCAGGAAATCGGTCAGGGCGGCGGCCAACGCTCCCCACGTTGGCCGCTGCCGGAATCAGCCGGGCCCGGATGCGTCGCGGGCGCCAACAAATCGTCGCCGTGCGCGTTGCGCAGCACGGCGTGTCGGATCACTGACGGGCGAGTAGGCTGACCCCGTCGAAGCTGGCGCCATCGAATTTGACGATGTAGGTGCCGGCACGCGGCGCGGTGAAGCGCACGGTCTGGCTGGTGCCGCTGCGGGTGGACATGCCGTCGTTGTCGGTGGCAGTTGGCTGACGGTCCAGGGCTACATACAGCGCCGCCTGCCCGCTGCCACCGAAGCTGATGAAGCTGAGCACCGCACCAGCGGCCGCGTCGAAGGTAAACACCCCTGGATCGCCGGCCAAATTGGAGATCCCGCGCTCCACCACACCATTGCGCAGCGGTTGCGCGTCCACGTTGCAGGTCACATCGCCTGCGCCACATTCCTGCAGGGCGCGGGCAACAGCGGCACCGGCATCCACAATGCCGCTGCCCGCAGGCGTTGCATCGGGAATGGCGACCGGGAATGCGCGTGCAGTGCGCTTGAGCAGGGTTTCCAGGGCCGCTGGCGACAACGGCGGTTTGCCGTCGGCGATCAACGCACTCTGCACCAGGGCTGCGGTGCCTGCCACGTGTGGCGCTGCCATCGACGTACCGGCGAACGTGTTGCCGCCATAGGTGAACTGCCCGGAGGTCGGCGTGGTCCGGCCGGTGTAGAAGGTCTGCCAGATGAAGCTGCGGATCGGGCCATCGTCGGTGGCAAAGAACATCGAACTGCCACCCGGCCCAGCCAGGTCGACCAGACGGCCAAAATTGCTGTAGTCGGTCAGCCCGCCCGTCGCGCGGGTTGCGGCCACGGCGATGACATTGGCGCAATTGGCAGGGCTTGAGGTCGACACGTCCGAGCCTGCATTGCCTGCCGCCACCACCACGGTGGTGCCGCGCGAAACCGCACCGTTGATCGCTGCCTGCGTGACCGCATCGCAGGCACCGCCGCCACCCAGGCTCATGTTGATCACTTCGGCCGGGTCGCGGTTGTCCGGCACGCCGTCGACATGGCCACCCGATGCCCAGACGATGGCGTCGGCGATATCGGAACCAAAACCACCGCAATGCCCGAGCACACGAACCGGCAGCACCTTTGCCCGGTAGGCCACGCCCGCGCCACCGATGCCGTTGTTGGTGGCTTCTGCCACCGTGCCGGCCACATGTGTGCCGTGCCAGGTGCTGTCGTCGGCCACCGAGAACAGGCCACACTCGCCGTCCTCTGCGATCCAGTCGCCCATATCGAGCGCGCCAGCCACCCGCTCGGCAGTGGGGCGCCGCGAAAAGAACGGATCGGTAATGAAGTCATAGCCGGCGAGCAGATTGCCAGCCAGATCGGGATGGCCCGGCAGGATGCCGGTATCCAGTACCGCCACCACCACGCCTTCGCCCTGCGTCGTGGCCCAGGCTTGCGCCGCATTGATGCCGCCGACCGGGTCGATGAGATGCCATTGATTGCTCTGCAACAGCGGATCATTCGGCAGCGCACCGCCGCTGCTTTGCAGTGGGTACATCCGCGGATCGATCTGCACCGATGCCACCGCAGGATCGGCTGCCAGTTCCTTCACCAGGCGGTCGGCGTCGGCGCGGCTGAGCCGTGCGGGTAACTTCACCAGTTCGCCGCCCACTGCCAGCGTGCGCAGATACACCGGTGCAGCCGCGTTACCGGCACGCGTTGCCGGTGCCAAACGCACCGATGCACGGGCAGCGGCGGTGGTGATGGCAGCCGCTGCGGTCCGCCCGGCATCGCGTGTGGTCACCCGGCCGCTGCGGTACGTCACGATGAGTCGCTCGACCGGCGCATTGGCCGCGGCTTGTTGCTGCCTGGCGCTTGCCGCCGCCGGGCCGGGGCTGGCGGCGGTTGCGGTGCCAACGCCGAATGGCAACGCGGCAACGCAGCACGCCAGCAGGAGGGTTCGATAAAAAGAAGTCTGGATCACGATGAGTTCCTTCAAGGTAGTGCGAAACGCCATGACGGAGAAACGTGCGCCGCTCGGTGGCAGGCCGCGCGGCCTGCCTGCGAGAGCGTGTGTGATTGCGGGCAGTCACCAGCCGAAGCCGGCACCCACACCGATCGAGCGGTCATCCCCACTGAGCGCACCGCCCACGGTCACCGTGGCGCGTGGACTGATCGCCCGCTGATAGCCCACCGACAACGCCGACTCGCCGTTCTGGAAACCGACACCGGCACCGATGCGGTTTTGCGAGGCGATACCGGCCACGCTGGCGGACATGTTCAACATCGCAGAGCCCATCGCACCCTGGCGATCGAGGCGACGGTTCTGCCGGCGCAGGCGGTCTTCGATATCGCCCTGATAGGTTTCGAAGCTGTCGGCCATCGCGCTGTAACGGCTGTCGGTGTAGCTGTTGGCTGCGGCGACGCCGCTGTCCAACTGGCCCTTGTTGACCGCATCGGTGGCGCGTACACCGGCGGCCACATTGGCCACCTGACGCTCGCCACCCACGCTGCCCACCGAGACCGTGTTGGCTTGATCGGCAACCGAACCCTGGCCCAATGCCACCGCACCTTGTGCGCTGACCCGCGCGCCCTGGCCCAGTGCGGTGCCGGACGCGGAGGTGACCTGCGCACCTTCGCCCATCGCCACTGCATTGGTCGCCACAGCAGCAATTTGCGTATTCGCGCCCACTGCGGTGCTGCCATCGGCATTGACGCGTGCATTGCTGCCAATCGCGGTGTCGTTGGGGCCGTGCGCATACGCGCTGCCGCCGATCGCGGTGCCGGTGACGTGGTTGGCCACTGCCGCATTGCCCACCGCCGTCGCTGTTGCGGCTGCGGTACTGCTGCCGGTTGCGGCGACTGTTGGCGTGCCTTGCACCGCCTGGCTTGCTGCAAGGCTGCCCACAGGTACGGGCGCTGACGTCGCCACGCTATCGGCGGTTGCATCGGCGGTTGCCAACGTCGTCTGCAGACTCGCGTCTGACAGCCCATCCGCCGTGCTGGCGATAGCCGAAGCTGCAGCGGTTGCCGTTGCGACACGCGCTGCGGAAGCACGCGCCGCAGCGACCGTTGTCGTTTGACCACGCCCATCCAGCTCGCTGACCTTGCTGTCCAACGCCGTCAACGCCGCACCCACATTGCTGTAGCTGCTGCCCTGGATCACGTAGGTGGGCGCGATGAAAACGCCCTGCGCTCCCATCGCCGCACCGCCGCCAAGGAAGCTGGCCGCACTGCTCAGCGCGCCGAACAATTGCCCGCCGTTGATCGCATCGCTGCTGACCGCGCTGAGCGTGCCCGCGCCTACATTGACGATGCGCCGCGTGGCCGGGCCACCGCGTCCGTTGCCGTTGCCCACCGACACCACATTGGCGTCGTAGGTGCGCGAACCGGAGCCCAGTGCCACCGAATCGGCACCGCTGGCACCGGCATTGGCACCAAGCGCCACCGCATTCCCGCCGCTTTCGCGTGTAAAGGCGTTGTAGCCCATCGCCACGCTGTTGTTGCCCAGCGCTGTGGATTGCACGCCCACTGCCATTGCCGCGCTGCCCAACTCGCCGACGAACACACCCACGCTGGCATTGCGCCCGATCGCGATCGCATCGGGCGCATCGGCCCTGGCGTTGGTTCCCAGTGCGATGTTGTCGCCGTAGACGATCGAGGTATCGGCGCCACTGCCGATCGCGATGCTTCTGCGTGAGACCGCACGCGCGTCGTACCCGATGGCGATGGCTTCCTCGCCCTCCCCCGACGCCAGTGTCCCCACCGCCACCGTGCGCGGCGCAAACGATGCGGCGCTATGGCCGATCGCCACCGCGTCGGCATTGTTGCCGTTGGGAAACACATTGGCGTTGTAGCCAAGCGCGATAGCGTAATCGCCGCTGCTGCGTGCACCGGCGCCGACGGCCACGCTACCAACCCCGAAGGCACCTGCAGGCCGCAGCGTCGAGCTGACCAGCGCGATGCCGCCAACGGTCACGCTGCGCTCGCCCGCAGCCACCGCAAGACTGCCTACCGCTACACTGCTTTCGCCAAGGCTGGAGGCATTGAAGCCCACCGCTGTGGTGAACGTCGCATCGGCCAGTGCCCCGAAGCCGAATGCCGACGATGCCGAACCACGTGCGGTGGAGAACGCGCCCACCGTGGTGGCCGCGTCATCCTGCGCCCGTGCACTGAATCCAGCGGCCAGCGACTGCTCGCCGCTGGCCGCGGCACCGGTGCCAACTGCAGTGGCGAATATACGCGCGGCCACCGCGCCGCTGCCCAGTGCCACCGCACCGCGCGCCTGTGCCTGCGTCGCCTGCTCCTGTGAACCGATCAGAGAACCGGTGGCATCGAACACCGGCACCGTGGCAATACCACCGACCGCAACGGCCGACGCATCGGCGGCACTGGCGTTGCGACCCAGCGCAACGGTGTCGCGCCCGAGTGCCAGACTGCCCGCGCCCAGCGCATTGGCGCCATCGCCCAGCGCGTTGCTGGCACTGCCCAGGGCAATTGCATCCTGCCCCTGCGCGAATGCGGTAACGCCATCCGCCTCACCGGGGGCGACCGCCAGATAGCCATCGATACGCGTCGTGGCGGCACGTACTGTGTCGAGTTGAGCGACATTGACCGCGTCGGTCGCCTCGGTGCCGGCGGCCACACTGGTCAGTTGCCGTGTCAGGCCCGCGCCCACATCACCGATGGACACCGTGTTGTCGCGGAATGCATAGGAATTGGCACCCAACGCCACCGCATTGGCAGCCGACCGGTTCCATGCATCGTCCACCCAATCGCCCACGCGCGCACCAGCTCCGATGGCCACCGCATTGACGCCATTGCTCTGCGCATCTGCGCCGATGGCCGTGCTGTTGCCGTTGAACCACGAGGTCTCGGCGCGCGCGCCCAGGGCAATGCTGTTTTCAAGATAGGCCGTGCTGTTGTGCCCGACCGCAATTGCGCCGTCTCCGCTGGCCAATGAAAAACCACCCAATGACACCGTGCGTGGCGCGAACGACCCGGCACTGTGGCCGATCGCGACCGCGTCGGTGTTGCCCGGCGCATTCGGAAACACATTGGAATCGTAGCCAATCGCGATGGCGTAATCAGACTGGCTCTGCGCGCCCGCACCCAGGGCGATACCACCCTGCCCGGTGGCCGCCGTAATCGCACCAAAATTGCTGATACCACCTACCACGACGCTCTGCACGCCACTGGCCAATGCAGTGTCGCCTACTGCAATGCTGCTGCTGGCTTGGGCGCGCGCGCGGAAGCCAAACGCGGTGGAACCGTCGCCGCTGGCGTTCGATAAGTAACCGCCTGCAGTGGAGAGAAATGCGCCCGCAGTCGACAACCCACCGATCGCAGTGGCACCGTCGTTGAAGGTCTGCGCGCGATAGCCCAACGCAGTACTCTGCACGCCGGTGGCACTCGCACCGCTGCCGAGTGCACTGGAGAACGGGCTCGCCGCAGAAGCTCCACCACCAACGGCGATCGCGCCCACCCCGGAAGCCTGCGTCGCTTGCTCACGTTCGCCAATGATGAAACCTGATGCGTCGTAATCGTAAACGGTGGCCACACCGCCGATTGCGACCGCAGATTCGCCCGCCGCTGATGCGTTATGCCCGATCGCGGTCGCATCGCGCTCCAACGCCAGGCTGCCGCCACCGAGCGCGCTGGTGCCATCGCCCAAGGCATTGCTCGCGTTGCCCAGCGCCAAGGCATCCACGCCGTCTGCAAAGGCCGGCACGTCGGCATCAGCGGTGGGGGCGGCTGCTGCCTGGATGCCTGCATCCGTAGAGACCGATGCGGCTGTTGCCGGGTCATCGCACTGCTGGCGTCCCTCGACCACACGGCAAGATTGCAACGCCGCCGCGGGTGCGGCTGCCGCCGCAATCCCGCTCAGGCCGAACAACGCCAAGACCACCGCAACGGCCAGGCCGTTACCGGGCAATCGTGCGTGATCGCCGCGTGCATTTCCCAACGTGCAGGCATGCCGCTCCGTTCGGTCATGAGCACGCCGCTCACGACCGTTATTCAATTGAATCTGCTTCATTGACGCCTTACTCCCCATTGGTCTGGTATGAAGAAACCGACCACCACGCACGTGAGATCGCGTGGTCCCCCTGAGGTATTTAGTGAACGCACTCGCCCGTCTTCTGCAACGGGAAAACCGTGCAGAAGCGTCAACAGAAAAAGATGGATTGCCCCGAAAAGACCGCAGGAATTTAGTAATTCACAACGCTTGATGAATCTAGTGAAACACAAAACATCTAGATGATATTGACGTCACACATGCGACATTTTTGTAATGCGCGAGTAAATAACTAGTAGTTCTTCTAGTTACCAGAAGTAAACCAAGTATCGGATTTTTTAAATTTAAAAAGTATGCAATGCATCCGCGCTGCCATTGACCAGACACATCACCGGCAAGCCGAATCCAGATTCAACTGCTTGCATCTATCCGCCTGAAGTGCCGCAACCGAACCGCACTTTTTGCTCGCCACCGCCACGCGCCGCTTCCTACCTGCGAGCCTGGCTCGGTCCGCCTAAAGTGAGATGCCGTGTTAAGCGGGTCGCCAAAGTTGCGGCTGCGCGTACCAACGCAACGGTGTCAACGCCGACTCAGCGCGGCTGACAAAACGTAGCGGGCAGCCATTAGGTGGGTGGACGGCGCGAAGAACCGGAGCGTCTGGGGCATGCTGATTCAGAGCACCGGCCGCGCCCGCCTGGCGGCTGCGCAATCGTTTTGATCGCTGCTCTAAAGCGATGGGCCAAGTGCAGCGTTCGTGCAATCCCATTGGCACACACAACAACGACCGTGTGCATTGCTGCACACGGCCGTTCGTCGACGCTCTCAACGCGGCATCACCCGATGTCGCGTCACATCACTCAACCACACCACACCCGCGCATTGCGGAACATGCGCAGCCACGGCGAATCGTCGCCCCAGCCCGCCGGATGCCAGCTCAGATTGACCGAGCGCGGCGTGCGCTCCGGATGCGGCATCAAGATGGTAGCGCGCCCGTCGGTGCTGGTCAGGCCGGTGATGCCGTCGGGCGAGCCGTTCGGATTGAGCGGGTACTGACTAGCCACCGCGCCGTCACCGTCGATGAAGCGCAGTGCCACGCGCGCCGCGGCCTGATCCACCGCCGTGTCGAATTCGGCGCGGCCTTCGCCATGCGCCACTGCCACCGGAATACGCGAACCGGCCATGCCCCGCAGCAGGATCGACGGCGACTCCACCACTTCCAGCAGCGCCGTGCGTGCTTCGAACTGCTCGCTGCGGTTGCGCAGGAAGCGCGGCCAGTGCTCGGCACCGGGAATGATGTCCTTGAGCTGGCTCAGCATCTGGCAACCGTTGCACACGCCCAGCGCAAAGGTATCGCTGCGCGCAAAGAACGCGGCGAACGCATCGCGCAGTGCTGCACGCTCCAGGATCGAGGTGGCCCACCCGCGGCCGGCACCCAGCACATCGCCGTAGCTGAAGCCGCCGCAGGCTGCAAACCCTGCGAACTGCGCCAGGTCCACGCGGCCTTCGATCAGATCGCTCATGTGCACGTCGAACGCACGGAACCCGGCACGCTCGAAGTTGTACGCCATCTCGATCTGACCGTTGACGCCCTGCTCGCGCAGGATCGCCACCTTCGGCCGTGCACCGGTCGCCACGAATGGCGCGGCCACATCCTCGGACGGGTCGAATACCAGCTTCGGGCGCAGCCCCGGTGCCTGGAAGTTGCGCGCCACCGCGCGTTCTTCGTCGGCACTATCCGGGTTGTCGCGCAACTTCTGCATGGCGTGCGTCACCGACCACCAGGCATCGAACAGCGCTTCCCAGCGCCATTCGGCCAGCACCCGCCCTTGACCGCTGACACGCACGCGCGGCGTGCCGGTGGGGCGCGCGATGCGTTGCGCGCATTCGGTCAGTGCATGCCGCTCGACCAGATCGGCAAACGCGGCGCGGTCTTCATTGGCGATCTGCACCACCGCGCCCAATTCTTCGTTGAACAGGCTGCGGAAGGCATCATCGCCCCAGGCATCGAGCGTGATATCCAGGCCCTGGCGCGAGGCAAACGCCATTTCGCACAGCGCGGCAAACGCACCGCCATCGCTGCGATCGTGATACGCCAGCAACAACCCACCCTCGCGTGCATCGCAGATCAGTTCAAAGAACTGGCGCAGCCGCTGCGGGTCATCCAGGTCCGGTGTTTCACCACCGAAGGCCGGCAACGCACTGTCATCGGCGTACACCTGCGCCAGCACCGACCCACCCAGACGCTGCTTGCCGCCACCCAGGCCGATCAACCACAGCTCGCTCTCATCCTCGCGCTGCAGCAACGGAGTGAGCTGCGTACGCACATCGCTGACCGGCGCGAATGCACTGATGATCAACGACACCGGTGAAACGCTTTTCAGCGTTGCACCGGGAATCGGGAGTCGGGAATCGGGAATGCCAGAAGCGGACGGTGCTGGCGTTTCACCATTCCCGATTCCCGATTCTCCATTCCCGACCTGCCACTGCGCCTGCATCGACAGCGAGTCCTTGCCCACCGGGATGCTGAGCTCCAGCGCCGGGCACAGTTCCATGCCGACCGCGCGCACTGCGTCGTACAGCAAGGCGTCTTCGCCGGCGTGTCCGGCGGCAGCCATCCAGTTGGCGGAGAGCTTGATGCTGTCCAGCGTCTGCACCGGCGCCGCACACAGGTTGGTGATCGCCTCGCCCACCGCCATGCGCGCCGAGGCCGCAGCGTTCAGCAGCGCCAGCGGCGTGCGCTCGCCGATCGACATCGCTTCGCCATCGAAGGTCTCGAACCCGGCCAGCGTGATCGCGCAATCGGCCAACGGCAGCTGCCACGGGCCGATCATCTGCTCACGCGCGGTCAGGCCACCCACGCTGCGATCGCCGATGGTGACCAGAAAACTCTTGGACGCCACGGTCGGATGCGCCAACACGCGCAACCCGGCCTCCTGCAGATCCAGCGTCCCGGTCTGCAGCACCGGCCACTGCGGCGCCGCCGGATGCACGGCATCGCGGTGCATCTTCGGCGCCTTGCCGAACAGCACGTCCATGGGCAGGTTGATGGGGAGCGGAGAATCGGGAGTGGGGAATAGGGAATGGGCAGAAGCGGCCTGGGCAGCCGGCAACGCGCTGTTGCGATTCCCGATTCCCGATTCCCCATTCGCTGCGTCAAAAACGCCATACCCCACCACCAGCCGTTCCTCGGCCGTGGCCACGCCGACGGCAGCGAACGGGCAGCGTTCGCGTGCGCAGATCGCGGCGAATTCGTCCAGGCGCGCCTGTGGTACGCCGAGCACGTAGCGTTCCTGCGATTCGTTGCACCACAACTCCAGCGGCGACAGCGACGGGTCGTCGCTCGGCACCCTGGCCAGGTCGATCACCCCGCCCACGCCGGAGTCGTGCAGCAACTCGGGGATCGCGTTGGACAGGCCACCGGCGCCCACGTCGTGGAACCAGCGGATCGGGTTGTCGGTGCCCAGTGCCACGCAGTGGTCGATGACCTCCTGGCAGCGGCGTTCCATCTCCGGGTTCTCGCGCTGCACGCTGGCAAAGTCCAGCGCCTCGGCGCTGTCGCCGGCGGCCACCGAACTGGCGGCGCCGCCGCCCAGACCGATCAGCATCGCCGGGCCACCCAGCACGATCACCGCATCGCCCGGTTGCAGGCGCAGCTTTTCGACCTGGTTGCGGTCGATCGCGCCCAGGCCGCCGGCCAGCATGATCGGCTTGTCATAGGCGCGGGTCAGGCCCTGGCCTTCGGCCAGCTCAAAACTGCGGAAGTAACCGAGCAGGTTCGGCCGGCCGAACTCGTTGTTGAATGCCGCGCCGCCGAGCGGGCCGTCGAGCATGATGTCCAGCGCCGGCGCCATGCGCGGATTCAGCGCGCGCGGCGCTTCCCACGGCTGCGGCAACGTCGGGATGCGCAGATGCGACACCGAAAACCCGGTCAGGCCGGCCTTGGGCTTGCCACCGCGGCCGGTGGCGCCTTCGTCGCGGATCTCGCCGCCGGCACCGGTGGCCGCGCCCGGGAATGGCGCAATCGCGGTGGGATGGTTATGGGTTTCCACCTTGATGGCGAAGGCCGAGGGCACCACCGCTTCGCTGCGGTATTCGCCGGTGACCGGATCGGGGCGGAACCGCGCCGCCGGCACGCCTTCCACCACCGCCGCGTTGTCGCTATAGGCCGACAAGGTGTGCTGCGGGGTCTGCTGGTGGGTGTGCTTGATCATCCGGAACAGCGAGCGCTCCTGCGGCTTGCCGTCGATGGTCCAGCTGGCGTTGAAGATCTTGTGCCGGCAATGCTCGGAGTTGGCCTGCGCGAACATCATCAGTTCGACGTCGGCCGGGTCGCGGCCGAGCGCGGCAAAGCGCTCGCGCAGGTAGTCGATCTCGTCCTGCGCCAGCGCTAGGCCCAGATCGCCATTGGCCTGTTCCAGCGCATCCAGCGGGATGCGTTCCAGCTGGCCCGGATCGGGCACGTTGAACAGCGCTTCGGCCGCTGCGGCCGAGCCGAGCAACGATTGCGTCATCGGGTCGTGCAACAGCTTGGCCACCGCGGCCTGATCGGCCTGACCTTCCGGCCACCCGGCCAGATCGATCCGGGTGCCGCGCTCCACGCGCTGGATCGGCTGCCCGGCTCCGCGCATCAGCTCGGTGGCCTTGCTCGACCACGGCGACAGCGTGCCGAGCCGTGGCACCACGTAGCGCGAGGAGGCGGCCTCATCGCGCGGCGCAGGCGCCGGCTCGGCCTGCAGGATGCGCTGCAAGGTGGCCTGGTCGGGCGTGCGCCCGGCATCGGCACGGATGAAGTACACGTGCCAGGCGCCAGTGAGGCGCAGCGCGGGGACGAGGGTTTGCAGGCGGGTTTCGAGCCGAGCGCGGCGGAACGGCGAAAGGGCGGAAGCGCCCTCGAGGACCATCATGTCCGGGGAACCGTGTCAGAAACGGGGCCGATTATTGTAACGGAGGTTGGCCGGCCGGCGCCGATCGGGCGCCGTTGCCGCGTTCCGGCCAATCAGGCGGGCTGCGGTGTTTCTTTGGACCGCGTCGCCGCGGCCTGTTGTGGCCGGCCAGGCGAAGCTTGGTCTCAACCTGGCCTCAGCCCATGCCCTACACAACACGCAGTGGGCAAGTGGACATGCGTGCAGCCCAGACAGCACAAAGGCCGGGACACTCGCGCATCCCGGCCTTCGTTGATGTCCCGCGGCCAGAGACCGCGGTCGTGCGCTACCGGGCCTGGCCCGGCATGAGCGCCCTTAGCGGCTGCCGCCTGCCGTGGTGACCGCGCGCTTTTCCAGCGCCTCGCGCAGCTGTGCCGGCGGCAGGTAGCCACCCAGCTGGGTGCCGTCGGGCGCGAAGATCGCCGGGGTACCGTTGACGCCCAGGCGCTGGCCCAGGGTGTACTCCATCGACACCGGGTTCTTGCAGTCCTTGGCGTTGACCGGCTGGCCGGACTTGGCCGCGGTAAGCGCCTGCTTGCGGTCGGCTGCGCACCACACCGCGATCATTTCCTTGTGGTCCTGGCTGCCCAGGCCCATGCGCGGGAAGGCCAGATATTCCACCGCGATGCCCTGCTTGTTGAGTTCACCGATCTCGCTGTGCAGCTTGCGGCAGTAGCCGCATTCCACATCGGTGAACACCGTCACGGTGTACTTCGGGTTGGCCGGCGCGAACACGATGCGGTCAGCCTTGGGAACGGTCTGCAGCTGCTTGCGGCGGTAGGCCAGCAGGCCCTCGCTGGCGGCGAACTGCTTGTTCTGGATGTCGAACGGCTGCGCCTGGATCAGGTACCGGCCGTCATCGCTGACGTACAGCACCTGCCCGCCCACCACCACTTCGCGGAACCCCGGAAACGGGGCCGCGCCGATGTAGTCCGGCTTGAAGTCCGGGTCCAACGCCTTGAGCGCGGCGCCCACGCGCTGGTCCACATTGCCCGTGGCCGGTGCGGCGGCAGGCTTGGCGGCGGTGTTGCTCGCGGCCGGCTGCGAAGACTGCGCGCAGGCGGTAAGGCTGATCGCGCCGAGCAATGCGGCGATGGCAAGACGATACATTCACGCATCCAGTGCAGTGGGATGGCGCGATTCTCGCACAGCGCGGATGAAGCTTGGCCGCGTTCGCTGGACCGCTTCGTTGCAGGCGCCGTGCATGCGCCCGATGCAATGGCGGGCGGATCGAAGCGCCCAGAGGCGAACTGCGACGCGGCCGGAGCGAAGCGTAAGTGCCGCAACGGTCGGGAGCATCGGGAAGGCCTAGCTGGCTGCGGCAACCGCTCGCAGCCACCGCACCGCTCGCAATCGCGGCATCAGCCGCGCGGATGATGCCGGGCGTGCAAGGTCTGCAGATGCTGGCGCGCCACCAGCGTGTAGATCTGGGTGGTGGAGAGCGAACTGTGCCCCAGCAGCATCTGCAGCGCGCGCAAGTCGGCGCCGTGATTGAGCAGATGGGTGGCAAAACTGTGCCGCAAACCATGCGGGCTGACCGTGTCCGGGTCGATGCCGGCAACCGCCGCATAGCGTTTGACCAGGCCCCAGAACTGCTGGCGGCTCAGCGGCCGGCGCGCGGCGTCGATGAACAGCGGAACCTGCCCGTCCACCGCTGGCACCGCCTTGCGCTCGGACAGCGTGGGCCGCGCGGTCTCCAGATAACGTTCCAGCCAGTGCTGGGACTCCTCGCCCAGCGGCACCAGCCGTTCCTTGCTGCCCTTGCCGGTGACCCGCAGCACGCCCTGGCGCAGGTTGATCGCCACGGCCGGCAGCGTGACCAGCTCGCTGACGCGCAGGCCGGCCGCATACATCAGTTCGAGCATGGCGCGATCGCGCAGGCCCAGCGGCGTGCCGATCTCCGGGGCCGCCAGCAGCGCATCGATCTGGCTTTCGGTCAGGGCCTTGGGCAGCGAGCGCGGCAAGCGTGGCGGATCCAGCAGTGCGGTGGGGTCGTCGCTGCGCACGCCATCGCGCAGGCACAGCGCGTAAAAGCCGCGCAGGGTCGAGAGCAGGCGCGCATTGCTGCGCGGCGCGTAGCGCGCCTCGGTGCGCCAGCGCAGATAGTCGAATAGCGCGCTGCGGTCGGCGCCCTGCAGGCCACCGCCGGCGCCATCGCGCCACCGCGCCAGCCCTTCCAGATCGCGCCGATAGCTGTCCAGGGTCTGGCGCGCCACGCCCTGTTCGGCCCACAACCGATCCAGGAAGCGCTGGATGGCCTGATCGTCCTCTGTCCGCAGGGGCGGCAGTTGCTGGGCACGTTGGCGGCGTTCGGCGGGACTGCTGGCAGACATCAACCAAGCTTAGGGCCTGCCGCCACGCTGACGGTAGCCCCGCATCGCCCGCTTGCCCGATCGCCAGCGCCGGCTATGCTCGCGGGCATGACCTCGATCCCTGCCCCGCTGACCGCACGCGCACCTGCCCTGGTCGGCTGGCGGCTGCTGGCGCTGTGCTACGACGCCTGGCCGGTGCTGGCACTGTGGATGCTGCTCTCGGCCGGCTTCACGCTGGGGTTCACCCTGGCCGGGCATCCGGCGCGCGAGAACATCGCCCCTTTCAGCGGCTGGCAATGGCTGTTGTGGCTGTGCTGCTGGATCGCGGCGGGTGTATACGCCACGGTGAGTTGGCGCCGTGGGGGCCAGACGCTGGGCATGCGCCCGTGGCGACTGTCATTGACCGGCCCGCAAGCCTCCTGGCGCGCGCTGTGGATCCGCTACGCCGTCGGCACGCTGTCGCTGGCCCTGGGCGGTGCGGGATTCTGGTGGGCATGGCTGGATCGCGACCGGCTGACCTGGCATGACCGCGCGAGTGGCACCACGCTGCAACGGATCGCAAAAAAACCGACCTGACGTTCCCGGGCAGCGTGAGGTTAGGTGACGCCTGGGTGCCCTCGTGGCGAGACGCCGCAGCCGCGCAACGAGACTTGCCGGTGGGTAAGACCGTGCCAGTTCGACGGCCCGACTACCCGATCAAGGCGCATGGCCCGGGACTGCACCGTGTCGACCCAGCGCAGCTGCATTTCCGCATAAGCACGGCAACGAGGCGCCCAACTCACTGCTTGTCTGCACCGGGGTTGGAAGCATCCTTCCAAAACGGGTGATGACCTCTGATGGTGTCTTCCACCACCTTACCCAACAGGTAGAGCACCACGAACATGGGCGCCGCCATCAGCACATACGCCATTGCCCAGGGGAGCCAACCCAGCAGCACTGTCAGCCCCAGGCCTTCTGCAACCATCGACTGCAGCAGCACCGGTAACTGCTTCCACACCAACCGGCTTTTGTAATCGACCTGCGGATCGTGTGCCCAACGCAGGCACTGCACGATCAGGACAGCGTACGGCATACACAGCACCAGGCCGAAGACACTCAGCCGGCGGCGGCGCATCAGCTACTGCGCCGCCGGAACAACCACGCCGAGACTCCCAGCATCACCATGGGCGGCAAGGCATAGGCGATGCGGTAGTCGAGCTTGAGCGCGCCGGCCATGCGCCCGAAGAATAGCTGCAGCAGCCAGAAGCCCAGCGCGAACAGGATGCCCAGGAACAGGCGCTTGCCCAGGCCGCCGCTGCGCAACGAACCGAACGAGAACGGGATCGCCGCCAGACACAGCGCCAGCACGTTGAGCGGGTAGAACCAGCGGCTCCAGTACTGATCTTCGTAATCGCTGGCATCCAGGCCGTTGCGACGGCGGTACTCGATGCTCTGCCCCAGATCATGCACCGACAGATTGCGCGGCTTGGCCAGGCCGGCCGCCAGCGCCTTGGGATTGAGCTGCGACTGCCACGGCAATTCGGGGAAGGTCTCGCGTTGCACGGAACGTTCCTGGAAGGTATCGCGGCGCACCTGGCGCAGCGTCCAGCGGCCATCACGGTGCTCGGCGACCGCGGCGTAGGTCAGTTGCTGCAGCCGGCCAGCGGTATCCAGATGGTAGAGCCGTACATCGTGCAGCGCCAATGCGGTGCCGCCACCATCCAGCAATTGTTCTTCGCCGCTTTGCGCATTGAGGAAGGTGTCGCCCTCGCGTGCCCACAGCCCCGAATAACGCGCCGAGGCCATATTGCTTTCGTATTTGGCGCTGGTCTTGAGCGTGTCGGCCTGGCCCTGTGCCCACGGGCCCAAGGTCTCGCCGCTGATCACCATGGTCGCGGTGAGCAAGGCCATCGCCACCACCACCGAGGCAGACATGCGTTTGCGCGACACGCCCAGCGCCCGCAACGCGGTCAGCTCGGAGGTCGCCGCCAGCTGGCCCAAGCCCATCAGCGCGCCGATCACCGCTGCGGTCGGGAACAAGGTGTAGGCCCGGCGCGGCACCGTGTAGGCGACAAAGGCGATGGCATGGCCAAAGCTGTAACTGCCCTGGCCGATGCTCTTTGCCTCGCTGGCGAAGGCGTTCACTACGTCCAGGCCCAGCAGCACGGCCCAGGTCAGCAGCACCGTGAACAGCACGGCGCGCCCCACATACCAGTCATGGACCCGCGGCATCAGCTTCATGCGCGCGCCCTCGGCCGCGACAACCGGCCATCGCGGGCGTAGGCCCAGATCGATACCGCCAGCAGCGGCAGCGTAAGCCACCACAGCCCAACCGCGCCCGGCACCTTGCCGTTGGCGATCCACTGGGTGCCGACGATCATCAGGTTGGTGCCGACCAGGTAGGCCAGGAACGCCAACATGATGCGGCCGTAGCGCTGCTGCCGCGGCGCACTGCGCGACAGCGGCAGGGTCAGCAGCGCGAATGCCAGCGCCAGCAGCGGCGGGGCAAGGCGCCGGTGCAACTCGGCACGCGCGATCGGCCGCGCATCCCCGATGAGCTTGAACGTGGACATCACTTCCGGGTCGTTGGCGTCGTGCGCCTTGGTGCGGTCCGGCAGGGCCACATCGTTGCTGGCGAAGGTCATCAAGCGGTAGTCCAGGCCTTGCGCACCGGCCGGCCCTTCGATGCGATGGCCATCTTCCAGGCGCAGGTAGCGGTCGGTCTTGCCCTCGAAGAACATGGCGCCCCGCTCGGCGGTGACCACGTCGATGCGGTCATCCTTCTGGCGCTGCATGAAGACCTTGCCCAGGCCCTTGCCGTCGGGGGAGATGGTGGTCAGGTAGACCACGCCACCGCCGGACAATGGGGTGAACTTGCCCGATTCCAGGCCGGCCATCACCACGCTGCGGTTGGCGTCTTCCAGCATCAGCTCGGCGGTGCGGCTGGCCCAGGGGCCCAGCCACAACGAGCAGGCGCCGATCACCACCACCACCGGCACCACCAGCCACAGGATCGGGCGCAGCATGCGCCGCGGGCCGATGCCGATCGCCGTGATGACCGCCATTTCTGAATCGCGGTACAGCCGCGCCAGCGCCAGCAGCAGGCCCAGCATCAGCGCCAGCGGCAGGATGATCGGCAGGTAGGCAACGAATTGCAGACCCACCTGGGACAGCAGCAACCGCGCGGGGATACGGCCATCGGCAATATTGCCGAGGATATCCACTAGCACCCCGCCCACGCTCACGACCAGCAGCACGATGAGGGTTGCCAGGAAGCTCTGGGTGAAATCGCTAAGCAGATATCGATCGAGCTTCGGCATAGGGTGGGCTTGTTTTAAACTCTCGGATTCGTTCGCGGCGCCGCCAGCCTAGTCAGGTTGGCGTAAACAGCCCGCGATTGTACGGATTTGCCTACGGAATCTGATCAATGGCCCTGCAATTCACCCTGAACCAAGACGCGCCGGCAAGCGCCCACGTCGACTGCATCGTGGTTGGCGCGTTCGCCGACAAGACCCTTTCGCCCGCTGCCCAGGCGCTGGACAGCGCCAGCCAGGGCCGCCTGACGGCGCTGGTGGCACGGGGCGATGTGGCCACCAAGACCGGCACCACCACCCTGGTGCATGACCTGCCGGGCGTGCAGGCCCCGCGCGTGCTGGTAGTGGGCCTGGGCGATGCCGCCAAGTTCGGCGTGGCGCCCTACCTCAAGGCGATCGGCGATGCGGCCCGCGCACTGAAGACCGGCCCGATCGGCAGCGCCCTGCTCACCCTGACCGAACTGCCCGTCAAGGCACGCGACGCAGCCTGGAACATCCGCCAGGCCGTCATCGTCAGCGACCATGCCGCCTACCGCTACACCGCCACGCTGGGCAAGAAGAAGGTCGACGACACCGGCCTGACTACCCTGGCGATCGCCGGCGACGATGCCCGCGCCCTGGCCGTGGGCATCGCCACCGCTGAAGGCGTGGAGTTCGCCCGCGAGCTGGGCAACCTGCCGCCGAACTACTGCACCCCGGCCTACCTGGCCGACACGGCGGCCACCTTCGCCGGCAAGTTCCCGGGCGCCGAGGCCGAGATCCTGGACGAGCAGCAGATGGAAGCGCTGGGCATGGGCTCGCTGCTGTCTGTGGCGCGTGGCTCGGCCAACCGCCCGCGCCTGATCGTGCTGAAGTGGAACGGCGGCGGCGAGGCGCGCCCGTACGTGCTGGTCGGCAAGGGCATCACCTTCGATACCGGTGGCGTCAACCTGAAGACCCAGGGTGGCATCGAGGAAATGAAGTACGACATGTGCGGTGGCGCCAACGTCATCGGCACCTTCGTGGCCACGGTCAAGGCCGAGCTGCCGATCAACCTGGTGGTGGTGGTGCCGGCGGTGGAAAACGCCATCGACGGCAATGCCTATCGTCCCTCGGACGTGATCACCAGCATGTCCGGCAAGACCATCGAGGTCGGCAATACCGACGCCGAAGGCCGCCTGATCCTGTGCGATGCGCTGACCTACGCCGAGCGCTTCAACCCGGAAGCGCTGGTGGACGTGGCCACGCTGACCGGCGCCTGCATGGTGGCCCTGGGCCACCAGACCGCCGGCTTGATGAGCAAGCACGACGATCTGGCCAATGAACTGCTGGCCGCCGGCGAGCACGTGTTCGACCGCGCCTGGCGCCTGCCGCTGTGGGACGAATACCAGGGCCTGCTGGATTCCACCTTCGCCGACGTCTACAACATCGGCGGCCGCTGGGGTGGCGCGATCACCGCCGGCTGCTTCCTGTCGCGCTTCACCGAAAACCAGCGCTGGGCGCATCTGGACATCGCCGGCGTGGCCAGCGACGAAGGCAAGCGCGGCATGGCCACCGGCCGCCCGGTCGGCCTGCTGACCCAGTGGTTGCTGGACCGCACGGCCTGATGTCGCCGCGCGCTGCACTGGCCCTGCTCGCCGGGTTCGCCCTGGCGGACGGGGCCACCAGCGCGCTCCCCGGCTGGACCGGCCCCGGCAGCGACCTGGTGCGGTTCGCGCTGCTGCTGGCGTTGATCTTCGTGTGGCTGGCGGCCGACAGCCGCCGGCAGGGCTTCCGTCGCCCGATGTGGCTCAACATCGGGATGGTGCTGGCCTGGCTGATCTTCATCCCCATCTATCTGTATCGCTCGCGGCCTGCGGGCCGACGCCTGCGCGCCACCGGCGGGTTCCTGCTGGCGATACTGGCGTCCGGCGTGCTGTTCACACTCGGCAGCATCATTGCCGAATCCGTTTTCCCTTCCGTTTCGTGACCTGACCATGCCCCGTGCCGACTTTTATCTGATCGCCAAGCCGCGCTTCCTCAACGAACCGCTGCGGCTGGTCTGCGAGCTGGCGCGCAAGGCCTACGACGCCAATCTCTCCACGCTGATCCTGGCACGCGACGCCGACCAGGCCGAGGCACTGGACGATCTGTTGTGGTCCTTCGACGACGAGGCCTACATCCCGCACCAGATCGGCGGCACCGACGAGGAAGACGAGCTGGCACCGGTCCTGATCGCCGCACCCGACTTCGACGCCCCCTCCCGCCCGCTGGTGATCAACCTGCGCGACGACCCGTACCTGGGCGCCTGCGACCGCGTGCTGGAAGTGGTCCCCGCCGACCCCGCCGCCCGCGAACCACTGCGCGAACGCTGGAAGCAGTACAAGGCGCTGGGCCTGGAGCTGACCAAGTACGACATGTGAGAGGGGCGGGGATTGGGGAGTTGGGATTGGAGATTTGCAGGAGCGGTTTTGCGCGCATCCACACGTCCTTTCCAACGACGCATCCCCACAGCCAATCTCCGTTCCACAGCGCCACCGCTGAGGTTGATGCAATGGCTTGCCAGCGATCTCTGCCGGCCCCATGACTCAACAAATCCCGAATCCCGAATCCCGAATCCCGAATCAACGAATCCCAGCCCCTCTATGACCACCCTCGCCTCCAGCTACGACCCCTCCTCGTTCGAATCGCGCTTGTACGCACAGTGGGAGTCGGCCGGGCATTTCAAGCCGTCCGGCAGCGGTGAGCCTTACACCGTGTTGCTGCCGCCGCCGAACGTGACCGGCACGCTGCACATGGGGCATGCGTTCCAGCAGACCTTGATGGATGCGCTGGTGCGTTACCACCGAATGCGCGGCTACGACACCTTGTGGCAGGTGGGCACCGACCATGCCGGCATCGCCACGGAAATGGTGGTCTCGCGCAACCTCGCGCTGGAAGGCAAGGGCGAAACGCGCGACACGCTGGGGCGTGAGGGCTTCATCGCCAAGGTGTGGGAATGGAAGGCGCAATCCGGCGACACCATCGAGCGCCAGATGCGCCGGCTGGGCACCTCCAGCGATTGGTCGCGCAGCACCTTCACCATGGACCCGCAGCCCTCGGCCGCGGTCACCGAGGCGTTCGTGCGCTGGTACGAACAGGGCCTGATCTACCGCGGCCAACGCCTGGTCAACTGGGACCCGGTGCTGAAGACCGCCATCTCCGATCTGGAAGTGGAAAACGTCGAAGAAGACGGCTTTTTGTGGTCGATCCGCTACCCGCTCGCCGACGGTGTGACCTACGAACACGTCGAGCACGATGTCGATGGCGTCGAGACCCTGCGCGAAACCCGCGATTACCTGGTGGTGGCCACCACGCGCCCGGAAACCATGCTCGGCGATACCGCGGTGATGGTGCACCCGGACGATGCGCGCTACGCCACGCTGCATGCCGCACAGATCGTGCTGCCGCTGACCGGCCGTCTGGTGCCGGTGATCACCGACGATTACGTGGACCGCGCGTTCGGCACCGGCGTGGTCAAGGTCACGCCGGCGCATGACTTCAACGATTACCAGGTGGGTGTGCGGCATGACTTGCCGATGATCAACCTGTTCACCGTCACCGCCGCCATCAACGACAACGCACCGGAGAGCTACCGCGGTCTGGATCGTTACGACGCGCGCAAGCTGGTGCTGTCCGAGCTGGAAGACCTCGGGCTGTTGGTGGAAACCAAACCTCACAAGCTACAGGTGCCGCGCGGCGACCGTACTGGCCAGGTGATCGAGCCGTATCTCACCGACCAGTGGTTCGTGAAGATGGATGCGCTGGCCAAGCGCGGCCTGGAGCTGGTCGAAAGCGGCCAGGTCAAGTTCGTGCCGCCGAACTGGATCAACACCTATCGCCACTGGATGGAAAACATCCAGGATTGGTGCATCAGCCGTCAGCTGTGGTGGGGCCACCGCATTCCGGCGTGGTTCGACGAGGCGGGCAAGTGCTATGTCGGCCACGACGAAGCGCAGGTGCGCGCCACGCATGGTCTGGGTGCGGAGGTTGCCTTGCATCAGGACAGCGACGTGCTGGAAACCTGGTTCTCCTCGCAGCTGTGGCCGTTCTCCACATTGGGCTGGCCGGATGCGCAGGCGATGGATGAGCGCGGTTTCGCGCGCTACTTGCCGTCGTCGGTACTGGTCACCGGGTTCGACATCATCTTTTTCTGGGTGGCGCGCATGATCATGGCCACCGACAGCTTCACCGGCCAGGTGCCGTTCCGCGATGTCTACATCACCGGCCTGATCCGCGATGCGCAGGGCCAGAAGATGTCCAAGTCCAAGGGCAACGTGCTCGACCCGCTGGACATCATCGACGGCATCAGCATCGAAGACCTGGTGGCCAAGCGCACCAGCGGTCTGATGCAGCCGCGCATGGCCGAAAAGATCGAAAAGGCCACACGCAAGGAATTCCCGGACGGCATCATCGCCCACGGCGCCGACGCGCTGCGCTTCACCATTGCCGCACTCGCCACGCATGGCCGCGACATCAAGTTCGATCTGGGCCGCGCCGAGGGTTACAAGAATTTCTGCAACAAGCTGTGGAATGCCACGCGCTTCGTACTGATGAACACCGAAGGCGCACAGTTCAGCGGCGTGCCGCAGCCGCAGACCGAAACCGAACGGTGGATCCTGGCGCGTCTGGACGCGGTAGCCGCAGAAGCGCAGGTGCATTACGCCAACTACCGGTTCGACCTGCTCGCACAAACGCTGTACGAATTCGCCTGGAATGCGTTCTGCGATTGGTTCGTCGAACTGGCCAAGCCTGCGCTCAACGGCGCGGTGCAGGACGCCGCCGACAGCACCCGCCACACGCTGCTCTACGTGCTGGAAGCGCTACTGCGGCTGCTGCATCCGCTCACCCCGTTTGTGACCGAAGAACTGTGGCAGCAAGTGGCGCCGCGCCTAGGCATCACCGGTGACACGATCTCGCTGCAAGCCTTCCCGCAGCGCGGCGATGTCGACACCAGCGGTTACGCCGGTGCAGAAGCCGATATCGAATGGCTCAAGGCGATGGTCTCGGCACTGCGCCGCGTGCGCAGCGAATTGAACGTGCCGCCATCCAAGCAGGTGCGCCTGTGGCTGCAGGCCGGCAGCAGCGACGACCGTGCGCGCGTGGCGCGTTTCGCCTCGCAGCTGGCATTCCTGCTGAAGCTGGAAGCCATCGACTGGCTGGCCCCCGGCCAGGAAGCTCCGCCAGCCGCCACGGCCATTGTTGGCGAGCTCACCTTGCTGGTGCCGCTGGAAGGCCTGGTCGACATGGATGCCGAACGCACCCGCCTGGACAAGGAGATCAAGCGCGTGGAGAGCGAGATCGGCAAGTGCAACGGCAAGCTCGGCAACGCCACCTTCGTGCAGAACGCACCAGCGGCGGTGGTCGAGCAGGAACGCGCACGCTTGAACGACTGGACCACCCAGCTGACCGGTCTGCGTGAGCAGCGCGCCAAGCTCTGAAGCACGACGCCTGCGCCACATGGCGCAGGCGTTTGATGCATGCGCTATCCGCAGCCATTCGGCTGCGGCACTTACCGGTTAAGAGCAGCAATCAAAAGGACTACGCAACCGCCGGGCAGGCGCGACGTTTTGTTAGCCGCTCCAAGGTCCTCCGGCGCCCCTATACGCCAGCACCGCCGCAGCCACGGCCGCGCTCGGCAACCGGCTATACGCATCACGCGGCTTCCAACCGATCGCGGTAGTGAGCATGCACACCATCGGCGCGCCGTTGATCTGCTCCACGCGATCGAGATCGGTGCGGCCACCGATGCCCTGCACTCCATCCTTGCAATCACAGGTCCCGCCGATCCGGAACACGTGGCGCTCCGACAACAGCGCCAACTGAATCGCCAGGCCGTGCGCGTCGTTAAACGAGCATCCGGATCGGCCTTGTCACCCACGCTGCGCGGCCTGCCACGCAAACCATCAGCACAGCACACACGCCAGTGCACACAACGCACAACGCCTGCATCGCTGCAGGCGTTGTGTGCTGCGTTCGCACCGCTGCATGACGCAGCGGTGCAGGATGCGCCGGGCGTTACAGCTTGCCGGCGCCAGCCTTGGCCTTGACGTCCGCTGCCACCTTGTTGGCCGGCAGGATGTTGTAGGTATACGGCGGCTTCCAGCCGATGTTGCTGTTCCAGCTGCAGGTCAGTGCCTTGCCGTTGATCAACGAGCCCTGGTCACGGTACACGCTGCCCTTGTAGTCGCCAGCAATCTTGGTGCAGCTGCTCACGCCGCTGATGTCGAAGGCATTGTTCTCGGAGAAGATCTTCGATTCCTTGCCCACGCCATGTGCATGCGAGAACGGGTACACCTTATTGCTGGTGCTGCCGACGTGGTAGTTGTTGTACAGATGCACCTGGCCGAAGCGTACGCGCGGCGCACGTGCGGCAATGTCCTGGAACAAGGTGTTGTGGATGGTGACCTTGAGCTTGCCGGAGTCGGTGCTCGATGCACTGTCGCTGGAGCCGATCAGGCTGTTCTTCTCGTGCGACTTGAACACCGAATACGAAATGGTCACGTAGTTGGCGCCCTTCTTGACGTCCATCGCACCATCGTGATGCTGCTTGGGGCGGCCGTTGGCGGTGCCGTTCTGGTCATCGGTGCGGCGGCCATCGGTGAAGGTCACATGGTCCACCCACACGTTGCTGGCGCCTTCCACGGTCAACCCGTCGTACTCGGAATTCCAGTTGCCTGCATCACCGTCGTCGGCATCCCACACCGGCTCCGGATCCCACGGATTCTCGATGGTGAGATTGCGCACGATGACGTCGTTGGCCTTGACGTAGAAAAAGCCTTCGCGGATTTCGGCATTGGTGCCGACGCCGATCAGGCTGGTCTTGGTCGGCACATCCAGGCGACCACGGCTCTTCATGTCCGAGGTCTTGGTGTAGGCCTTGCCTTCGCTGATGTCGATGACACCCTTGATCTTGATGATGCGGCCGTTGCTGCCGGCCTTGGCCTTCAAGGCCGCCTTGAGCTGGGCCGCGTTGGTGACGGTGTAGATGTCTGCCGCCGCCGCTTTGGAGCCGCCTTTGGTGCCGCCGTTCTGGGTGGCCCAGCCGGTGGTGGCCACTTCCAGTGCAGGGTCTGCCGCATACGCGGTACCCGACAACAACGCAGCGCCCAGAACGACGCCCACAACCGTACGACCCACAACTGTCGATGCATTCGACATGGTGTTGAATTCTCTTGAATGAGTGATGCAATGACACGTCGCATGCGCGACGCGCTCCCCGTGACAGCACTGCATCCGCCCAGGCCGAATCGGCCAGTCCCCTAGCGGACCCGACCGATGCTATCTTTTATGTAAATTATTTAAAAGTATATTTTCGATATGCTGCACGTGCACCCTCGGCATAGCTGCAACACATCACAGCAGTGCCCGTTGCCGGGCACTGCACGTGGTAACGCTTACAGCTTTCCGGCACCTGCTTTTGCCTTGACGTCGGCGGCGACCTTGTCGGCCGACAGCAGGTTGTAGGTGTACGGCGGCGTCCAACCGATGTTGGTATTCCACGAGCAAGAAAGCGCCTTGCCGTTGAGCAACGAGCCCTGATCGCGGTACACGCTGCCGCCGTAGTCGGCAGCGATCTTGTCGCAGCTGCTCACGCCGCTGATTTCGAATGCGTTGCGCTCGGAAAAGATCTTCGATTCCTTGCCGACACCATGCGCATGCGAGAACGGATACACCTTATTGCTGGTGCTGCCGACGTGGTAGTTGTTGTACAGGTGCACCTGACCGAAGCGCACACGCGGCGCACGTGCGGAGATGTCCTGGAACATGGTGTTGTGGATGGTCACCTTGAGCTTGCCGCTGTCGGTGCTGGAGGCGCTGTCGCTGGAGCCGATCAAATCGTTCTTCTCGTGCAGCTTGAACACCGAGTACGAAATGGTCACGTAGTTGGCGCCTTTCTTGACGTCCATCGCACCATCGTGGTGTTGCTTCGGGCGGCCGTTGGCGGTGCCGTTCTGGTCATCGGTACGGCGGCCATCGGTGAAGGTCACGTGGTCCACCCACACGTTGCTGGCGCCTTCCACGGTCAACCCGTCGTACTCGGAGTTCCAGTTGCCCGCGCTGCCATCGTCCGGATCCCAGACCGGCTGCGGATCCCACGGATTTTCGATGGTGATGTTGCGGATGATGACGTCGTTCGCCTTGACGTACATGTAGCCTTCGCGGATTTCCGCGTTACTGGTGATGCCGATCAAGGTGGTCTTGGTGGGGATGTCCAGACGCGCGCGGCTCTTCATGTCGGCCGTGGTGCTGTAGGCCTTGCCTTCGCTGACGTCGATCACGCCGCTGATCTTGATGATGCGTCCGTTGCTGCCAACACTGGCTTTCAACGCAGCTTTCAGCTCGGCAGCGTTCTTGACCGTATAGATATTGGCGGCCGCCGCTTTGGAGCCGCCCTTGGTGCCACCGTTCTGCGTGGCCCAGCCTGTCGTGGCAACTTCCAGTGCAGGATCGGCGCTGGCAACGCCAATCACCAGCAACGACCCGACAAACAGCGACGCGGCGGCCGCCGTTGAGAATTTCGGCTTCATCTTGATGTCTCCCTCGGATAAGTTCGACGCACCGCGCAGCGGCACATCGCTCGACTAGAGCGCGCGGAACATACTTTTCAGCTGTGTACTTTTCAGTTTCCGCGACACGGATACTAGGAGCATCGCAATCGGTTGTATCTAGGCGATGTGTCGATGTGCACGCGCAGTCACGCAAACGCATGCGGGACATTCAAGAGAAGACAAAACGCGATGACGCAGACACGCGGAGACAGCAGCGAGGACACTGCAATGCAACATGACGTGCAGCGCGTGGTGGCGTGCAGCAGCGCAAGCACGATGTGTGATCGCGCATGTGAGAGGGCACATCAAGCAGCGCGATCAGGACACATCACTGAGCGCTGGAGACCGCACAAACACAGCAACACGCGTTGCCGGTGACGTGCAGTTCTGTGCGATGTGCAGCGCAGTGATCGATCATGCGCACACACGTCCAATACCGCGGCGTATCAATCAGCGCGTGCGTCGCATGATGAGCCAAGGTGGCCGCGCGCACGTTGCGCTCGCTTCGTCCGCTGTGACGTATGCACACACGCATGCCGTGCAAGCGCGCACCCATGCATGCACGTTCGATGATGGTGCCGAGCGTCAGCGCACACGTGCCCGCCACGCAACCGCGCGGCCAGCTTTCAATCAGTCAGTCACACCAGGGCGTCGCAGAGTCTGCGCGCCACACGATCGGTCAGGAGATGCCTTCGAAGAACAGCTCGATCGCCATCACCAGGGCATCTTCGCGCCCGGTGTGCGCGGGGTAGTAGCGCGGACGTCGCCCGATCTCGTTGAACCCTTCGGAGTGGTACAAGGCAATCGCCGACGGATTGGACGGGCGCACTTCCAGAAACGCGCGCCGCGCGCCGCGGTCGCAGGCCGCCTTGATCAGCGCGCGCAGCAACACACGGCCGTGTCCTTGCGACTGTGCTTCCGGTGCAATGCAGACGTTGAGCACATGCGCCTCGTCGGCAGCAATGCTGATCACGCCGTAGCCAATGATCTGCCCGGCCTGCTCCATCACCCAGCCCGGATACCCGGCCTGCAGGCAATCGCGAAAAATGCTGCGCGTCCACGGAAACGGATACGCGCGGCGCTCGATCTCCATCACCGCGTCCAGGTCGCTCTCACGCATGGCGCGCAGGGCAGTGGGCATCGGCGCGTTCATGGCGCTCACGCCGGGCCCTGGCGCCGGCGCAGGGCGCGCAGCTGCGGCCACAGCGCGCGCTTGGCGGCCGGGTTGCCGCGCAATTCGGCCAGCGGCCAGGAGGCCATCAAGGCTTGGGTTTGTGGGTCACCGGGATTGCAGCCGGATGCACGCAACAAGGCAATCTGCAATCTGTCGGGCATGCCCACACGGCCACGCCGCGGTGTGGCAGGCGCGGACGGACGAACGCTGACATCGACAGGTGGCTCGGACGGCGCAGCCGGTGCGTTGCGGCGTGCGGCAGGTGCTGCGCTGGGCGCAGGCGCGGCGTGTTGCGGGCGCGCTGGTTCTCGCACCGGTGCCGACGCCTCGGCCACGGCAGGCGCCGGTTCGGCCTCCACCGTGTCGCGGTCCAGATACACGGTGTGGCCCATCGCCTGCAGGCAGCTCACCTGCAGGTCCGACCACACCGGCGCGACGGCCATCTCGCTCATGGCAGCTCGGGCGTCCTGCGTCCGCGCCGCCACAGCCACATCACCGGGCCGGACAAGGCGTACAGCACACCGATCACCAGCAGCGAGCGTGCCGGGTCGATGACCAGCAGCGCGATGACCACCGCCGCGATCGCCAGCGCCAGGAACGGCACCCGGTCGGCACGCGGGCCGCGTTCGCCGCCCTTGAAACTCCAGAACCGGATCCGGCTGACCATCAGCAACGCCGACACCACGGTGACGCCCAGCGCCACATAGCGTAGCTGCTCGCCATCCAGGCCCAGGCTGTCGTCGGCGAAGGCCCACACGAAGGACATCATCAAGCCGGCCGCGGCCGGGCTGGCCAGGCCGATGAACCAGCGCTTGTCGACCACACCGACCTGGGTATTGAAGCGCGCCAGCCGCAGGGCGGCGCAGGCCGCATACAGAAACGCCGCCGACCAGCCGACCCGGCCCATCACGCTGCTGTCGAACTTCAGCGCCGACAGCGACCAGTGATACATCACCAGCGCCGGCGCCATGCCGAAGCTGACCAGGTCGGCCAGCGAGTCGTACTGCACGCCGAATTCGCTGCTGGTGTTGGTCAGGCGCGCCACGCGGCCGTCCAGCCCGTCCATCACCGCGGCCACGAACACCGCCATGCTGGCCTGCACGAACTGGCCGTTGGCGGCAGCAATGATGGCGTAGAAGCCGGAGAACAACCCGGCGGTGGTGAACAGGTTCGGCAGCAGGTAGATCGTGCGCGAACGCGGGGGCGGTCTCATTTCATCCATCCGGCAAGTGTAGGGCCTGAGGTCCGTCCGGCGGTAGCGCGGCCCGGCCTGATGCGCCCTGCCGGCCCATCGATCACTTGCCACGGCGGTCGCTGAATGCTGCAATCGCCGCGGGAATCATCTAGGGGAAGCCTCATGCACCTGTCGTCCGGGCTCTGCGCCCTGTTGATGCTGGTCAGCGCCGCCGCCGGCGCCACCGATCTATACAAGTGGAAGGACGCCAAGGGCGTGACCCACTACACCGAGACCCCGCCCCCGACCGGCCAGCGCTACGAGTCGCGCCGGATCGACGCGCGCAGCGGCACCGCCGCCATCGCCGCCCCGGAAACGGCCGCGCCCGAATCGGCCGACTGCCTCACCGCACGCCGTAACCTGGAACTGCTCAGCGGCAAGGGTGAAGTGACCATGGGCGCCGGCGACGGCAAGCCTGGCACCCCGCTGGACCCGGAAGCGCGCGCCGCGCAGCGCAACCTGGCCGAGGCCGCCGCCAAGGCCTATTGCAAGCCCGCACCGGCCGGCGGCCCAACCACCTGAGCCCTGCGCACCGGCCGCGCGCCGGTGCACGCAACGCGCCGCCGGGTCATCGCCGATGACCTGCAGGGCACGACACTGGCAAACTATCGGCTTTCCGCCTCAAGCGAAGCCCGATGCGTCTTTCCCAGTTCCACCTGCACACCACCAAGGAAACCCCGGCCGACGCCGAGCTGGTCAGCCACCGTCTGATGCTGCGCGCGGGCATGATCCGCAAGCTGGCCTCCGGGCTGTACACCTGGTCTCCGCTGGGCTTGCGCGTGCTGCGCAAGGTCGAGGCCATCGTGCGCGAGGAAATGAACCGCGCCGGGGCGGTGGAAGTGCTGTTCCCCACCATCCAGCCGCGCGAGCTGTGGGACGCGACCGGCCGCTGGGAAAAGTTCGGCGGGCAATTGCTGAAGATCAAGGACCGCAAGGAACAGGAGTTCTGCTACACCCCGACCGCCGAAGAAGCCGCGGCCGAGTTCGCGCGTCAGGAAATCAACAGCTACAAGCAGCTGCCGCTGAATTTCTACCAGATCCAGACCAAGTTCCGCGATGAAATCCGCCCGCGTTTCGGCGTGATGCGTGCACGCGAGTTCCTGATGAAGGACGCCTATTCGTTCCATCTCACCGATGCGGACATGGCGCGCGAGTACGACAACATGCGGGCCGCCTATATCCGCATCTTTACCCGGCTGGGGCTGGAGTTCCGTGCGGTGCAGGCCGACTCCGGCGCAATCGGCGGCGATGCCTCGCAGGAATTCCATGTCATCGCCGAATCGGGCGAGGACTCGCTGGCGTTCTCCACCGGCTCGGACTACGCGGCCAATGTGGAAACCGCCAGCGCCGCCCTGCCCGCCCCGCGCCCGGCTGCCGGCGAGCCCCTGCAGCGCGTGGACACGCCCACCCAGAAGACCTGCGAAGACGTGGCCCAGTTGCTGGGCCTGCCGCTGCAGCGCACGGTGAAGTCGATCGCGGTGATGACCGCCGCCGGCTTCGTGCTGGTGCTGGTGCGTGGCGATCACGCCGTCAACGAGATCAAGCTGGCCAAGGTTTCCGGCATGGCCGACTACCGGCTGGCCAATGAAAGCGAGATCCGTGAGCACCTGGGCAGCGAGCCCGGCTTCCTGGGGCCGGTGCAGCCGGTCCAGCCGATTCGCATCATTGCCGATCGCGACGTCGCCGCCATGGCCGATTTCGTAGTCGGTGCCAACGCGGTGGGCGTGCACCTGACCGGGGTCAACTGGGGCCGCGACCTGCCCGAACCGGAGACCGTGGCCGACGTGCGCAATGTCGTCGACGGCGACCGTGCCAGCGACGGCGGCGAGCTGCGCCTGACCCGCGGCATCGAGGTGGGCCATGTGTTCCAGCTCGGCAGCAAATACGCCGAAGCGCTGCAGGCCACCGTGCTGGACGAAAACGGCAAGGCTGCGGTGATGAAGATGGGCTGCTACGGCATTGGCATCTCGCGCATCGTGGCGGCGGCGATCGAACAGAACCACGACGACGCCGGCATTGTCTGGCCCGCGCCGATGGCGCCATGGAAGGTGGTGGTGTGCGTGATCAACCCCAAGCAGGACGCGCAGGTGGCTGCCGCGGCCGGTGACTTGCTGGAGGAATTGATCGCCGCCGGCATCGAGGCGGCGCTGGACGATCGCGGCCTGCGCCCGGGCGCCATGTTTGCCGATATGGAACTGCTGGGCATTCCGCACCGCGTGGTGGTGTCCGAGCGTGGATTGGCGGCCGGGACTTTTGAATATCGCGCCCGCACCGCCGAATCGGCAGAAAACCTGGATAAGGCCGGGTTATTCTCCCGGCTTGGGCACTGATCAAACCCGGGCAATATCCTCCCGCTGGATGAACGCACTGCGCCGAAGTAATTCGGCGCATTTGTCATATGGGTTTTCTGTCATTATGATGGCCGGCGCTGCCACGGAATGGCATTCCGAGAGCAACTAACAAAGCGTGACGTGCGGTTTGGGATGGTGCGCAGGATTTCGCATGGACGCGCTCCAGAGAAAACCGATGGCAGGCCGCGCCTGCCATTCGAATATGTCACCGTTTTGTTAGTTGCTCTTAATTTCCCTCTCATTTTCCGGAGTAGTGATGTCGATCGATCTCACCGGCCTGTCGGCCAAGCAGTTGGGCGCACTGATCAAGAATGCAAAGAAGCAGCAGACGGTGGTCGCCAAGCGCGCGCCGATTGCCAAGGTGCGGACCCAATTGACCCGCGCCGCGAAAGCCCAGGGTTATTCCATTGAAGAATTGTTTGGCGCCGCCGCCAGTGCCGGCCCGGGCCGTCCGGCTGCCGCCGGCAAGCCGGGTCCGCGTGCCGGACGCAAGCTGGGCAAGGTTGCACCGAAATACCGCAATCCCGCCAATGCCCAGGAAACCTGGACCGGCCGCGGCAAGCAGCCGCGCTGGCTGGCTGAATTGACCGCTGCCGGCAAGAAGGTCGAAGACTTCCTGATCAAGAAGGACGGCGGCGCAAAGCCGGCAAAGAAGGCCACCGCCAAGAAGGCCACGCGCAAAACTGCCACCAAGCGCGCGACCAAGAAAGCCAAGGCTGCGTGATTCAAGGCAAATAAAAAACGCCGGCACTGCCGGCGTTTTTTATTGGGCGCCGTTCGGGCCTGTCATAAATTCTTGCGGGCCGGGATCAGCAGATTGCCAAACAGCAATCCGGCCACCAAAGCCATCACGATATTGGTGACCGCCAATAGCGCGGCTTGGCCGACGGTGACGTCCTGCTGCTGCACCAGGGTCAAAAACCCGCGCAAACTGGTGCTACCGGGCACCAGCATGATGATGCCCGGCAACCGGATCAGCGCACCGGGTTTTTGCACCACACGTCCAAACAGATTTCCGGCAGCGGTCAATGCCATCGCCGATGCGAACACGCCGGCCGGCCCGCCCCAGGCATGCCCGGCATAACGCGCAATGACATACCCGGACATGGCCGCCGCCATGATCCACAGATAATCGCGGCGATTGGCCTTGAACAGCACCGCGAACGCATACGCGGCCACCAGCAGCGAGGCCCATTCCACCCAGCCGGCCTGTGGGCGCACCGCGGCGACCTGCGGGTTCAAGCCCACCAGCTGGGTCAACGTCACCGCAATCACCGCGCCCACGGTGAGCTTGAGCACCGTGGTGACCGCACCGGCCAGGCGCGCCGTGCCCGACACCCAATGCTGGCTGGCCAACTCGTTGAACGCATTGGTCAGCGACATACCGGGCAGCAGCACCACCAGCGAGGCAATGATCACCGTATTGAGATTGAGCGGGCCGACCAGCGACGCCACCAGCGCAGCGACCACGCCGGCCAGCAGCCCGGCCAGTGCTTCGCCGGCCTCCTTGGTGGCCGGGCGCTTGTCGGTGTACTGGGTGAGCAGCCCGATCGACATGCCGATCACCCCGGCGGTGGCGATGTCCAGCCACGGCAGCTTCCACAGCCCGGCCACCCCGGCCGCGGCCAGGCCGAACGCCAGCACCTGCAGGGCCTTGCCGCGCCGGTCGGTTTCGCGGTCAAGACGGCGCAGGGCCGTGTGCCCCTGGGCAATACTCATGCGCCCGTTGGCGACGCTGTCGGCCACGTAGTCGGCGACGCTGAGTTTGTAGAGGTCGTTCTCGCCCGGCGCCAGGCGGATCACGCGGGTGATGTCACTGGAGCCGATCGACTTGGTCGGGTCGCTGAAGCTCAGGATGATGCCGGTGGGATTGGACCAGGGCTCGCAATCCAGCCCCAGTTTCTGCGACAGGCCGATCACCGCCGCCTCGAGCCGCTGCGCGGTGGTGCCATAGGAATGCAGGCGCCCGGCGATTTCCGACACGAAGGCGACACGTTGCGCGTAGGTTGCGCCGGCGGACGATGGAACAACGGTGGCAGCAGACATGCGTGGCGGGTCGGATCGAAGCGGCGCCTGGGCGAGGACGCCAGTGTATGCGCAGCACGCGTGGCCCGTGGTCGCCATCGCCGGTGGCTGTCGCCATGCGCGCAGTCACTCCCCATCATTCGCTCACGCCAGCCACTGTATGCTGACGCCACGGACAGGCCGCCCATGATCAAACCGCAACCGCCACGCATCGAACAAGACTCGCAGGACCATGCCGAGGTACGCCTCGCCGGCAGTTGGGTCCTGGCCACCGCCCTGCCCCAGGCCGAGCTGCTGCAAGCCGTTCCCGACGGGGTGCGCCGCATCGACGCGCGTGGCATCCAGCAACTGGATTCGGCCGGCGTGCTGCAGCTGCTGCGCTTTGCCAGCCGCATGGGCCTGAAAGAAGACGCCATCGATTTCCGCGACGAGCACCAGGCACTGGTGTGCACCATCGAGGAGCTCAACGACGAGCGCCCCAAGCCCAAGCGCGATTACGGCTTTGTCGCCGCGCTCGATCGCCTGGGCCGCACCACCCACGGCGTGGGCCAGGGCATCCTGGAGCTCAACAGCTTCCTGGGCGAGAACCTGGTCAAGATCGCGCGACTGATCCACGAACCGCGCCGCTTCCGGCTCACCTCCACCGTGCACCACATGGAACAGGTGGGGCTGGATGCGGTGCCGCTGGTGGTGCTGCTGTCGTATCTGGTGGGCGCGGTGATCGCGTTTTTGGGCTCGACGATCCTGCGCGACTTCGGCGCGGAGATTTATGTGGTGGAACTGGTGTCGATCGCGTTCCTGCGCGAATTTGCCGTACTACTCACCGCCATTGTCCTGGCCGGCCGCACCGCCAGCGCGTTCACCGCGCAGATCGGCGCGATGAAATCGCGCGAAGAAGTGGATGCCATCCGCACCCTGGGGCTGGACCCGATCGACCTGCTGGTGATCCCGCGCCTGCTCGCGCTGATCTTCACCTTGCCGCTGCTGACCTTCATCGCGATGATCGCCGGCCTGGCCGGTGGCGTCACCGTGGGCGCGTTCGATCTGGACATTCCGCCGCAGATGTATCTGGCACGCATGCACGACACCATCCAGCTGCGGCACTTCCTGGTCGGCCTGTCGAAGGCGCCGCTGTTTGCGCTGGTGATCGGCCTGATCGGCTGCCTGGAGGGTTTGAAGGTCAGCGGCACCGCGCAGTCGGTGGGCGAACGCACCACTTCTTCGGTGGTGCAGACGATTTCCTTGGTCATCATCCTCGACGCGATTGCAGCGTTGTGGTTCATGAAGATGGGGTGGTGATGAGGCCGGGATTCGACATTGGGGATTCGGGATTCGTACAAAGCAGAGGCGTAGCGAGCGCCCTGACACTCGGGAGAACTGTGCTGTGACCAATCCTGAATCCCAAATCCCAAATCCCGGCACAGAGACCGACTCCGACGACGACCAGCTGGCAATCTCCGTGCGCGGGCTGA
Source organism: Xanthomonas sp. fls2-241-TYG-148 (assembly GCF_030208815.1). Lineage (NCBI taxonomy): Bacteria > Pseudomonadati > Pseudomonadota > Gammaproteobacteria > Lysobacterales > Lysobacteraceae > Xanthomonas > Xanthomonas sp. fls2-241-TYG-148. Next base: position 271,087 of record NZ_JARVTE010000012.1, read on the forward strand.
CCAACCGGTTCGGCAGCCAGGTCGTCCACGAAGAGCTCGACCTGGACGTGCGCCGCGGCGAGATCCTGGGCGTGGTCGGCGGCTCGGGCACCGGCAAGTCGGTGTTGATGCGCAGCATCCTGGGCCTGCGCGAACCCGATGCCGGCAGCATCCAGGTGCTGGGCGCGGATGCGCGCTCGGGCCGTTTCGTCGATCGCCAGCACATCACCCGCAACACCGGCGTGCTGTTTCAGGACGGCGCGCTGTTTTCGTCGATGACCGTCGGTGAGAACGTGCAGGTGCCGCTAAAGGAGCATCACGGCGAGTTTCCCGAGCGCTGGTATTTCGAACTGGCGCTGTTGAAGATCAAGCTGGCCGGCCTGCCCGCCGACGCGCTGGACAAGCTGCCCTCGCAATTGTCCGGCGGCATGCGCAAGCGCGCCGGACTGGCGCGGGCGCTGGCACTGGACCCGCCGCTGCTATTCCTGGACGAGCCCACCGCCGGGCTGGATCCAATCGGCGCGGCCGCCTTCGACCGGCTGATCCGCACCCTGCAGCAGGCCCTGGGCCTGACCGTGTTCCTGATCACCCACGACCTGGATACGCTGTACGCCATCTGCGACCGCATCGCGGTGCTGGCCGATCGCAAGGTGATCGCCAACGCCCCGCTGGCCGAAATCGAACAGGTCGATCACCCCTGGATCCAGGAATATTTTCACGGCCCCCGTGCGCGTGCCGCGCGCCAGGCCAAGACAGCCTCCACCGAGACCGCCTGAGCATGGAAACCAAAGCCAATTACGTCCTGATCGGCGCCTTCACCATCGTGGCCGGCCTGGCCCTGCTGCTGTTCGGGCTGTGGGCCGCCAAATACTCCTCCGACCGCACCTGGCAGCAATACCGGGTGGTGTTCCGCGAGGCGGTGACCGGCCTGTCGGTCGGAAGCCCGGTGCAGTACAACGGCATCGCGGTGGGCTCGATCACCGAGCTGACACTGGCGCCGAACGACCCGCGCCAGGTCGTGGCGCATGTGCGGGTGAACTCCACCACGCCGATCAAGAGCGACACCCGCGCCAAGCTGGCCATCACCAGCCTGACCGGCCCGTCGATCATCCAGCTCTCCGGCGGCACGCCCGAAGCACCGTCGCTGACCACCATCGACAAGAGCGACGCGCCGATCATCCAGACCACGCCGTCGGCGCTGCAGAACATCACCGACACCGCCAACCGCATCGTCGAGCGCATGGACCAGATGCTCTCGGACAAGAACGTGGCCAGCATCACCGCCACGCTGCAGAACCTGGAAAAGATCAGCGGCGGCATCGCCGATCGCGACGAGGGCATGCAGGCGCTGATCGTCAGCGCGCGCGATGCCGCGCGCAATCTGGACACCACCCTGACTACCACCAACGGCACCATCAAGCGGCTGGACCAGAACCTGGTGCAGCAGCTGCCCGGCATCCTGGAAAAACTCGACGCCACCCTGGTCAAGCTGGATTCGGCCGCCGGCAACGCCGACAACATCCTTGGCGAGAACCGCGCGGCCATCAATAGTTTTGCCAACGACGGCCTGGGTCAGCTGGGCCCCACGCTCACCGAGTTGCGCGGCCTGATCCGCGATCTGCGCCGGGTCAGCGACAAACTGGACAACAACCCTGCGCGCTACCTGCTCGGCCGCGACGCACCCAAGGAGTTCGAACCGAAATGACTGCCATGCGCCTGTTGCGTCCCCTGCTGTGCGTCTCGTTGCTGGCGCTGGGCGGCTGCTCGGTCCTGACCGGTGGCGACCAGAAACCGGCCACGATCTACGCCCCCACCGCGCGCGTCACGCCCAATCCGGCGTGGCCGCAGGTCAGCTGGCAGCTCTCGGTGGCCAAGCCCAGCGCCGCGCGTATCATCGACAGCCCGCGCATCAATGTGCGCCCGACCCCCGGCGAATTGCAGGTCTATCACGGCGCCGGCTGGGCGCAACCGGCCACCGACATGCTGGAAGACAGCGTGGTGCGTGCGTTCGAAGACTCCGGCAAGATCGCCGCGGTTGCGCGCATCGGCGCCGGGATCCGCTCGGACTACAAACTGGCGATCGACGTGCGCCGCTTCGAGTCCGACTATGCCGGCCAGTCGCTGCCGGCTGCCACCATCGAGCTCAACGCCAAGCTGCTGCATTCCTCCGATCAGCGCGTGGTGGCCTCGCGTACCTTCCTGGTTGCACGCCCGTCCACGGGTACCGACACCGAGACGGTCGCCGCAGCCTTCGAGCAGGCGATGACGCAGGTCACCACCGAGCTGGTGGGCTGGACCTTGATCACCGGTCAACAGGACAGCCAGAACCTGCCGCGTGCGTTGTAAGCGCGAGCGACAGACTTAGAGCGGCTAAAAAACGTAGCGAGCAGTCGCCAAGTGGGCGCGGACGGCGCGCAGAAACCGGAGTGTATGAGTGGTACATGCTGATTCCGAGCACCGGCCGCGCCCGCCTGAGGGCTGCCGCAGAGCGACTGATCTGCGGCCTGGCTGCAGGGCCCTTGCCCGCCCACCATCGCGGGACACGCTGCAAGTACGTCCT
>NZ_JARVTE010000004.1:0-263820 GCF_030208815.1 Xanthomonas sp. fls2-241-TYG-148
GTACGGAGACTCAAGGTTGACTAATAGAGGCCGAATATACATTGATGCCTAACGCCTGAGTTAAGCCGAGCCGCGAAGCGGCTTCGGCTTGAATGAATTGTTAGGCCTCACCTTTCGGGCAGACCCGCGAGCTATCAAACATCCTGCTGAGGTGCGACGAGTGCTCCACCGTGATAGATCAAATCCGCCAGTACCCGTTCGTCTATCGTCTTCTTAAGCTTTGTCCCGTCAATCGGAACTCGCGCTTCTGTACCGTCTGATCTAGCAAAGACAAGGAAGTAAGAGTCGCCATCTTGAAGCACCTCTCGAATCTCGATGCGGTGGACTCCATTGCGCTTAACTACTACAAGTGCTTCGGAAAGGGGTTCGCTTGAATCTGTCATGTGAGGCCTAACGTCCGAGATAAGCCGACTTGCGAAGAAAGTTCTGCTTGATTGAGTTGTTAGGCGACAGGCGCGAGATCATCGGGAAACGCTCCTGCAGATGCCCACTCACTTTCAGAAAAGTCATCTGCGACCAAGCGGCGGCGCCATGCTCGATTGAGATGCGCATAGACGTGTCCCAAGTCTACCCGTAGCTCAGGCTCCCCATACTCGGGCTCAGCAGAAATCTCCTTTATGAGATTGCCCAGATGCTCGTATGCATCCTCCAGGTCGTGGAGCAGCATGGACCAGCCCAAGGGATTGTCAGTGCGATTGATCATGATCCTGTCGTCTAACGCCTAAGTTAAGCCGACCCGCGAAGCGGGCTCGGCTTGAATGAATTTTTAGGGGGCATTGCTGGTGGCCGCAACACGCACGCCTACAAGCAGGCCAGTGCCAATGCAACCGGGCAGTACCCACGCGCAATCCGTTGGTTGGTGAAAAAAATTTGCGAGAAGTAACCCTAGCGCCCCCAAAACAAACGACCAGCCCGACAAGTGTAGCCCCTCAAGCGGCATGCTTTGGTTGAATGGATTGGCAGTCCAACTGGGGCGTTGCCAAACCAGGTCATTGCGAAGTACTTGCCAGGCAATGACCGAGACCAAGGCGAATCCGCAAAGAATGAAAGTAATGTACCACTTGGGCGGTTGTGAGAAGTCGTCAGGCATTGTGGCGCGAATGGGTAACCACGCCGGTATGGATAGCGCCACTAAAGTCAGGCGGGTAGTCAGCCAAATGTGCGAGGATCTTTCCATGCCCCCTAACACCAGAGTTAAGCCGGCCCGTGAAGCGGGTTCGGCTTGAATGAATTGTTAGCCGCCACTGTAGCCTCCGGGCTGCCAGTCGACCGGCATGATAGTAACGAGTGTGATGCTGTTGATGCCAAAGCTGAAATGTATTGTGTGCAATGGCGTTTCGTATTTGGCCCAAGAGGTAACACCGAATGACGGCGGATCGACTACGGCGCCTGCTGATGGGCTGCCTAAGCACTCTAGGACATCGGCCGGCATGGAGGAGAACGTAAGGCCGCCTATCAAGGGATAGTGGAACTGTCCGAAGCCATCCTTGCCGAATGAGTGAAGAAATACCGTGCCGATGCGCCCATCCGGCCGAATTTCAATTTGAAGGCCGCCCACCTTGTCTGTCAGGAAGCGCTCCGCAGGCATCCCTTCCTCGAGCGGATCGAACACCTGCTCGATCAGGTTGAAACGAGACAGTGCACGCTGCACCTCTGCTGAGGTGAGAGGTTTGTCGATGATCGAAGCGAGTTCTTCCATACGGCTAACGCTTGAATTAAGCCGAGTTGCGAAGCAACTTCGGCTTGAATGAATTGTTAGGCAGTGAGTGACCGCAAAGGTTGGATGGTGCAACCATGCTCCCCAGCACTGCCGCCTGGATCAAGTTTGCCACAGCTTGCGGGATGGAGCTTGCTCAGCGATGCAGCGGCGCGTGATGCCACCGAAGCCAACTGCAACGAGCGCAGAAGTGAAACGAGGTGCCAAGGCGAGGCACCAAACTTACCGCAACCAGCAACGGTGATGACTGCTGTCCGGAGCCAACCGCATGCACACCTGCGAACTCATCGCAGCGGCAACCACCAACGCATTTGCTCCACCACGGCCTAACGCCTGAATTAAGCCGACCCGCGAAGCGGGTTCGGCTTGAATGAATTGTTAGGCCGCATCATCGGGCTCCCAACGTCGGAAGACAACATGCTCAAGCGGAGTTAAAGAGCCGGGAAAAGCCGCGGCCACATGTTGTTCATCTAAGTCCCAAGTTGCAGGGAAGTCGGCAATGACCTCGGTGGCCGCAGAAGAGCAGCTCTCTCGCGCGGGGCCTGTGGCTTCGCCGTCGTATTCGAAGCGGAGGCGAACAATGCACGCGCTTTTATCAGCCTCAATCGAGGCTTGACGCAACTGCGGATGGACCTCACCCCACAGGCCTCGGACCAAGGAGAGCACTAGAGCCTGACGTGATGCAAAGTTGTCCATGCGACCTAACGTCCGAGATAAGCCGACTGGCGAAGCCAGTTCGGCTTGATTGAGTTGTTAGGCATCATTGCTGAAGAACGCCCCACCCATCCATGTAACCATCGTGCCTGGAAACACGACTAGCAAGGCGCTCCTCGAATTCCGTAACGGCATCATGGGTGACGATCATGCGCTTGACTAGCTCAAGCTCCATACCCCCGGAATCTGCCGGCCTAGTCTCAATATTTACAAAATGCTCGCCAGCTTTACGATCAGCAACAAATTCCATTGCTACGTAGCGGGCCGCTTCTTCGGTGCGAAAAACAGCAAAGAACTCCACGTCGTGTTTTTTTGAGAAGTCGAAATTGGAAGCCTGCATACGACGGAGGACATCGCCGTTTTCATCCCTGGGGAAGTTCATTGTTCTTTCCTGATGATGCCTAACGCCCGAATTAAGCCGACCCGCGAAGCGGGTTCGGCTTGAATGAATTGTTAGGGGGCAAGCGATTGACCTCAATGCGGGGCTGCTTAAGAAGTTGGAGACTAGCCGCAATATTGTCTGGATCCTCTGTGCTCAGACCAGCGCCGATCAGCTCGTCTCTCCAAATCGTCAAGCTTGAAGAGATGCGACTAAGAAGAAAAGAGGCGGCTTTTCGATGATCACTGTAATTGGCGTAATCAAACTCATCGAAGCCCGAAGAATCCGTAGAAGCGATGTCTTGGAATGTCAGTCGTTGACGGCGAATGAACGAGTACTCGCGAAAGAAGTCGCTGGCCTGCCTCTTTAACGTACGTGTCCAGAGGTGTCGGTGAAGATCTAACTTCTCATCTGCGACGAGTGCTGAGGTAACAGGAAGCATGTAATCAACGCAGTTTCCGGACGTCCAATTGCCGACAATGGCCTTCACGAGCGCTATATATTCCCTTTTGGCGAGCCAGTTGTCCCGGACAGTGTCATAGGCCTCTTGCATCCGCTGCCGATGGTCTGTGCTGTCACCGGATCGCATTGCAGCGCCGTGCTCTTTGAAGAATCGCGCGGTACTCACCACTGCCCCCTAACGCTTGAATTAAGGCGAGTTGCGAAGCAACTTCGGCTTGAATGAGTTGTTAGGCAGTGAGTGGCCGCAAAGGTTGAATGGTGCAACCATGCTCCCCAGCACTGCCGCCTGGACCAAGTGTGCCATAGCTTGCGGGATGGAGCTTGCCCAGCGATGCGGCGGCGCGTGATGCCACCGAAGCCAACTGCAACGAGCGCAGCGCGGGAACGACGTGCCAAGGCGAAGTACCAAACTTACCGCAACCAGCAGCGGTGATGACTACTGTCCGGAGCCAACCGCATGCACGCCTGCGAACTCACCGAAGCGGCAACCACCAACGCATTTGCTCCACCACGGCCTAACACCTGAGTTAAGCCGCGCCACGAAGTGGTGTCGGCTTGAATGAATTGTTAGGCCTTGGGCCTAGATAGAGCACGATGGTGTTCTGCGCCTGGACCAGCCTCGCAAGAATGGCAACAAAGCAGCCAATCGCGATCATGCCCACGCCTAGTGTGGCCTGACTCAAAGAGATCAAGCCGTAACCAACTGAGAGAATTGCGATGACGAATAGTAACGCGCTCATCTTCTTTTCCCTTTCGGTGTGATTCGTTCGGGCCGAGGCTTCTGATTGCAGGTCCAAGTGTCGACAGCATGTCTTGCACCGCCTAACGTTCGAGCTAAGCGGGCGACGACGGCAGGACGCCAGGCACCCGGGCTGGCGAAAATGTACCGTGCACCGTCAGACCTGGCCTGGTGGCCTGCCGTTGGCGCTAAGCTTGAGCAAGGGATTAGGCCTCGACGAGGTAGCTGTCAACGGTGTTCCATGTGATTGTGAGGATTTTCTCGCGGTCGGCGGAGGTTGAACCAACAACATCGCCATGACGCAGCGGATCAGCTGCCGCTTTGATTTCCCGCAATGTTTGCTCCTCACATCCTGCGACTTCTCGGAACTTTTGCCACTGTATTGCCTTGCTTTCCTCCGTCAGCGATTTGACCGCTGCACAGTGATGTCGCAGCGCTTCGATCGCACGGTAGCAATAGAAGCCAGTGTCATCTGCGTGCTTCATGGCGGCGGCCAAGTCGCTAAAGCAACGATTTAAATAGACTCCGTTCTTCCCCGTCGTCTTCTCGCGCAGCTTGGCCAAGGCCTGGGATAGGTCGACATCCTTACCTCGCTCCGCGAGGCAAGGGATGTCAATGCCGAACACATAGTCGACTGCGCGTTCCTGATTCAGCACTCGCGTCAATTCGAAGTCGTAGGCAAATCCCTTTAGATAGCCGACCATCTGCAAATGACCTTGAACAATGCTGCTCACAACGTTGCGCAGGTCAAAGACGTTCCAGTCATGAGCTGTTTCGACCCAGACGACGACTTGATTGAGAAGGATGCTCACTCGAGCCGTAGCCTTGATCCCGGAGGATAGATGCTCAAAGCCCAGCGAAAACTGCAATGAAAGCTGGGCCCGCTCGGGAAGTACGATTCCTTGGAAGATGTAGGGCTGCATGAATTCGAGGCCTAACGCCTGAATTAAGCCGACCCGCGAAGCGGGTTCGGCTTGAATGAATTGTTAGCGCCCGCGCCGGGCAAGTACACAGGCGTACCGAGCGCGGCAGCGTAATGTGACTGAGATGAGAACGGCCAGTACGCCATGTCGCCGGCGGACCGTAGGCGACGGAAGTAGATGCGTCCTGCTAATCCAAGTGTCAGCAAGTTGCCAATAGTGAGAAGCGCAGACTGGCCGCGGGAGAGAACCGGCCAAAGGTAGGCAAGGCCTGACTTGAGAAAGAGGACGCAGCGAACTGCCGCGTCCCTTTGAGCTTGCGACAGCCTGTCGGCACCGACCAGGCGGTGCTCTCGAAGATCACAGTAGAGCAGCCATAGGAATTGGGTGTAGATCTCTCGGATCGCCGGATCCGCCGACTTTGGCACCGCATCGTCGAACTGGAAATTTGTGATACGAGCGCCAATGAGCCAGCGCGTTGACTCAGCCAAAGTTGCTCGAGCTTGCTGATCAATTGCCATAGGGCGCTAACGCTTGAATTAAGCCGAGTTGCGAAGCAACTTCGGCTTGAATGAGTTGTTAGGCAGTGAGTGACCGCAAAGGTTGGATGGTGCAACCATGCTCCCCAGCACTGCCGCCTGGATCAAGTTTGCCACAGCTTGCGGGATGGAGCTTGCCCAGCGATGCAACGGCGCGTGATACCACCGAAGCCAACTGCAACGAGCGCAGCGCGGAAACGACGTGCCAAGGCGAAGTACCGAACTTACCGCAACCAGCAACGGAGATGACTGCTGTCCGGAGCCAACCGCATGCACGCCTGCGAACTCACTGAAGCGGCGACCACCAACGCATTTGCTCCACCATGGCCTAACGCTTGAATTAAGCCGAGTTGCGAAGCAACTTCGGCTTGAATGAGTTGTTAGGCAGTGAGTGGCCGCAAAGGTTGGATGATGCAACCATGCTCCCCAGCACTGCCGCCTGGGCAGAGTGTGCCACAGCTTGCGGGATGGAGCTTGCCCCAGCGAAGCAGTGGCGCGTGACGCCACCGAAGCCAACTGCAACGAGCGCAGCGCGGGAACGACGTGCCAAGGCGAAGTGCCGAACTTACCGCAACCAGCAACGGTGATGACTACTGTCCGGAGCCAACCGCATGCACACCTGCGAACTCACCGAAGCGGCGACCACCAATGCATTTGCTCCACCACGGCCTAACGCTTGAATTAAGCCGAGTTGCGAAGCAACTTCGGCTTGAATGAGTTGTTAGGCAGTGAGTGGCCGCGAAGGTTGGATGGTGCAACCATGCTCCCCAGCACTGCCGCCTGGATCAAGTTTGCCACAGCTTGCGGGATGGAGCTTGCTCAGCGATGCAGCGGCGCGTGATGCCACCGAAGTCAACTGCAACGAGCGCAGCGCGGGAACGACGTGCCAAGGCGAAGCACCGAACTTACCGCAACAAGCAACGGTGATGACCTCTGTCCGGAGCCAACCGCATGCATGCCTGCGAACTCACCGAAGCGACGACCACCAACGCATTTGCTCCACCACGGCCTAACTAATATTGGACCGCCTAAAAGCGGTGTTGCGCCAAGTATCGACGAAGGCCGGAGGTCTGGGAAGGGGAAATTCCTATTCCGTAACAGTGACTTGTCGGATAGTAACCGACAATCTTGGCGTCGATGCTAGTTGCGTTATCCGACGTTTGAGCCGGCGTATGAGTTACACCCGTGACGATGCAGGCGTAATGACGCGTCTGACCCCCAAGCTGTTGGATCAGGTCCGTGGTCGGCTGCGGCTTCGCCACTACAGCCTGCGCACCGAGCAGGCGTATGTGGGCTGGATCCGACGCTTCATCCTGGCCAACGGTAAACGGCATCCAGCGCAGATGGGGCAGGCAGAGGTCGAGGCGTTTCTCACCGACCTGGCGACGCGGGGCCAGGTGTCGGCCGGCACGCAGAATCAGGCGCTGGCGGCACTGCTGTTCCTGTATCGCGAGATCCTGGGCCTGGAGTTGCCCTGGATGGAAAACCTGGTGCGCGCCAAGCGACCGCGGCGCATTCCAGTGGTGCTCTCGGTCGAGGAGGTGGCGCGCCTGCTGACGATGCTGGAGGGGGCGTGTCGGCTGATGGCGGGGCTGCTCTACGGCAGCGGGATGCGGTTGCTGGAATGCCTGCGGTTGCGGATCAAGGATGTGGACATGGTGCGTTGCGAGATCGCGGTGCGCGACGGAAAAGGCGGCAAGGATCGGCGGGTGCCGCTGCCGCGCAGCCTGCGAGGGGAATTAATGCAGCAGCGCGAGCGGGCGCTGCTGCTGCATGCCGCTGATCTCGCCGAGGGAGCAGGACGGGTGTTCCTGCCGCATGCGTTGGCGCGTAAGTATCCCACTGCCGATGTCGAGCCCGGCTGGCAGTATCTGTTCCCCGCCGCGCGTCGATCGGTGGATCCGCGCAGTGGCCGAGTTGGCCGGCATCACGTATCGGAGGAGATCCTGCAGCGTGCGGTACAGGCGGCACGGCGCCGTGCGGGGATCGACAAGCCGGCGACCTGCCACACCCTGCGGCATTCGTTCGCCACGCATCTGCTGGAGGCCGGCCACGATATCCGCACTGTGCAGGAGCTGTTGGGCCACAAGGATGTGGCAACCACGCAGATCTACACGCATGTGCTGGGGCGCGGAGCGTCGGCGGTACGCAGCCCGCTGGATGGGCTGCATCTCAGCGGTGGGTGACGTTGCCGCCAATAAGAGCAGCGATCAAAACGACTGCGCAGCCGCCAGGCGTGCGCGGCCGGTGCCGGGAGTCGGCATTCCCCGTACGCGCCGGTTCCGAGCGCTGTCCTCCCACCTGACGGCTGCTCGCTACGTTTTGTTAGCGGCTCTAAAAAGCCACCCCACGCTGGGTTGCAGTCACGCATCGGGAAGGAAGTCCCTTCCACCCTCCGATGCCGTGATACGACGAAGACCGCTAAATATCCGCGGTCTTCATGGCAATGCCTCAGCCGTCCAGCATCGCCTTGTCGCGTACCGCGCCCTTGTCCGCACTGGTCGCCAGCAACGCGTAAGCCTTCAGCGCGGTGGTGACTTTACGTGGGCGCACTTCCACCGGCTTCCAGCCCTTGGCTTCCTGCTCGGTGCGGCGTGCGGCCAGTTCTCCGTCGGAGACGAGCAGGTCGATCGAGCGCTTGGGGATGTCGATGAGAATCTTGTCACCGTTGCGCACCAGGCCGATCGCACCGCCTGCGGCGGCTTCCGGCGAGGCGTGGCCGATCGACAGGCCCGAGGTGCCGCCGGAGAAACGGCCGTCGGTGAGTAGTGCGCAGTGTTTGCCCAGGCCCTTGGATTTCAGGTAGCTGGTGGGGTAGAGCATCTCCTGCATACCGGGGCCGCCCTTGGGGCCTTCGTAGCGGATGACCACCACGTCGCCGGCTTTGACTTCGTCGGCGAGGATGCCCTTGACCGCCGAATCCTGGCTCTCGTAGACGCGTGCGTTACCCTCGAAAATGTGGATGGATTCGTCCACGCCTGCCGTCTTCACCACGCAGCCATCGCGCGCGATATTGCCGTACAGCACCGCCAGGCCGCCTTCCTGCGAGAACGCATGCGCAACATCGCGGATGCAGCCTTCGCTGCGGTCGGTGTCCAGGGTGTCCCAGCGCGTGGCCTGGCTAAACGCAATCTGTGTGGGAATGCCGGCCGGGCCGGCCTTGTAGAACGTATGCACCTTGTCGTCGTCGACCTGGGTGACATCCCATTGCGCGATGGCGTCGGCCAGGGTGCGTGTGTGCACGGTGGCTGCATTGGTGTGCAGCAAGCCGCCACGTGCCAGTTCGCCGAGGATGGACATGATGCCGCCAGCACGGTGCACGTCTTCGATGTGGTACTTGGGCGTGTTTGGTGCCACCTTGCACAGCTGCGGCACACGCTTGGACAGGCGGTCGATATCGCGCATGCCGAACGGCACCTCGCCTTCCTGTGCGGCAGCGAGCAGATGCAGGATGGTGTTGGTGGAGCCGCCCATGGCGATGTCCAGCGTCATCGCGTTTTCGAACGCTTCGAAGGTGGCGATGCCGCGCGGCAGTGCGGTGGGGTCTTCGCCGCCATACCAGCGATGGCACAGTTCCACCGCCACGCGCCCGGCGCGCAGGAACAGCTGCTCGCGGTCGGCATGCGTGGCCACCACGGTGCCATTGCCGGGCAATGAAAGACCCAGCGCTTCGGTGAGGCAGTTCATCGAGTTGGCGGTGAACATGCCCGAGCACGAGCCGCACGTGGGGCAGGCGCTGCGTTCGAATTCGGCGACTTTTTCATCGGAAGCGCTGTCGTCGGCGGCGATCACCATCGCGTCGATCAGATCCAGATTATGGTCGGCCAGCTTGGTCTTGCCGGCTTCCATCGGCCCGCCGGAGACGAACACGGTGGGGATGTTGAGGCGCAAGGCGGCCATCAACATGCCGGGGGTGATCTTGTCGCAGTTGGAGATGCACACCAGCGCGTCGGCGCAATGCGCGTTGACCATGTACTCGACCGAGTCGGCGATGATCTCGCGACTGGGCAGCGAATACAGCATGCCGTCGTGGCCCATCGCGATGCCGTCGTCCACGGCGATGGTGTCGAACTCCTTGGCCACGCCGCCGACACGTTCGATCTCACGCGCCACGAGTTGCCCAAGATCCTTCAGGTGCACATGGCCGGGCACGAACTGCGTGAACGAATTGGCGATGGCAATGATCGGCTTGTGGAAATCGCCATCCTTCATGCCGGTGGCGCGCCAGAGTGCGCGGGCGCCCGCCATGTTGCGGCCGTGGGTAGAGGTCTTGGAGCGGTATTCGGGCATGGCGGGATCGACAACGTGAGCGAGCGGTGGCTGGCAATTAGACCGCGCCAGGACTGTTGCTGCTGCAACCGTCGCGGCGCGTTCCGGTGATCTCGCACGGTAGCACGCAGCTGCCGGGTGAACAGGCGGCCAAACATGACTGCCACTGGGGCGATGACATCAAACGTCGAGCGCGCCACCCCGCTGCGCCAAACGGTTCATCCGTGCGCAGCAATAGCGCAGGCGCTCGCAACTGCGCGCGAGCGGCCGCAGTTTAGAGTGGCTAACAAAACGTAGCGAGCAGCCGTCAGGTGGGTGCGGACGGCGCGGAGGAACCGGAGTGTACGTGGGTACATGAGGATTCCGAGCACCGGCCGCGCCCGCCTGGCGGCTGCGCAGCAGTTTTGATAGCTGCTCTTAGACTGTGCGCATGACCTCCACCCTTTCGTGCCGCGCCGGCTGTGCCGCATGCTGCATTGCCCCGTCCATCAGTTCGCCGATTCCGGGCATGCCGCAGGGCAAGCCGGCCGGTGTGCCGTGCGTGCAGCTGGATGCGCAGTGGGGCTGCCGCCTGTTCGGGCAGCCGAGCCGCCCGGCGGTCTGTGCCAGCCTGCGTCCGTCATTGGAGATGTGCGGCAGCTCGCGGACGCAGGCGCTGGCGATGCTCGCCGCCCTGGAGCGCGCGACACAGCCTTGAATGTAAACCGCGTTGGAGCGTTGCACGCTGCCGACGGAAGCGCGACGCAGGCACTGCCAGGATCGCTGCTGCGTGGGGACGCTGCTTTGCGCGTTCCAGGTCAATCCGGGCAAAGCTGGCAGCGATGTGATCGACCGGCGCGTGGCTCTGATGGACATGCCAACCTAGGCGCCGCATGCAGCGCGGCGTTGTTGCCGCATGCGTTGCATCCCCGCCGGGGCCGGGTGCGGTGACCAGGCAGCCTTCTTGGGCCCGTACTTGCACGGATGCCAGCCGGTCAGCCTGACCATTGCCGCACAGCGCAGTGCCGGCAGCGACTATCGCGCATCACAGCGCGGCAGGCGGGAAACATCTGCTGAGCCAAAAAGCCGATGGAGAATGGCGAAGCAGCGCCAGCCCCGCACTCAACCGTTGCCGTTCGCCTTGCGACCGGCGAACACCCGCCTGATACCGGCGCCCAACGCCAGCACTCCGAACAGCACCAGCTTCCAGCCCTTGGCCAGCAGCAGGCCCAGCTTGGCGAACAGCCCGGCCTTGGCCGCCAGACCGCCGCCGATCAGGCCGGCCAGGCCATAGCTGGCAATCTTGTCGGTGGAGGGGTTGTGGTCGGCGTAGCGCGCGCCCTGGTCGAACTCGGTCATCGGCAGCAGCTGCTGCATGCCCTGGCGCACCTGGTCGAGCTGGCCGATGCCGGCGACGGCGTTGAGGCTGAGATAGCCGCTACGGCCCAGCACGCGGATGTCGTAGTTGAGCGTGTGCTGCTGGGCGCCGTCGAAGCGCAGCTCCTTGGCCCAGTAGAGCTTCTTGCTGCCGGCGTCGTAGCGCGGCGGTACCGCCCAGCCGAGCAGGTCGACCGTGCCGTAGCCCTGTTCGCGCCGCGCGGCGTTTTCTTCCGCGGTGCCTTTCTGCATGTCGGCCAGCAGTTCGCTGTAGTCGATCTTGGCGGCATCCTCGTCGGACACATAGCCCTCATCGCTATAGGTCACCACCACCGCCCAGCTGTCTGGTGCATCCAGCGCAGGCGTGCGCGGCACGATCATGCCCAGCACACTGTCGTCGGGCGGGTTGCCCCACAGCTGTTCGAGCACGCGGCGCGTATCGGCCTTGTCCAGGTAACGGAAGGCCGGGTCCAGATCGAAATGCGCCTTGGCCTGCGGCACGGCGATGTGGCCATCGCGGTACTGCAGCGCAGCCAGCACTTGCGCTTCGTCAACGGCGTCGGCCGGGATGGCGAACAGCAGCGGGCTTGCGACAAGCAGGCAAGCGGCCAGCAGGCCGCGCAGGACAACGGTGGTGTGCATGCAGGTCGAATCCATTCGATGGCAGCGTCCCCACGCCGCAGGCCGCCGATTCTGCCACGCGGTCACATGGCAGACAACGGGTCAGCCCGCGCTGGCCGCGCCCAGATACTGGTCCTTGAGCCGCACATAATGCTGCGCCGAATAATGCAGGCTTTCGATCTCCTGGTCGCTGAGGCGGCGCGCCAGCCGGGCCGGATTGCCCAGCCACAATTCCGCTTCGCCAACCACCTTGCCCGGGCCCACCACCGCGCCGGCACCGACAAAGCCGTAGCGTTTGATGGTGGCGTTATCCAGCACGCAGGCGCCCATGCCGATCAGGCACAGGTCTTCGATGGTGCAGGCATGCAGGATGGTGCCGTGGCCCACGGTGACGTCTTCGCCGATCACGGTCGGGTAGCCGCCCTTGTTGAACGGGCTGTGGTGGCTGACGTGGATGATGGTGCCATCCTGCACGTTGGTGCGCGCGCCGATCTGCACAGAGTTGACGTCGCCACGAATCACCGTGCCCGGCCATACCGACACGTCGTCGCCCAGCTGCACCTTGCCGATGATGGTGCAGGCCGGGTCGACATAGACGCGCGCGCCCAGCTGCGGGGTGTGTTCCAGAAACGGGCGAATCGGGGTCACGGCACTCTCCTGCAAGTTAGCGTGCCACCAACTGCGGGCACAGGTGGATGATACCTGTGCGGTGCGTGTTGCTGCGCGGCGATGCGCCATTATGCAGATGGCATGGATGCGGGTTGTGGATGCTTGGAGGCGGTGCATCTCGATGCGTGTTGGGTGAAGCTGTGTGTATCGCTGCAAGTGACTCGCGCGTTTGAAGTCATATGCGGTGCTGTTGCTTGGGCATGCGGTGTATCCGGCGATCTGACGGGGGGACGCAGCGCGTCCGCTAACCACGATGCGTGCATGGTCAGTAACAGCTGACAAAACGATTGCGCGACCGCCAGGCGGGCGCGTCCGGTTAGCGGAATCGGCATGTGCCGCTCGTACGCTTCGATTCTGAGCACATAGTCCATGACCACCTGACGACTGTTCGCCCCGTTTTGTCAGCCGCTCTAAGTCGCATGGATCGCTGTCGCGTTGCTATTCGCCGACACGTGCGTTGCGCAAGGTCGCGCGACAGTGCGGGCAATCACCGCACACGTGCGTCAGAGCGATCTCGAACAGCTAACGCGGTAGCGATGCGGCGACGAACGATGCCACCGCGCAGGACCTGATTGCCAGTCGTGCTCCTCGCCTTGAGGCGCACCACATAATGCAGACACCACATCCGAACCTGGTGCTGCGCAAGCGAAGCTCATTGGGTCTGCATCCGAAAAGCGCACACCACTGCGGTCATCGGCCTTGAACGACACCCGCAATCGGCCTAGCGTGCAGGCCATTGCGACGTATCGGTTGCGTCTGTCGCAACACACACGGTTTTCGAGGGTGCGTCCGCGCGTTCTCCCATCGCGCAGCGTGGATGCACCCGTGCCACCGCTGCGCCACATCAGCCCCCTCACAGGACACGCCAATGCTTCAAGGCACGCCAACTTCCGCGCACTTTGTTCTGGAGCGCATGACGCCGTTCCAGTGGAGGGCCGTGGCGGTGTGCGTGCTGCTGACGATGCTCGACGGCTTCGACGTGATGGCGATGGCGTTCACCGCCCCGCACGTGTCGGCGGACTGGCAGTTGTCCGGGAAGCTGCTGGGAGCGCTGTTCAGTGCCGGGCTGGTCGGCATGGCGGTCGGCTCGCTGGTGCTGGCGCCGTGGGCAGACCGCATTGGCCGTCGTGCGCTGATCCTGGTGTGTCTGGCCATCCTGACTGTCGGCATGGGCGCATCCGCACTGGCAGGCAATGCCTGGCAGCTGGGCGCACTGCGGGCGTTCACCGGTGTCGGCATCGGCGGCATGCTGGCCTGCGTGGCGGTCACTGCCGCCGAATATTCCACTGCACGCTGGCGCAGCACGGCGACGGTGCTGCAGGCCACCGGTTACCCGGTCGGGGCGACGATTGGGGGCGCGATCGCCGCGCTGCTGCTGCAACACTGGTCCTGGCCATCGGTGTTCTGGCTTGGCGCGTTCGGCGCGTTGCTCTGCGTCCCGCTGGTGCTGGCCTGTTTGCCCGAATCGCTGGAGTTCCTGATCGCCCGCCGGTCGCCCAACGCGCAGGCGCGCTTCAATGCGGTGCTGGCACGCATGGGGATGCCTCCGCATGCGCAGTTGCCGCTGCCGCCTGCGCAGGCCGCCGGGCAGGTGCAGGGGTATGCGGCCCTGTTCGTAGGTGCGCTGCGGCGGCAATCGCTGTTGATCGCACTGGCATTTTTCTTGTTGATGTTCGCGTTCTACTTCGTGCTCAGCTGGACTCCCAAGCTGCTGGTGACCGCGGGCCTGTCGGCTGCCCAGGGTGTCACCGGTGGGGTGCTGTTGAATCTGGGCGGCATTGTTGGCGGCACGCTGTTTAGTTGGCTGGCCCTGCGTGGGCGCTTGTCGCGGCTCACGGCCGGCGCACTGGTGCTGGTGGCGGTGGGGATGGTCGCGTTCGGGTTGAGCAGCACGGTGCTGAGTTGGGCATTTGCCACTGCGTTGCTGACCGGTGCCGCGCTGACGGCAGCGATGGGTGGGCTGTATGCGGTGGCGCCGGTGGTTTTCACCGCGGCGGTGCGCTCCACCGGCATGGGCTGGTCGATCGGGATCGGGCGGCTGGGCGCGATTGTCTCGCCGCTGTGCGCCGGGGTGCTGCTGGATGCCGGGTGGTCGCCGGCCATGTTGTATCTGGCCTGCGGCGTGCCGTTGTTGTTCGCCGCTGCCGCGGTGGTGGCGATGCGCCTGCCGGAGCGCTGAACTGCTTAGCGGGCATTGCCTATTGCCGGTTGGCGAGACGGCTGCGGTTGCGCCCGGCCCAAAGAATTCTGCGCGGCTGCCGATAACTCAGCAGACCCGCCACGCCTGTGGTGGGCGCTACGCGGACCACTTGCAGACCAGCGCCGGCATGCTCAGAACCATCGACTCCGACCAACTCCGCCCCGGCATGTATGTCTACAAGCTGCTGGGCGCGTGGGTGCACCATCCGTTCTGGAAGACCTCCTTCCTGGTCGATGCCGACGACGTGGGCAAGATCCACGACAGCCGCATCGAGCAGCTGGTGATCGACACCGCACGTGGGCTGGACGTGGAAGCGGCTGCGCCTGCCGCAGTGGAAGAGCCCGCTCCGCCGGCGCCCGCGCCTGCAGTCTCCGAACCACCAGTGGCTGCGCCTGTCGAACGCTCTGCACGCGCCACTAATGTTGCGCCCAAGGTGGGCATCGAAGCCGAAGTGGTGCGTGCACGCCGCATCTTCGAAGACGGCCGCAGCGTGGTGGAAGAAATGTTTCGCGACGTGCGGCTTGGCCGCACTGTGGACACCGAGGCGGCGATGCCGCTGGTGGAGGCCATCAACGATTCGGTGCTGCGCCATCCGCAGGCCTTGATCAGCGTGGCGCGGCTCAAGACCGCCGACGATTACACCTACCTGCATTCGATGGCGGTGGCCGGCCTGATGAGCGGGTTGGCGCGCCAGCTCGGCCTGCCCGATGCGCAGGTGGTGGAGGCGGCGATGGGCGGCCTGCTGCACGACATGGGCAAGGCGGTGACGCCGCTGGATATCCTCAACAAGCCCGGCAAGCTCACCGACGAAGAAATGGACGTCATCCGCCGGCATCCGCTGGATGGCCATCGCCTGTTGTTGGCCGGCGGGGTGCAGAACGCGGTGGTGCTGGAAATCGCCTTGCATCACCATGAAAAGATGGATGGCAGTGGCTACCCAAAGGGCCAGGTAGGCGAAGAGATCTCGCTGATGTCGCGCATGGGCGCGGTGTGCGATGTCTACGATGCGATCAGCTCTGACCGGCCCTACAAGCGCGGCTGGGACCCGGCCGAATCGCTCAAGCGCATGGCCTCGTGGACCGGTCACTTCGACCCGGTGGTGTTCCAGGCCTTCGTGCGGCGGTTGGGCATCTACCCGGTGGGCTCGCTGGTGCGGCTGGAGTCGCAGAAGCTTGCGGTGGTGATCGAACAGGCCGCCGAGTCCCTGCTCAAGCCGAAGGTGCGGGTGTTCTATTCGGCCAAGCTGCGCAGCCACGTGCTGGTGCAGGACATCGATCTGTCGCGTGCGGAGTGCCAGGACCGCATCGTGCAGATGGAAAGCCCCACTGATTGGGGCTTCCGCGATCTTGAGAAACTCTGGCTGCCGTAAGGCGTCTTGCACGTTGACGCTGTGCGGAGAGCTGCTGGTGCACGCGCGGTAGTAGTCGCCGGGCCGTGTGCCGGATCAGCGTTGCGCGCAGCCGCGGGCCGCGTGGCGCTTTATCGCGCCCAGGCGCGCTCCTCCAAGGCTTGGTGCGTCACGCGCCCATGTGGCGCGCTCTGCGGCCGTCGCTGGTCGCGGTGACCGCCCGGATGCTGCCGCAGCGCGACGCTGCTGCATGCCCCCAAGAGTTCACCGTGCGCCACCTAGCCCGGCAGTGCCTGCGGCCAGGCCGCGCTGCCGTCGCAGGCCACGATGCGCCTGGGCCTCTTCCCCAGCGCCATCTCACGCCCTCAGGCGCTTGCCATGACATGGGCTTTTCCTCGTCTGGACGGGCGCTCACCACTACCAGCGGCCGCCAGCCCGGCGCCTAGCGAGCGCGACCATGCTGCGCTGCAGCTTGGCAATGTAGTTATGGTGCATAACTATTCCGGAACGCAATCATTGGCGCCCGGATCCCCATGCCGTACCCGCACCTGGACCATTCCGCTTTTCCGCCGCCAGTGCGGCGCCGGTGCGTGGTCTCCAGCATGGGCACTGCAGCGGCCGGCGCGCTGCCGCTGTGGTCGGCACAGCAGGCTGACCGGGCAACGCAAGCGATACCGGCACGCCCCGCCACGTCTACAATGCGGCTCACGTCGCGGGCCGGCGTTGCAGGCGCCTGGCGCGCCGCTCCCTGGTTCGGTGATGGCCCTTGTCGCGAGAATCCACATGCCTGCAACGTCCAGCGCCGTGCTGCTCCCCGATCCTGTTGCCACGGTGGACCAGGCGCGCCTGCTGCGGTTGCTGGGCTACCGCATCACCCGCACCGAGCTGCTGGTGCGGCGCATGTTCCAGGATTGCGTGGCGGCCTTCGAGCTCAAGCCGGTCGACTTTTCGCTGCTGATGCTGGTGGATGGCAACCCGGGCATCAATCAGCGCCAGATCGGCGACGTGCTGCATGTCTCGGCGCCGAATCTGGCCATCGTGGTGGCACGCCTGGTGAAGCGGCGCCTGCTGCGGCAGGTGCGTGGGCGCCAGGACCGTCGCATGCAGCATCTGTCCTTGACCGCCACCGGGTCCAGCCTGCTGGCGCAGGCCGAAGCGGAGGTGCTGCGCATGGAACAGCAGCTCAGCGTCGTGCTCGGCCCCAGCGAAGCGCCGTTGCTGCGTGCACTCGATCGCCTGGATCGCCTCGACACGCTGTAACCGACCACGCGCGCGCATCGCGCGATGGCACGTGCAGTACACCACGTATCCGCCAGTCCAGACTGCGATCCACGTTCAGTGGTCGTCGCGCTCTCAATCCGGGTGCCGGGTACTGGTCGCTGGTGCCCAACTATGCGGTCACCGCATTGCCCGCGCCGCATTGGGAGATCAGTGCGCGCCTGAACTACATCGACACCTTGCGCAGCCACCGCCGGCCCAATCTTCCCGATGGCGTTGCGTTCCGCAATGGCCAGGCCGGCGATGTGCGGGTCGGCATCAACGCCTACTCCCTCATCCAATTGCGCGACAACCGCACCAATAGCCAACGCGTGGCTAACAGTCACCAGACCGCGTTCCATGCCGGCCCGGGCGGTGCCTGGCGCGTGGATGCCAACAATCTGTTGTTCGCCAATCTCTATCTGCCGGTGGAGGTCAAAAACGCGGCCTCCGGCAGCAACCTCAATGTGCAGTTCGTCCACGTGTTCCAGCGCCGGTGATGCCGGCAACTTCGGAGAAGGCAATGCGCTTGTTGAACAAGACCATCGTGGTGACCGGCGTGGCATCGGGCATCGGTGCGGAGGTGGCGCGCCTGGCGCGCTTTGAAGGCGCGACCGTGATCGGCATCGATCGCACGCCGGTGCATATGAGCCTGCACAGCTTCCATCAGGCCGACCTGGGCGATCCCGCTGCGATCGATGCGCTGGTGCAGGCGCTGCCGGAACGGATCGACGCCCTGGCCAATGTGGCCGGGGTGCCCGGCACCGCGCCGCTTGAGGCGGTGGCGCGGGTCAACTACCTGGGCCTGCGTCACCTCAGCCACGCGCTGCTGCCGCGCATCAGCCGTGGCGGCGCCATCATCAACGTCGCATCGATTCTCGGCGCCGAATGGCCGCAGCGGCTGGACCTGCACAAGCAGCTGGCCGCCGCTGCCAGTTTCGCCGATGGCAGCGCTTGGCTGGCCGCGCATCCGGTTGCGCACGACACCTGTTATCAGTATTTCAAGGAGGCCCTGATCGTGTGGACCTTGCTGCAATCGTGGCCGTGGTTCGCCGAACACGGCGTGCGCGTCAACAACGTCTCGCCCGGGCCGGTGTTCACCCCGATCCTGGGCGACTTTGCCGCGATGCTTGGCGCCGAGCGTGTGCAGGAAGACGCCAAACGCATGCAACGCCCCGCGTATGCCGACGAGGTGGCCGAGGCGATCGTGTTCCTTGCATCGGACGCCGCGCGCTGGATCAATGGCATCACCTTGCCGGTCGATGGCGGCCTGGCATCCACCACTTTGTAAGTCCCCTTGGACCCCCAACCAGCAGGAGGCTCGACCATGCATGCGCTCCCCAGCATTGCGACACCCACGACCGCCACACCGGCGTGGCACGGCTGTATCTTCAATGGCGACTGGGTCCCCGGTAGCGGCGGCACGCTGCAGATCCATGAGCCGGCTACCGGCGGCCTGTTGCACGAGGTCGGCAAGGCCGACCTATCCGATGTGGAGGCCGCCATTGCGCAGGCCAAGCATGCCCAACGTGCCTGGGCAACCACTTCGCCGCGCGAGCGTGCAGCGGTGTTCCACCGCGCTGCGCAACTGATGGAAGCGCACCGCGCCGAGGCCACCTTGCTGATCGCGCGCGAGACCGGCGGCATCATGCCCAAGGCCGAGCGCGAGGTGGGCGAGGCGATTGCCTACTACCAGCAAGCGGCCGGGCTGCCGCTGCAGGCGATGGGCCAGGTGCTGCCAACCGCCGCAGGCCAGCTCAGCCTGGCCAGGCATCTGCCGCTGGGCATCATTGCGGTGATCTCGCCGTTCAACTTCCCGCTGATCCTGTCGCTGCGGTCGGTGGCACCGGCGCTGGCCATGGGCAATGCGGTGATCCTCAAACCAGACCCGCGCACGCCGTATACCGGTGGTGTGATCATCGCCCAAGTGCTCGAAGAAGCCGGGCTGCCCAAGGGGCTGCTGCACGTGCTGCACGGCGGCGCCGACATCGGCCAGGCCCTGGTCGAAGCGCCGGACGTGCCGATGATTGCCTTCACCGGCTCCACCGCCGCCGGGCGCCGGATCGGCGAGCTCGCCGGCCGTCACCTGAAAAAGGTGGCGCTGGAACTCGGTGGCAATAACGCAGTGATCGTGCTCGACGACGCCGACCTGGAGCGCGCCGCATCGGCGATCGCCTTCGGTGCGTACCTGCATCAAGGCCAGATCTGCATGGCCACCGGCCGCGTGCTGGTGCAACGCGGTGTGGCCGACGCGCTGACCAAACTGCTGGCCGACAAGGCACGCCATCTGCCGGTGGGTGACCCGGTCAGCGGCACGGTGGCGCTGGGCCCGATCATCGACCAGCGCCAGTTGCAGCGCGTGCTGGACATCGTCGATGACAGTATCGACGCCGGTGCGGTGGTCGAAGCCGGCGCCACCCATGACGGCCTGTTCTATGCAGCGACCGTGTTGTCGAACGTGCGCCCGGGCATGCGGGTGTTCGATGAAGAGGTGTTCGGCCCGGTGATCAACATTACGGTGTTCGACACCGACGAAGAAGCCGCGGTACTGGCCAACCACGGCGAATACGGCCTGGTGGCAGGCATCATGTCGGCGTCGGTGTCGCGCGCCATGGTGCTGGGTGAGCAATTGCACACCGGGCTGCTGCACATCAATGACCAGACCGTGGCCGATGAAGTCATCAATCCATTCGGTGGCACGGGCGCTTCAGGCAATGGCACTAGCGTGGGTGGGCCGGCCGATTGGGAGCAATACATGCACTGGCAGTGGCTGACGATCAAGCACGCGGTGCCGCAGTACCCGTTCTGAGTGTGCGGCTGATGCCCGGCCGGTGGCTTACCCCGCCGCACGGAAGTGCGATGGGGAGCAGCCCGCGTGCCGGGCGAAGAACCGGCTGAAGTACGCAGCGTCGAAAAATCCAAGGTCGGCGGCCACCTGCTGCACGCTCATGCTGGTGTAGCGCAGGCTGCGCCGGGCTTCCAGCATGAGCCGGCGTTGCAGCAATTGCAGCGCCGAGCCGTTGGCCAGGCGCTGGCACACCACGTTGAGGTGCCCGGGGGTGAGCCCCACCTGCGCGGCATAACGGGCAATGGACCAATGCGCGCGGTAGTGCACATCGATCAAGGCCTGGAAGCTGCGCAGATGCCGCAGGCCTGGGTCGGCATGTGCACTGGTGATTGCGTGGTCGTGGGCCTTTTCCAGCGCCGTGCGGGCGCACCAGACCAGCAGTTGCGCGGCCGCTGCCTGCATCGCCACCTCGCGGCCGATGCGTTGCCGCGCATGGTCGTCGGCAATGCTGGCGAAGACAAGATCGAGCAGTGGGCGGCTGCGCCCGGCCGCAAGCAGCTGGGGGGACGCCAACACCTGACGCAACGCAGGTGCACCCTGCACGGTGGCGTGCACCAGCGGCATGCACAGCGTGGCGATATGCCCGCGCACCCGCGGATCGAAATTGAAGCCATGCACGCACATCGGTGGCAACCAGATCACCGTGGCACCGCCGATGCGCTGTGTGCGGCCATCCAAATGCACGGTGGCCGGGCCACGTTGCACATAGAGCAACTGCGCCAGTTCGTCGTGGCGGTGTGGCGCAATCCGCCAATCATGCAGCCGGCTGCGCGCACCGATCGATTCCCAGTGCAGCAGATCCGGCACCGCCACGCCGTGTTCGCCATACAGGCCGAACGCTGGAACCGCTGCAGCTGCAGATACATCACGCACGCGAGTGGGCATCGTCGAAAAGTCCAAGCACTGCCGGCAATCATCCCTTCAATCGGGCGGCATGGCTACCGACACTGCAACCATCGTCGCTGAAGGAACTCCGTATGCGCACCCAGGTTGCCATCATCGGCGCCGGCCCTGCCGGTCTGCTACTGGGCCAGCTGTTGGCGAACGTCGGCATCGATGCGATGTTGATCGAGCGCCAGACGCCTGCGCACGTGCTCTCACGCATTCGCGCCGGCGTGCTGGAGCAGGGCAGCGTGGCGCTGTTGCAGCACGCCGGCGTCGACGCACGCCTGCAGCGCGAGGGGCTGCGCCACAGCGGGTTCGAACTGGTCGTGGAAGGCCGCCGCGAACGCATTGATCTGCAGCGCGCAGGTGGGCGCAGCGTGACTGTCTATGGGCAGACCGAGGTCACCTTCGACCTGATGCAGGCACGCGAGCGCGTTGGGCTGCGCAGCTACTATCAAGCGCAGGACGTGGCGCTGTGCGACATCAGCAGCGCGCAGCCGGCGGTGGAATTCACCCAGCACGGGCAGCGTCATCGCGTGAGCTGCGATTACATCGTTGGCTGCGACGGCTTCCATGGCATCAGCCGCGCGGCGATTCCGCCTGAGCGGCTGCAACTCTTCGAGCGGGTGTATCCGTTCGGGTGGCTGGGGGTGCTGGCCGACGTGCCGCCGGTGCATGAGGAGCTGATCTACGCACGCCACACGCACGGCTTTGCGCTGTGCTCGATGCGCTCGCCCACCCGCAGCCGTTACTACCTGCAAGTGCCCACCGGCACGCAGCCTGCGCAGTGGGACGATCAGGCGTTCTGGTCGGAGTTGCGCGCGCGCCTGCCGGCATCGCTGGGCGAGCAGCTGGTGACCGGCGCATCGATCGAAAAGAGCATCGCGCCACTGCGCAGTTTCGTTGCCGAGCCCATGCAATACGGGCGGCTGTTCCTGGCCGGCGATGCGGCGCATATCGTGCCGCCGACCGGCGCCAAGGGCTTGAATCTGGCGCTGGCCGATGTGGGCCTGCTGGCCCAGCTGTTCGCGCGCTGGCATCAGCGCGGCGATGCGGCGGTGTTGCAGCAGTATTCGACGCTGGCATTGCAGCGGGTGTGGAAAGCCGAGCGCTTCTCGTGGTGGATGACCAGCCTGCTGCACACCTTCGAGGGCGAAGATGCATTTACTGCACGCATCCGCGATGCCGAGCTGGCGTATCTGCTGCAAAGCGAGGCTGGCCGTACCACCGTGGCGGAAAATTATGCCGGCCTTCCGCTGGTCACCTTGCCTGATTGAGCCCCGCACACCAACGCGATGGCCGATCAAAGGGAAGCAAAAAGTGCCCTGGTACACGTCAAAGCGTCTAGCGGGCGAGCGAGCGCGGCCGGTAGGGTGGCGGTGACGCGTGCGGAGCGCAACGTTGGCAAGGACGCGTCATTCCCCCAATCGTCGGCACTGACCGCCTTGATGACATGCGAGCGGCAGGCTGGCCTCCCTACCCAGGAGTACCCCATGAAACAACTGTTCTCCCGCGCGCTGTTGCTGGTCATGCTGTTGGCGCCGATGGCGGCCTTCGCGCAGACCGCCGTCACCGCCAACCCCAACCACCAGAAACTGCTGATCGGCTCCAATTGGTCCGAAACTGCCAACAAGCGCCTGGTCTACGATTTCTGGCGCATCGTGTTCGAAGCCGGCCAGGTGCAGTACGCGCCGATGTACATGGACAAGAACTACATCCAGCACAACCCGAACGTGGCCAATGGCCGCGATGCGTTCATCGCCTTCCTCACCGCGTTCGTGCCGCCCACCCCGGTGCAGCCGCGCGTGCAGTTGCCGCTGGTGGCGATCACCGCCGATGGCGATCTGGTCACGCTGGTATCGGTGCGGACCTTGCCGGACCCGCTTGATCCGTCCAAGACCTACACCACCACCTGGTTCGACATGTTCCGTATCGAAAAAGGCCTGATCAAGGAACATTGGGACCCGGACACCATCGCCGGCCGTGCCAATACCGGCGGTCAGTAACTGCTGCGACACTGCAGGGCTGCAGCGTGTAGCACTGCAGTGCGTAACTCACGCGAGTTGCCAACCTAACGTTGCGCCCACCAGATGGTGGGCGCAGTCGTTTCGATGGTAGTGCTTAGCTGATGCGGAAGCCCATGGTGGCTTCCACTGCCTGCTGCCAGCCGGCATACAGCTGTTCGCGCCGCTCTTCGGGCATGTTCGGCTCGAAGCGGCGATCCACCGCCCATTGTTTGGCGATTTCTTCGCGGCTGCTCCAGAATCCGGTGGCCAGGCCCGCGAGGTAGGCCGCGCCCAGCGCGGTGGTTTCGGCCACCTCCGGACGCAGCACCGGCACGTTGAGAATGTCGCTCTGGAACTGCGCCATGAAGTCGTTGGCGATCGCGCCACCGTCGGCGCGCAGCTCCTTCAGTTCGATGCCCGAATCGCTCTGCATCGCGGTGAGCACATCGCGGGTCTGGTAGGCCATCGATTCCACCGCCGCGCGCACGAAGTGTTCCTTGCTGGTGCCGCGGGTCAGGCCGAACACCGCACCGCGGATATCGCTGCGCCAGTACGGCGCGCCCAGGCCCACGAAGGCCGGGACGAAATACACGCCATCATTGTCGCCGGCACGCTCCGCATAGGCTTGCGAATCACTCGCCTTGCCGAACATGCGCAGCCCATCGCGCAGCCACTGCACCACCGAGCCGGCCACGAAGATGGCGCCTTCCAGTGCGTATTCCACCTTGCCGTCGATGCCCCAGGCGATGGTGGTCAGCAAGCCGGCCTTGGAGGCCACGGCCTTGTCGCCGGTATTCATCAGCATGAAACAGCCGGTGCCATAGGTGTTCTTCGCCATGCCCGGTTCAAAGCACGCTTGCCCGAACAATGCGGCCTGCTGGTCGCCGGCAATGCCGGCGATGGGCACCTGTTCGCCGTAGAAATACTGGGTCTGGGTCATGCCATAGACCTCGCTGGAGGAGCGCACCTCCGGCAGCATCTGCGCGGGCACGTCCAGCATCTCCAGCAGCTCGGCATCCCACTCCAGGGTGTGGATGTTGTACATCATGGTGCGCGAGGCATTGGTGTAGTCGGTCACGTGCACCTTGCCGCCGGTGAGGTTCCAGATCAGCCAGCTATCGATGGTGCCGAAGGCGAGCTCGCCCTTGCGTGCGCGCTCACGTGCGCCCTCCACGTGGTCGAGAATCCACTTGACCTTGGTGCCGGAAAAATACGCATCGATCAGCAGGCCGGTCTTGTCGCGCACCATCTGCTCATGGCCGGCCTCCTTGAGCTGGGTGCAGATGTCCTTGGTCTGCCGCGATTGCCAGACGATGGCGTTGTAGATCGGCTGGCCGGTCGCCTTGTCCCACACCACCGCGGTCTCGCGCTGGTTGGTGATGCCGATGCCTGAGATCTCGCGCGCGTCGATCTGCGCGTTGTTGAGCAGCTCGGTAATGGTGGTGTAGACGCTGGTCATGATCTCGCGCGGGTTGTGTTCCACCCAGCCCGGCTGCGGAAAGATCTGGCCGAATTCGCGCTGCGCCACGCCGGCCACCTTGCCCTGGCGATCGAACAACATCGCGCGCGAGCTGGTGGTGCCCTGGTCGATCGCAAGGACGTATTTCTTTTCCATCGTGCATTCCTCGAAACAAAGGCCGGCGCACCGCGCGCACGGCGTGACTGTCAGTGCAGCGGTGCGATCACGGCGGATCGAGTGGCGGCGTGGCGGCTTTTTGCAGGTGCAACACCCGCGCCGGCAGGAAGGGCAGGATCAGCCACTGGTAGGCGAGGGCGCCCAGCGGGCCACCGATCAATGGCCCGACGATCGGGATCCACCAGTAGTTGTCCTTGGCCGGCAGTGCGGCTTCGCCCCAGCCGGCGAAATACGCGAACAGGCGCGGGCCGAAGTCACGCGCCGGGTTCATCGCCCAGGCTTCCAGATAGCCCATCGAGGCGCCCAGAGTGGCAACCAGCAAGCCGATCATCAACGCGCCCGAGTTGGCGGTTGGCGCAGCCTCGTTGAAGCGCTCGGTGATGGCGAAGATGCCGAAGATCAGAAACGCGGTGATGATGATCTGGTCCACCAATGCATGCATCGGCGTGACCGCCAGGCCCGGCGCGGTGAAGAACACCCCGGCAGCGCCGCCGGCTTCGCGGGTGAGCTGCTGCACCTGGTTGTAGTGGTCGATCACCGGCCCGTAGAGCTGGTAGACAATCGCCGCGCCAAGAAACGCGCCAACCACTTGCGCGCCCCAGTACGGCAGCACCTTTTTCCAGGAAAAATCACGGAACAACGCCAGCGCCAGTGTGACCGCCGGGTTGGCGTGCGTGCCGGACACCGAACCGGTGACATAAATCGCCAGCGTCACCGCCAGACCCCAGGCGATGCACACGCCCCAATAGGCGTTCTGGTACGGGCTGGGGTCGTAGAGGATGTACATCGCCGCGACCGAATCGCCCAGCGCGATGATGATGAACATCGCCACCGCTTCGGAGATCAACTCACCAACAAGTTGACGGCTCATGGGCGGCCTTGCGCGCTGCGCGGTGCATGGCCATGGCGGTGTTGCGACGCGTCTGGCGACGCGCAAGTGTGTCTGGTTGTGCTCATCTCAGTTGCCCTCCACGAAATACCCATGATGATGCGCGGCGCGCGCGCCAGGATACGTTGCCAACGACCCTTCCTCGTTGGCAACGTCAGTCACGCTGTCAGGCCGGGACCGCGTGCGTCTGCGCGTTGGCGTGCGCAGCGGGCCGCGTCTGCAGATACGCCTCCAGGCGCGCGCGCGCCTCGGCATCTACACGCAGGCCCAGTTTGCTGCGGCGCCACAGGATGTCGTCGGCGGTCTGCGCCCATTCGCGGGCGCACAGGTAATCCACCTCGGCCTGGTAGAGGTCCGCACCAAAATGCTGGCCGAGTGCAGCCATGTCCTGCGCATCGCCAAGCAGCTGCTCGGCACAGGTGCCGTAGTTGCGTACCAGCCGCTGTGCGGTGGCCACCGGCAGCCAGGGCCGCGCAGTGCGCACGCGCTCCAGCAGGCTGGCGATGTCGCGTTGTTCACCGCCGGGCAGGGCCTCGCCACGCGCGGTCCACGCCGGCTTGCGCGCGCCCAGGGCCTGGGTCAGCCGGTCGACGGCTTCTTCGGCGAGCTTGCGGTAGGTGGTGAGCTTGCCGCCGAATACGTTGAGCAATGGTGCGCCGTCGGTGAGCACTTCCAGCTGATAGTCGCGGGTCACTTCGGCGGCGTTGTCTTCGGCGTCGTCGAGCAGCGGACGCACGCCGCTGTAGTTCCACACCACATCCTGCGGAGTGATCTGCTGCTGGAAATACAGATTCACCGCATCGCACAGGTACTGCACCTCGGCCGCGTCGATCTTGGGTGCGGACGGGTCGGCCTCGTAATCCACGTCGGTGGTGCCGATCAAGGTGAAGTCGTGCTCGTAGGGAATGGCGAACACGATGCGCCGGTCGGGTTGCTGGAAGATGTACGCGTGGTCGTGGTCGAACAGCTTGGGCACCACGATGTGGCTGCCCTTGACCAGGCGCAGCGCATGCTGGTGCGGCACGGCGGCCACCTTGTCCAGGAATGACACCGCCCACGGACCGGCCGCATTGGCGAGCGCACGCGCCTGCACGGTGCGGCGGCGGCCGTCGCGGCCTTCCAGCTCCGCATACCAGAACCCGGCATCGCGCCAGGCACCGACGCAGCGCGTACGCGTATGGATCTGGGCGCCACGCTTGGCCGCGTCCATCGCGTTGAGCACCACTAACCGCGCATCCTGCACCCAGGCGTCGGAATACACGAAACCGGTGCGCAGCGACTCCTGCAGCGGCTGGCCAACCGGATGGGTGCGCAGCGACAGCCGGCGCGAGCGCGGCAGGCTGCGCTTGCTGCCGCCAAGATGGTCGTACAGGAACAGCCCGGCGCGAATCATCCAGGCCGGGCGCAGATGCGGCTGATGCGGCAGCAGGAAGCGCAGCGGCCAGATGATGTGCGGCGCTAGCCGCAGCAGTACCTCGCGTTCGGCCAGCGCCTTGCCGACCAATGCGAACTCGTACTGCTCCAGATAGCGCAGGCCACCGTGGATGAGCTTGGTGCTGGCGCTGCTGGTGTGCGCGGCCAGGTCGTCCTGTTCGCACAGGCACACCGACAGACCGCGCCCGGCCGCGTCACGGGCAATGCCGACCCCGTTGATGCCGCCGCCGATTACCAGAAGATCGTATGTCTCGCCCATCGGTGCCTCCGTCCCGGCTCGCCAGCAACAGCGAACCTAAGTTGTCATGTTCGAACATATTCGAACATAGCACCTTGTGGAGGCGTGAAGAGGCGTATGTGGCTGATCAGCGGCTTCTAGTAAGAATTGGACTATTGAACCGCGTATTTCGATAGATATTAGCGATGGATGGATGGCGCGTGTGCCGCAGATCGCCGCAATCGCACACAAACGAACATTATCCAGGCTTGGTCGGTAACCCCGGCCCGAGCCCCGCTGCATGCCGAACAGCACCACGTACATCAGCCGCCTGCTAGACCGCCAGCGCAAGCCCTGCGGCTCCGGCCGCCCAGCCCTCACGCGCGGGAGTCAGCCCGCGACGCCGGCCAGATGCACGCGCGTGCCAGCCTCGGCCAGCACCGTGCGCAACTCCTCCGGCGGCGGTCGGTCGGTGAACCAGTCGTGCACCTGCGCGATCGCCCCCAGCCGCACCATCGCGTTGCGGCCAAACTTGCTGTGGTCGGCGGCCAGCAGCACTTGCCGAGAATGCTCGATGATCGCCTGGGCCACGCGCACTTCCTGGTAATCGAAATCCAGCAGCGTGCCGTCCAGGTCGATCCCGGAAATGCCGATCACCCCAAAGTCCACCTTGAACTGGCGGATCAGCTCCACCGTCGCCTCGCCGGTGACGCCCTGGTCGCGGCCACGCACCACGCCGCCGGCCACGATCACCTCGAAGCTGGGATTGGCGCTGAGCATCACCGCCACGTTGAGGTTGTTGGTGATCACGCGCAGGCCGCGGTGCTGCAGCAAGGCGCGCGCCACTTCTTCGTTGGTGGTGCCGAGATTGATGAACAGCGAGGCGTCGTCGGGAATGAAGCGCGCCACCTGCGTGGCGATCTGCTGCTTCTCGCGCGCCTGCAGCGCCTTGCGCGCCGCATACGCCAGGTTCTCCACGCTGGAGGGCATGCTGACGCCGCCGTGATACCGGCGCAGCACGCCGGCGTCGCAGAGCAAGGTCAAGTCGCGGCGAATGGTCTGCGGCGTGACCTCAAAGCGCGTTGCCAGCCCTTCCACGTCGGCAAAGCCCTGTTGCCGCACCAAGGCCACCAACTGCTCCTGGCGCGGATTGAGTGCCGGCGCCGGCACGGTCCTGTAATGAGTCGACTCCATGCGCAGATCATCGCCCATGCGCGTGAGGATGCAAGCACGGGCATGGCAGCGCCACGCTGGGCCAGACCGACCACGACAGTGGCCGCCTGGCCACTGCGATCACTGCGTGTCATACGCACCACCGGCCAGTCGGTGGATGGTGGGTGGTGGCGAACGGCTCGACTATGACTGCCCCGAAAAGCGACGGGGCCTGTCGCTCACACCACCGCGATGATGTCGCATGACGCGACCCAAGCATGACGCCCGCGCGCTCAGCCGGAGCCCGCGCGGTAGCCGGTATCGATGCTGATGCTGCCGCCCACCGCACGCGACACGCACGCGCACAGCTTGCGGTTCTCGCTGCGCTGCGCATCGCTGAAGAACACGTCGCGGTGGTCGATGTCGGCCGCCGTGTCGAGCACGTCCACCGCGCACAACCCGCATTCGCCGCGTCGGCATTCGGCAATCAGCTCCACACCGGCGTCGGCCAGGGCGTCGAGCATCGATACGTTCTCGGCCACCTGCACTTCCATCCCCAGCCCAGGCAGCTTGACCACGAAGGCCTGTGCCGGCACCCGCCCGCTGTTGCCGAAGGTTTCGAAATGCAGGCGCGCGCGCGGCCGGCCGGCGGCGTGCCACTGCTGGCGCACTGCTTCGAGCATGCCCAGCGGCCCGCAGACATAGACCTCGGCATTGGGCGACAAGGTGTCCAGTTCCGCGGCCAGATCCGGCGGGCCGGCCTGGTCGTCGCAGTGCACTTGCAGGCGTGCGCCGAGCAGCGCCTCCAGCGTGTCCACATAGGCCATGGTGTCGCGTGCACGGCCTACGTACAGCATGCGGAACGCCTGATGCCGGCGCGCCAGCCGCTGTGCCATGCCCACGATGGGCGTCACGCCGATACCACCGGCAATCAGCAGGATTTCCTCGCCTGCTTCATCCAGCGCGAAGTTATTGCTGGGTGGTGAAATTTCTACCACGTCGCCCGGTGCCAAGGTCCACATATGCCGCGAGCCGCCGCGGCTTTCGGGCATCTGCCGCACCGCCACCTGGTAATAGCCATCGGCGCGGGGCTCGCCCACCAGCGAATAGGACCGCACATCCTCGCGCCCCTGCAGCTGCAGGCGGAAATCCAGATGGCTGCCCACCTCGAAACTGCGCGTGTTCGCGCCCGGGTCGAGCACGATCTCGCGCACGCCCTGGCAGGCATCGGCAACACGCACCACGCGGGCGTGGTGCCAATGGGTGTCTTTACGCATGCTGATCTCCTTGCTTCGATCCCGATATGCGGCCTGCGCCTGGCGTTTGTGCAGCACGTGTGTGGCGTTGATGCGCTGCAGGCACTGGCGACAGGACACAGGCCACGCACGCAACGTGCAGCGGTGTTGATGCATCGCGCATGGCCATCACCCCACCATGCGCAGGGACAGGTCGTCGGCGCGCTGTTCGCGCGCGATCAGGCGGTCGATGACGCGCCGCGCCCACATGCCGCCGGCGTCTACGTTGAGGTTGTAGAACGCGTGGTCCGGATGCGCGTCGATCGCGCGTTGCTGGGCTTCCAGCACGGCTTCGTCTTCGCCGAATACGCCGGTGACGCCTTCGCGCGTGAGCGTGGTCAATGACTGGTCATGCAGCGCGTAGTTGCGCATGAACGCCCAGAAGTAATGGCAGGTGGTGTCGGTTTCCGGGGTGATGGTGTTGAGCACGAACCCGTTGACGCCCTGGCTGCGGTCGCCCTGCGGTGCGCCGGTGCCGGTGATGGCCACGCCGACATCGATGGCGATGGTGCCCGGTGCTTCGAAATGGATGATCTGCCAGCGGTCCACCTTGCCGTGGTAGTTCAGGTGCCGCGCGATCTGGCCGGCCCAGAACGGCGGTGCGTCGATGTTGTGCATCCAGCGCGACACGGTCACCGTGCGGTCGCCGTGCACCACCTCGAACGGCGCTTCGGCCACTTCGTCCTGGCCGATGCTCGAGCCATGCACAAAGGTTTCGTGGGTGAGGTCCATCAGGTTGTCCAGCACCAGCCGGTAATCGCATTTGGCGTGGATGGTGCGGCCGTCGCCGGCCCAGGCCGGATCGTGCGACCAGTGCAGGTCCGGGATCAACGCCACATCGGCCTGCGCCGGGTCGCCCGGCCACACCCACACGTAGCGGTGCTTTTCGGCGACAGGAAAGCCGCGCACGCAGGCCGAGGGGTTGATGGTTTCCTGCGAGGGCATGTGCACGCAGCGGCCCTGCGCGTTGTAGACCAGCCCGTGGTAGCCGCACACCACGTCGTCGCCGCGCAGCTTGCCCATCGACAACGGCACCAGCCGGTGCCAGCAGGCATCTTCCAACGCCACCATGGCCCCGGCGGTGGTGCGGTAGAGCACCACGTCCAGGTTGCAGAGCTTGCGCGGGGTGAGCGCGTGCCTGACCTCGTGGTCCCAGGCGACGGCGTACCACGCGTTGAGGGGGAACAGCGGCTTGGACTGGGACATGACCGTGACTCCTGGGCTTCTAGGCAACCTGGGTGAAGACTGGCGCAAGGCACTGCGCCCAACCCGAAGTTGACGCGCACTGCCGCGCTGGCGTCCGCTTGCGGGCGAAGTTATGTATACACCGGAGACAATGTTGGCGG
This sequence comes from Xanthomonas sp. fls2-241-TYG-148, assembly GCF_030208815.1. Taxonomy (NCBI): domain Bacteria; kingdom Pseudomonadati; phylum Pseudomonadota; class Gammaproteobacteria; order Lysobacterales; family Lysobacteraceae; genus Xanthomonas; species Xanthomonas sp. fls2-241-TYG-148. Next base: position 30,899 of record NZ_JARVTE010000004.1, read on the forward strand.
CACAAGCGGCTGGTATTTATGTGCGATTATCGAATGACAATTTCGATAATCGGATTGACCGGCGCGCAAACCGGGGCCTACCGTGGCGACACCGTGGTGTGCAGGAGTCTGGAATGGCCGACATCGTTTCCCTGTCCGAGGCCGTGGCACAGCTGATCGCCGATGGCGATTGCGTGGCAATGGAAGGCTTTACCCACCTGATCCCGCACGCCGCCGGCCACGAGGTGATCCGCCAGCGCAAACGCAACCTGCGGCTGGTGCGGATGACCCCGGACCTAATCTACGACCAGCTGATCGGCGCCGGCTGCGCGTCGGCGCTGCGCTTTTCCTGGGGCGGAAATCCTGGCGTGGGCTCGCTGCACCGGCTGCGCGATGCGGTGGAACATGGCTGGCCTGCGCCGCTGCAACTGCGCGAACACAGCCACGCGGACATGGCCAACGCGTATGTGGCCGGCGCGTCGGGCCTGCCATTCGCGGTGCTGCGCGGCTATGTGGGCTCGGACCTGCCCAAGGTCAACGACAGCATCCGTTTCCTGCAATGCCCCTACACCGGGCAGACCCTGGCGACCTCGCCGGCGGTCAATCCGGATGTCACCGTGATCCACGCGCAGCAGGCCGACCGCCGCGGCAATGTGTTGCTGTGGGGCATTCTGGGCGTGCAGAAAGAGGCCGCGCTGGCCGCGCGCAAGGTGATCGTGACGGTGGAGGAGATCGTCGACACGCTCGATGCGCCGCCCAATGCCTGCATCCTGCCGCGCTGGGTGGTGAGTGCGGTCTGCGTGGTGCCCGGGGGCGCCGCGCCGTCGTATGCGCATGGCTACTCCTCACGCGACAACCGCTTCTATCTGGCCTGGGATGCCATCGCCCGCGATCGCGCGCGGTTCCAGGCGTGGATCCAGGCCCATATCCTGGACACCGACGACTTTGCCGGGTTCCAGCGCGTGTATGCCGGCAGCCAGCACGCGGAGGCGGCATGAGCGACTACAGCACCAACGAAATGATGACCGTGGCGGCAGCACGTCGCCTGCCCGATGGCGCGGTGTGTTTCGTCGGCATCGGCCTGCCCTCCACCGCGGCAAACCTGGCGCGTCTGACGCATGCACCGGAGGTGACGTTGATCTACGAATCCGGCCCGATCGGTGCGCGCCCGCAGGTGTTGCCGCTGTCGATCGGCGATGGCGAACTGGCCGAGACCGCCGACACCGTGGTCTCCACCCCGGAGATCTTTCGCTATTGGCTGCAAGGCGGGCGGGTGGATGTAGGGTTCCTGGGCGCGGCGCAGATCGATCGCCATGCCAACCTCAACACCACCGTGATCGGCCCCTACGCTGCGCCGAAGACGCGCCTGCCCGGTGCCGGCGGCGCGCCGGAAATCTCCACCAGCGCCAAGCAGGTCTTCATCATCATGCGGCAGTCCACGCGCAGCTTCGTGCAGACCCTGGACTTCATCACCACCGTCGGTCATCTGGACGGCGGTGATGCACGCACCCGCGCGGGCCTGCCCGGCGCCGGCCCCACCGTGGTGGTCACCGATCTGTGCGTGATGGAACCCGACCCGGTCAGCCGCGAGCTCACCGTGACCGCGCTGCATCCTGGCGTGACCCAGGCGCAGGTCAGCGCGGCCACCGGCTGGGCGGTGCGCTTTGCCGCAACGCTGACCGAAACTGCCGCACCCACCGCCACCGAGTTGCACGCCTTGCGTGCATTGCAGGCACGCACCGCAGCAGCCCACGGAACGCAATCGGCGGGAGCCGAGGCATGAGCGAGGTGTATCTGGTGGATGGCATTCGCACGCCGATCGGCCGTTACGGCGGCGCACTGTCCAGCGTGCGCGCCGACGACCTGGGCGCGGTGCCGATCGCCGCGTTGCTGGCGCGGCATCCGCAGCTGGACCCGGCGGCCATCGACGATGTCTACCTGGGCTGCGCCAACCAGGCCGGCGAAGACAACCGCAATGTCGCGCGGATGAGTGTGTTGCTGGCTGGCTTGCCCAGTTCGGTGCCGGGCAGCACGGTGAATCGCCTGTGCGGCTCGGGGCTGGAAGCGGTGGGCATTGCCGCACGCGGCATCCGTGCCGGCGAACTGGAGCTGGCAGTGGCTGGCGGCGTGGAATCGATGTCGCGCGCGCCGTGGGTGATGGGCAAGGCGGAATCGGCGTTCGCGCGGACCCAGCACCTGCACGACACCACGATGGGCTGGCGCTTCATCAATCCGCGCCTGGAAGCGACCTACGGCGTGGAGCTGATGGGCGAGACCGCCGAGAACGTCGCGCAGCGCTACGCCATCAGCCGCGACGACCAGGATGCGTTTGCCTTGCGCAGCCAGCAGCGCACCGCCGCCGCGCAGGCCGCCGGCTTTTTCGACGACGAGATCACCGCAGTGGCGGTGGCCGGGCGCAAGGGCGGCGAGGGTGTGCAGGTGATGCGCGACGAACATCCGCGGGCCGATGCCAGTGCCGAGGCCCTGGCGCGGCTCAAGCCGGTGTTCCGCCAGCCGGGCACGGTCACGGCCGGCAATGCGGCCGGACTCAATGACGGTGCCGCCAGCCTGTTGCTGGCCTCGGCGCGCGCGCTGCACCTGCACGGGCTCACGCCGCGCGCGCGGGTGCTGGGGTTTGCTTCGGCAGGCGTGGAGCCAACCTACATGGGCATCGGCCCGATCCCGGCCACGCAACGCCTGCTGGCGCGGCTGGGGCTGCAGATCGCGCAGTTCGATGCGATCGAATTCAACGAAGCCTTCGCCGCGCAGGCGCTGGCCTGCACGCGCGCATTCGGGTTGGCCGACGATGCCGCGCACGTCAATGCCAACGGCGGCGCGATCGCGCTGGGCCACCCGCTGGGCATGAGTGGTGCACGGCTCGCACTGACGCTGCTGCGTCAACTCGACGCCTGCAATGGCCGCCGCGGGCTGGCCAGCATGTGTATCGGCGTCGGCCAGGGCGTAGCGCTGGCGATCGAGCGTGTTTGAGCGCCATGATCTCGCGCCCGCGCCGTTGCATGCCCACTTCATCGATCACGCTCACACCTGCGTCTGACGGAGATGCCGATGCACGATCTTCCCCCTGATGCGCCGCCCGGCGATGTCCTGCTCGGCTATCGGCGCCCCCGCGCCGGCACGCAGCCCGCCTATCTGCATGCGCCGTATGCGTCCACCGCGTTGCGTGCGCCCACACGTGCACCGATCGCCATGCCGGTCACGCTGTCGGAAGTCACCGGGCCACGGCCTTCGCAGATCACCCTGGGCGCGCATGCGGCCGACCTCACCGCCGGCTTCGCCGGTGAGCCGCTGGGCGAGCGCATTATCGTTTCAGGCCGTGTGCTCGACGAAAACGGCGCGCCGGTCCGCAATAGCGTGGTGGAGGTCTGGCAATGCAATGCTGCCGGGCGCTACCAACACGAGGGCGACCGCCACGATGCGCCGCTGGATCCCAACTTTCGCGGCACCGGCCAAGTGCTGACCGACGCGCACGGGCGCTACGCCTTCAAGACCATCAAGCCAGGTGCCTATCCGTGGCGCAACCACTACAACGCCTGGCGGCCGGCGCATATCCATTTCTCGCTGCATGGCGATGGCATCGGCCAACGCCTGATCACGCAGATGTATTTCCCCGGTGATCCGTTGCTCGCGCACGACCCGATCTACAACTGCGTGGACGACCCGCTGGCACGCGACCGCATGGTGTCCAGTTTCGATTGGGAGCACGCGGTGAGCGAATACGCGCTGGCCTATCGGTTCGACATCGTGCTGCGCGGCCGCAAGCAAACCGTCTGGGAGTGAGCCAATGAGCCTGCATGCAACGCCGTCGCAAACGGTTGGCCCGTACTACCGGCTGGGGCTGGAGCCCTTGTATCGCGCACAGATCGCACCGGAGCACGCGGCCGGCATGCAGGTGCAGATCAGCGGGTGCGTGTTCGATGGGGCCGGCATGCCGGTGAGCGATGCGGTGTTGGAGCTGTGGCAGGCCGATGCCGCCGGCATCTATGCCCATGCGCACGATCCGCGCTGCGCCGCGCACGACCCCAGTTTCGATGGCTGGGGCCGCGTGCCCACCGATGCACAGGGCTGCTACCGGCTCACCACCATTCGGCCAGGCCCGGTGGCCGGCCCGAACGGGCAGCCGCAGGCGGCGCATCTGGTCGTCCTCGTGTTCATGCGCGGGCTGTTGCGCGGCGTGGCGACGCGGCTGTACTTCGCCGACGACCCACAGCTGAGCGGTGACCCCATCCTTGCATTGGTGCCGCCCGAACGGCGCGGCACATTGCTGGCGCGCGCGCGCAGCGCTGGCGACTACGTGTGGGACATCCACATGCAGGGCGATGCCGAGACGGTGTTCTTCACCTACTGATGGGCGCGTGCACTGAAACGCGTGCCTGACGAGGCAGTTGTTTGCACAGGTCGCCAGGTGGTTGGCGCATGCAACCACAGCCTCCAGGTCGCGCCATCGGCGTGGCATCGCGCCCGCGCAAGCGACCTACCGATGCGCCACCGCCACGGACGCGAGCCGCGCGTCCGGCACGCGCATGGTTGGCACCTGTGCGCATCGGTGCCATGCTCCGGCCACGCCAAGAGATGCAATGCATGAGTGCAACGTTTTCCCTGCTGGGCGGCCTGTTTGGCGACCCCGCGTGCGATGAAGTGTTCGACGATGCCGCACGCGTGCAGGCGATGCTGGACTTCGAGTCCGCGCTGGCCCAGGCGCAGGCGCAATGCGGGGTGATTCCGCTGGCGGCTGCGCAGGTCATTGCCGCGCAGTGCCACGCAGCGCACTACGACCTGGGCGCATTGGCGCAGGCCACCGCACTGGCCGGCAACCCTGCCATTCCGTTGATCAAGGAACTGACCCGGCAGGTGGCCGCGCACGATGCCGATGCCGCGCGCTGGGTGCATTGGGGCGCCACCAGCCAGGACGTGATCGATACCGGCAGCGTGCTGCAACTGCGCGCGGCCTTCGACCTGCTGCTGCCGCGCCTGGACGCACTGTGCGCCTGCCTGGCGACGCTGGCCGCACGCGAGCGCGCCACCGGGCTGCCGGGCCGCACTTTGTTGCAGCAGGCGGTACCCGTGACCTTCGGGCTCAAGGCCGCCGGCTGGCTGGACGCCTTGCAGCGCGCACGCCGCCGCCTGCATACCGCGCGCACCGAAGCCTTGGTGCTGCAATTCGGCGGGGCCGCCGGCACCCTGGCGGCGCTGGAAACGCGTGGGCTGGAGGTGGCGCAGGCCTTGGCGCATGCGCTGCAGTTGCCGCTGCCGGCGTTGCCCTGGCACACCGCGCGCGACCGCCTGGTGGAGGTGGGTTGCGCATTCGCGTTGCTGGCCGGCAGCCTGGGCAAGATCGGCGGCGATGTGGTGCTGCTGATGCAATCGGAAGTGGGCGAGGCGTTCGAGCCGGCGGCGGCGTGCAAGGGCGGCTCCTCGGCGATGCCGCACAAGCGCAACCCGGTGGCCGGCGTGGTGGCGGTCGCCGCGGCCGCGCGCGTGCCCGGGCTGGTGGCCACCTTGTTCGCCACGATGGCGCAGCCACACGAGCGCGCGGCCGGGCAGTGGCATGCCGAATGGGAAACGCTACCGGAGATCGTGCGCCTGACCGCCGGCAGCCTGGCGCAGATGCAGGCCTGCCTGGCCGGGCTGGAACTGGACCGCACACGCATGCAGGCGCATCTGCACAGCCACGGTGGCGTGCTCTACGCGGAGGCCGCGGTGTTCGCACTGGCGCCGCAGCTGGGCAAGTCGCAGGCGCATACGCTGGTCGAACATGCGGTGGCGCGTGCGCAGTCGGCAGGGCGTCATCTGCGCGAGGAGCTGGCCGACGATCCTCACGTGCAGGCAATGCTCTCGCCGGCACAACTGGAGGCGATCTTCGCGCCCGACAGCTGGCGTGGCATGGCGTCGGTCTGGATCGACCGCGTCCTGGCCGCTTCACCTTCCCCCTGACGGTGGCCCATGGCATTTCTCCAGTTGCCGACACATCGCCTGCATTACCGCCTGGATGGCACAGAAGGGCGCCCCTGGCTGACCTTCTGCAACTCGCTTGGCACCGACCTGCACATGTGGGACGTGCAGCTGGAGGCGCTTGCACCGCACTACCGCATCCTGCGCTACGACCGCCGTGGTCACGGCTTCTCCGAATCGCCGCCCGGCCCGTACAGCGTGGCCGACCTGGGCCAGGATGTGATTGCGCTCTGGGATGCGCTGCAGATTGCGCGCAGTGATTTCTGCGGGCTCTCGATCGGTGGGCTCACCGGCCAATGGCTCGGCCTCAACGTGCCGCAGCGATTGCGGCGGCTGGTGGTCTGCGCCACAGCGCAGAAGATCGGCAGCGCCGACAGCTGGGCTACGCGGATCGAGCAGGTGCGCCACGACGGCTTGCCGGTGTTGATCGACGCCACGTTGCAGCGCTGGTTCACCCCGCACTTCGCCCTTTCGCATGCGCAACGTCTGGACATGATCGCCGCCGCGTTCGTGTCGACCTCGCCCGACGGCTACATCGCCTGTTGCCAGGCGGTGGCCGATGCCGATTTCCGTGGCGCACTGGACGCGCTGGAGGTGCCATTGCTGGCCATCGCCGGCGACGACGATCCGGTCTGCCCGCCCACCGACCTGCGCGACATCGCCTATGCGGTGCCCGACGGCCAGTACGCGCAGGTGCCCGGTCGCCACATCTGCAACCTGGAATCGCCCGCAGCGTTCAACGACGTGCTGCTGGGTTTTCTCCAGGCCGAGTGAGCTTTCCCCCAACTGCAAGGACACCCGATGCACGAAGACGAACGGTACCAGGCCGGCCTGCGCGAGCGCCGGCGCGTGCTGGGCGATGCACATGTCGACCGCGCGCTGGCCGCGCGCACCGAGTTCACCGGCGAGTTCCAGGACATGATCACCCGCCACGCCTGGGGCACCATCTGGACCCGCGACGGCCTGCCCGCCCACACCCGCTCGCTGCTGACCCTGGCGATGATGGTGGCGCTGGGGTGTGATGAGGAATTCAAGCTGCACGTGCGCGCCGCGCGCAACAACGGCGTCACTGCCGCGCAGATCAAGGAAGTATTGCTGCAGGCAGCGATCTATTGCGGCGTGCCAGCGGCCAACCATGCCTTCGCACTGGCCCAACCGATCCTGGACGCGCAGGCGGCCGAAGGTGAGCCAGGAGAGCCGGCAACCGATGGTTAGCGGATCGGCACGACTGCGAGCGCGGATGGCACGGCACACCATGCACGCGTAACGGATGAGACGCGCCGGCGCCCGCAGCGCACATCAACACGAAGACATCCGCACCCGATGCCATTCCTCCGCCAGGAAAGAGGCAGGGCGCGTGCACGGCGCAAGACCGCGCTGTGATCGAAGGTGGTCAAGCGCATGGACGCGCCTCGCATGCGTCGCACCGGCGGCGGCCGCGCATCAAACATGCAATCGCACCGTAACGCCCTGCGTTGGAGAGGGTTTCGTTGAGAGAGGCGCCGTGACCAACGATGGAGAACCACCCGCACGCACGCCGCAAGAAACATCTGCGCAACAGCAGCGCATCCCCGCACTGATGACGCCCACGCATCGCCCGATTGCCAGCGGCCATGACACACCGCCGCACTGCGGTGATGATGCAGCCTCCCACCACGTCGGCCTGCCAAGTCCTTGCAGCGCGCCGCCATCCACGAGGCTCCACATGATGCTACGTCTCGCCTGCCTGGCGGTGCTGCTGCTCCTCACCTGCGGCGCGCAGGCGCAACCACAGCCCGGCCCGGGCACGCAGCGTGCGCAGGTGCAGGCCGACGATGGCCAACCACTGGCGGTGTGGTCGCGGCTGCCGGCACGGCCGCGTGGCACGCTGCTGCTGGTGCATGGGCGCACCTGGAGTGCATTGCCCAACTTCGATCTGCAAGTGGCCGGCGAGCCTGCCGACACGCGCTCGGTGCTGGCGGCGCTGGCACAGGCGGGCTACGCGGTGTACGCGCTGGATCTACGCGGCTATGGCGGCACCGCGCGCGATGGCAGCGGGTGGAACACACCGGTACGCGCCGTGGCCGATCTGCGCGCCACGCTGACATGGATCGCCACGCGCCATCCCGGTCTGCCGCCGCCTGCACTGCTGGGGTATTCCAATGGCGCACGGGTGGCCTTGCTGCTCGCCCAGGCGCAGCCGGAGCTGCTGTCGGCGCTGGTACTGTATGGCTTTCCGGACGATGTCGATGCCGCGCCGCAGGCCACCGCCGTGCCCGCACAGCCGCCGCGTGAGCGCACCACCGCCGAAGCCGCTGGCTCGGACTTCATCACCGCCAATGCCGCGCCCGCCGCCGTGCAGAAGGCGTATGTGGCCGCCGCACTCGCGGCCGACCCGGTGCGCACCGACTGGCGCGCGATGGAGCAATTCGCCTACCAGCCCGAGCAGGTGACGCGCGTGCCGGTGCTGCTGCTGCGCGGTGTGGATGACCCGCTCGCCACGCAGGCGGAGAACGCGCACCTGTTCGCACGCCTGGGCAGCGCCGACCGCAGCTGGGTCACCTTGCCGCACGCCGACCATGTGGCGCATGTCGAAGACAGCCATGCCGCCTGGGTAGACGCGGTGGTCGCCTTCCTGCGTCGCCCGCGCTGAACCAGCCGGACGCGCTCAGCTGAGCAGGGCGCCCAAGCGCTGCGCCGCCTGCTTGAGCGGCTCCACCCACTGGGTCTGCATCGTCTGCAGGCTCACCCGCCCGGCCTGCGCACCGATATTGAGCGCGGCAATCACCTCGCCACGCAGGTTGCGCACCGGCACTGCGATCGAGCGCAGGCCGATCTCCAGCTCCTGGTCGGTCAGGCAGACGCCCTCGCGGCGCGCCCGTGCCAGCACCTCGAGCAGGGCGGCGGGCTGGGTCACGGTGCGGTCGGTGCGCGGACGCAAGGTGGTGCGTTCCAAATAGGCCTGCAGTGTGTCTGCAGGCAGGGCCGCCAGCAGCACCCGCCCCATCGACGTGCAATAGGCCGGCAGGCGGGTGCCGGGCCGCAGCCCGATCGACATGATGCGCACGGTTTCCGCGCGTGCCACGTACAGCAGGTCATCGCCATCCAGCACCCCCAGCGAGCACGACTCGTGCACTTGGTCGCGCAGGCCATCCAGCACCGGCTGCGCCGCGGCGGTCATCGACGAGGACGCGGTGTACGCACCGCCCAGCCCCAGCACCCGCGGCAGCAACACATAGCCGCGGCCCTGCTCGCCCACATAACCCAGGGCCGCCAGGGTGTGCAGCACGCGCCTGACCGCGGCGCGCGAGATGCCGGTCTCCAGGCTGATCTGCGACATCGTCACCTCGCGCGCGTGCTGGGCGAACACGCTCAACACCACCAGCCCGCGCCCGAGCGAGGTCATGAAATCCGGGTCACCTTTGGCAGCGGCAATCTGCTGCATCAAGGCATGCGGCAGGCCGCGCTCGCTGCTGGCGATGGCCGGCGCGGCGGGACGTTTGCGGCGGGAAGAGGTGGGCTCGGGCATCGCATCGCGCTAGGGGCAGGTGCCTGCATGGTAAGCGCATCGTCCCAATGCATGGCCCCGGTCTCAGCTCGGCCCCGTACGGGGTGAGCGCTTCACCCTGCTTGACGCATAATCGTCACTGGTCTTTTTCCTGCGTTGGTCCTCTTCCTCCATGAAAACCCCCAAGGGCCTGCAACCGCTGATCGACGATGGCGTCATCGACGAAGTGTTGCGACCACTGAAAAGCGGCAAGGAAGCCTCCGTCTACGTGGTCAGCGCGGGCGAAGACATCCTGTGCGCGAAGGTCTACAAGGACATGGCGCAGCGCAGCTTCCAGGCGCGCGTGCAATACCAGGAAGGACGCAAGGTGCGCGGCAGCCGCCAGGCCCGTGCGATGGGCAAGGCCACCAAGTTCGGCCGCAAGGAAGCCGAGACCGCCTGGAAGAACACCGAGGCCGACGCGCTCTACCAACTGGTGGATGCCGGCGTGCACGTGCCCAAGCCGCGCGGCTACTTCCACGGCGTGCTGCTGATGGACCTGGTGACCGATGACGCCGGCCACAGCGCGCCACGGCTGGGCGAAGTAGAGCTGGAGCCGGAACAGGCGCGCCTCTTCCACACCAGCCTGGTCGGCGACGTGGTCAAGATGCTGTGCCTGGGCCTGGTGCATGGCGACCTCTCCGAATACAACGTGCTGGTCTCGCCCGACGGCCCGGTGGTGATCGACTTCCCGCAGGTGGTCAGCGCGGCCGGCAACAACGCCGCGCGCGACATGTTGCTGCGCGACGTGCACAACCTGCGCGACTGCCTGGGCCGATTTGCCCCCGAGCTGCTGGACACCTATTACGGCGAAGAAATGTGGGCATTGTTCGAAAAGGGCGAGTTGCGCCCGGACAGCGCGTTGACCGGCCGTTTCACCTTCGATACCAAGCGCGCCGACGTGCGTGCCATCCGCGCCTCGATCGAGGACGCGCGCCAGGAAAACCTGATCCGTCAGCAGGGCCGCGAGGCGGCCGCCGAAGACGATTGATCGCGATGGCTGCAGGTGTGGCTGCGGCGTTACCAGCGGCTAACGCTGCTGTCTAAAGCTGCTGCGGTCATCCGCAACAGCGCTTGGCTGCCTGTGTCTAACGGCACGCACACGTGACGCCAGCATGGACGATGCCCGGTGATGCGCCTGGCCAATACGCTGCATTGCAGTGACCTATCTGCATCGACATCACGCGCATGATCGAAACAATTGATGACCCGTAATGGTTAAAGATCATAACGATCTGGCAAGCTCAGCGTCTCTCATCGCTGCTGGAGTCCGTCATGGAATTCGATCCCGATGTCGTGCGCCTGTTCGTGCAGCTGCAGCAAGCGGGGCAGCCCCCGATGGAGGCGCTGCCGTTGAAGGAAGCACGCGCCATGATGCGCGGCATGGGAGCGCAGCTGGGATTTCCACGGCTGCCGATGGCGCAGGTAACCGCTCTGCAGGCCGACACTGCCGCCGGCACGGTGCCGCTACGTCTGTACCGGCCGCCGGGCCTGGATGACACGCCCGCACCTACGTGTCTGTTCGTGCACGGCGGTGGCGGTGTGGTGGGCGATCTGGACTCGCATGACGACGTCTGCCGGCAGCTGGCGGCACGCACGCCGTGTCAGGTGCTGGCGGTGGACTATCGCCTCGCGCCCGAACATCCGGCGCCGGCCGGCGTGGAGGATGTCATCGCCACGCTGCACTGGCTGGCCGAGCATGCCGACGCGGTGGGCGCCGATCCGCAGCGTCTTGCGATCTGCGGTGACAGTATCGGAGGTGGCATGGCGGCGGTGGCCGCGATCACTGCACAGCAGCGAGGTATCGCGTTGCGCTGTCAGCTGTTGCTGTACCCGCTGACGGATGCGCGCCCGGATACCGGCGTGCATCCCTCACGCGGCCGCAATGCCGAGATCCCGCCGCTGACCCGCAGCGCGGTGCAGTTCTTCAATCGCCTGTTGCTGCCGGACACGCGCCTGGCCGACCACTGGCACATCTCCGTGCTGCTGGCGCCGGACGTAGCCGGCGTGGCGCCGGCTCTGGTGGTGCTGGCCGACCGCGACATCCTGCACGACGAGGGACTGCAGTACGCCGAGCGCCTGCGCACCGCCGGCGTGGAGGTCACCCAGCGCACCTGTGTCGGCATGATCCATGGCTTCATCACCATGGGTGGTGTGATCCGCGCGGCCGACGAAACCATCGACCTGGCGGCGCTGATGTTGCGGCAACGGCTGCTGCCAGTGCAGCCGCGCTTTGCTGCGTAGCTAGCACTTGCGTCGGCGCGCCGGCGGCGCATTCAACGCATTACCGAAAGGCCGTGACCAAGTCGCGCGGCCGGTGCGTGCGCTCAGAAATTGAAGCGGAAGGTGGTCATCAAGACGTGGTTTTCGCGGTCGATCGTGCGGTTATTGACGAACTGATTCAAATACCCGACATCGACATTGGAGATCGCATTGAACTTCCAGTTGATGCCCACGAACACCCGGTTCTGATCGATGCCGCTGCGTGCGCCCCACTGGGTCTGATCCAGATTGACGAACAACTCGTTGAACGCCACCCACGACAACTGCGGGCTCAGGCTGCTCGGACGCACGGCCCTGATCATCTGCCGCACCCGGTAGCCTTCATCGCTGAAGCCTTCGCGGTGGCGTTGCTCCAGACGCGTGCGGCTGGTGATGGTGATGTTGGCGATCGGATCGAACTGATACTGGAACTGTCCCCACCAGCGATTTTCGCGATTGGACGGCTGCCCGGCCGGGTGGCTGATGATGGTGTCGTAGCCCATCCAGACACTGGCTTTGGGATTGAGTCGGTAGAACACGGCAGGGCGCAGGATCAATTGATCGAACTGCTCGCCTTCCTCGCGCCAGCGCGGGTGCACGTCCATGCTCCAGTAAAGATTCTCGACCGGCAGCTTGCCTTGCGCATACACGCTCAGCCAGTAACGCCCGTCTTCTTCGGTCTGTGCGGCCGCCTGCGAGGTGCTGCCCAGCATCAGCAACAGGGCGGGACAGGCGATTCGGTAGGTTGCCGTCAGCAGCGCACGCAGTCTGTTCATGATCAGGAAGTCGTCAGTGGTGCCGGAGCATACCAACTCGGTCGCGACCGCCATCAAACTTCGCGGCATCCACCATGCGATACGGCTCAATCGCTTCGCACAGGGCGACATGAAATCGCTGCGTGACATCTGTTGGCAATCAGCGCCTGTGTTCCGGTGCCCCCCGATTTCTCGCGAACGATCGGCCGAGTCGAGCAGACACATAAGGGTTCTGCGGGCACCCGGCTGCACGGCAGCCAGGAACATCCGTCACTCACGCCAATGCAGACCTCAAGGCCAAGGCAGCGCGTGTAACGTCACGTCGCTGCCTTGCATGCCAATGACAGCGTCACGCCACCTGGCTGCGCCGCGCGCGTTCCAGGTGCACCAACAGCAGCGAGATCGCGGCCGGGGTCATGCCCGGGATGCGCTGTGCCTGGCCGATACTTTGCGGGCGCACGCGTTCGAGTTTCTGCTGCACTTCCATCGACAGGCCACGCACGCCGGCGTAGTCGAAACCTTCGGGGATCGGCGTCGTTTCGTGGCGCTGCTGGCGGGCGATTTCGTCGCGCTGACGATCCAGGTAACCGGCGTACTTGACGCCGATTTCCACCTGTTCGGCGACCTGCGCATCGTCCACGCCCGGGCCCAGCGTCGGCACCCGCATCAGCGCGGCGTAGCTGAGTTCCGGGCGCTTGATCAGGTCCAGCACATTGGTCTCGCGGCTCATCGGCACGCCCAGGGTGTCGACCACCTCGCGGCCCAGGGCATTGCCCGGCGTGGCCCAGAGTGCCGACAGGCGCGCGGTTTCGCGCTGCACCGCCTCCTGCTTGCTGGAAAAACGTGCCCAGCGCGCATCGTCGATCAGGCCCATCGCGCGCCCCACGCCGGTCAGCCGCAGATCGGCGTTGTCTTCGCGCAGCTGCAGCCGGTATTCGGCGCGGCTGGTGAACATGCGGTACGGCTCGGTGGTGCCGTGGGTGATCAGGTCGTCCACCAGCACGCCCAGGTAGGCTTCGTCGCGGCGCGGCGACCAGGCCGGCAGCGCCTGCACGTGGCGCGCAGCGTTGAGCCCGGCCAACAGGCCCTGCGCGGCGGCTTCTTCGTAACCGGTGGTGCCGTTGATCTGCCCGGCGAAGAACAGCCCGCCCACCGCCTTGGTTTCCAGCGAGGCTTTGAGCCCGCGCGGGTCGAAGAAATCGTACTCGATCGCATAGCCGGGGCGGGTGATGTGCGCCTGCGCAAAGCCGCGAATCGAGCGCACCAGCGCCAGCTGCACGTCGAACGGCAGCGAGGTGGAAATGCCGTTGGGATAGATCTCGGTGACGTCTAGGCCTTCCGGCTCGACAAAGATCTGATGGCTGGTCTTGTCGGCGAAACGCACCACCTTGTCTTCGATCGACGGGCAGTAGCGCGGGCCAATGCCCTCGATCTGCCCGGAATACAGCGGCGAGCGGTGCAACGCGCCACGGATGATGTCGTGGGTCTGCTCGGTGGTATGGGTGATCCAGCAGCTGACCTGGGTCGGGTGGTCGCTGAGTTGGCCCATGAACGACATCACCGGCAGCGGGTCATCACCTGGCTGCTCATCCATCAACGTGTAGTCCAGGGTGCGCCCATCAATACGCGGCGGAGTTCCGGTCTTGAGGCGATCGATAGCGAACGGGCGCTCACGCAGCCGCGCTGCCAGCGTGGTGGCCGGCGGGTCGCCCATGCGCCCGGCCGCGTATTGGGTCTCGCCGACATGGATCTTGCCGGCCAGGAAGGTGCCTGCGGTCAGGACCACGGCCGTGGCTTCGAAGCGCAGCCCGGTCTGGGTAATCACCCCACGCACGCTGTCGCCTTCGGCGGCACCGTTATGGATGATCAGATCGTCCACCGCCGCCTGGAACACGGTCAGGTTGGGCTGCGCTTCGACGATGCGGCGGATCGCGCTGCGGTACAGGTTGCGATCGGCCTGGCAGCGGGTGGCCCGCACCGCCGGCCCCTTGGAGGCATTGAGGGTGCGCCACTGGATGCCGGCCAGGTCCGCCGCCTTGGCCATCGCCCCGCCCAGTGCGTCGATCTCCTTGACCAGGTGCCCCTTGCCGATCCCGCCGATGGCCGGGTTGCAGCTCATCGCGCCCACGGTCTCGATGTTGTGGGTCAGCAACAGCGTGCGTGCACCGGCGCGGGCAGCCGCCAGCGCCGCCTCGGTGCCGGCGTGGCCGCCACCAATCACGATGACGTCGTAGCGATAGAAGGAGTCGGACATGGGCGTGGACCAGAAGCAGGAGGAAGACCAGCGGCCGCGAACGTAGCGGCTGAAGGGTGGTTTGCGGCATTAACACGTGAATTATGTGACTCGAATCACATTATCGAACACTGGCACTCAAGTTGGCATGTTTCGTGCGGATATCCCTACTGCACCCGTCGTGGCATTGCGACATGGGCGCAAGGCTGGAATTGGAACAGGGGCCAGCCGCGCGTGCGATGGGGTAGCGTAAGGGCCGGTAGTCGGGGGACTGCCGGCCCTTAGTTTTATCTGCACGTCGCCGGCGCACACGCTCTGGCCTGCTTCGCAACGCTCCAATGCACAAAGCCCCGGCATGCCGGGGCTTTGTGCATTGGAGGCGCCGATATCCGACAGGGCCGGAACAGGGGGGATCCAGATTTCCCTGTCGGACATCGACATAAGTCGGTCAGTGGAGTGGCCAGGTCAGAAAACGACGTGGCGGGTCACACAGTGCACCTAGCTTGCAGCCAAGTGCAGACTGAACGCAAGCCCCCAACATTGCCAAGTGTGGGCTGCGTCGCAGTCAGCCGATCAGGGAATCTGCTGGCGCGTATTGCGTGGTGCGGTCTGCCGCTGGATCTCGCGGATCACCCGCGGCGGAGCGCCAATACGCGGCGGCTGCGCCGGACGCGGTGGCGCGCCGGTGGCTGGCGGCGGGTTGGGGCGCTGCGGGCGCGGACCGTTGGGCCGGCCACTCGGGCGCGGGCCATTCGGCCGGGGACCATAGTTGTTATAGGGACGGTACTGCGGACGCCGATCGTACTCGCGGTAATAATAGCCGCCGCCGCCGCGATAGACCGGGTACACCGGATAGTCGTACAGACCGATCCCGCCGGCTCCGTAAGGGCTGCCATAGGAATACGGCGCATAGCCCGGCGGGTAGCGGTACTGCACCGCGGGCGCGCCACGGTAATACCCACCCGACCCTGCGCCGGTGTAGTCGTACGTCGCGCAGCCGCTCAAGGCCAGCAGGCCGGCGGCAAGGATCAGACGGAATTTCATGGATGGTGCCCTCCTGCAACCATGGTGTCACTGTCGAACCACGGCATTGAATCGGTCCTTAACTGTGCGGTGATGGCGCGTATGTTCATTGAACGAGCATGCGCGGGACGCCGACCCTCGACCGTGAAGAGTGAGGCGATACGTTAATCTTGGGAGCATGATCGAAACGCTTCTTCCTGCCTATTCCGACGTCCTGCAGGCGGCTGCACGCATTGCCCCGCACACCGCACCGACCCCGTTGCTGCGCTCGCACACGCTGGACACGCTCAGCGGTGCGCAGCTGATGTTCAAGGCCGAGCACCTGCAGCGCAGCGGTGCGTTCAAATTCCGCGGCGCCTGCAATGCGGTCTGGGCGTTGCCGGCCGAGACCGCCGCACATGGCGTGGTGACGCACTCTTCCGGCAACCATGGCGCGGCGCTGGCACTGGCCGCGCGCACCCGCGGCATCGGCTGCCATGTGGTGGTGCCCGAAGGCGCGGTGGCTGCCAAGCTGGCCAATATTTCCCGGCATGGCGCCACCTTGTGGCGCTGCGCGCCGACCATCGCCGCGCGCGAGCAGCTGTGCGCCGAGGTCCAGGCCAGCAGCGGTGCGACCCTGGTTCACCCGTATACCGATCCGGCGGTGATTGCCGGGCAGGGCACCGCAACCCTGGAGCTGTTGCACGACAGCGGCGGCCTGGATGTGCTGGTGGCGCCCGTGGGCGGCGGCGGGCTGGCGGCCGGGGCGGCCCTGGCGCTGCAGGCTTCACCCGGCTGCGCGCTGGTGCTGGCCGAGCCGGCGGGCGCAGCCGACACCGCGCGGTCGCTGGCGGCGGGGCAGCGGCTGGTGGACTTCGTTCCCGACACCGTGTGCGACGGGCTGCGCGGCACCCTGGGGGCGCCCAACTTCGCGCTGCTGCAGGCCGCCGGCGCGCAGGTCATCACCGTTGACGATGCCGCCGTGGTGCAGGCCATGCGCCTGCTCTGGCAGGTCTTGAAGCAGGTGGTGGAACCGTCGTCGGCCATCGCGCTGGCGGCCGTGCTGGCCGACCCGGCGCGCTTTGCCGGGAAGCGGGTGGGCGTCATTTTGTCTGGCGGCAACGTCGATCTGGACGCCTTGCCGTGGGCCGCCGCGTGAGCAGGCCCTCGCGTGGGCTCGGCCTGTGGGGTTGGGGGTGGCGGCTGTGCATGCTGGCGCTGATCTGGCTGGTGGGCGTGGCCGGCTGGATCGTCTGGGTGGGCGACCGCGACCAGGCCGCACCGGCTGACGTGATCATCGTGCTGGGCGCGGCGGCCTACGACGCGCGCCCCTCTCCCGTGTTCGAAGAGCGCATCCGGCACGCGCTGGACCTGTATGCACGCGGCTACGCGCCGCATCTGCTGTTCACCGGCGGCTTCGGCAACGGGGCGCGTTTTGCCGAATCCCAGGTGGCGCGGCGCTACGCGCTGCGGCACGGCGTGCCGTCGGAAGCCATCGTGATCGAGACCAGCTCGCGTACCACCCGGCAGAACCTGCTGCAGGCGCGCGCGCTGATGGAGCGGCATGGCATGCACCGGGCGATCATCGTCAGTGACCCGCTGCACATGGCGCGCGCGCTGCGGCTGTGCCAGGAGCTGGGCGTGGATGCGCTGGCGTCGTCCACCCCGAGCACGCGCTTCCGCAGCTTCCACACCAGCTGGCGCTTCCTGTTGCAGGAGGTCTATTACTTCCACCGCGATCTGGTGGTGCAGGGCGCCTGATGCCGGGCCTATGATGGCGGCTTTCCCAGCGGCAGGTTCGAGCATGAGCGAGAGCAATCGGCAACGCGCCACCGGCCTGGTCCAGGCCTACTACGAGGCATTCAATCGCGGCGATTGGGACGCCATGCTGGCGTTCCTGGCCGAGGACGTCGCCCACGACCTCAACCAGGGGCCACGCGAGATTGGCCGGGCGGCCTTCGCCAGCTTCCTGCAGCGCATGAACGACAGCTACCGCGAGCAGCTGCGCGACATCGTGGTGACTGCCAATGACGAAGGCACGCGCGTCGGCGCCGAGTACGTGGTGCATGGCGTCTACCACACCACCGACGAAGGCCTGCCGGATGCGAACGGGCAGACCTATGTCCTGCCCGGCGGCGCGTTCTTCGATGTGCGCGATGGGCAGATCACGCGGGTGACCAATTACTACAACCTGCAGGAATGGATTGCGCAGGTGTCGCGCTGACGCCAGGGCTGCTGCGGTGCAGGTTGGCTAAATCAGCCGCTGGACTGCGTTGGATCGCGCTCGCGCGCAATGAAGCGTTATCGGTAACGCCACATCGCGCGCGAGCGCGCTCCTACGTGGTTGGTCGGGCATTGCAGTAGCTGACGGGCGTAGCGCCTGCGTTACAGCAGCACGATGCCCACGACCACCAGCACGAAGATGCCCCACTTGAGCGTCTGGTAGAGCGGGTTGTTGCGCTCCTTCAGCGCCTTGGCCTTGAGCCGTGCGGCGTAGAAATACCGGAACACCCGGTTGATGCCGCCGGTCTTGTCGCCTTCCTGATTCGGCGAAGCGCCGGCCGAGAGCAGGCTGCGGCCGACGAAGCGGTTCACCGCCGCCGCCCAGCGCCAGCGCATCGGGCGTTCGATATCGCAGAACAGGATGATGCGGTCCTGGTCGGTGTCGTTGCGTGCGTGGTGGATATAGGTCTCGTCGAACATGGTCCACTCGCCGTCGCGCCAGCTACGGCGCTGGCCGTCGACGTCGATGAAGCAGCGGTCGTCGTTGGGCGTGGCCAGGCCCAGGTGCAGGCGCATGGAGCCGGCAAACGGGTCGCGGTGCGGACGCAGTTCGCTACCCGGCGGCAGCTCGGCGAACATCGCCGCCTTGACCGTGGGGATGGAGCGCAGCAGCGCGGTGGTCTGTGGGCACAGCTCGGCCGCCGACGGGTGCGCGGTGCCGTACCACTTCAGGTAGAAGCGCTTCCAGCCGCGGCGGAAGAACGAATTGAAGCCGATGTCGGTGTAGCCGTCGGCAGCACGGATCTTCTGCATCTGCTGCAGCGCCACTGCCTCGTCGCGGATCAGCGTCCAGTTCGCGCGCAATGGGGCCAGCTCCGGAAATTCCTTGCCCGGATCGATGAACGGCGTGGTCGGCACCCGCGAACACAGATACATCAGCGTGTTGATCGGGGCCATGAAGGTGGAATGGTCCAGCAGCTGCCGGCTTAGCCGGTGGCGCACGCGACCGCGGTAATGGATGTACAGCGCTGAGGCAATGAACAGCGCGATGATGAGCCACTTCAACATTGGGGAGGCCGGTTGGGGGCGGGGGCCGTTAACTGGTGAATTCTACCGGTTGCAAGCGACGAGCCTGCCTGATCGGGATGGGCTCGGCGGTAATACTGTGTCCTACCGATGACCGGCGACATGCGCCGGCAGGGTGTGCGCTGCTTGCGTGCGGTTGACGCACCGTGGTGCGGGCGCCGGGGTGCTGCCGGAGGCAACGGTGGACCGAAGCAGGCGACTGGTGCATGCCGCGGCCGCGCCTGCCTGGCGGCTGCGCCCGCGCAGTGATCGCAACGCTTAGTCCTGGCGGCGGCGGATCGGGATCGAGCCCACCGGCACGCTGGCGATGTCCTGCCCGCGCTCGCGGATCGGGGCGCCCGGCGCCGGTGCCCAGGCGTGCGCGTAGATGACTTCCCACGAACTGGGCAGGGTGCCATCGGGCCGCCGCAGGGGTTCGTAGGCCGCACTGGCGGCGGCAAAGCGGCCGCGGCCGGTCAGCGTGGCGCGGCGGTTGCTGAGCGCATTGGTGGCGCCCATCGCGCGCAACTCGCGCATCAAGGCGGGCAGGTCGTTGTAGGTGAGGGTGAACAGGTCGCGGTCCAGCACCGGGTCGCGGAAGCCGGACATCATCAGCGCATCGCCGAACTGCGCAATCGGCGGGAAGCGGCTCACATGCGGGGCCGGGTCGGCCTGCGCGAATGCCTCGCGCAGTTCGATCAGCGTCTCCGGGCCGAAGGTGGAGCACAGCAGCAGGCCGCCGGGCCGCAACGCGCGCCGAAAGCCGGCGAACACCGCCGGCAGGTCTTCCACCCACTGCAAGCACAGATTGCTGAAGATCACATCCACGCTGCCATCGGCTACCGGCAGCGCGCGGGCATCGGCGCAGACCTGCGCAAACGGCTTCCACCAACCCGCAGTCTTGCGCGCCTGGCGCAACATCGGCAGCGCCTGGTCGAGCGCGATCACCTGCGCCTTGGGCCAGCGTTTCTTGATCGTGGCGCTGGCATGGCCCGGGCCGGCGCCCACATCCAGCACCACCTTGGGTGCGGTGTCGCCGAGATAGTCGAGCGACTCCAGCAGGCGCGTCTCCACCTCGCGTTGCAGGGCGGCGGCGGCGGCATAGCTGCTGGCGGCACGCGCGAAGGCGCGCCGGACGTGGCGGGGGTCGAAAGTGCTGTTCATTGCCGCGCTATTGTCGCCGCTGCGCGCCGCCGAGGGAATTGCCGCAGCGACACGGTGTGATGCGCGCTGGCGTGTTGATACGCAGCGCCAGTGGCGTCAAAACGTGCCCGGGTAGGCGCCGCCGTCGATCAACAGGTTCTGTCCGGTGATGTAGCCGGCCTGGGCACTGCACAGGAATGCGCAGGCCGCGCCGAACTCGTCCGGCTCGCCAAAGCGCCCGGCCGGGATGCCGGCGCGTTTGTGCGCGGCCACCGCCTCGGCGCTGGTGCCTTGTTGCTCGGCGATCGCGGCGAAGTTGCCGCGCAGCCGGTCGGTAGCGAACTGGCCCGGCAACAGATTGTTGAGGGTGACGTTGTCGGCCACGGTACTGCGCGCCAGCCCGGCCACGAAGCCGGTGAGACCGGCGCGCGCGCCGTTGGACAGGCCCAGGATGTCGATCGGCGCCTTCACCGCGCTGGAGGTGATGTTGACGATGCGGCCGAAGCGCCGCGCGCGCATCGCATCGACCGTGGCGCGGATCAGTTCGATCGGGGCCAGCATGTTGGCGTCGAGTGCACGCAGCCAGTCCGCGCGCTCCCACTGACGGAAATCGCCCGGCGGCGGCCCGCCAGCGTTGTTGATCAGGATGTCGACCTGCGGGCAGGCGGCCAGCGCTGCGGCGCGGCCTTCGCTGGTGGTGATGTCGGCGACGACGCTGCGCACTTCGCCCGCGCCGGGCAGGGCGCGCAAGTTGCTGGCGGACTGCTCCAATGCTTCGCGGCCACGCGCGACAATCACGACATTGGCGCCTTCGCGTGCCAGCGCCTGTGCGCAGCCCAGGCCCAGGCCCTTGCTGGCGGCACATACCAAGGCCCAGCGCCCGGCGATTCCCAGATCCATGCGGTGCTCCTTCAAATCAACGAATGCGCATGATCAGTGATCGCGGCTGCACGGCGTGTGGTGGTGGATCGGACAGTGTGTTGATTGGCGGTAGTCCCAGGAGCGATCTCGCATTACGTGGCGATTCACGATCACTGCAATGGCTGCGAGAGGCGGCTGCGGTGCGTGCTGCGTGATTGCCGCGGCTCATGGGCGCGGTGGCACCAGGACGGCATGAGCTCATCATCTCAGGTGTGCGTTGTAGTTAGTCGGGCGCACACCCTGCGCAGGATGCGTGCACCCGTCTGCTCGTCCGGGATCAGCATGTCGTCGATGCGGATCTAAACGCCTGCGTGGGTCGCGTACGCACAGCGCGGTGTACGGCAGCTTGTCGGCGCGCACGCACGTGTCCTTCAGGCCCGGCAGACGGTAGTTGGAGTTGATCCGGCGCGAGAGGCTGTTGCACTGACCGGCGATAGCGACGGGAAACAGAAAAAACAGTGTGCTGCGTGCAGTTCGATTCGCAATGTGGCGCGGAGAGGCATGAGTGCGCCATGCGCGATCCTGGATGGCATGCCACTGAAATCGGCTGACGAGATAGGCTGCATCTGCAGAGACTCGTGCACTGCGATGTCGATGTACTGGGCAGGCTCAGGCCTGCGTCAGCGGAAGTGCACCCCATCCAACCCAGCTCACGATTGCTTGCGGCCAGTGAATCCTCACTACACGCCGCAGGCCGACGTGAAGCCTTTGCCATGCATCTGCGCACGGGCAGATGCACCTTGCTGCCGCGTCGCATCACACAGTGCGAGTCTCTCAGGGCAATGCTGCAACAAAGCGCTGCAGCGCCTCGGCCACCTGGTCGGCGTGGCCCAGGAACGGTGCATGTCCGCCGCCGTCGATGGTCAGTGCCTGTGCGTGTGGCGCGCGCGCAGCTGCGGCATGCATGCCGGCGGCCGGCACCAGGCGGTCGCGTTGCCCGGCGATCCACAGGCTGGGCCGCGCAAGCGCTGCCAGCGCGCGGCGCAGGTCGGTGCGTTCGAGCAGGCCCAGGCCATCCTGCAGCGCGCTGGTTGCCGGTTCGCCGCGCGCAGTGAGCGTTTCGCGCAGGCTGCGCAACTCGCTGCGCGCATGCGCCGAGCCCAGCGTGTCCAGGGCGAGAAACCGGTCGAGCGTGCCGCGGTAATCGCGCGCAAGATCCTGGCCGAATTGCACGAAGACCTCGCGTTCCACCGCATCGGGCCAGTCGCTGCCACGCACGAAGCGCGGCGTGGCGGCGATCATCGCCAGCGCGCGGACCTGCGGTTGGGTGGCCGCTGCATGCAGTGCGAACAGGCCGCCCAACGACCAGCCCACCCAGACCGCCGGCGGCGTGGCCGCGGCAATTGCGCCCACCACGTGCGGCAAGGCCAGCGGCGTAGTGTCGTCGTGGCTGAAGCCATGCCCGGGCAGGTCCACCAGATGCAGTTGGTAGTGCGGTGCCAGGCGCTCCACCAAGGGCGCGAACACGCCGCCATGCAGTGCCCAGCCGTGCAGAAGAACCAGTGCCGGCCCGTGGCCGATGACGTCGATATGCATGCGCGTAGTGTCGCCGATCACGCGTGCTTGGTCAGGTAGCTGCGGTCTCGGCGCGCAACGCGGCCACGCGTGGGCCGAGCCAACGCCATTGCGCACGTGCGTAGCCGCGCCAGCACCAGCGATCGGGCCAGCGCCACGCGCGCGCACGGTGTGCGGCGATAGCCGCGCTCAACCACGCCGGATCGAAGCCGTCCCACACGCCGGCCACGCTGTACACATTGCTGCGTAGCACCGGATGTACCTCGTGCAACAACATCGTGCGCAGCTGTTCCAGCGAAAACGGCGACTCCGCCAGGCAGCGCACGATGCGCGCGTGCATGTCATCGACTGCGGTGTCCAGATACAGCTCGGCCATTGCCTCCCACACGCGGCGTTGCGCCGGCGTCGGGGGGGACATGCTCAGGCCAGCGCGCGCTGCGGCTGGCGGCTGACCACATCGCGCGCCTGCACGATGGCATCGACCAGGGTCTGCACCTGTTGCGGCGTGTGCAACGCCGACAACGTCACCCGCAGCCGCGCTTTGCCTTCGGGCACGGTGGGCGGGCGGATTGCACCGACCATGAAGCCGGCTTGCTCCAGCGCTGCCGACATCGCCATCACGGTGGCCTCTTCGCCACACAGCAATGGCTGGATGGGGGTGTCCGAGGCCATCAGTTCGAAGCCATGCCGGCGCGCGCCATCGCGGAATGTGCCGATCAGTTCGGTCAGCCGCGTGCGGCGCCAATCGTCGCGACGCGCCAGGCGCACCGCAGCCAGGGTGGCGGCCACCTGCGCGGGCGGCAGCGCGGTGGTGTAGATGTACGGGCGCGCGGTTTCGGCCAGATGGCGGATCAGCGCTTCTTCGCCCACCACCACCGCGCCATAGCCGCCCAGGGCCTTGCCCAGGGTGACCAATTGCAGCGGCACTTCGGCCACGCCGAGCCCGGCATCGGCCACGCAACCGCGGCCCTGCGGCCCCAGCACGCCCACGCCGTGCGCATCGTCGACATAGAACAAGGCCTCCTGCATGCGCGCGACCAGGCTCAGAGCACGCAGTGGCGCAACGTCGCCATCCATGCTGAAAACACCGTCGCTGGCGAGCATCGCCGCGCCCTCCGGCGCGCCCTTGAGCTGGCGCATCGCGCCTTCCACATCCAGGTGCGGGTAACGGCGCAACCGGCAGCCGGCCAGGCGCGTGGCATCCAGCAGGCTGGCGTGATTGAGCCGGTCCTGCACGCACACATCGTCTTCTTCGCTGAGCAGCGCCTGCTGCACGGCCAGGTTGGCGATGAAGCCGCTGCCGAACAGCAGCGCCGACGGATAGCCCAGCCATTCGGCGATGTCGCGCTCCAGCGTTTCGTGCGCGGTGTGATGGCCGCAGATCAGATGCGAAGCAGTCGCCCCGGCACCATCGCGCGCGGCGGCATCCTGCAGTGCGGCCACCACTTCGAACTGTTGCGACAGGCCCAGGTAATCGTTGGAGCAGAAACCGGTCAGCCAGCGCCCATCGATTTCCAGGCGCACGCCGTCGCGGCGGCCCACCTGGCGCCGCACCCGCACCCGCTCCTGGGCCACGCGCAATTTGCGCAGCGACGAAATCCGTTCGTGCAGATCGGGGCGAGCCATGGTGTTCGTCGACAGCGGAAGAGGGCCGCTAGCGTAGCGTGCCGGGCCCATCGCGCCCAGCTGGCACCGACGGCCGGTGCCGGCTGGGCGCTGATGCGGTCAGGCCGCGTGCTCGCAGGCGGGGCCGCAAGTGATGTCCGCATGCACGGTGCCGGGGTGGTCGTGCTCGGCGGCGTCGACGGTGATCTGCATCGGGCGCAGGCCCAGCCGCTGGAACAACGCCTGGTCGCGCTCGGTATCGGGGTTGCCGGTGGTGAGCAGCTTTTCGCCGTAGAAGATCGAGTTGGCACCGGCCAGGAAGCACAGCGCCTGCAGTTCGTCGCTCATCGCCTCGCGGCCGGCGGACAGGCGCACCATCGACTTGGGCATGGCGATGCGCGCCACCGCGATCATGCGCACGAACTCGAATGCATCCAGGGGCTCGGTGCCGTGCAACGGAGTGCCGGGAACCTGCACCAGCTGGTTGATCGGCACCGAGTCCGGGTGCGCGGGCAACGTGGCCAGCGCATGCAACAGGCCGACGCGGTGCTCGCGGGTTTCACCCATGCCGACGATGCCGCCGCAGCAGGTCTTCAAGCCCACATCGCGCACGTGCTCCAGGGTGTTCAGGCGGTCCTGGTACTGGCGGGTGTGGATGATCGAATCGTAGTAATCCGGCGCGGTGTCCAGATTGTGGTTGTAGTAGTCCAGCCCGGCGTCCTTGAGCGCGCGCGCCTGGCCGGCGTCGAGCATGCCCAAGGTGGCGCAGGTTTCCAGGCCCATCGCTTTCACCTCGCGGATCATCGCGGCCACCTTGGGGATGTCGCGGTCCTTGGGCGAGCGCCACGCCGCGCCCATGCAGAAGCGCGAGGCGCCCGCGGCCTTGGCCTGGCGGGCCTTGGCCACCACGTCTTCGGTATCCATCAGTTTCTGCGCGCTCACCCCGGTGTCGTAGCGCTGCGCCTGCGGGCAGTAAGCGCAATCTTCCGGGCAGCCGCCGGTCTTGACCGACAGCAGCGTGGAGACCTGCACCTCGGCCGGGTCGAAGTGGGCACGGTGCACGCTGGCGGCGCGATGCAGCAGCTCGGGAAACGGCAGCGCGAACAGCGCATGCAGTTCTTTGCGATCCCAGTCATGGCGGACGACAACGGACATCGGGGTTTCCTGACAGTCAGCGGCTTGGAAGCCAGGCAGTCTGGTGAGCATGGACGAGGCTGTCAACTTCACGCATCCGCATTCGGTTTACAGGTGGCCACAACGGCTGCTGCGATTGCTGCTGCCGTCGCTGTGCCTGGTGTGCGCGGAGTCGGGCACCGACGATTGCGACCTGTGCCCATCCTGCCGGGCGGCGCTGCCAGACCATGGCACTGCCTGCGTATGCTGCGCCACGCCGTTGTTTGCCGCTGCCGGGCTGCCACTGTGCGGCCAGTGCCTGCAGCACCCGCCGCCGCTGCAGCGCGCATATGCCTGCTTCACCTATCGCTGGCCGGTGGACGGGCTGCTGCGACGCTTCAAGTTCCATCAGGATCTGGCGGCCGGCCGGGTGCTGAGCGAACTGATGGCCGCGCGCTGTGCCGCCTTGCCGCGGCCACAGGCACTGGTGCCGGTGAGCCTGCACCGGCAGCGGCTACGCCAGCGCGGTTACGACCAGGCGCTGGAGTTGGCCCGACCGCTGGGCCGCGCACTGCAGCTGCCCTGCCTGCCGCTGCTGCGCCGCGTACGCGCCACCGCGCCACAGTCCGAACTGGATGCCGACGAGCGCCGGCGCAATCTGCGCGATGCGTTCCTGGCGCGGGGGCCGCTGCCCACCCATGTGGCGCTGGTGGACGACGTCATGACCACGGGCGCCACCTTGCATGCAGCCGCACAGGCGCTACGGCGCGCCGGTGTGCAGCGCGTGGACGCCTGGGTCTGCGCGCGGGTGCCGTGAGGGGTGGTGGCTCGCGCCTTGTAGCGTTGCGTCATGAGACTCGGTCCGCAAGGTTGTCGGCACGGGTCACCCAGTTGCGCTGCTATCGGTGTCAGGACATCAACATGCCGAGGTGACAGCGCGCCCGGGGATTGGCGCAGAGCGGCACATGGATGTGTCGCGGCGGCGAGTCAGGCAGAGGATGTCTGACCGAGCCGAATAGCCGATTTCCGGGCGCGCTGTCGCATCCCACTGAAGCCGGCGCCTGACAGGTGGAGCCATGCCGCAACCAAACCACTTTCCTCGCTCCGGCCTGCGTTTGCGGCGCGGACGCTCCAAGGCGCGCACCAGTGGCGCGCAACCACTGTCTTCGCGCCCCGGGCGTAACGCGCGACGCGATTGCCGCATCTGCCCGCTAGCGCAATGCCAGCGCCGCGGCGATGCCGACGAAGATCGCCAGGCCTACCCAGTTGTTATGCAGGAAGGCGCGGAAGCAGGGACCGCGTTCGCGGTGGCGCGCGATGTGGAATTCGTAGGCCACCAGCAGCGCTGCGATGCCTATCCCAGCCCAGTAAGCGATGCTGAGACCGGCGCGCAAGCCCACCAGCACCAGGGCCGCGAACATCAATGCATACAGCACGCCTTGCGCGATCAGGTCGTAGCGGCCGAACAGGATGGCGGTGGATTTGCTGCCCATGCGGATGTCGTCGTCGCGGTCGACCATGGCATACCAGGTGTCGTAGGCCGTGGCCCAGAGGATGTTGGCGGCGTACAGCAGCCAGGCCAGCAGCGGCACGCTGCCCTGCACGGCGGCGAAGGCCATCGGGATGCCCCAGCCGAACGCCATGCCCAGGTACACCTGCGGCAGGTGGGTGTGGCGCTTCAGATAGGGATAGCTGGCGGCGAGAAACAGGCCGGGCACGCTCAGCGCCACGGTCAGCCAGTTGAGGCTGAGCACCAGTGCGAAGGCGACCAGCATCAGCACCACGAACACCCACAGCGCCTCGCGGCCGGAGACCGCGCCGGTGGCGAGCGGACGCGACTTGGTGCGCTCCACGTGCGGATCCAGCCAGCGGTCGGCGTAGTCGTTGATCACGCAGCCGGCCGAACGGGTCAGCCAGACGCCAGCGGTGAACACGAACAAGGTCCACAACGGCGGCAGGCCTCCGGCCGCCAGCCATAGCGCCCACCAGGTGGGCCAGAGCAGCAGCAGGCTGCCGATCGGGCGGTCACCACGAACCAACTTCCAATACTGTCCCAGGCGCTCTGGCCACGTCAGCGCAGGGGCCATGGGCACGTTCTCGAAACCTTGCTTGCTCATGCTGCAAAGGGTAGCAGCGCCGCCTGGCCGCGGTCATGCGCTTGGCAGTGCGGACGTCGCTGTTGGCTGCGGTTGCGCGCGCTTTCGAAGTGGAGTTTTCAGGCGCGAAGCGCTGCAGTGCTGGAGGGATCGCCCATCTGTGCGACCGCACGGATAGATGAGGAGGCGCCTTCGGCTGGTGTGAGCGGGAGATGCACGCAGGGAAGCGGGCCAGGCCCTGGGGATCACGCGCATGGCGCCGGTTCTGGCATAATGCGCGGCCAGGCGCTCGTAGCTCAGCCGGATAGAGTAGTGGCTTCCGAAGCCATTGGTCGGGGGTTCGAATCCCTCCGGGCGCACCAGACATGAGTCGGCCCGTTTGTGATGGCACTGCCATTGCAAACGGGCCGATCGCGTTTTCAGGGATGCGTGGCCACGCCATGCGCGGGGCCATGGCTGCCACAGGGCGGGTGTGCCCGCTCCGCAGTGCAGACCTTACAAGGGGTCTGGCGCCGGAGCGGTCGCCTTGGCCTGCTGCTTGCCACGGGCGCTTTCGATAGCGCTGCGCAGCTTGCGGGCCGCACCGGTGACCGCAGACGCGGTGGTTTCGGCGCTGTTGCTGGCGGCAATGGGCGGCAGGCCGGCGACATGCGCCTCGATACTGCAGGTCCGATCCGCCGCACCGCCACGCTGACCGTTCTCGTCGCGCAAATGCACTTCCACGCGGGTGATGTCGTGGGCAAAGTGCGCCAACTGCGCGGCACAGGTCTTCTCGACGTGCTGCACAACGGAGGGGTCATGCGGCACGTGGTTGTCGGTCTGGATCTGGATCTGCATAGGAGTCTCCTTCGCGGTCATCCGCTGCGTCTGCCGCAGCGGTGATTCGATTCTGCGACAGCCAACTGTTGGCACGAGGTGACAGCCCGGCACCGACGTTCATGCGCTGGTTGGCTGGCGTCGCAGAGCCATGTGGTTGGGGACTGGATGCCCAGGCGCGCCAGGGCGTGCTGACTGGCGAGGACGCCTGTTGTCTGCGACTGCGCGCCTGTCCCTCATTGCTTGCCATTGCGCGCACCCACATTGCTTCCGCGAGCCCGTCCGACTTTTCCACATACTCAACTCGAACGTGGACTGCCTTCGGCTCACGTGGCTCGCCTCTGTGGACACGATCTCAGGGTGCACTTGGCTCGCTGGGCAATCCCGACCCTGTCGTTCAACCGGCCAATGGGCCCGCCACATGCACCGTGGCTTCCAATAGTCTCCGCCGGCGGGCGCACTCATCGCTGAATCGGCGCGGCCGGCGTGAGCCGAATGGCCGGAACCGCTCCGGGCGGTGGCTTAAGATTGCGGGCTCTGCGCACCGTCCGCGCCTGCCCGATACCTGCCCGTGTCTGAATTTCGAGTGGTTCCAACTGCCCATCGCGGCGTCGTGCGGCGTCTGCTGTTGCTGGTGGCCCTGTGGATGGTTTGCATGGGTGCTGCGGTGGCGCAGGACGAGGACACGCTGCAGGAAAATGCGCAGGCCCAGCTCGACAGCATGCAGAAGGTTCTCAAGCAGGCCGAAGCGGGGCTGGACAAGGCCGATAAGGATCAGCTCGGCAAGCTGACCGATGAGGTCACTGGCGCGCAGCGGCAGGCGCAGGATCTGGTGCGCACGTTGGATCCGCCGCTGAAGGAACTCAACGTGCGGTTGGAGGCACTTGGCGTCAAGCAAGCAGGCGAACCGAAAGACCTGACCAAGCAACGTGAGTCGCTGGCCAAAGAACGCGATGGGCTGGATGCCGAATCCAAGCGCGCCATGCTGTTGGTCTCCGATGCCAAGGACCTGGCCGATCGGCTCGAACGCGAACGCGTGCAACTCTTCAGCGTGCAGCTCTCAACACGCGTCGCCTCGCCGTTGTCGCCGACATTCTGGAACCAGATTGCGCAGCAGTGGCCTGACGATCGCGCGCGCCTGCAGGCGTTGTCGGCCAGGACGGTACAGATGGTGCAGGCCGGAACCGCCGCCAATGGCGTCGGCGGGTTGATCACCGGTGTGGTGATCGCGCTGTTGCTGGCGCTGCCGCTACGCATCTTTCTGCGCCATCTGGGCCGGCGCTATGCGGCCTCGCGCGCGCCGGGCGGGCGCTTGCGGCGCTCGGGGTTGGCGTTGTGGTTCCTGCTGATCGGTACGCTGACGCTTGGAGTCGCGGCGTTCGTGCTGGTCGAAAGTATCCGCTCGCTCGGCCAGGTGGCGGAGGATCTGGACCAACTGCTGAGCGGGTTTGTCGCGGTCAGTCTGGTGGCCGCCTTCGTGGGCTCGCTCAGTGCCAGCCTGCTGATGAAGCACCAACCCAGCTGGCGGTTGTTCCCGCTGGATGACGCCACCGTCGATCGGCTGCGCGTGCATTGCCTGGCCACCGCGGCGGTGATCTGGTGCAGCGGCATGGCGTCCAAGATCAACGAAGCGGCGGGTAGCAGCCCGGCGTTGAATACAGCCACCGATGCGGTGGCGGCACTGCTGTATGCCGGTTTGATTTTGTCGGCGCTGGCGGGCTTGAGTCTGTCGTTGCGCGCGCACGCGGCCAATGCCGGCGTGGTCGATCCCGACAGCGACGCGCCGCCGCCGGTAGTCTCGCGCGGCGGCGGCTTCATCGTGCTGATCCGCTTGCTGGGGCATCTGGCGGTGATCTTTGCGCTGATCGCCGCCTTGTTTGGCTATCTCAATCTGGCCTTGTTCGTGGAGCGGCAGATCATCTGGATCACCCTGGTCTGCAGCCTGCTCGGCTTGCTAGTGGTGTTCGCCGACGATCTGATGACCTGGCTGTTCAAACCCGATGGCCGTTTCAGCCGCGCGCTCGCGCACGCGCTCAGCATCGGCAGCGGACGCCTGGTGCAGCTTGGATTGCTGATCTCGGCGGCGGCCCGCGTGGTGCTGGTGCTGTTGGGCATCGCGTTGCTGCTGACGCCGTATGGCGCAAATCTCAGCGTGGTGGCCGACTGGGCGGAGAACATCACCCACGGCATCAACATCGGCAAAGAGCTGGTGATCACCCCCGGCGATGTGTTCCGTGCGCTGTGCGTGTTCCTGCTGGGCATGGGGGTGGTGCATGTGGTGCAGCAGTGGTTGCTCAACACCTATCTGCCCAAGACCGAACTCGATGCCGGCGCACGTAACTCCATCAGCACGGTGGCGCGCTATCTGGGCTGGTTGATCGTGGTGGTGTGGGGCCTGACTGCGCTGGGCCTGGACCTGAAACGGTTGGCGCTGGTGCTGAGCGCGTTGTCGGTGGGTATCGGGTTTGGTTTGCAGGCGATCACGCAGAACTTTGTGTCGGGCCTGATCCTGCTGGCCGAGCGGCCGGTGAAGATTGGCGATTGGGTGCGCATTGGCGACCAGGAAGGCGACGTGCGCAAGATCAGCGTGCGCGCCACCGAGATCCAGGTCGGCGACCGCTCCACGCTGATCGTGCCCAACTCGGAATTGATCACCAAGAGCGTGCGCAACATGACCTTGTCCAATCCGTTGGGCCGGGTGCAATTGCAGTTCTCGGTGCCGCTGGAAACCGATGTGGCCAAGGTGCGCGACATGCTGCTTGAGTTGTTTGCCGAGCACACCAAGGTGCTGGCCGAGCCGGCGCCGGTGGTGTTCATCGACTCGCTGGCCGGCGGCCACGTCAACTTCAATTCGTTTGCCTATGTGCGCAGCCCGCGCGATTCGTATGGCGTGCGCAGCGAACTGTTCTTTGCGTTGCTGCAGCGCATGGACACTGCCGGTATTGCGCTGCAATCGCCACAGGAAATCCGCTTCAGCCGTGCGGGTGCAGCGGTGGCGCGCGATGCGGGCGATGCCACGCCTACTTCGGAAGGCTGAGCTGGCGTGCGTGTGTGGTGCGCTGGTAATGCGTCAGCGCGGTGGATGGCGCGGGGAATGCACCGGCTGCGGCACGTCGTGTGCATGGTTTCAGGCCGGGTGGGCGGCAGGCGCGGTTGCCTCGGCGCTTACGAGGCATCTGACGTGACGACGAGCGCCGCGCGCGTCGTCACCTATCCGGTCACGCCGCGTGTCGCTCACCGTCTCTTCGTTCCGTCGACGAGCCGGAATAACGAATCGCCGCTGGCTTCACATCGGACGACCGGGATTTGAATCGTCGCGCGTCCAGGCGCGGTCGACTGCCTGGATCAACCGTCTGATCTGCTGAGTGCGCGGTGGCATCACCACTTGCGGGACACGCCGTGAATCTGTCCGTGGAGGCTCCTTAGCGGCATCCATGCCGCCAAGGGTCGCGCAAACGGTGAGGACACCGCTCCGGGGAGTTGGTCGGTCGCCCATGTAAAGCGGCGGTCGCAACATGCATCCGAAGTTGAACCGGCTAACCACTATCGAACAGAGTGCATCAAACACTGCTTGCGCCATGCACACCGATCATCCCCACGGGTCCTTGCCCGCCCACCGGCGCGGGACC
Source organism: Xanthomonas sp. fls2-241-TYG-148 (assembly GCF_030208815.1). Lineage (NCBI taxonomy): Bacteria > Pseudomonadati > Pseudomonadota > Gammaproteobacteria > Lysobacterales > Lysobacteraceae > Xanthomonas > Xanthomonas sp. fls2-241-TYG-148. Next base: position 62,752 of record NZ_JARVTE010000004.1, read on the forward strand.
TTATGCGGCATGGATGCCGCATAAGAGCCTCCATGGACGGATTCAAGGCGTGTCCCGCGCCGGTGGGCGGGCGAGGGCCCTGCAGCCAAGCCGCAGAACACATGCTTGGCTTTGGTGTCCGCTCCGGCTCCGGCGTTGCCTCATCCACACCGCCTTTTTCAAACCAGGACGACTCCCTTTAGCTGCTGGCGTTCAATGCGCAGTGAAACCGACAGCATCGCCAACCCCGATGCCGCACACGCCAACGCCAGCTTGGTCGAGCGCGCAAGGGGCTTGCCACTTCAAGGGCTTGTTGCGAATGCATCCATGGAAACCCAGGTGCCGGCGCTGGTGTCGCCTCAATGCCCCGCACGCCGTGAGGACACCGCCTCGGAAGCTGCAGATCCATGTGCCACATGCCGCAGCAAACAACAGCAACGCCCGCCTGCTAGCCGTGCAGAGACCCGATCAGGAACGATCCGCAACCGCGGTGTCCTTGACCAACGCCAGGTCGTCCACGCTCACCTCTTCGGTGTAGTCCAGCCAGGCGCGGATCTCCAGATCCTCCACTGCGTGCTCCAGGCCCACCGGCATGCGGATGCGGCCGGAGGCGTCGGGCACCACCCATTGCTGGGCCAGCACCACCTTGCGTTCGGACGACACGGCTTCGACCCAGAACGCGCGGGTTGGGCGGCGCTTGGCGTACAGCTCGAGCATGTAGCGCCCGGCCTCGGTCTTGCGCGCGGCCTGGGTGAGCATGATCGGCTGACGCACGCGCGGGCGCGGCGCTTGCGGGGTGACATCCAGCGGCGCATCCACGGCGATGCCGCGGGTGAGGTCGGGATCGCGGTACAGCTTCATGTGCTGATTGCGATCCACCACCAGCGCACACCAGTCGCCATCAGCCGAACCGTCTTCGAAGGCGGTGCAGCGGTCCACATAGGCCAGCGTGCCGTCGCTGTGGGTGCGGTCGAACTGGCGCGAGGTGTTTTCCAGATACACCGTCTTGAGGTTGGTGTCGTCGTCGTATTCCAGCAGCACCGGCGGGCGCACCTGCTGCACGCCCACCACCACATCGCCATTGCCGTTGACACGCAACATGCGCGTGCTGCGCCCGGTCCACAACGTGCGTGCATAAGCCAGATAACGCGGGTAGTCCTTGCCGCTGTCACGGCTGGCGGCAACGCTGGCACTTGGCGGGGCGTCATTGGCCAGCAGCGAGCGGCCGAAGCCCAGCGTGCGCATGCCTGGTTCCAGCAATTGCAGCAGCGTGGCGCCCGAATCCAGGGTGCTGCCGGCGCGCGTGACCACCTGCTGCGGCGGAATGTCCTTGCCGAGGAACAGCAACAGGTTTTCGCGTTTTTGCTTGGCCAGCACGTCGCTGAGATCGTTGGGCATGGCCAGGTGATCGGAGGCGATTACGATGATGGTGTTGCGGCCATAGCGGCTGTTGCGGATGCGCGTGACCAGCTCGCCAATCAGCCGGTCGCTGCACTTGATGGCATGCAGCAAACCGATGTCACCCAGCGGGCTCTCATAGCGCTGGTTCTTGCACGCCAGTGGCAGATGGCCGGCAGGGTGATGGGTGTCCATGGTCAAGGTGGTGAGCATGAACGGCTGGCCGGCGCGCGAGAGCGCCTGGAAGCTCTCCCAGGCATCGTCGAGCAAGACATCGTCGTGCACGCCCCATGCGGAGAAATGCTTCGGCGCCACCCCCTTGTTGTGGAAGTAATTCACGTCGTGCACCACGTCGAAGCCGTGGCTGGCCAGAAAGCTGCCCTTGCCGGCGAAGCTGGCATCGGCACCGCCCACGTAGTGATTGCGGTAGCCCTGGTCCTTGAGATAGTCGCCGAGGCAACGCGCCTCGGGCAGGAACAGGCCCATGCGCCCCATGCTGTTCTCATCGCCTGGGGCAGTGGTCAGCGGCACGCCGCACATTGAGGCGACCATGCCGGCAATGGTCCAGCCGCTGCCTTCGGTGGAGGTGAGGTTGCGCACGTCCACTGCCTCGGTGGCGAGCTGGCGCAGATTGGGCATCAAGCCGGGAAACGTCGCTTCGTCGAAGTAGGTGCGCTCCAGGCTTTCGCCATAGATCCAGACGATGTTCTTGCGCTTTTGCAGCGGCTGCTGCGGCACCTGGTATTCCGGCACCACGGTGGCGTAATCGACCGGGCGCAACTGGTAGTACAGCCGCTTGCCATCGCGATACAGCGGGCTGACCGCCACGCTCACCAACAGCATCACCACGAAGGCACCGAACACCGCACCGCCGCCACGCGGGCGCCGGAAACGGCGCACCCGCAACAGCACCAGTGGGCTGAGCGAGAGCAGCACCATGCCGATAAACACGGCGATATAGCCGGAGAAATCGCTGACACCGGCGCCGTCCATGTCCGCGCGCAGGTGGTAGAGCGTTGCGGCATTGATGCCGTCGCCACTGAGCCGATCGACCAAGCCCCACGCGCTGAGCAACAGCAACAACAACGACAGCAGCCCGGCTTTCAGCCACGCCAGACGCGGCGACGCCACCAGCAACCAGAGCAACAGCAACAACGACAGCGCCAAAATCCAATGCATGTGCAGCGTCCGTGGGGGAAAGAGGCGAGCACGCACCGCACGCTTTGCTCGCCGTGTCCTTGGGTTTCACGCGAAATGTGACACCGGGATGACGGACTATGCCGCGACAAAGCTGACTGAAATGTTTGTTGAGGGCCCTGATGTAGTGTTGCGGCCACTGTGCGCGCTGCTTTGCCAGGTGGGCTGCTTTCTCGCCGAAGTGCGTGTGGACGCGGCAAAGCGCAAATTACGCTGCGATATACAGGCGTATTGGCGCGGTTCTGCCCGCTATGACCTGCACGATTGAACGGCGCAGTGCTGGCCGTCAAAGACACACGCAGTGTGGTGCAAGACGCGTGGGTAGCTAGTCGTTGTCTGGAGAACGACTGGTTGCGGTGCGGCGAGGATTGCTATGGGACATCGAGCACTAGGCAGGAAGTGCGCCTGGCGTTTGTGGCGCTGCTGCCCGGAGAACATCTTTGAATGCTCGCGCAGCTGCGGCATGTGTTCAGTGCGTTGGCGAACGCAAGCTAGGAGCGTATGGCTGAAAGCACGCGTTCATTGCGCTGTGGCGCGATAGCGAGAAATCATCGACGGTGCCGATCAACCGATCAACCGATCAACCGATCAATCGATCAATCGATCGATCGATCGATCAGCCGGGCTGCCTGCAATCGGGCTGGCACCGGCGCTTTTCGCCAACCAGATGCGCCACGGCCGCTTTACGCTCTTCGATGATGTCGCAAGCCAGATCCATGCAGGCAACCACGACGCCGGCGTGCAGACACCCTTTGAAGTCAACGCTAGTGCCACAGCCATCCGCACCGCCCATATGCGGCGTCGAACGCCTAACGAATAGCAGGCGCGCAAGCAGCAGCCACCAACGAGCACCAACCATCCCGCGTTACCGGTGCCCACGTTCCTCACGTGCGCGCACGCGGCGGTCGAAGACCAGCGCACTGAGCACGATACCCAGGCCCAGGAACACGCCGAGCAGGAACAGCACCATCGCGATCGCCGGGTAGCCCCACAGCTTGAGACCGGTCTCGATCCGCATCATCTGCGAAGAAGCCATGATCAGCGCGGCGGTGACGATGCCGGCGGCGACGCGGTTGGCGATCTTCTGCAGGCTTTCCATCAGGTGCGACTCTTCCAGCCCGGTCACGCGCATCTGCATGCGGTTTTCGGCCACCAGCGAGAGGATGTCGGACATGCGGCGCGGGCCTTCGCGCAGCAGGTGCTGCAATTCCATGGCTTCGCTGGCCAGGTTGGCCGCCGACATCGACTTCTTCAGGCGTGCGCGCATTACGTGCTGCAGGTGGCGCTCGACGATGCGGCGGGTGTCCAGTGCCGGCGACAGCGCGCGGCACACGCCTTCCAGATTCAGCAAGGTCTTGCCGAGTAGGCTCAGCTCCGGCGGGGTGCGCAGGCCGGTGGCGGTGGCAATGCGCACCAGGTCCAGCACCACGCGGCCCTCGGAGGTGGCGTCGTGAGCGGCGTAGCGGGCAATCATCTGCCCGGTTTCGCGTAGGTAGCGCTCCTCGTCGTAGTCCTCCAGGCGCGTGCTGAGCGCGATGGTTTCCTCGGCGACTTCTTCGCCACGGCCGTCCACGGCGGCAAACAGCAATTTGAGCAGGCGCTCGCGCAGGCGCGGTGGCACGTGCGCGACCATGCCCAGGTCGAAGATGGCCAGGCGGCCGTCGGGCATCACGCGCAGGTTGCCCGGGTGCGGGTCGGCATGGATTTCGCCATGCACGAACATCTGGTCCAGGTAGCCCTTGACCAGGGCCGCGGCCAGCTCGTCCATCGGCTGCTCGGTGCGGCGCAGGCCGGAGATCTTGTCCACGCGCACGCCTTCGGCCAGCTGCATGGTCAGCACCTTGCGGCTGCTGAGGTCCCACACCGGCTGCGGCACCCACAGCAAGGGGAACGGCTTGAGGTGTTCGCCGAAGCGCACCAGGGTCTCGGCCTCGGCCTCATAGTTGAGTTCGGCGCGCAGGGTCTTGCCGAATTCGCCCAGCCAGTCGGCAAAGCGCACCCGGCGGCCGATGCCGGTCAGGCGGTCGGCGGCGTTGGCGAAGCTCTTGAGCACGTCCAGGTCCGAGCGCACCTGCGCGGCGACCTCGGGCTTTTGCACCTTGATCGCCACCGGCGTGCCGTCACGCAGGGCGGCGCGATGCACCTGCGCCAGCGAGGCGCAGCCCAGCGGCACCGGGTCGAAATGCGAGAACGCCTTGTTGACCGCCACGCCGAGCTCTTCTTCGATGATCTGGCGGATGCGCTCCACCGGCACCGAGCTGGTGTTCTCCTGCATGCGCTCCAGCGCGGTGGCAAATTCCGGCGGCACGATGTCCGGGCGGGTAGAGAGCATCTGGCCGAGTTTGACGAAGGTGGGGCCCAGCGCTTCCAGGTCGGCAACGAACTGGTCCGGCGTGCCCTCGGCCGGCACTTCGTACTCGTTGACCGCCGCCGGGTCCAGGCTCATGCCGGCAAACACGCCCGACCCGCGGTACCGCAGCAACAGGCGCAGGATCTGCGTCCGTCGGCTCATGCCGCCGACCACGGCGTTATCGGCCGGGTGCGTGGCCTGAGCCGGTGTGCGGTGCGGGTCGTTGGGGCTCAAGGCCATCTCCGGGTGGTGTTGAGCGCCCGAGTGTGGCCAGCGCCGGGTCGTCGCGTGGTGAATCCGCGCCCGGGGCTGCGAAGGGGTGGGCGTGCCGCTGCTGCCGGCGGCGCGTGCGGCGCAGTCTGGCCGGCTGGCGCCGTGCTGCCAGTGCCCCGCGGTGTCTCGCCAGCACCCTGGTGCAGCCGTCACCCCATCGGCGCGCAGGATCGGCGAGAATTCACGCCCACCCAAGAAGGACCTCCGCATGGCCGGTGCCAGCCTGTTTACCCTGCTCGACGACATCGCCACGCTGCTGGACGACGTGTCCATCCTCACCAAGGTGGCGGCCAAGAAGACGGCCGGCGTGCTGGGCGACGATCTGGCGCTCAACGCGCAGCAGGTCACCGGCGTCACCGCCGACCGCGAGCTGCCAGTGGTGTGGGCGGTGGCCAAGGGCTCGCTGGTGAACAAGGTAATCCTGGTGCCGGCGGCGCTGGCGATCAGCGCGCTGGAGGCCTGGCTGCGCGGGCGCGGCTACAACGTGCCGCTGGTGATGCCGCTGATGATGATCGGCGGTGCCTACCTGTGTTTCGAAGGCGTGGAGAAGCTGGCGCACAAGTTCCTGCATAGCGAAGAAGAAGACGCGCAGCGGCATGCCGAGCGCACCCGGGTGCTGGCCGACGAGGCCGTGGACGTGGTGGCGCTGGAGAAGGACAAGGTCAAGGGCGCGATCCGCACCGACTTCATCCTGTCGGCCGAAATCATCGTGCTGTCGCTGGGCGTGGTGGCGGGCGTGTCGTTCGGCCAGCAGGTGGCCGTGCTGGTGGCGATTGCGCTGGCGATGACCATCGGCGTCTACGGCCTGGTGGCCGGCATCGTAAAGCTCGACGACCTGGGCCTGTACCTGAGCAAGAAGGGCGCGGCGCTGGCGGCCCTGGGCCGCGGCATCCTGGTGGCGGCGCCGTGGCTGATGAAGTTCCTGTCGGTGGCCGGCACGCTGGCGATGTTCCTGGTCGGCGGCGGCATCCTGGTGCACAACATCCCGGTGCTGCACCACCTGGTGGTGGACCTGGCCAAGGCCTCCGGCAGCCTGGGCTGGCTGGTGGAGGCGCTGGGCAACATGCTGGTGGGCGTGGTGGCTGGTGCGGTGGTGCTGGCAGCGGTGACCGGGTTTCAGAAGCTGCGCGGCAACAAGGCCGCGCACTAAGCGCTGGCGCACCAAGCGTTCGGCGGCGTGCTTGCTGATGCTGGCACGCTGAGGCTGAGAACCCCGCGGCTCTGGACCGGGCTGCAGTGGAGACACTAGCTGCGGCAGCGCTTTAGTCGGCGCTGATCACCCGGTTCTTGCCGGCCGCCTTGGCGTCGTACATGGCGCGGTCGGCGCGGCGGATCACCTCGTCCTGGGCTTCGTCGGTGCGGCGCATGGCCACGCCGCCGCTGAAGCTGACGAACACGCGCACGTCCTCATGCAGCAGCGAGCGCTGCGCAAGCGCGCGCTGCAGGCGGATCACCGCAGCGCTGGCCTCGAAGATGGTCGAGTCCGGCAACAGCAACACGAATTCCTCGCCACCGAAGCGCGCAATCGCATCGGTGGTGCGCAGCACCGACTTGGCCACGTCCACGGTGTGGCGCAACGCGGCGTCGCCACCGGCATGCCCATGGGTCTCGTTGAGGCGGCGGAAGTCGTCCAGGTCCAGCATCGCCACGCACAGCGGTTGCCCGCTGCGCTGGGTGCGGGTGGCCTCGCGCTCGAACAGTTCTTCGAAGCCGCGCCGGTTGAGGGCGCCGGTGAGCTGGTCTTCGCGCACCAGACCGGCCACGTCCTTGAGCTCCTGCTCCAGCGAGGCGATGCGGTGCTCGGCCTCTTCCACCTGGCGGCGCGCGGACAGCAGTTCGTCGCGGGCGGCCAGCGCCTGCGCCTGCACGCCGGCGGTGTCCTGCAACACGTCCTGCAGCAAGCGGTTGAGGTCGGGAATGCTGCGAGCGTCGCCGATCGCCTGCGAATAACCGGCAACGCGGTCGTGGTATTCGCCGGTGCTGGTGGCCATGCCGTCGAGCCGGTCGACGAAGGACACCATCATCTCGCGCATGGCGGTCTTGGAGTCGGCAATGCCCTGCTTGAGCAGGCCTTGCTTGTAGATCACCTCGCGCAGGGTGCCGCGCGCCTGTTCGATCGAACCCACGTCCATCGGCCCGGCGATCAACTGCCGCACCACCGAGATCTGGCCCTGCAGCCAACTGCGATCGTCCAGGAGTTCGCCGACGTTCTCCAACAATAGGTCGAATAAGCCCAGCAACAGGTTCTGTTGCTCGCTGGCATCTTCGGCGCGCAAGCCGATCTGGTGGCTGAGCTCGCGTAGCCGCTGTTCCAGCGTGATCAGTTCGTGGCCGGGTCGCCAGTGGCGCAGTGCCGAGGCCAGCGTTTGCGCTTCTTCGGCCAACTCCGGGCTGCGTTGCAGCAGCGTGGCCAATGCATTGCCCAACGCGTGCCGCAGCAGGTCGCGCAGCTGTTCGGCTTCGGTACGGCCTTCAGCCAGCGAATCGCCGGTGTCGATGGTGCGGATGTATTTGTCGATCAGCTGGCGCAGGGCGCGCCCATACCCGGGCCAGTCGCCGGCGGCATACGCCGTACTCAGGCGTACGCCCATGTCGCCGAGCTCACCATGCAGGCTGGCAATGCCTTCGGCAAAGGCCAGCAGCAAGGCTTCCGGGTGCGCGGCATGCGAAAACAGGCGGATCAGCAATGCAGTGGCAGCGGCAGGGTCATGCGCGCCCGACTTGGCCTTGGCCGGCACCAGCTGATGCGCAGCCAATCCAGCGCCGTCGCGCTCGCCCAGCACGCTGGGCAAGGTAGCCGGGCGCGCGGTGCCGGCACCGCCCCATGGCAGCAGACGGCGCAGCCCGCCACGTGGGCGGTTGGGGTGTTCGGGCTGTTCTGCCATGCGCCAGATCTCGAGGGTGAAGTACCAACGCCACGTTATCGGCGTTGGTGCAGGGCCCTTGAGCGCGCGCGTACGCGGTTTGCAGACGCGACCGCAGCAACGCCGACAGCCGTCACACGCAGCGGCGGATCGTGCGCATCTGAACCAGTTACGCAGATGACGACAGCCACGGCCGCGGCTCCCGATTTCGGTGCAACGCAACCACCGCGCACCTATATGGGGATGTCATCGCACTGCAATCTCACGCTTATGCCGAATGCCGCAGCAGAACCACTGCAAGGGAATGTGTGCTGTCTTGGAAAAGTCAGCACGTGTTCACGCATCTTTTATTTAGACGGGGTGTAGATTCACTGGCAAGGACGACGTGGAGTACGCGCGTTGGCCCCGCTCCTCTCTTCGTTGCAAGTCGTCTGGCCACGCAGGCAGGCGATGGTTTTTGCTTCTCTGTTTTTCCGTCTCCACCCACTTTACGACGGACGTTTAGATGGTTGCCATGATGCCGCTTCACGCCACTACCGCACGCCTAGAGCGCAGCACGATGATCCCGACTTCGCTCAAGAAGAGCGTGCGGCCGCGTGATGCGCGCGGCCGTTTCATCCGTCACCACGAGCGTCTGCCGGTTGCACTGGCCGATACGCGCGGTGCCTTGTTCGTGGTGTCGGAGATGGCGGACTTCATCAAGGCCGGCGGCCTGGGTGATGTGGCGGCGGCACTGCCGCGCGCATTGCGCCATCGCTACGACGTACGCGTGTTGATCCCCGGCTACCGCGCGGTGCTGGCGCGCGCGGGCAAGGTGGAGATCGTGGGCCGTGTGCTGGCGCATGCCGCGCTGCCGGCCTGCGACATCGGCCGCATCGTGCAGTCGGACGGCCTGCCGATCTACATCCTGCTGTCCAAGGAACTGTTCGAACGCGATGGCTCGCCGTATGTGAGCACCAGCGGTTCGGAGTTCGAAGACAACGCAATCCGCTTTGCCACCTTGTCGCACGCTGCCGCGCAGATCGCCGCCGGCCGTGCCGGACTGGGCTGGCGGCCGCGCCTGCTGCATCTCAACGACTGGCCGTGCGCGCTGGCTGCCGCCTACGTGCGCTGGTCCGGCGGCACCACGCCGTGCCTGCTGACCATCCATAACCTGGCCTACCAGGGCCTGGTGCCGTATTCGATGGCCGCCGCACTGGGCATCCCGGCCGAGCGCGTCTCGGAGCTGGAGTTCTACGGGCAGATGTCATTCCTGCGCGGCGGCATCGTGCATGCCGACCACGTCAACACGGTGAGCGTCAGCTACGCGCAGCAGATCACCGGCCCGGCGCAGGGCTGCGGGCTGGACCGCCTGCTGGCCGGCCGCGCCGCCAAGGGCGCGCTGAGCGGCATCGTCAACGGCATCGACGCCAGCTGGGACCCACGCACCGACGAATACCTGGACAGCCATTTCAGCGTGAACCACTGGCAGGGCCGCCAGGCCAACGCCGCGCAGGTGCGCAAGGCCTTCGGTCTGCGCGAGAGCACCGGCCCGCTGTTCGCGGTGGTGTCGCGCCTGGTGCACCAGAAGGGCCTGGACCTGATCTGCGAGGTCGCCCCGCAGATTGTGGCCGCTGGCGGCCAGATCGCGGTGATCGGCGGCGGCGAGCCGGAGATCGAACAACAGGTGGCCGAGCTGACCCGGCGTTATCCCGGCCAGGTCGGTGCGTTCATCGGTTTCGAGGAAGGCTTGGCGCGGCGCATGTTCGCCGGCGCCGACTTCCTGCTGATGCCCTCGCGCTTCGAGCCGTGCGGCCTGAGCCAGATGTACGCACAGCGCTTTGGCTGCCTGCCGATCGCGCATGCCACCGGCGGGCTGATCGACACCGTGGACGACGGTGTCACCGGGTTCCTGTTCCAGCAGGCCAGCGCCGAAGCGCTGCGGCGCTGCCTGGAGCGTGCCTTCCGCACCTTCCGCCTGCCCAGCCTGCTGTCGGCGATGCGCCGCGCCGCGATGCTGCGGCCCAGCGGGTGGGATGTGGCGGGCAAGAAATACATCTCGCTATACGAGCGCACCGCTGCAACCGCACCCGCTGTTGCGACGGTGTCATGAGCGAACGGTTGGGCGTGCACGGCCGGGACGCGGAGCAGGACATGGCGGAAGGCGGCGGAGGAAGCGCCGTAGCGCTGCAGGACCTGCAGGTGATCGCCGCCGGGCTCCCCGGCGACGCCTTTGCGGTGTTGGGGCCGCACGTGCAGGCCGATGGCCGCTTGCGTGTGCGGGTCCTGGCGCCCGGCGCCGAGGCCTTGGGGATGATCGATGGCCGCGGCAAGTTGCTGGCCCGCATGCAGGCCAGCGCGATCGATGGTGTCTTCGAAGGCGAACTGGCGGCAGAGGCCCCGTATCGCCTGCGCATCGTCTGGCCGGACGTGGTGCAGGAGATCGAAGACCCGTACGCGTTTGCGTCGCAGATCGATGAATCGGCGTTGCTGCAGATTGCTGCCGGCGATGGCCAGGCGCTGCGCGCCAACCTGGGCGCGCGGCATGTGCAGGTTGGCGAGGTGCCCGCGGTGCGCTTCGCAGTGTGGGCGCCGCATGCCCAGCGCGTGGCAGTGGTAGGCGACTTCAACGGCTGGGAGCCGCGCCGCCACCCGATGCGCCAGCGCAGCGGCGGCATCTGGGAGCTGGTGCTGCCACGCGTGGAGACCGGCGCGCGCTACAAGTACGCCATCACCACCGCCGATGGCCGGGTCTTGCTCAAGGCCGACCCGGTGGCCCGCCAGAGCGAGTTGCCACCGGCCACCGCCTCGGTGGTGGCCAGTGCGGATGCGTTTGCCTGGACCGATGCCGAGTGGATGGCACGCCGCAGCGCCGCTGCCGAGCCGGCGCCGCTGTCGATCTATGAAGTGCACGCCGCCTCCTGGCGCCGCGACGGCCACGACCAGCCGCTGGACTGGGTGTCGCTGGCGGCGCAGTTGATCCCGTACGTGCAGGAGCTGGGCTTCACCCATATCGAACTGCTGCCGATCACCGAGCACCCGTTCGGCGGCTCGTGGGGCTATCAGCCGCTGGGCTTGTACGCGCCCACTGCACGGCACGGCAGCCCGGACGGGTTTGCCCAGTTTGTCGATGCCTGCCACCGCGCCGGCATCGGCGTGATCCTGGACTGGGTCAGCGCGCACTTCCCCGATGATGCGCATGGGCTGAGCCAGTTCGACGGCAGTGCCACCTACGAGCACGCCGACCCGCGCGAGGGCATGCATCGCGACTGGAATACGCTGATCTACAACTATGGCCGGCCCGAGGTCACCGCGTACCTGCTCGGCAGTGCGATGGAGTGGGTTGCGCATTACCACCTCGATGGCCTGCGCGTGGATGCGGTGGCCTCGATGCTCTACCGCGACTACGGCCGTGCCGAGGGCGAGTGGGTGCCCAACGCCCATGGCGGGCGCGAGAACCTGGAGGCGGTGGCGTTCCTGCGCCAGCTCACCAGCGAGATCGCCAGCCAGTTTCCCGGCGTGCTGACCATTGCCGAGGAATCCACCGCCTGGCCGGGCGTGACCGCGCCGATCAGCGAAGGCGGGCTGGGCTTTACGCATAAGTGGAACATGGGCTGGATGCACGACACGCTGCACTACATGCAGCGCGACCCGGCCGCGCGCGCCCAGCACCATAGCCAGCTGACCTTCGGGCTGGTGTATGCGTTTTCCGAACGCTTCGTGCTGCCGCTGTCGCATGACGAAGTGGTGCACGGCACCGGCGGCCTGCTTGGCCAGATGCCCGGCGACGACTGGCGCCGCTTTGCCAACCTGCGCGCCTACCTGGCGCTGATGTGGGCGCACCCGGGCGACAAGTTGCTGTTCATGGGCACCGAATTCGGCCAGTGGGCGGACTGGAACCACGACCGCTCGCTGGACTGGCACCTGCTCGATCATGCGCCGCATCGCGGCATGCAACAGCTGGTGCGCGATCTCAATCGCGCCTTGCGCCGCGTGCCTGCGTTGTACCGCGGCAACCACCGTGCCGATGGCTTCGAGTGGAGCGTGGCCGACGATGCGCGCAACAGCGTGCTGGCCTTCATTCGCCACGACCCCGACGGCGGCGCGCCGCTGCTGGCGGTGAGCAACCTCACCCCGCAGCCGCATCACGACTACCGCGTCGGCGTGCCGCGTGCCGGCGGCTGGCGCGAAATCCTCAATACCGACAGTGCCCATTACGGCGGCAGCAATCTTGGCAATGGCGGTCGTCTGCTGACCGAACCGACCGGGATGCATGGCCACGCGCAAAGCCTGCGCCTGACGCTGCCGCCGCTGGCCACGATCTACCTGCAAGCGGAGAAATGACATGATCGAGCGCAATGTGACCACGCCCGCCTGGGGTGCATGGCCGGCGGGCGACGGGCAGGTGCGCTTTGCGCTCTGGGCGCCCGATGCCCACACCGTGGAAGTGATCTTCGACAGCGGCGAGCGTGCCGCGCTGCAGCGGCAGGACGATGGGTTTTTCAGTGGTGTGGTGGCCTGCGCACTGGATGCGCGCTACCGCTACCGCGTGGATGGCCAGACGCCGGTGCCGGACCCGGCCTCGCGCTGGCAGCCCGATGGCGTGCACGGCTCCAGTGCGGTGCAGCGCGTTGACGGCTACCACTGGACGCACACGCAGTGGCAGGGTCGGCCGTGGGACGAGGCGGTGATCTACGAACTGCACGTCGGTGCCTGCGGCGGCTACGCCGGTGTGCAGGTGCAGCTGCCGCAGCTGGCGGCAATGGGCATCACCGCGATCGAGCTGATGCCGCTGAGCGCATTTCCCGGTGCGCACAACTGGGGCTACGACGGCGTGCTGCCGTATGCGCCGGCCGAGGCCTACGGCACGCCGGACGAGCTCAAGGCACTGATCGACGCCGCACACGGCCATGGCCTGATGGTGTTGCTGGATGTGGTCTACAACCACTTCGGCCCGGACGGTAATTACCTGGGCAGTTACGCCTCGGCGTTCTTCAACGAAGACAAGCCCACGCCGTGGGGCGCAGCGATCGATTTCCGCAAGCCGCCGGTGCAGCGCTATTTCCTCGACAACGCGCTGATGTGGCTGCACGAATACGGCTTCGATGGGCTGCGCCTGGATGCGGTGCATGCGATCACGCCCAATGCGTTCCTGGATACTTTGCGCGAGACCATCGAGGCCAGCCTGCCGGCCGGGCGGCACGTGCATCTGGTGCTGGAAAACGAAGCCAACCAGGCCTCGCAACTGGACCGTGGCTACACCGCGCAATGGGACGACGATTTCCACAACGCGCTGCACGTGCTGCTGACCGGTGAGGAAGAGGGCTATTACGCCGCGTTTGCCGACCAGCCCACCCAGCATCTGGCGCGCGTGCTTGGCGAAGGCTTCGCCTATCAGGGCCAGCCCGATCCGCGCGGGCATGTGCGTGGCGAGCCGAGCGGGGCGCTGCCGCCGCATAAGTTCGTGATCTTTGCGCAGAACCACGACCAGATCGGCAACCGCGCCTGCGGTGAGCGGCTGAGCGTGCTGGTGTCGCCGCAACGGTTGCGTGCGGCGCTGGCGCTGACCGCATTGACGCCGATGATCCCGCTGTTCTTCATGGGCGAGCCGTGGGGCGCAACGCAGCCGTTCCTGTTCTTCACCGACTTCGGCCCGCCGCTCGACGATGCGGTGCGCGAAGGCCGCCGCCGCGAGTTTGCGCACTTTGCCGCATTCGCCGACCCGGCCAAGCGCGAAACCATTCCCGACCCCAACAGCCATGCCACCTTTGCTGCCTCGCGCGCGCCGATCGAAGACGCCGCGCACGGCGACGGCGCGCAGTGGGCGGCCTGGTTCCAGGCGCTGCTGGGCGTGCGCCGGCAGTGGCTGGTGCCCGGCCTGGCGCAGGCGCGCGCGCTGCGTGCCAGCGTGCTGGCCGATGGTGCAGTCACCGCCACCTGGGAGTTGCCGGGCGGGCTGTGGCATATCGCCTTCAATGTCGGCACCGAGGCGGTGCCGTTGCCGCCGCTGCGCGGCCGTGTGGCGCATGCCGAAAACGTCGCGGCCGATGCGCAGACGCTGCCCACCGACAGCTTCATCGCCTGGTACGAGGAACACGCATGAGTACGCAGGAACTGCATGCCCTGGCCGCCGCGGCCGGGGTGATGGTGGATTGGGTAGACGCCAGCGACCAGCCGCGCCAGGTGGCGCCGGAGTCGATCCATGCCGTGCTCACCGCGCTGGAACTGCCCGCTGCCAACGCCGCGCAGCGCGCCGACAGCCTGCAGCGCATCCGCGCCACTGCCGCCGAGCCGGCGCCGCTGGTGACCGTGAAGGTGGGCGAGCCCTTGCCGTTGCAGGTTGCGCCCAACGCACAGGGACGCTGGCAGGCCGAAGACGGCAGCAGCGAGGCCGCGCGTGCCGATGCGCAAGGCCGGCTGCTGGCGCCGGCGCGCTTTGGCTACTGGACGCTGGAGTTGGGCACCACAACCCAACAGGTAGCCGTGGCGCCGCAGCGTTGCTTCAGCGTGGCCGACGCCTGTGGCCAGCCGGCGCCGCGTGCGTGGGGCATGGCGCTGCAGGTGTATTCGGCCCGCAGCGCCGACGATGGCGGCATTGGCGATGCGGCCGGAGCCATGGAGTGGGTGCGGCAGGCCGCCGGCGCCAATGCCGATGCGTTGGCGCTGAGCCCGGTGCATGCCTCGCGCCCGATCACTGGCGGCTACAGCCCGTATTCGCCCAGCGACCGGCGGTTCCTGGACCCCTTGCACGCCGCACCGGTGCGCGTGCTGGGCGATGCCGTGCACACGGCGATTGCTGCCGTGCCCGGCCTGCGCGAGCGCCTGGACGGGCTGCATGGCACCGCATTGATCGACTGGCCGGCCTCGGCCGCTGCCAAGTGGGAACTGCTACGCCAGCTGTCCACGCAGGTGACGCCGGACCACCCGGAGCTGGCCGCCTTTCGCGCCCAGGGTGGTGCGGCACTGGAGGCATTTGCGCACTTCGCCGCGCGCGACTTCGGCGATGGCGATGCGCACCTGCATGTGTTCACCCAATGGCTGGCCGCCCGCAGCTGGGCCGACGTGCAACGCGAAGCGCACGAGCGCGGCATGCGGATCGGCCTGATCGCCGATCTGGCGGTGGGCTTTGATCCGAACGGTGCCGAAGCCGCCGCCGCGGCCGACACCGTACTGCGCGGGCTGGTGCTGGGCGCGCCGCCGGACGCCTTCAATGCCGATGGCCAGCATTGGGGCATCGGTGCGTACTCGCCCACCGCGCTGCGTCGTAGTGGGTTTGCGCCGTATATCGCGCTGCTGCGTGCGGTGCTGCGCGACCGCGGCGGCATCCGCATCGATCACATCCTGGGCCTGCTGCGGCTGTGGGTGGTGCCCGATGGTGCCAGCTCCGGCGATGGCGCCTACCTGGCGTATCCGCTGCAGGACCTGCTCAATCTGCTTGCGCTGGAATCCTGGCGGCATCGCGCCATCGTGATTGGCGAAGACCTGGGCGTGGTACCGCCGGGCATCCGCGAAGAGCTCTCGCGTCGCGGCGTGATGGGCATCGACGTGCTGATGTTCACCCGCGACCAGGAGGGTGCCTTCGTGCCGCCGGCGCTGTGGCGTGCGGACGCGGTGGCCACCACCACCACCCATGACCTGCCCACCCTGACCGGCTGGCGCGCCGGCCGCGACATCGACTGGCGTCGCAAGCTCGAGCTGATCCAGCCCGCGCAGGCGCAGGCCGACCACCAGACTCGCATGCGTGACGCTTCGCGCCTGGACGCGGCCGTGGCCGACGCCGGCCTGGGTAGCGATGCGCCGTTGCTGGATGCGTTGCGCTTCACCGCCAGCAGCGTGTCGCCGCTGGCCCTGCTGCCGGTGGAAGACGCGCTGGCGCTGGACGAACAACCCAATCTGCCGGGCACCGTCGAGGTCCATCCCAATTGGCGCCGACGCCTGCCCGACCCCTTGCCCCAGGCGCAGCTGACCGCCGCGCTGCAGGGTTTTGCCGAGGCGCGCCGCGTCTCGGCCGTTTCGGAACCGCATCCATGATTCCCCTTCGCGCCACCGCCCGCCTGCAGCTGCATGCCGGTTTCACTTTGCACGATGCGCTTGCGCAAGTGCCGTACTACGCCGGGCTGGGCATCAGCCATCTGTATCTGTCGCCGATCGGCACCGCGGTGCCGGGCTCCACGCACGGCTACGACAACATCGACCCCACGGTGGTCAACCCGGAGCTCGGTGGCGAAGACGCTCTGGTGGCGCTGTCACAGGCCGCACGCGCGCACGACATGGGCCTGATCGCCGACATCGTGCCCAACCACATGGCCACGCACGCGCAGAACGCGTGGTGGTGGGACGTCTTGCGCAACGGCCGCAGCGCCAAGCACGCCGACTGGTTCGACATCGATTGGCGCGCCCCGGGGCGCGACGGCAAGCTGTGGCTGGCGGTGCTCGACCGGCCCTATGCCAACGCATTGGCCGACGGCCTGATCACACTGGTGCTGGATGACGATGGCACGCCCGCGCTGGCGCATTACGACCAGCGCTACCCGATCCGTCCGCAGACCCTCGACGTGCCGGAAGCCTCGGCGCGCGCGCAGTGGCTTCGTGACTACAACGATGGTGCCAAGCGCGGCGACGGCCGTCTGCACAAGTTGATCGAACGCCAGCCCTACCGCCTGAACTGGTGGCGCGTGGGCAACGACATGCTCAACTACCGCCGCTTCTTCGACATCACCTCGCTGGTGGCGCTGCGGGTGGAGCTGCCGGCAGTGTTCGACGCGGTGCATGCGCTGCCGCTGCGGCTGGTGGCCGAAGGCCATCTGGATGGCCTGCGCATCGACCATGTCGATGGCCTCACCGATCCCACCGGCTATGTGCGCAAGCTGCGCAGCCGGCTGGATGCGGCCGGCCGCCAGCGCGGGCTCAAGCCCGGCAGTCTGGGTCTGTACCTGGAAAAGATCCTCGCCCCCGGCGAGCACCTGCCGGCCGACTGGCCGTGCGACGGCACCACCGGCTACGACTTCATGGACCAGGTGGGCGGCGTGCTGCACGACGCGGCCGGCTTCAAGCCGCTGGCGCGCGCCTGGCAGAAGGTGAGCGGGCGCAGTGGCGACTTTGCGCAGGAAGAACGCACCGCACGCGATGAGATGCTGCGCGGCTCGCTGCAGACCGAGTTCAATCGCGCGGTGGGTGCGTTGTCGGCCCTGGCGCGGCTGGATCCGCCCACGCGTGAGTTCAGCCCGCAGATGCTGGCACGTGGGCTGTGCGTGTTGCTGCGCTGGTTCCCGGTGTACCGCACCTATGCTGGCGCCAAGGGCCTGAGCGGTGCCGATGCGGAGCGCCTGCGCAGCACCGCCGCGCGCGCGCGCCAGGGCATGCCCGAGGCGATCGTGGCGGCGGTGGATGCCATTGAGCGCTGGCTGCTCGACGACAACGGCGCCGACCGCGCGCAGATTGCGCTGCGCCGCATCCTGCGCCGCCGGGTGGAGCAGTTGTCGGCCCCGCTCAATGCCAAGGCTGTGGAAGACACCGCGTTTTACCGCCATGGCGTGTTGTTGTCGCGCAACGAGGTCGGCAGCCATCCGACCCATTTCGCCAATGACATCGCGCAGTTCCACACGCAGAACCAGGAACGCGCCAAGCACTACCCGCGCGCGCTGCTGGCCACCGCCACGCATGACCACAAGCGCGGCGAAGACTTGCGCATGCGCATGGCGGTGTTGTCCGAACAACCGCGCTGGTGGGTGGAGCAGAGCACGCAGTTCGATGCGCTGACCGAATCGCTGGAGGCACCGGCGCTGGCCGGCGGCGACCAGCAGATGCTGTGGCAGACCCTGGTGGCCGCCTGGCCGATCGGGCTGGGCGCCGACCAGGCCGAGCCGCTGGCCGCGTTTGCCGAGCGCGTGGCGCAGTGGCTGCTCAAGGCCGTGCGCGAAGCCAAGCTGCACACCAGCTGGACCGATGGCTCGCCCGATTACGAACAGGCCGTGCAGGCCACCGTGGAGCAGGTGCTGTGCAGCCGCGCCGGCCTGCCGCTGCGCCGCGCGCTGTTGCGCGCCAGCAACCACATCGCCGCTGCCGGTGCGCGCAATGCGTTGGCGCAGACCACGCTGCGCCTCACCGTGCCCGGCGTGCCCGATCTCTACCAGGGCACCGAAGGCTGGGATCTGTCGCTGGTGGACCCGGACAACCGCCGGCCGGTGGACTACGCCCAACGCCAGCAATGGCTGACGCTGCGCCGCGACTGGCATGCGCTGCTGCGCAGCTGGCGCGATGGCGCGGTCAAGGCGCGCCTCACCGCGGTGCTGCTGCAACTGCGCGCCGCGCATCCGGCGCTGTTCGCGCAAGGCGACTACCAGCCCTTGAACGTAGCCACCGGCACGCAGGCGCAAGTGATCGCCTTCCGCCGTCAGCATCGTGGCCAAGTGTTGATCGTGGCCGTCACCCGGCTGGGTGCCGGTGAGCAGGCATCTGGCGAGCTGCCGCTGCTGGTGCCGCCGGCGGAATGGGGCAACGCGGCGCTGGCCCTGCCGGATGGGACGTATCGCAATGTGCTCGATGGCAGCACACTGCAGCCCCAGCGCGGGCGTCTTGCGCTGTCCACGCTATTTGCACGCTCCCCGGTGGCAGTGTTGCTGACCCCCTCAGAGGAAACACGATGAACGACACGCAGCGCCAGGCACGCCTCCGTCAGCTGGCACAGGAAATATGGGAGGCCGAAGGCCGCCCGGACGGGCATGCCGACCGCCACTGGGCCATGGCCGAGCGCCTGGTCGAGGCAGAAATTCGCGCCGCCGAGCAGGGCGCCGCCGCGCCGGCCGGCCCGCGTATCGTTGCATCGTCGTAATCGCGTTCCCGTATTCGTTCACCGCGTTCTAAGGAGTCACCGATGGCCACTCGCAAGTTCACCCAGCGCTCGCGCATTCGCGAAGGCCGTCCCAATCCACTCGGTGCCACCTGGGATGGCCTGGGCGTCAATTTCGCGCTGTATTCGCGCAATGCCACCCGCGTGGAGCTGTGCCTGTTCGATGAGCGTGGCCGCGAGCAGGAACGCATTCCGCTACCCGAATACACCGACGAGGTCTGGCACGGTTACCTGCCCGACGCGCGCCCGGGCCAGCTCTACGGCTACCGCGTGCATGGCCCGTACGCACCCGATGCCGGGCACCGCTTCAACCACAATAAATTGCTGCTGGACCCATATGCCAAGCAGATCGTGGGCGAACTCAAATGGGCGCCGCACCTGTTCGGTTACACCATCGGGCATCGCGACAAGGACCTGAGCTTCGATCGTCGCGACAGTGCTGCGTTCATGCCCAAATCCGCAGTGATCGACCCGGCCTTTACCTGGGGCCAGGACCGCCCGCCGCAGACCCCGTGGAACCGCACGGTGATCTACGAGGCGCACGTGCGCGGCCTGAGCATGCTGCACCCGGCCGTGCCGCCGGAAAACCGCGGCACGTTCTCGGCACTGAAGACCGACGAGTTGATCGACCACATCAGTTCACTCGGCGTCACTGCGGTCGAATTGCTGCCCGTGCACGCCTTTGTCGATGACCAGTACCTGCTGGAAAAAGGCCTGCGCAATTACTGGGGCTACAACACGCTGGGCTTTTTCGCGCCGCAGGGCCGTTACATGTCCACGCGCACGGTGGCCGAGTTCAAGCAGATGGTGGCGCGGCTGCATCACGCCGGGCTCGAAGTGCTGCTGGACGTGGTCTACAACCACACCGCCGAAGGCAACGAGCTCGGGCCGACGCTGTCGTTCAAGGGCATCGACAACGCCAGCTATTACCGCCTGGCCGACGATCGCCGTTTCTACATCAACGACACCGGCACCGGAAACACCTTCGACCTCACCAATGTCGGCGCGCTGCGCATGGTGATGGACTCGCTGCGTTACTGGGTGCAGGAAATGCATGTCGACGGGTTCCGCTTCGACCTGGCCAGCATCCTCGGCCGCGAGCGGTATGGGTTCGATCCCTCGGGCAGCTTCCTGGATGCCGTGCGCCAGGATCCGGTGCTCAGCCAGACCAAGCTGATCGCCGAGCCATGGGACATCGGCCCCGGCGGTTATCAAGTGGGCAACTTCCCGCCAGGCTGGGTGGAGTGGAACGACAAATTCCGCGATAACGTGCGTGCGTTCTGGCGTGGCGATGGCGGCCAGCTGGCAGAACTGGCCACGCGCCTCACCGGGTCGGCAGACCTGTTCAACCACAGCGGCCGCCGCCCCACCGCGTCGGTGAATTTCGTCACCGCGCATGACGGCTTCACCCTGCGCGATCTGGTCAGCTACGAAGGCAAGCACAACCTTGCCAACGGCGAAGACGGCCGCGATGGCAGCGATCACAATATCTCCGCCAACTACGGCGCCGAAGGCGAGACCGACAACCCCGCCATCAAGCAGCTGCGGCGGCAACAGATGCGCAACCTGCTGGCCACCTTGCTGCTCTCGCAAGGCACGCCGATGCTGCTGGCCGGCGACGAATTCGGGCATAGCCAGAACGGCAACAACAACGCGTACTGCCAGGACAACGAGCTGACCTGGATCAACTGGACCGCGGCCACCAAAGCCGCTGCCGCAGACCAGGCCGCGTTTGTGCGTCGCCTGATCCGCATCCGCCAGCGGTACCCGTTGCTGCATCGCGCACGCTTCTTCGACGGCAAGTTCGATGAAGCACTGGGCTTGAAGGACCTGACCTGGCTGGCGCCCAACGGCAACGAGATGGACGAAGCCGCCTGGCACGACCCCGAAGCCCGCGCGCTGATGCTGCGCCTGGATGGCCGTTCGCCGACCACCGGTTTGCGCGAGATCGCCGCCAATGTGACGCTGTTGATGCTGATCAATGCCGCGCCCACCAGCGTCGCGTTTACGCTGCCGGCGATGCACGACGAACACTGGCGCGTGCTGGTGGACACCGCACGTCACGGTGGCCGCGTGGTTGCCGGTGGCAGCGAATGGAAGGCACCGGCGCATTCGCTCACATTGCTGGCGGTGGAGCGCGACCGCATCGCCAGCAGTGCCCGGATCGTGTCGGAAGGCGCCCGCTGATGGCGGGGGCGCACTGATGGACGTGTTATTGGCCGGGGCGACCGGTCTGGTCGGGAAACATGTCCTGCAGCAATTGCTGGCCGACGCGCGCTGCACCGGTGTGGTGGCGATCACGCGCCGGCCGTTGACGCAGATCCACCCCAAGCTGCGCAACCAGGTGATCGACTTCGAACGCCTGGACAGCTGGACCGCACCGCACATGGAAGCGGCCATCTGCGCGCTGGGCAGCACCATGAAACAGGCCGGCTCGCGCGAGGCGTTTTATCGCATCGACCATGACTACCCGATGGCGATCGCGCGCGCCGCCTGCGCGCAAGGCACCTCAGTGTTCGTGCTCAACTCGGCAGCCGGCGCCAATGCCGATTCGCGGATCTTCTACAACCGCGTCAAAGGCGAACTGGAACGCGACCTGCGCGCCGTGGGATTCCCTTCGCTGACCTTCGTGCGCCCAGGCCTGATCGGCGGCGAACGCGAAGAACGCCGCACTGGCGAGCACCTCGGCAGCCTGGTGCTCGGCGCCCTGGGCCCCCTCCTGCCACGCCGCTTGCGCATCAACGCCGCAGACCGCATCGCCGCCGCCATGGTCAGTGCCGCGCTGGCACCGGCGCGCGGCGAGCACAGCGTTGGCGCCGCGGAGCTGGTTGGTTGAGCGTGCGGCGGCGCCAGCGACAGCACCCGTAGGAGCGCGCTCGCGCGCGATGAAGCGTTACCGGTAACGCCTCATCGCGCGCAAGCACGCTCCTACAAATTCTCGTGCAGAGCAGTTCCAGCGCAAGTACGCGCAAGCCCGTGCCGACGCCGTAATGGCTCGCCACACATCACGCTGCACACCATCCGCCGCATTGCGAACCCCGCTCGTCGTAGGAGCGCGCTTGCGCGCGATGGGCTTTACCGGCAAAGCTCCATCGCGCGCAAGCGCGCTCCTACCAGGCCGTCAAACACACGTGGCTCGAAACACGCAGCCACACACCACGGCCTCACACCCCCAGCGACTGCCCGCCATCCACTGCCAGCACCTGCCCGGTGATCCAGCGTGCCTGTGACGATGCCAGGAAGAGTGCGGCGTCGGCAACATGCTGCACCTGCCCGAAGCCGCCGAACGGAATGCTGTCGCGGATGCGTGCATACAACGCCGGTTCGTCGCGGCTGCGTTGTTGCCAGAGCCCGCCGGGGAATTCGATCGAGCCGGGTGCGATCGCGTTGACGCGGATGCGGTCGCGTGCCAGCTCGGCGGCCAGCGTGGTGGTGTAGTAGTTGAGCGCAGCCTTTGCGGTGGAATAGGCGATCGCGCGCGGGGTGGGGCGCTGGCCGTTGATCGAGCTGATGTTGAGAATCACCGCATCGCCACTCTGGCGCAGATGCGGCAGCGCGGCGCGGTTGCAACGCACCGCGGCCATCAGGTCGACATCCAGGCCGGCTTGCCAGCTTTCGTCGTCATTGCCGTGCCCGTAGCCGGAGGCGTTGTTGACCACCACGTCCAGGCCGCCCAACGCCTGTGCAGCGGCATGCACATAGCGCTCGATCTGCGCGGCGTCGGCCAGGTCGCAGGCAAACGTATGCACCGGCGCTCCGTGCGCTGCGAGCTGGGCAGCGGCGTCAGCCAGGCCGTTGGGATTGCGTGCGCACAGCGAGACCTGCGCGCCGCTTTGGACAAAGGCCTGCGCAATCGCCAGCCCGATCCCGCGGCTGCCGCCGGCGATCAGCACGCGTTGCGGTTGTGGGGGAGGTGTGGACATAGCGGCACTCGCATTGGTAAAGCCGCATTATCGATCACCGCCATGCCAGCCACTGTGCACTTACGGCGCTGCGGCCGGCAGCAACCGCGCGGTGTCATTCTGCGCAGCACGGCGTTGCACTGCGATTGGCGTGCCATGACGCAGCACCTTTCCCAGGCAGTGCCCGCTGTCATCTGAATGCAACCCGTCGTGCGTGAGCCGCGCAGCGCAATCCTCATCACCATGCGGCATGTGCTCATGCGCAATCGCATGCGTGCCGCTAACCATTTGTTTACACACCGCCGCAGCGCTGCGGGCACAACGTGCAGGTCTTCGAGCGGGAACTGCACATGGAAACCCATATCACCGTCATCGGCGCCGGCTTCTGCGGCAGTGCGCTGGTGCGCGCATTGGCACAGGGCGCTGACGCGCAGGTACGCATCACGCTGGTGGGTGTGGCCGAGACCTTCGGCAGCGGCATCGCCTATGGCGCCGCACGGCCGGAGCATCTGCTCAACGTGCGTGCCAAGGACCTCGGCATCGATGCCCAGGCACCGGCAGCTTTCGCCGACACGCTGCACCTGGGCGAATCGGGACGGCTGGAATTTCTGCCGCGGCTGGCCTATGGCGACTATCTGCGTAGCGAGCTGGATACGGCTGTCAGCGCGGCGCAGGCGTCGATCGTGCGGTTGTCGCAGGAAGCGGTGGCGGTGGAGCGCGCGCGGCGGGGTTTTCGTGTGTTCCTGGCCAATGGCGATGCGTTCCAGACCGACCAGGTGGTGCTCGCGGTGGGCGCGTTGCAGCCGCAGGCGCTGGCCGGCATCGGGCCGCGTTTGAGCGTGCACCCGCGCTACATCGGCTGGCCATGGCAGGGCGATGCGTTGTCGCGGCTGTCCCCCGACGATGACGTGCTGATCGTCGGCACTGGCCTGACCATGGTGGACGTGGCGCTGAGCTTGCACGCACGTGGCCACCGCGGCCGCCTGCTGGCGATCTCGCGGCGCGGCCTGGCACCGCAGGCGCATCTGCGCCAGCCAGGTGCAGCATTGGAGTTACCGCCGCATCTGCAACGGGCCATCAAGGATGCCGATCTGCGTGCCCTGTTGCGTGGCGTGCGCCAACTGAGCGTAGTGGTGGACGATTGGCGGCGCGTGGTGGATGCGCTGCGCCCGCATCTGCAGCCGCTCTGGCAACGTTTGGAGCTAAGCCAACGTGCGCGCTTTTTGCGCCATTTGCGCCCGTATTGGGAAGTGGCGCGGCACCGCGTGGCACCAGGCGCGGCCGATCAACTGGCGCAGCTGCAAGACAGCGGGCAGCTGCAGGTGGTGGCGGCGCGGTTATTGCGTGCGCGCTGGGTGCCGGACGGTGTGGAAGCGGTGATCCGTCCACGCGGCGGGGTCGATGCGCAGACCCGCCGTTTCGATGCGGTGGTGCGCGCCACCGGGCTGGATACCGACATCGACCGCACCAGCGACCCCTTGATCGCCGGCATGCGCGAAGCCGGCTTGCTGCGGGCCGATCCGCTTGGCCTGGGCGTGGATACCGACGCGCAACTGCGCGTGCGCGATGGCGCCGGCCAGGTGGTGCCGGGGCTGTATTGCGTGGGGCCGCTGCTGCGCGGGCGCTATTGGGAAATCACGGCGGTGCCGGAATTGCGTGTGGCCACGCGGGCGTTGGCCGAGCGTCTGCTGCAGGGCGCAACGCCTGCGTTACAGCCGCAACCCGACGCCACACCGCGCGAGGTCAACGCAAGGCCGTAGGGTTGCACCGGCTGCCGCCACGCGCGTGCAGTGAGATGTCAGGCGGATCAATGTTGCGGCCGCTGACAGCGGTGCGATGCGGCAAGGGTGGGCATCGCATTCATCAGTAGGCTCGCAACGTCATGCACAGCCTCTGCGCGCATGGGTATAGCCGGCGATGTGGATCGGTTGCGCACTTTTGCGCAGCCGTCGCCAAACAGCGCAAACATGCCGCGTGATGCGTAGCGCACTGCACTGCTGCAGACAGCACTGGGTCATGTTGTGGGCCCTGGATTGCCTAGAGTCCAGGCCGCTTCATTCCCCTGTCTGCCTGGAGCTTGCCATGTCCCGTCCCGCATCTATCGCCGCGATCGCCGCGCTGTGTGCTTGCGCACTGCCCGCCTTCGCCAGTGAAACCCTCAACAGCCGCACCGACGTGCTTGCCGCACTGGAAGCCGGCTACGACGTCAGCGTGAGCACGGACCTGAGCCGCTGCACACCGGAAGAGGGCACGCCGGTGAGCCGTACGCGTGGCGGCCGCCATATCGATGCGTATCGCATCACCGACGACGGAAACGTGGCCTTCTCCGGCGCGCACTTCACCGTGGCCAACGACGGCAAGCCGATCCAGCAGTTCATGCGTTATCAGCTGCGCCCGGATGGCAGCGTGCGTTTCACCACTTACATGTACGACCTGCCCGGTCTGCAGCAGCGCGGCCCGGTACTGGCGTATCAGTGCGCGTTCAATGAGGGTGCGCGTTTCCACGCGGATTGAAGCGCTCGCACGTGCTGCTAAAAAAGGCGCGCTGGTTTGTTGAACTGCTGCAAGCAGGCGCCTTTGCGCCGCGCACGGAGCACGGCCGCTAACGCGTGCTCCGCTGTCACGCTGCAGCTGCAGCCTGCACGCAACTACAGCCGCAGGCACCGGCAGCGCTATCGCCCTGCACGGCCCGTGACCGTACGCGCAGCCTCAGTGCTGCGCGGGTCCCTGCACCGCCACTGCGGTGGCGGGCGTGCTCTCCCAGCCGCCGCCCAGCGCCTTGAACGCGGCTACCGCGCTGCGGGCCGCCTCGGTCTGCGCCTGCAGTTGCGCATCGGAGGTGCGCAGCAAGGCGTCGTCGGCATTGAGGACTTCGATCAGGCTGACCACACCCTTCTCGTAGGCTGCTGCGGAGGCGCCGCGTGCCTTGCCCAGCGCGTCCACACCTTGTGCCAGCACGGTGGCCTGCTGCTCGCGTTTGACCAGCGCGGTGAGCGCGTTTTCCACATCTTCGGTGGCGCGCAGCACGGCGAGCCGGTAGGCGGCCAGCTGTTCGGCCTCCTGGCCCTTGGCCTGTGCGATCTGCGCATTGATGCGGCCGAAATCGAACAGCCGCCAGCGCAGCCCAAGCACGCCGGCCGATTGCGCGGCGTCGCCGGTGAACAGGTTGGCGCCGGAGATGGCGGTGGCACTGCCGATCAACCCGCTCAGCGAGAATTTGGGGTAGTACTCGGCCATGGCCACGCCAATGCGCGCGTTGGCTGCGGCCAGCCGGCGCTCGGCCACGATCAGGTCCGGCCGCCGCCGCAACAGGTCGCCCGGCGAGGCGGCGCCGGTCACCTGCGGGGCGGTCGGGATCGGCGTGCTGGTCGCCAGCTCGGCCCGGTGGGTGCCGGGCGTGGCGCCCAGCATCACGTCCAGGGCGTTCATCGCTGCGGTCAGCGCGGTCTCCAGCGCGGGCACGCCGGCCTGGGCCTGGGTCAGCGCGCCCTGCGCCTGATGCACCTGCAGGTCGGCCGCCAGCCCCTTGCCCTGCAGTAGCGTCACCATGGCGAGCAGCTGCTGTTGGGTGGCGACCTGGCGCTGGGCCACTGCCAGCCGTGCCTGCAGGCCGCGGATGCTGATGTAGGTATCGGCGGTTTGCGCCGCCACCGCCAGCCGCGTGGCGGCCGCCCCGGCAGCGCTGGCCTGGTAATCGGCCAGTGCCGCCTGGCGGCCACGGCGCAGCCCGCCGAAGACATCGATCTCCCAGCTGGCGTTGGCAGTGGCTTCGTAGACGCTGGCATAGCGGTCGAAGTCCGGGGTGTTGCGCAGCACCTGCCCGAGCGGGGTTTCCAGCGACTGGTAGGCGCGGGTGGCCTGGCCATTGATGCTGCCAGAGGGCAGCAGGGCGGCGTTGGCCGCGCCCAGCCCCGCGCGCGCCTGGGTCACGCGCGCGGCGGCCTGGGCCAGGTCCAGGTTCTGCGCCAGCGCCGCCGTGACATACCGGTCCAGGGCCGGGTCGCCAAAGCCGGCCCACCAGCGCGACAGATCGACCGGGGCAGCGGCACTGCGCTGCTCGGCGGCGTCCTGGGCCAGGTAACGGTCCGGCAGTGGGGCGTCGGGGCGAGCGTACTCGGGGCCGACCGCGCAGCCGGCAAGGCTGGCGGCAAGCAGCACGGTGAGGGTGCGCAAAGAGGGCATGGCGGGGCCGGTCTGGCAGTGGAAGTGTGGTGACTATAATACGAATCGGTCACTTTTGTATGTCCTGCGTCGGAGCGTTAAGCTGTGCGCATGAGCAAAGCATCCAGTTATCCCGTGTCGGGCCGCGGCCCGGCCGACCATGACGTGCGCGACCAGATCGTCAACGCCGCCACCGAGCATTTCAGACGCTACGGGTATGAGAAGACCGCCGTCTCGGACCTGGCCAAATCCATCGGTTTCTCCAAGGCGTACATCTACAAGTTCTTCGAATCCAAGCAGGCGATTGGCGAGATGATCTGCAGCAACTGCCTGCGCCAGATTGAGGACGAGGTGCGCGCCGCCGTGGACGAAACCGACTCGCCACCGGAGAAATTACGCCGGATGTTCAAGGTGATCGTGGAGGCGAGCCTCCGGCTGTTCTTCCAGGATCGCAAGCTGTATGAGATTGCCGCCTCGGCCGCTACCGAGCGCTGGCAGTCGGTGGTGGCCTACGAAGAGCGGGTGCAGACGCTGCTGCAGGAGATCCTGCAGCAGGGCCGCCAGAGCGGCGATTTCGAGCGCAAGACCCCGCTGGACGAAGCCTCCCGGGCGCTCTACGTACTGATCCGGCCGTACACCAATCCGTTGCTGATGCAGCACAGCCTGGACGTCATCGACGAGGTTCCCGGGCTGTTGTCGGGGCTGGTGCTGCGCAGCCTGTCGCCTTAATGCGTTTGTGACTATTGACTGATTTGGTCACAAGTACCAAGATGCGAGCCATCCTAGAACTCCACTGGAACTCGCATGCGTCGGCGCCGTCTTGTTGTTGCATCCCTGCTGTGTGTGCTGCCGCTGGCGTTGGCCGGCTGTGGCGACAAGACCCCGCCTGATCCGCGCACCGCCACGCCGCTGGTGCGGGTGGCGACGGTTGGCGACGCCAGTTCGGCGGCGCGCAGCTTTTCCGGCACGGTGGCGGCGCGGGTCCAGAGCGACCTGGGCTTCCGCGTCTCCGGAAAAGTGTCCGAGCGCCTGGTCGATGCCGGGCAGCGGGTGACCCGCGGCCAGCCGCTGCTGCGGATCGATCCGGTCGATCTCAAGCTTGCCGCGCAGGCGCAACAGGAAGCGGTGACTGCCGCGCGGGCGCGGGCGCAGCAGGCAAGCGAGGACGAAGCGCGTTATCGTGACCTGCGCGGCACCGGCGCCATTTCGGCCTCGGCCTACGACCAGATCAAGGCCGCCGCCGATGCCGCCAAGGCACAGCTGAGCGCAGCGCAGGCGCAGGCTGATGTGGCGCGCAACGCTAACCGTTACACCGACCTGCTGGCCGACGCCGATGGCGTGGTCATGGAAACCCTGGTCGAACCCGGCCAGGTGGTTGCGGCCGGGCAGCCGGTGGTGCGGCTGGCGCATGCCGGGCGCCGCGAAGCCATCATCCAGCTGCCGGAGACGCTGCGGCCGGTGGTGGGCTCCACCGCACAAGCCACCTTGTTCGGCAATGCCGCGGTCACCGAGCCCGCCACGCTGCGTCAGTTGTCCGACAGCGCAGACCGGCTCACGCGCACCTTCGAGGCGCGCTACGTGCTTGGCGGCGCCCTGGCCGACGCGCCCCTGGGCACCACGGTGAGCATCCGCATTCCCGAAGCCGCCACCACGCAGGCGGGGGTACAGGTGCCGCTGGCCGCGCTGTTCGATGCCGGCAAGGGCCCGGGCGTGTGGGTGATCGCCGGCACGCCGGCCAAGGTGGCGTGGCGGCCCGTGCGGGTGCTGCGCCTGGATGACGATCACGCCAATGTCGCCGGCACGCTCGCGCGCGGTGAGCGCATCGTTGCGCTGGGTGCGCATCTGTTGCGCGACGGGCAGCACGTATGCGTTGCCGGCGCCACCGCCAAGCCCGCGCCTGCGGCAGGAGCGCAGCCGTGAGCGAAGGCCGCTTCAATCTCTCCGCGCTGGCGGTCCGCGAGCGCTCCATCACCTTGTTCCTGATCGTGCTGATCTCGCTGGCGGGCCTGGTGGCCTTCCTCAAGCTGGGGCGCGCGGAAGACCCGGCGTTCACCGTCAAGGTCATGACCATCATCACTGCCTGGCCCGGCGCCACGCCGCAGGAAATGCAGGAGCAGGTGGCCGAAAAACTCGAAAAGCGCATGCAGGAATTGCGCTGGTACGACCGCACCGAAACCTATACGCGCCCGGGCCTGGCATTCACCACCTTGACGCTGCTGGACAGCACGCCGCCCGGTGAAGTGCAGGAACAGTTCTACCAGGCGCGCAAGAAAGTCGGCGACGAAGCCGGCAACCTGCCGGCGGGTGTGATCGGGCCGATGGTCAACGACGAATATGCCGATGTCACCTTCGCGCTGTTTGCGCTCAAGGCCAAGGGCGAGCCGCAACGGTTGCTTGCCCGCGATGCGGAAACCATGCGCCAACGCCTGTTGCATGTGCCCGGCGTCAAGAAGGTCAACATCATCGGCGAACAACCCGAGCGCATCTTTGTCGAGTTCTCGCATGATCGCCTGGCCACGCTGGGCGTCAGCCCGCAGGACGTGTTTGCCGCGCTCAATGCGCAGAATGCATTGACGGCGGCCGGCTCGGTGGAGACGCGCGGGCCGGATGTGTTCATTCGCCTGGACGGCGCACTCGACAACCTGCAGAAGATCCGCGATACCCCGCTGGTGGTGCAGGGCCGCAGCCTGAAGTTGTCCGATATCGCCACCGTCAAACGTGGCTATGAAGACCCGTCAACGTTCATGATCCGCAGCGGCGGCGAGCCGGCGTTGTTGCTGGGCATCATCATGCGCGATGGCTGGAATGGCCTGGATCTGGGCAAGTCGCTCGATGCCGAAGTGGGCGCCATCAACGCCGAATTGCCGCTGGGCATGCAGCTCAGCAAGGTCACCGACCAGGCGGTCAACATCGATGCGTCGGTGGGCGAGTTCATGACCAAGTTCTTCGTCGCGCTGCTGGTGGTGATGCTGGTGTGCTTCGTCAGCATGGGCTGGCGCGTGGGCATCGTGGTGGCAGCGGCGGTGCCGTTGACGCTGGCGGCGGTGTTCGTGGTGATGCTGGCCACTGGCAAGAACTTCGACCGCATTACGCTGGGCTCGTTGATCCTGGCGCTGGGCCTGTTGGTGGACGACGCCATCATTGCCATCGAAATGATGGTGGTGAAGATGGAAGAAGGCTACGGCCGCGTTGCTGCCTCGGCGTATGCGTGGAGCCACACCGCCGCACCGATGTTGTCCGGCACGCTGGTGACCGCAGTGGGCTTCATGCCCAATGGCTTTGCCGCCTCCACCGCGGGCGAATACACCAGCAACATGTTCTGGATCGTCGGCATTGCGTTGATCGCCTCGTGGGTGGTGGCGGTGGTGTTTACACCGTATCTGGGCGTCAAGTTGCTGCCGGATCTGAAGAAGATCGAAGGCGGCCACGAGGCGATGTACAACACCCCGCGCTACAACCGTTTCCGCAATGCACTGGGGCGTGTGATTGCCCGCAAATGGCTCGTGGCAGGCTCGGTGGTGGGGCTGTTCGTGCTGTCCATCCTGGGCATGGGCGTGGTCAAGAAACAGTTCTTCCCGATCTCCGATCGCCCTGAAGTGTTGGTCGAAGTGCAGCTGCCCTATGGCACTGCGATCACCCAGACCAGCGCGGCCACCGCCAAGGTGGAAGCATGGCTGTCCAAGCAGGCCGAGGCCAAGATTGTCACCGCGTATATCGGCCAGGGCGCGCCGCGCTTCTTCCTGGCCATGGGCCCGGAGTTGCCGGATCCCTCGTTCGCCAAGATCGTGATCCGCACCGACAGCCAGCACGAGCGCGATGCCTTGAAGCTGCGCCTGCGCGAGGCGGTTGCACAAGGCCTGGCTCCCGAAGCCCGCCTGCGGGTGACGCAGCTGACCTTCGGCCCGTACTCGCACTTTCCGGTGGCATACCGGGTGAGTGGCGCCGACCCGGCCGTGGTGCGCGACATCGCCGCGCAGGTCAAGCAGCGCATGCAGGACAGCCCGATGCTGCGCACCGTCAATACCGACTGGGGCACGCGCACGCCGACGCTGCATTTCACCCTGGATCAGGACCGCCTGCAGGCGGTGGGCTTGAGTTCCTCCGCGGTGGCCCAGCAGCTGCAATTCCTGCTCAGCGGTGTGCCGATCACGCTGGTGCGCGAAGACATCCGCAGTGTGCAGGTGGTGGCGCGTTCGGCGGGCGATATCCGCTTCGATCCGGCGCGCATTGCCGACTTCACGCTGGCCGGTGCCAACGGGCAGCGCATCCCGCTCTCGCAGGTGGGTAGCGTGGATGTGCGCATGGAAGAACCGATCCTGCGCCGCCGCGACCGCGTGCCCACGATCACCGTCGGTGGCGATGTCGACGATGCCTTGCAGCCACCGGACGTGTCGGCGGCGATCACCAAGCAACTGCAGCCGCTCATCGCCTCGCTGCCGCCGGGCTATCACATCAAGGAAGCCGGTTCCATCGAGGAATCCGGCAAGGCCACCGCCGCGATGCTGCCGCTGTTCCCGATCATGCTGGCGATCACCTTGATCATCATCATCTTCCAGGTGCGTTCGATCTCGGCGATGGTGATGGTGTTCCTCACTAGCCCGCTCGGCTTGATCGGCGTGGTGCCAACGTTGATTGCCTTCCAGCAACCGTTCGGCATCAATGCGCTGGTGGGGTTGATCGCGTTGTCGGGCATCCTGATGCGCAACACGCTGATCCTGATCGGCCAGATCCACCACAACGAGGCCGAAGGTCTTGACCCGTTCCATGCGCTGGTGGAAGCCACCGTGCAACGTGCGCGCCCGGTGATTCTCACCGCCTTGGCGGCAATTCTGGCCTTCATCCCGCTCACCCATTCGGTGTTCTGGGGCACGCTGGCCTACACGCTGATCGGCGGCACCCTGGCCGGCACCATCCTGACCCTGGTGTTCCTGCCGGCGATGTATTCGATCTGGTTCAAGATCCGCCCGGACAACCACAGCGCAGCACCGGCGCCACTGCCTGCCTGAGGTGTCTTCGGCGCCGGCCACCGGGCCGGCGCCGATTCGGTAATGCACGTTTGCATTGCAGAAACAGCGCACGTGTCGCACGCCCGCGGCTGCGGTGCCGTGTTATGTCACGCTCATTCCCCTGCAAGGTCTTGCGCCGTGGTGTGCTGACCTGACGTGCTTTGCTTGCCCTTAAGCACACGCCGTGCATCGGTGGTGGATGCGGCCCACTCCAGGCGTTGTTGCGGACCGCCACAGGCCCCGTCGCGCGTGGAGGTGCTGTGGGCTCGGTAAGTCACTTACTTTTTCGTGCGTTCTTCTCATTGCTGCACGCGGCCCCAACACTGGTGACTTGACCACGTGATGAGGCACACCGATGCGGATTGGAATCATTGGAAGCGGCAATATCGGCGGCACCCTGGCGCGCAAGCTGCATGCCGCGCAACACGACGTCCGCGTTGCCAATTCGCGCGGTGAGCAGGGCGTGCGCGCGTTTGCGCAAGAGATCGGCGTGACCCCGGCGGATGTGCGCGAGGTGGTGCGCGATGTCGATGTGATCGTGCTTGCGATTCCATTGCCCGCCGTTGCCGAGCTTGCGGCCGGGCTGTTCGACGCAGTGCCGCCGCAAGTGCCGGTGATCGACACCAGCAACTATTACCCGGGCATGCGCGATGCGCGCATTGCCGCGCTCGACGCCGGCACGCCGGAAAGCGCCTGGGTGTCCGGGCAGATTGGCCGGCCGGTGATCAAGGCGTTCAACAACATCCTGGCCGACTCGCTGGCTGAGCGCGGCACACCGGCCGGCAGTGCGGGGCGTCTGGCGGTTGCGGTGGCCGGCGACGATGCCGCCGCCAAGCAGACCGTGATGCAGCTGGTGGACCAGGTCGGTTTCGATCCTGTCGATGGTGGCGCGCTGGCCGACTCCTGGCGGCAGCAGCCCGGCACCCCGGCGTATTGCTGCGACGACGACGCAGCGCGCATGCGCGCAGCGCTGGCCGCAGCGGTCCCGGGTGTGGCGCCGGGCAAGCGCGATCAGCTGCCGCAGTGGTTCGCCAAGCTCGGCCCCAATTCCAGCCATGCGCAGATCATTGCGATGAATCGTGCGTTGAACACCGCCGACTGAGCCTGCCGGTGCGTGCCACCGGGACGGCGCTGGAGTGCCGCCCGGAGGCGCACGTGTTGGCAGGGCAGCGTGGCATCCACGCGCCTGGCAAGCAGCTCTGCGTTGCGCACTGGCTGCAACCGGTAGCGCGTCTGTCAGATCGCTGCTTGGTCAGCGCCTGCGCATCAGACATCACGGCCCGCCCATCGCCGCAGACGCGTCTTCAGACACTGCCGCGCCATGCGGTCGATGCGTGGCGTCAAGGCCGCTGTGGCCGGCGATTCACCCAGAACGGCTGCGCGGCCTCACAATAGGCGGCCAGTTCCGGAACGATGTCCCCATGCGCAAGACCTACCAGCTCAACCTCGAAGGCAAGAACCGCGACCGTCTGCTGGAAGCCAGCAAGAACGATATCCGCAAGTACATCCGCCGCGAGCGCCGCAAGGATTTGCCGGAAGGCGCCGATTACTGGGACTTCGACATGCGCTTTGGTGTGGACGAAGCCAGCGCCGCGCCGCTGCCGCCGGCCGAGTTGATCCGCGCGATCAATGCGCTGACCAGCGAAGGCGGCAACCAGTATTTCGTGGAGATCCTGCGCAAGCCGGGCAAGCGCACCCCGCGTGTAGCCGGCGAAAGCGACCACGGCGATGAGCTGGATTTCGAGCAGGACTAAGAGTGTCCCGCGCCTGCACGCTGCGTAGCCCGGGTGCTGCCGCGGCTGCCTGACAACGCTGGATGACGGTGGAGGCCACGCGGGTCGTCGCACGTGTTGCTCTGCACGTAGACCGGCTCTGGCCGTCACCGCATGCGCGGGCTTACCACCCGCCTACGCACCAGCCGCACCACGCTGGGGTTGAAGCGCACCATCGGCGCGCCGGTATCAGTGCTGGTCGCCGGATGCCGCGGCGGCCTGGGCCGCGCGCAGCCTGTCCTTCTTGTTCGGGCGCTTGCCCTTGATGCCGCCGGTGGCGTCCGGCGCACGCGCGGTTGCATCGGTCTGCGGCGCGGCCACCGGCTCGAAGCCTGCCAACACCTCGATCGGTACGCGCACACCCTCACGTTTTTCGATCAGGCGCCACTGCGGCCGGCTCTCCGGTGTGACAAAGCTGATCGCGGTGCCGCTGGCACCGGCCCGCGCGGTGCGGCCGATGCGGTGGGTGTAGTCGACCGTGGCGCGGGGCAGGTCGTAGTTGAGCACCGCGGGCAGCGCGGCGATGTCGATGCCGCGCGCAGCCAGATCGGTGGCCACCAGCACCTGCACCTCGGCCTGTTTGAAGGCGTGCAGCGTGCGCTCGCGCCGGCCCTGGCTCAGGTCACCATGCAGCGACAGTGCAGTGATGCCGGTTTTTTCCAGCTTCTCGGCGACTTTTTCGGCGGTGTGCCGGCTGGCGACGAACACCAGCAGCTGCGGCCAGCCGTGGTCCTGCAGCAACTGCCGCACCAGCTGGGTGCGCAGGCCGGCGTCCACGGCGATGGCGCGCTGGGCGATCGCCGGGGCCTGCTCCGGGGTGGCCGCAATGGTGATGCGCAGCGGGTCGCGCAGGCGGCGCTTGGCCAAGACCGTGATTGCCGGCGGAAACGTGGCCGAGAACAGCACGCTCTGCCGCTGCGCCGGCAGCAGCGCCAGGATGCGTTCGAGCTCGACGCCAAAGCCCAGGTCGAGCAGGCGGTCGGCTTCGTCCAGCACCAGCGTGGCCACTGTGCCCAGCTGCAGCGCGTTGTGTTCCACCAGGTCCAGCAGGCGCCCCGGCGTGGCCACCACGATGTCGGCGCCGCCCCGCAATGCCATCAGCTGCGGGTTGATGGAGCTGCCGCCGGTGGCGGCGACGATCTTCAGCCGTCGCGGCAGATGCGCGGCCAGCTGCAGCAGGCTCTGCTCCACCTGGGCGGCCAGTTCGCGGGTGGGCACCAGGATCAGACCACCGAGCACGCGCGGCGCCTGATCCGGCGCCTGCATGCGCTGTTGCAGCAGCGGCAGCGCATAGGCCAGCGTCTTGCCGGAGCCGGTCTGCGCCATGGCGATCAGGTCGCGCCCGGCCAGCATGGCCGGAATTGCCTGCTGCTGGATCGGCGTGGGCGTGTGGTGCCCGGCCTTGGCCAGTGCGGTATCGAAACAGGGCTGCAGCGTTGGCGACAGCGAGAGGTGGGCAAATGACATGCGGCGATTATCCGGCCATTTGCGGCGCAGCGGCTGACTGCGGGCGTGATGGGTTTCTATGCCTGTGTCTGCGAAGGAACAACGGACGCTCCGGGGGCTGGCATCAATGCAGGCGAGGGGCGCGTCGTGATGGCGCTGCGCAGGCTGTTGTTCCGGGGTGTCTGCAGTGCAGCAGCATGCGGCTACCCATGCAGCGGTGGCGTGCTGCGGCGCAGCCAGGTGCAAAGGCGCGGCGCACTCGATCTGAAGTGCAGGCATGCAAATGCCGCATGCGTTTGAGCATGCGCGTGCCTGGCTTCCTCAGCTTAGAGCAGCTATCAAAACGACTGCGCAGCCGCCAGGCGGGCGCGGCCGGTGCTCGGAATCCTCATGTACCCCCGTACATTCCGGTTCCTCCGCGCCGTCCGCACCCACCTGACGACTGCTCGCTACGTTTTGTAGCCGCTCTTAGGGCAAACAGCCTGAAAACCACTGGCGGAATTGCGTGCATCACTCCGCGCACAAACCAACATTCCGCACAGACGAATCGTCATGGGGAACTGCGGTGCAGCACGCAGTGCGGTTGCACGTCTTCAATAGGGTCTGGCGCAGAGCGCACGACGGCAGCAGGGCGCAAGGCAGCGTCTAGCAGGTGCGCGGCCGCGGGGCGCTGCAACAGCCCAGTGACGCCATCTGGCGCCACTGGGCAACCACTCAGTTGGCCAATGCCAGATCGTCGATCAGTGCGCGCAGGAAACGCGCCGCTTCGCCACCGGTGGCGGCGCGGTGGTCGAAGGTCAGCGACAGCGGCATCACCTTGTGCGTTTCCACCCCGCCCATCACCGGGGTGAGCTGGTAACGCGCACGGCCGGCGGCGACGATCGCCACGCACGGCGGCACCACCACTGGTGTGGCGTAGCGGCCGGCAAACATGCCGAAGTTGGACAGCGAGATGGTGTAGCCGCTCAGCTCGGACGCGGCGATGCTGCGGTTTTCCACCTGCTGGCGCAGGCGGTTGATGCTTTCGCGGATACCGTGCGCGTCCAGCATGTCGGCGTTGCGCAGTGCCGGTACGAACAGGCCTTCTTCGGTGTCCACTGCAATGCCGATGTCTACCTGCGGGTGCAGCGTGCGGCTCAGCGCATCGCCGTCGAACCAGGCGTTGAGCGCGGGCACGGCCTGGCAGGCGCGCACGATGCCGCGCACCAGGCGCACGGTGACGTCGTTGCCGGGCTGCCAGGCGTGCAGGTCGGCGTCGTCGTTGAGCGTGGTGGGCACCACCTTGGTGTGCGCATCGGCCATCACGCGTGCCATGTTGCGGCGCACGCCCTTGAGCTGTTCGGGCTGGCCCTTGACCGGGGTGCCCGGCGATTGCGTGCGCATCGGCTTGCCGCTGGCCGACAGCGTGGAGCGCGCCTGGTCGGCAGTGCGTGTGGTGTTGCTGGCCTGCGGCGACGTCGTGCCGGCTGCGGCCGGGCGCTGCCCATGATCACCGCCAAGGCTTGCCGCCGCTGCGCCGCCGATTGGTGCGATCACTGCGCCACGCACGGCCTGCGCCGTGCCTGCCGCCGCCGCTTGCTTCACGTCCGCCAGCGTCACCGTGCCATCGGGGCCGGTGGCGCGCACCTGGGTCAGGTCCACGCGCAACTTGCGTGCGAGCGCGCGCACCACCGGCATGGCGCGCACGCCACCCACGGCGATGGCTTGCTCGCTCTGCACGGCGTTGGAGCTCTGCATCGCGCCGACCACGGTGCCCGCATCGTCGCGGCCACCGTCGCTGTCGGCATCGGCAATCTCGCCGCCCTCATCGGAGGCCACCACGCGGGTGGTGGGGCCGGCCGCGCTTTCGCCAGTGCTCGGGGTCGGCGCTGCGGCAGGCGCGCCATGGCCATGCCCGTGGCCGGTGTCCTGGCCGTCGGCACGCTGCGGCTGCGAGGCATCCAGCGCGAACTGCGCCAGCACCGCACCGGTGGTGATCACATCGCCGGCGGCGCCGGCCAGCTTGACCACGGTACCGGAGAACGGCGAGGGCACCTCGACCACCGCCTTGGCGGTCTCCATCGACACCAACGGGTCGTCCAGGCGCACGGGGTCGCCCTCCTTGACGAACCATTCGACGATGGTGGCGTCGGGCAGGCCTTCGCCCAGGTCGGGCAGGTGGAAATTCTTGGCTTCGCTCATGGCAGGTTCTCTTGCGCCGTCTGCAGCTGCGGCGTGGTGTCGTCGAG
The DNA here is from genome assembly GCF_030208815.1 of Xanthomonas sp. fls2-241-TYG-148. NCBI lineage: Bacteria > Pseudomonadati > Pseudomonadota > Gammaproteobacteria > Lysobacterales > Lysobacteraceae > Xanthomonas > Xanthomonas sp. fls2-241-TYG-148. The sequence goes on from NZ_JARVTE010000004.1 coordinate 100,156, forward strand.
GAGTTCGAGGTCGGCGGCCGGCAGCCAGCCCTGCGTGCCATCGGCACGCTCGGACCACCACCACCCCCCGTGTTCGTAATGCAGCAGCACGTGCTCGCCCTGGTGAGCATCGAGCTCGCGTGCATCGTAATCACGCAGCGCTTCGGCCAGGCCGTCGCCCAGCGGGCGCAGCCAGGCCACCGGCGCCCAGCCGGCGTGGCCTTCGCCGGTGTTCACCCAGGCAAACGCCGGCCATTCTTCATCGCGCACCCCAATGGCGACCTGCTGGCCGGCATGGAAGCGGATCGGGTTGGCGTAGGCGGCGCGGTAGTCGCAAAGCAGGCGGGCGCGCATATCAGCCCGCAGCCACCGCGCGGCGGGCGGCGGTGACGATGCGCTCCACGCTGGGCAGGAACTTCATCTCCAGCCGGAACAGCGGGATATGCGTGTCGTAGCCGGTCACCCGTTCTACCGGAGCGAGCAGGTCGTACATCGATTTTTCGGCCAGCTGCGCGGCAATCTCCGCACCGAAACCGGCGGTGCGCGGGGCTTCCTGCACGATCACGCAGCGGCCGGTCTTGGCCACCGATTCGGCAATGGTGTCGAAATCCAGCGGGCGCAGCGTGGCCACGTCGATGACTTCGGCGCTGATGCCTTCGCCGGCCAGTTTGTCGGCTGCTTCCAGTGCTTCCTTCACCTGCGCGCCCCAGGTCACCAGGGTGACGTCGGTGCCGTCGCGCAGCACGAAGCAGACATCCAGCGGCAGCGCTTCGCCATCGTTGGCCACTACTTCCTTGTACTGGCGGTAGATGCGCTTGGGCTCCATGTAGATCACCGGATCCGGGTCGCGGATCGCGGCCAGCAACAGGCCGTAGGCACGCTGCGGCGAGGACGGCAGCACCACGCGCAAACCAGGCACGTTGGTGAAGATGGCTTCGTTGGCCTCGCTGTGATGTTCCGGTGCGCGGATGCCGCCGCCCCACGGCACGCGCAGCACCATCGGACAATGCAGGCGGCCACGGGTGCGGTTGCGCAGGCGTGCAGCGTGGCAGATCAGGTGATCGACCATGGGGTACACAAAGCCGTCGAACTGCGCTTCGGCCACCGGCTTCATGCCTTGCGCGGCCAGGCCGACGCTCAGCCCGGCGATGGTGGTTTCATCCAGCGGCGTGTCGAGCACGCGCGCGCTGCCGAAGCGTTGCTGCAGGCCGGCGGTGGCGCGGAACACGCCGCCGTTGACGCCCACGTCCTCGCCCAGCACCAGCACCGCGGGGTCGTGTTCCAGCTCCCAGGCCAGCGCCTGGGTGATGGCTTCGATCAGGGTGATGGGCGAACTCATGGCGATCTCTCCGCGCGTGGCAGCGGCGTTGTAAGGGGCACTGGCCTACTGTGAGCCGGCGAGCTGTGCGTGGTTGAGCTCATCCATGACGGGCCTCCAGGGCGATGACCTCGGCGCGCTGGGCCAGCAGTTCGGCCGGCGGGTCGCCGTACAGATAATCGAACATCGCTTCCACCGGCTGCACCGGGGTATTGAGGTACGCATTGACCTCTTCGTCGATGCGCGCGCCGCACTCGGCCTTCCAGGCGTCTTCCTGCGCCTCGTCCCACAGACCTTGCGCGGTGAGGTAGCGGCGCAGGCGCAGCATCGGTTCGCGTGCCCAGGCCTGCTTCACTTCGTCCTCGCCACGGTAGCGGCGGGCGTCGTCGGCGGTGGTGTGGTCGGTGAGGCGATAGGTGAGGAATTCGATCACGGTGCCGCCCTCGCCGGCCAGGGCGCGCGCACGTGCCTGGCGCATGGCTTCGAGCACGGCGATGAGGTCGTTACCGTCCACCTGCAGGCAGTGCAGGCCGCCGGCCAGGCCCTTCTGTGCCAGCGTCTGCGCGCCGGTCTGCGCCGAGCGCGGCACCGAGATCGCCCAGCCGTTGTTGATCACGCACAGGATCAGCGGCAGCTTGTAGGCGCCGGCCGAGTTGAGCGCGGCGTAGAAGTCGGTCTTGGAGCTGCCGCCATCGCCGCAGCACGCCACCGCCACCTGCGCCTTGCCCTGCAGCTTGAACGACAGCGCCGAGCCGGCCGCGTGCAGGCATTGGGTGGAAATCGGCACGCAGATCGGGAAGTCGATCGCCGCATCGGCATCGCGCGGGTAGTCGCTGCCGCGCTCGTCGCCGCCCCAGTACAGCAGCACATCGCGTGGACGCACGCCGCGTTCGAACATGGTGCCGTATTCACGGTAGCTGGGCGCGAACACATCGCCGCTGCGCATCGAGGCACCGATTCCCACATGGGTGGCCTCGTGGCCGAGGCTGGCGGCGTAGGTGCCGAGCTTGCCGGTGCGCTGCAGCGCGATCGACTTGCTGTCGAAGGTCCGCACGAACAGCATGCGCTTGAACAGGGCGAGCAACTGTTGCGGGTTGGCGGCGTCGGCCGGCAGATCGTCGCGGACCAACTGGCCGTCCGCGTCCATGTATTGCAGATATTCGATTTCGAACTGCGCGGCTACGCTCATTGCGGCGACACCTTCATCAAGAAGTTTCAAATGATATGAGTTGCGATGTTAAGGACGGCGAAGCAAAAAGCTGTCCTGCACCGCAGCACACAATGATGCTGGGTTGCACAAAAAAAAGGGCGCGGACCAGGCCGCGCCCTTTGCCACAGTTGAAAACTGCGACGTGTTGCAGTGCGATCAACGCCGCCCGGCGCCGCCTCCGATCGGGGTGCTAATCCGCGCAGCGTTGTCGGCCGGGTTCGCATCCGGTGAACTGGAGCTGGCTGTGGCCTGCACCTGCACCGCGCGTTCGGCCGGGATCGGCTTGGTCGCCACGCTCAGCAGGAAGGCGGTTTGCGCACCGGGCTGCAGCGCAGCCGCAGTGGTGCAGACGAACACCGCACTGCGCAGCGACTGCAGCTGCTTGTCGCAGCGCCAGCCGCGTGGGGCCACCAGCAGCGACAGCGCAGACAGCGTGTTGCCCTCCACGCGCACGCTGACGCCGGTCGCCGGTGCGTTGCCGCGGTTGTCCACCAGCACGCGATAGCTCGCGTTGAAGGCGGTGGTCGGCAGGCTGGCGGGACCTTCCAGACGCACGGCCAGGTCGCTGCGCAACCGGGCCTGCACGGCCACCTTGGCGGTGTCGGTGTTGTTGTCCGGCTGCGGGTCGGGCGATTGCGAGGCGACCGAGGCGGCGAGGGTGAGGGTGCGGCCCGCCAGGTCCGCACCGGCATCCAGCTGCACGGTGAAGCTCTGCGCGTTGCCGGCGGCCAGGAGCGGGATGTTGCAGGTGAACGTGGTCTGCGTGGCATTGGTTAGGTTTTGGCAGATCCAACCGGCGGGCGCGGTGATGCGGGCTTGCACCGGGAGGTCGAACACCAGCGCGAGCGCTGTGAACGGTGCCCGATCTGGACCGCTGTTCTCCACATCCACGGTGTAGTCGATGCGCTCGCCTTCGAGCACCTGATCACGTGCTGCAGTGACCGCCACGCGCATGTCTGCATTCACCTGCGGCGTCATGCGTAACAGCACCACGGTGGGATCGTGATCGGAGAGGCGGGTGGGCGTGTTGGCATCGTTGCGCGCGGTGCCGGGGAAGTCGGCATTGATGCGTGCATGGCCCACCGACAACGAGGCGATGTTGGATGCGCGCATCAAGGCGTCGTTGGCCAGGATGTGGTCCAGCGACTGCACGTTGCCATCGAACGCGTAGGAGTAACTCTGGTCCGGTGTGTTGAACCAGGTCAGGTCGGTGTAGTCCGGGTCGACCAGATCGATGCCATCACCGCTGACCACTGTCTGCGCATCCGCTGCCGGCTTGCCGGTGACCGTGCCCATTGCGTCCACATAGCCATCGTTGAACTCGAAGGCGTTGAAGTCGCCCATCACCAGCACGCGTTCGGCCGGATCCAGCTGCTGGCGCGCCTGCAGTAAACGCGCCAGGTAGCTGGCCTGCGCCTGGCGCTTGGCCCGGATGCGGGTGCCGGCGGCGTCATCGGTTTCGGCGCCATTGAGCGAGCGCTGATGCACCACGATGGTGGTCAGCGGCAGCACGCGGCCGTCGGCCTGATGCACGCGGGTGCTGAGCACCAGCGGCGGGCGGTCGTTGAGCAGGCTCACCGCGCCGCCCGGTTCGGTCCAGGTGGTGGCCTTGCCTTCCTGCGCGACCGAAACCACTTCGACGCGCGGTACACCGCCGCTGACGTCGGCAGTCTTGACCAGGAAGCCGACGTCGATGCCGCCAACGTCATTGCCTTCCTGCAGATACGCCACGTACTTGGGATCCTGCTGGCCGGCGGCCACGGCGTCGGTGTTGATGCGGGCGGCCAGGGTCTGCAGCACGCTGATGTTTTCCACTTCCACCGTGCCCAGGATGTCGGGCGTGTGCAGGTAGTTGCGGATCGCCAGCGAGGCCTTGTTGAGGCGGGCCTGGAATGCAGCCGGGGTGAGCACCGGTTCACCGATCGCCGGGTCGTTCTGGTCGTCGAAGAAACGCTCCATGTTGTAAGTGGCCACGGCCACGTCGTCGGCTTGCGGCCGCGGTGCCGGGCGCGGCTGGTCGGCACCGTTGCAGCTCACCTGCGGGGTGCGTTCCGGGTACAGCGTGTAGCGGCGGAAGCTGTAATCCAGCGGGCCGACGACGTTGAACACGCGACAGCCGGCGGCCAGATCCAGGCGCTCGGCACCCACGCCGGCACTGCCGACGGCGATCACTTCCGGATTGGTGTTCCAGCGCGGCACGCCCGCCGGCGAGCCGGCCGGCAAGGGGTCGGGCAGTTGCACGCCGGGCTCGCGGAAGGCGCGCGGCAATTCGCTGACCACGGCATGGAAAACGCCGTTGCTGGTGGCGGTGGCGGTGGTCTCGTTGACGTTGCCGCCGGTGGGCGCATTGACGGTGAGGCTGGGCGCCGCCACGCGCATGCCTTCCAGCGCTTCGAGCTGATCAAAGGCGCCATTCGGGTTGGGCAGGGCCGGGCTCAGCAGCACGGGCTCAGGCAGCGCATTGCCGGTGGAATCCAGCAGCACGGTCAGGGTGCCGCCAATTTCGGTCAGCGGCGGCTGGGTCGGGTCGGCGGTGGGCACGTATTCGATCACCGTGCCCTGCACGCGCACCCGGTTGCCGATGGCGGCGGTGTCCGGTGGGGCGCTGCCGGTATAGACGTAGACGCCTTCGGAGGTGGCCGGGTCGGCATCGGCTTCGGCCGTGGGCGCCTGCAGGAAGAAACCGGCGCTGCGGCGCGCAGTGACGATCCCGGAGGTCGCCACCACCTGGCCTTCCAGCGGCGAGCGTGCGCCCTTGCCCTGGATGGCGTGGATCGGCAGCAGCTGGAAATCGTCGTTGACGATGGTGCCGGTGGCGCTCAGCGTAGCCGGCAGCGCACCGGTGAGGCCGCTGATCTGCAGGGTGAAGGTTTCATCGGGTTCGGGCGTGGTGTCACCGAGCACCTCTACCGCGACGGTGGCAGTGCGCTCGCCTGCGGCGATCTGCACGCTGGTGGCGGGCAGGGCCAGGTAGTCGCTGCCGGCCACGGCGGTGCCATTGGCGGTAGCGGCAGTAAAGCGCACGCCACCGGCACCGGCCGGCTGGCTCAGGCTCAGCGTGAACACGACGCTGCGGCTGCCGGCGTTGCCTTCGGCCTGGCTGACATCGGCCAGCGTGGCGATCGGCTGGCCGCCACCGCTGCACAGCCGTGCGCCGCTGGCGGCATTGCGCGGGGCCGGGGCGCCAGCGGCGAAATCGGCGGCGTTGTTGTTGGTGTCGCTGCAGCCTTCGCTGCCACGCAGCACCGCCAGCGTGTTGCTGGGCGCCGGGGCGGGCGCGTTGCCTTCGGCGCAGCTGGCATTGCTGCCGTAGCCGACCAGATCAGCGTATTCGGTGGGGCAGGTGCCGCTCAGCGCGGCGGTACTGTTGCGCAACGCCACCTTGCCGGCAGTGCCGCTCATGGCCAGCGTGCCGGTGGCATCGGGCGTGGGCAGCGCAACGCTGCCGCCGCTGCCATCGGCCTGTTTGATCAGGTAATAGCCACCGGCCGGCACCGTGCCCGCCAATGGCGTGGTCTGCCAGCTGCTGCCGGCGGCCGAGGCGTATTGCACCGACCAGCCGTCCAGGCTGACCGTGGTGGTGCCGGTGTTGTGCAGCTCGATGAAATCGCTGCGGAGGGTGGCGCCACTGTTGCCGCCACCGCCGTAGACCTGGCTGATGACGACTTCGGCGCTGGCGTGGCCGGCAAACGCCAGCGCACAGACGAATAAGGCTGCACGACGCTGCAACACTTGCATGAGATGAGAGTCCCCTGATCCTTGAGACGTGGAGCGCTCCCCTGGTCCGGCCACGTCCCTGGCCGGCAGCGCTGTTCGATTCTGCATGAATTTGCAGGCTCAGGTTGACGATAGGGTGACACCGGCGCAGCGGCTGCGACTGGGCCTGTGGAGAGAGCCGGTTTTTCAACAGTGAAGGACCGCCGGGCGCGACTGCGCGCGGCGCGGCAGAGCCCGCTGATCGATGACGTGCCTGCGCTACTGCCGCGCCAGTCAGGCTTCCAATCCGAGCCGATCTTCAGCACCAAGCGCCAGCAACGCGCATTCTGTCCCGAATCCCGAATCCCGAATCCCGAATCCCGAATCCCCATTCCCCATTCCGCACCCCGCTGCCAAGCCGGCCCCACCGCGCTACCCTTGCCTGCCCATCGTCAGCGCTTTCCCATGCCCGTCGACAAGAACCTGCGTGACCTGGAACCCGGCATCCACACCGATCTGGAAGGGCGGCTGACCTACGGCGGCTACCTGCGCCTGGACCAGTTGCTGAGTGCGCAGCAGCCCTTGTCCGAGCCGGCGCACCACGACGAAATGCTGTTCATCATTCAGCACCAGACCTCCGAGCTGTGGCTGAAACTGCTGGCCCACGAGCTGCGCGCGGCCATCGTGCACCTGCAGCGCGACGAGGTCTGGCAATGCCGCAAGGTGCTGGCGCGCAGCAAGCAGGTGCTGCGCCAGCTGACCGAGCAATGGTCGGTGCTGGAAACGCTGACCCCCAGCGAGTACATGGGTTTTCGCGATGTGCTCGGCCCCTCGTCGGGCTTCCAGTCGCTGCAATACCGCTACATCGAGTTCCTGCTGGGCAACAAGAATCCGCAGATGCTGCAGGTGTTCGCCTATGACCCTGCCGGCCAGGCACGGCTGCGCGAAGTGCTGGAAGCCCCGAGCCTGTACGAAGAATTCCTGCGTTACCTGGCGCGCTTCGGGCATGCGATTCCGCAGCAATACCAGGCCCGCGACTGGACCGCCGCGCACGTGGCCGACGACACGCTGCGGCCGGTGTTCGAGCGCATCTACGAAAATACCGACCGCTACTGGCGCGAATATTCGTTGTGCGAAGACCTGGTGGATGTGGAAACCCAATTCCAGCTGTGGCGCTTCCGGCACATGCGCACGGTGATGCGGGTGATCGGCTTCAAACGCGGCACCGGCGGCTCCAGTGGCGTGGGGTTCCTGCAGCAGGCCCTGGCACTGACCTTTTTCCCGGAGCTGTTCGACGTGCGTACGTCCGTAGGCGTGGACAACCGACCGCCGCAGGGGAGTGCGGACGCTGGGAAGCGCTGAGCGAGGCAAAAAGCTTGGCAACGCAGGGGGCGCTGAAGCTCGGGAGAGCACTTACTCGGGAATGCACTTAGTGGAGAAGTCGCTCGAAGCCCCTCTCCCGGCGGGAGAGGGGTTGGGGTGAGGGTAGGGGCCTCATCCCCGGGATCAGCTACTTGCTGATGCTCGTACTTCGGCGATCGGCACCACCCAGCGACATCGCACCCTCATCCGCCCTGCGGGCACTTCTCCCAGCGGGAGAAGGGGAAGCGGGCATGCGGCGGTGGGAGATGCGGGCGTTTCCACCCATCCCCAGCCGGTCGCCGAGTCCGGCGAATTTGACGCGTACATGACGTCTAAGTGATCCTCGCGCGTCGCCCCGGGTTCGCCCCAGGCACCCAGCCATTACTGAATACGCAAGGGACACTTCATGAGCGTTGACGCTGCCGCGCCGACTTCCGCTTCCACTCCGCCGCAACCGCCTGCGCCTCCCCAGTTCCCCACCTTGCTCGGCCACCCCCGGCCGCTGTGGATGCTGTTCATGACCGAATTCTGGGAACGCTTTGCGTTCTACGGCATTCGCTGGGCGCTGGTGCTGTACATCGTGGCGCAGTTCTTTGGCGGCGAAGCCAGCGGCCAGGCCCCGGCCGGGCGCACCTACGGCGCCTATCTGGCGCTGGTGTACGCAGCGGCGATCTTCGGCGGCTACGTGGCCGACCGGGTGCTCGGCTACCAGCGCTCCATCCTAGTGGGCGCGGCGGTGATGGCCACGGGCCTGTTCCTGATCGCGGTGCCTAACCATGTGGTGTTCGAGATCGGCCTGGCCACGGTCGTGGTGGGCAACGGGCTGTTCAAACCCAACATCTCCACCATGGTCGGCAAGCTGTATTCGGTGGCCGACCCGCGCCGCGACAGCGGGTTCACCATCTTCTACATGGGCATCAACCTCGGCGCGATGATCTCGCCGGTGCTGACCCAGCTGCTGGCCGAAAAGGTCTTCGGCACCGAAGCCATGCCGTCCTACAAGATGGTGTTCATGGCCTCGGGTGTGGGCATGCTGATCAGCCTGGTCTGGTTCTGGATCGGCCGCCGTCAGCTGGCCGGCATCGGCGCACCGGCGCCCAACGCGCAGGGTATGGGCCGTGTGCTGATGGTGCTGGGCGGCTGCCTGGTGTCGATCCCGGTGGTCTATTTCCTGCTGGCAGTCGGCGCGGATGTGCTGCAGGCGGTGCTCACGGTGCTGTTCATCGGCCTGTCGGTGCTGCTGTTGATCGAAGGCATCCGCGAGGGCAAGGTGCAGCGCGACAAGGTGATCGCGATGCTGATCATCTTCGCCTTCAACGTGCTGTTCTGGATGTTCTTCGAACAGGCCGGCAGCTCGTTCACCTTCCTGGCCGACAACATCGTCAACCGCACGTTCGGCGACTGGACCTTCCCCACCGCCTGGTTCCAGTCGGTGAACTCCATCGCCATCATCGCCCTGGCGCCAGTGATCGCCTGGATCTGGGTCAAGTCCGGCCGCTTCAATCCGTCCATTCCGCGCAAGTTCGGCCTGGGCCTGATCTTCAACGGCCTGGCGTTCCTGCTGCTGATGTTTGCGCTTTCCAGCCTGGTGAGCGACGCCGGCAAGATCCCGTTCTGGACCTTGTTCATGGTCTATGTGATTCAGTCGGTGGGTGAGCTGTGCCTGTCGCCGATCGGCCTGTCGATGGTGACCAAGCTGGCCCCGGTGCGTCTGGTCGGTTTCGGGATGGGCGGCTGGTTTTTGTCTACCGGCATCGGCAACAACCTGTCGGGTATTTTTGCCGGCCATGTCAGCGGTAGCGAAGGCATGAGCGTGTCCTCGGCCCTGGGCGGGTATACCTTCGGGTTCTGGGCGCTGCTGGGCGCTGGCGCGTTGCTGTTCCTGATCGCGCCGTTGATCAACAAACTGATGCATGGTGTGAAGTGAGGAGAACCGCAATGCCGATCAAAGCGACTGTCTGTGGCCTGCTGATGGCAGGTCTGTTGAGCGCCTGCGGGCAGCCCACCGACCAGCAACAGGCGCCACGGCCGCTGGACACCTCCATGCAAAAACCACCCAGCGCCGATCCCAGCCAGCCGGTGTCCTCGGGCAACACGCCCACCGCGGCGGATATCGCTGCGGCGGCCGCGCTCAATGCGCAGTACGACCCCTCACGCGATCCGGCAGCGGATCTGGAAACGGCCAAGGTCGAAGCCAAGCGCGGTGGCAAGCGCATCGTGCTCAATGTCGGCAATGCCGCATGCGCGCCGTGCCAGGCGCTGGACGAGGTGATGGGCGGCGACGCGGAGCTGCGCAGCTTCCGCGACGCGCATTTCGTGGTGGTCAAGGTCAACCGCGATGCGTCCAACGAGAATGCCGCGTTCCTGTCGCAGTTCGCCCAGCTCAACGACTTCCCTTCGCTGCTGGTGCTGGACAACGACGGCAAGCCGCTGACGCTGCAGGCCGGCCCGGAACTGCGCAAGGGCGATGGCTACGACCGCAAGAAGCTGTTCGACTTTCTCAAGCAATGGGCACCGCCGGAAGCCTGAGCACGGTTCCTGCTGGAGTTAAAACAAAACCCCCGCCAGTGCGGGGGTTTTTGTTGAGGGTGGCTTGCTGGATCGCTGCGTGCCGCATGTACCCAAGCCGATCCGGGCGTGCAGGTGCGTGGCAGTGGACACCCAGCAGCGTAGATACCCGATGCGGTGGTGCAGGTACGTGCTGTCTAGCGCGCGGCACCGCGCTCTGCGGGCGGATGGCGCGATGAGGCCGGCTGCGAATGCGCGTACGGGAAGCGGCGCAGTGGGCGGCGAACCTGTGACTGCGCAAGACTGCGCGGCTCTGCTTGCGTAGCCGCAGGTCGCGACACACGTCGTAGGCCAACGCCACAGCACATGCAACGCTGGCCGCACCAGCCTTACGCCATCGCCATGCGGCGCATCAAACCGACCGCACGCGTGCTCTTCCAGAACGCGGATGGCGCACAGCGCACGACCGAACCAGCGCTTCTCCCCCGAAGCTGCACCGCAGACCCGCACTCAGTCCTTGCTGGCCATCCGCGGCAACCCGTCCTTGGCCAGGCGGTCGATCAGCCGTTCCAGCGTCTGCTGTTCTTCGGCGCTGAACACCGACATCAGCCGCTGCTCCATCTCGTTGACCAGCGGTGCCACGGTTTCGTACACCTGGCGCCCGGCCGGCGACAGCGCCAGCATCGAGCGGCGGCGGTCGTCGCCGTGCGTTTCGCGCCGGATGAAGCCCCGCTCCAGCAGGCGCGCCACCGCGCGGCTCACGGCAACTTTGTCCATCGCCGTGCGGTCTGACACTTCACTGGCCGAGGAGCCCGGATACAGTGCCAGGATGGTGATCACCCGCCACTCGGGAATGGCCATGCCATAGCGGTCGCCGTAGACCTTGGCGATGTTGCCGCTGATGCGGTTGGACAGCACGCTGAGGCGATAGGGCAGGAACTGCTCGAGGTTGAGCAGGACGGGATGCGGCGACGGTGTGGGGGTGTCGAGATCGCTCATGTTGCACTGTGTCTTGATTTTGGTTTCATTTGCAACTACAAACGGAGGGTGGCCTGCGCATTCTCGCGGGTCTTCTGCCACCCCGCATAGCCCCGCGGGCGCCCTAGCGTGGAGAAACGACGATGAGCGCACAACCGAACACCACTGCAACGCGCCCGGACCCGGGCATGCAGGTCACCACCTTTGAAAATCCGATGGGCATCGACGGCTTCGAATTCGTCGAATTCGCTGCCCCCGCCGGCCAGGCCGCGCAGTTGCACGACTACTTCCGCAAGATGGGCTTCACCGCGGTGCTGCGCCACCGCAGCCGCCCGATCACGGTGTATCGCCAGGGCGGGGTGAACTTCCTGCTCAACGAAGATCCGGATTCGTTCGCGGCCGATTTCGCCGCCGCGCACGGCCCGTGCGCCTGCGGCTTTGCGATCCGCTTCCGCACCCCGGCCGACACCGTGCTGCAGACCGTGCTCGGCAACGGCGGCGAAGCCGTGCAGAACAAGCCCGACACGCGCGCGGTGCCGGCGCCGGTGGTCAAGGGCATCGGCGATTGCATGCTTTACCTGGTGGACCGCTACGGCGACGCGGGGAGCATCTACGACGCCGACTACGAGGCAATCGAAGGCGCCGACCAGCACCCGGCCGGCTTCGGGCTCACCTTCATCGACCACCTGACCCACAACCTGTACTTCGGCAACATGCAGCAGTGGTCGGATTACTACGAGCGGCTGTTCAACTTCCGCGAGATCCGCTACTTCGACATCAAGGGCGCCAAGACCGGTTTGGTGTCCAAGGCGATGACTGCCCCGGACGGCATCGTGCGCATTCCGCTCAATGAGTCGTCCGACCCGAAGAGCCAGATCAACGAATACCTGGACGCTTACCAGGGCGAAGGCATCCAGCACATCGCCTGCTTCACCGACGATATCTACACCTCGGTGGAACGGATGCGCGCTGCCGGCGTCACATTCCTGGATACGCCGGACACCTATTTCGACGTGGTGGACCTGCGCATTCCCGATCATGGCGAAGACGTCGAGCGCCTGCGCCGCAACAAGATCCTGATCGACGCCGACGTGGACACCAAGCAGCGCAAGTTGCTGCAGATCTTCACCACCAACTGCATCGGCCCGATCTTCTTCGAGATCATCCAGCGCAAGGGCAATGAAGGGTTTGGCGAAGGCAACTTCCAGGCCTTGTTCGAAAGCATCGAGCGCGATCAGATGAAGCGTGGGGTGCTTTGAGGGCCGGGATGGGTGATTCGCTACTCGGGATTTGTGGTTGCTGCCATTAATTGCTTCGGTGCGGTTTTGAGTGGTGCAGATTGTTGCGGTGCCGCGCCTGGCTGCCCGTGATGTCGGATGTGGTTCCGGTACAGATCCGACGAAGCGAGCGGCAAGTGGCCGCGATCAAGCACGACCAGGCAAGGCGTTTTTCTGACAACACACAGCAACGAAGACGCACGTAGTCAAAGCCCCTCTCCCTGCGGGAGAGGGGTTGGGGTGAGGGTACGGTGGAGCGATGAACATCAAACCACCATTACCCACTGCTGCACTCACCAACGCGCGTGCGTTACGCAAAGAGTTGACGGACGCAGAACGAGAGCTTTGGCGCTGTCTACGCAGCAACCAGCTGCAAGGTCTCAAGTTCAGGCGTCAGCATCCAGTTCCACCGTACATCGCGGATTTCTGTTGCGTGGAAGTAAGGTTGATTATTGAGCTCGATGGATCGCAGCATCAGGCATCCAGCGATCAGGCAAGGACGCGGTGGCTTCAATCGAAGGGATGGACAGTGCTGCGGTTCTGGAACAACGATGTACTGCTTTCGCTGGATGCGGTGGTCGAGGCGATCTGTCATGTCGTTGCGCCGCCGTACCCTCACCCCAACCCCTCTCCCGACGGGAGAGGGGCTTGATCCGCAGGCTTGAGCTCTTTTTCGGTAAGAGCGGCTTGATCCAACTCGATCCCACCCTTCTGCCGTCGTGGAGGGCGGGTCAACATCCGGACGCACCCATGCACAACGACCAGCGTTACATGACCGGCTTCGGCAATGAATTCGCCAGCGAGGCAGTAGCCGATACCTTGCCCGTTGGCCAGAACTCGCCGCAGCGTGTGGCGCACGGGCTGTATGCCGAGCAGTTGTCGGGCACTGCATTCACCGCGCCGCGCGGCGAAAATCGGCGCAGTTGGCTGTACCGCATGCGTCCTGCTGCGGTGCACGGGACGTTCTCGCAGATCGAGCAGTCGCAGTTCCACAACGATTTCGGCCACGGACCTGTGCCGCCGGACCAGTTGCGCTGGAGCCCGCTGCCGTTGCCGCAGACACCCACCGATTTCATCGATGGCCTGTATACGATGGCCGGCAACGGCGGTCCGGAAGCAATGAACGGCGTGGCCGTGCATCTATATGCGGCCAATGCCTCCATGCACGATCGCTTCTTCTATAACGCCGATGGGGAGCTGCTGCTGGTGCCGCAGCTGGGCCGGCTGCGGGTGCACACCGAGCTCGGCATGCTGGAGCTGGAGCCGCAGCAGATCGGGGTGATTCCGCGCGGCGTGCGCTTCCGCATCGAGCTACGCGACGACACCGCGCGCGGCTATGTCTGCGAAAACTTCGGTGGCTTGCTGCGCCTGCCCGACCTGGGGCCGATCGGCAGTAATGGCCTGGCGAATCCGCGCGACTTCGAAACCCCGTGTGCGGCCTTCGAGCAACGCGAAGGCCGCTTTGAACTGGTGGCAAAATTCCAGGGCCACCTGTGGCGTGCGGACATCGGCCATTCGCCACTGGACGTGGTGGCCTGGCATGGCAACTACGCGCCGTACCGCTACGACCTGCGCCGTTTCAATACCATCGGCTCGATCAGCTTCGATCATCCGGACCCGAGTATTTTTACGGTGCTGACCTCGCCCAGCGACACGCACGGCACGGCCAACATGGATTTTGCGATCTTCCCGCCGCGCTGGCTGGTGGCCCAGAACACCTTCCGCCCACCATGGTTCCACCGCAATGTGGCCAGCGAGTTCATGGGACTGGTGCATGGCGTGTACGACGCCAAGGCCGACGGCTTCGCGCCGGGCGGTGCGTCGCTGCACAACTGCATGAGCGGCCACGGCCCGGATGCCGCCACCTTCGACAAGGCCTCGCAAGCGGACCTGTCGCGGCCGGACGTCATCACCGAGACGATGGCCTTCATGTTCGAAACCCGCGCCGTGCTGCGCCCCACCGCGCAGGCGCTGCACGCACCGCATCGGCAGGGCGATTACCAGCAGTGCTGGGCGGGGTTGCGCAAAGCATTTCAGGCGCCGCCGGCTAGCTGAGTGCGGTAGCGACGCCGCAATAGTGTGGTGTTGAGCGGTGCCGCTCATGACGCTGCACGCTGTTGCGCATCAACCCTAGGCCTCGCAACAGCACGAGCGTTCCGAAGCATCCTCGATGGCCGTTGCGATTTTTGCTGAGGGATATGGGCGGCTAATCAGCGACCATATGCAAAACGCGGGTGACGCCTGGTTGCTACGTTTACGTCGGACCCATCGGGTTCACCGCCAGCTGCATAGCGACAGCATCGGCAGCAATGCAGCTCATCAGGAGCTTATGTTTCATCAGTTGCATCGCGTGACCAGCTGGCGCTGCGCTAAGAGCAGCTATCAAAACGACTGCACAGCCGCCAGGCGGGCGCGGCCGGTGCTCGGAATCGGCATGTACCCCTCACACTCCGGTCCCTCCGCGCCGGCCGCACCCACCTGACAACAACTGCTCGCTACGTTTTATTAGCTGCTCTAAGCCAGCATCTTGATGGCATGCCGTAATTCGATTGCAGCTACCGCATTCGCTTCCAAGCACATGCGTCGTGCTACCCATCGCCGCGTCAACTAAACCGATGCGTTATCCGCATGGCGCACGATCGATTCCGCAGCCGCTGCAGTCGCTTCACCCAGTGTGTCAGGCAGCAACTCCGCAATGCGCGCACGCACGCGTTCGGCATAGCTGGCTGAGGTGAATTGCGGCAAGGCCTGCAGTGCCTCGGCAATGGCGGCATGAATCTCGATGTCGCTGCGCGAGGCTTGCAGGCGACGGTGCAGCAGGACCGCCACCGGGTTGCGCTGCAACTGCAGGATATCCAGCAGATACAGGCGTGCGTTGGTGGTCGCGCGCCGCCGCTGCCTTTGTTGTTCTTCTTCGCTCAGCAAGGGTGCTGCCGGCTTGGCGTCGCTCGGTGCTGAAGGTACTGCGGGGGAGGAGGGAGGCGCCGCGTTGGTCGCCACGCCTGCGCCCAGGTGCAGATAGCCCAGCGCACACAGGGTCTGCACCAGCGTGGCGGCCTCGCCGCCCAGCAGCGCCGCCAGGGTGTCCAGATCGCGCTGGCCATCGGCCAGGATCAGTGCACGGCGCTGCAGTAAGGTCAGCGGGCTGCGATGGGATTGCAGCGCGGTCAGGGCGAGATCGGTCTTGCGTGGGTACATGGCGGTAGTCCTGCGAAGCCGCCAGGGTGACTGTCGCCAATGAAGCGACGATGACATCGGCGCGACCGCATGACGGCAGGCGCCGTGAACACCCCAAGCCGCTCACCTGCCACGCCCCGAACACGCAGCGCCTGCACATGGCCGCGATGCGCACTGTGTAGGCTGATGGCGACTTGGTGGGGAGTGCAGGCATGACATCCAGACTGATTGCAGTGATCGCGTTCGCGGCATTGGCCACCGGCTGCAGCCGCACCGCTGAAACCCCGGCCGCGGATGACGCCACTGCGTCCAGCCCGCCGGCAGCGCCCGCCGCCGAGGCGGACCAACCGCGCGGCGACGTTCCGCCGGCCACCGCGCCGCCGGGCAGCCTGCCGCCACGCCTGCGTCAGGACCCGGCCGCATTGGCGCGCCTGGATGGCTATGGCGACGTGCGCCTGGGCATGGACGCCGCGCAGGCGCGTGCGGCCTGGGGCGGTGCCTTACGCGGCGATGCAGCGGCCGATGGCGGTTGTTACCTGTTGCGCCCGCAGTGGGCCGACGACGCGCGCCGCTTCGGTTTCATGTTCGAGGGCAACCAGTTGGTGCGTTACCAGACCAACGAGCCCAAGGAAGTGGCGCCCGGTGGCGGGCGGGTGGGCATGAGCGTCGCCGAGTTGCGCGCGCTGTATCCCGATGGCCTGGCGGAACAACCGCACAAGTACATCCCCGGTGCGCTGAGCCTGCGGCATGCCGACGCGCAATCGCAAAGCGCGCTGGTGTTCGACACCGACGCCGACGGCAAGGTGACCAGCTGGCGCGTGGGGGTGGCGCCGCAGGTGGATTACGTGGAAGGCTGCGGCTGATCCGGGCAGCGCAGCGCGCGGTGCTATGCGTCACTGTCGCCTGCGTTCAATGACCAAACCCGCATCGAACGCAGCACCGCGGGACAACCGGAGTGCGCTGACCAGTCAACCCATCAACCGCTGGAATTGTGCTCCGACGTCGACCGATCCGGCGTGGTCTCCATGTTCTCGCCCACATCGCCTTGCGCTGGCGGCAGCCCTTCTTTTTGCATGTCGCCGTGGTTGGGGACTTCCGGGCGGTCTTCCATCATCAGCGACAGCGCCGCCTTGGCCATCATGTGCGCGCTGATCGGCGCGGTGATGAACAGGAACACGGTGATCAGCAATTCGCGCGGTTGCGGGTCCACGCCCAGGAACAGGTGATAGCCAACCGAGCCCAGCAGCACGCAGCCCACGCCCAGCGTGCTGGCCTTGGTGGGCGCATGCAGGCGCTTGAAGAAGTCCGACAACTTCACCAGCCCGAACGCGCCGATCAGGATGAAGAAGGTGCCCACCAGCAGCAACGCGCTGAGCAGATATTCGGTGAGCGCGATCATTCGACGATATCCCGGCGCAGCACGTACTTGCTGAGCACCACGGTGCTGCCGAAGCCCAGCATGGCAATCACCAGGGCGGCCTCGAAATAGATCGGCGAATCCAGGTACATGCCCAGCAACATCAGCTCGGCAATGGCGGTGATGGAGAGCGTGTCCAGCGCCAGGATGCGGTCCGGCACGGTGGGCCCGCGCAGCAGCCGCCAGAGCGACATCACCATGGCCAGTGCCACCGCATGCATGCACACGACGATGGTCGTTTCGATGAAGGTATGGCCGGTCATGGAAAGATCTCCATCAGGGGCGTTTCATAGCGTGACTTGATCTCGGCGATCAGCGCATCCGGGTCATCCAGATGCAGCACATGCACGAGCAGATATTTGCGGTCGTCCGACAGCGCCGCCGACACCGTGCCCGGCGTCAGCGTGATCATGCTGGTGAGCGCGGCGATGCCGTGGATATTCTCGATGTCCAGCGGCACCCAGATAAAGCCGGGGTGGATACGCGATTCCGGCCCCAGCACCTGCAGCGCTACCTTGATGTTGGAGCGCACGATATCGACGGCGGCCACCAGCAGCATGCGCGGTACCGAACGCAACGAGCCGATGCGCGCGAACTCGCGGTCCAGCCGCGCGGCGAAGATCGGCACCACCCAGCCGAGCAGCAGGCCGAGCACCCACTGCTGCGGCCCGAAGCTGTCGCTGAGCAGCAGCCAGAACAGGAACACCATCACGCTCAACGGGCGCGAGGGAAACAGCCGGCGTTGCCAGGGCACCTGCGCGCTCATGGCTGCCTCCGTTGCGGCGTGGTCCCGCGCACCTGTTCCAGATACGCGCCCGGGTCACGCAGCTGCGCACCGGCCGCATCGGTGTAGTGCATCAACGGCCCTGCACCGATCGTCATCGCCACCAGACCGCTCAACAGGATGATGGTGGCGGCGGTTTCCACCGGGCGCATGCGCGCGCGCCGTTGCGGCAAGCGCTCCGGTGCGTCGTCCTCGACCGCTTCTTCCACGGCCTCGGGCACGCGCCAGAACAGGCGCACGCCTGCACGCGTGAGGCCGATCACCACCAGCAAACTGCTGCCCAGCACCGCGCCCCACACCGGGGCCACCAGATCGCCGGGCACATGCTGCAGCAGCGCGGCCTTGGCCAGGAACCCGGACAGCGGCGGCAGGCCAGCCACGGCAACGGCCGCAATCATGAACATCGCGCCGGGAATCGCCCGCCCAGGCAGTGGGGCAACCACTTCCTTGCGATCGCTGGCGCGACCACGGCGCCGGCGGATCAGGTCCGACACCATGAACAAGGCCGCCGCCACAAAGCAGCTATGCGGCAGGTAATACAGGCCGGCGCCCAGCGCACGTGCATCGTCCAGCGAGAAGGCGATGAACAACGTCGCCGCCGAGAACACCACCAGGTACGACACCATCACCCGCAGCCGCGATGCCGCCATCACGCCGAAGGCCGCCATCACCAGCGTGCCGATGCCCAGCCACAACAGCGCGTGCCGGCCGAAGCCGTGCAATGCGCCTGCGCCGGCACCGAACCACAACGACGACACCCGCAGCACCGCGTACAGGCCCACCTTGGTCATGATGGCGAACAAGGCCGCCACCGAGGCCGGTGCGCGCGAATAGGTTTCCGGCAGCCATAGGTACAGCGGCAGCAGTGCGGCCTTGCTGCAGAACACCAGCAACAACAATCCCAGGGTGGCCTTCGCCAGCGGCACGTCCGGTGCGGGCAGGGTGGCGATGCGCTGCGACAGCTCGGCCATGTTGAGCGTGCCGAACAAACCGAACAACAGCCCCAGCGCAATCAGGAACAGCGTGGAGGCGCAGACGTTGAACACCACATAGTGCAGGCCGATACGCATCTGCAACCCGCGCCCGCCGCTGAGCAGCAGGCCGTAGGAGGCGATCAGCATCACCTCGAAGAACACGAACAGATTGAAGATGTCGCCGGTCAGAAATGCCCCGTTCAAGCCCATCAGCTGGAACTGGAACAGCGCATGGAAATGCGGCGCGCGGCGGTCCCAGCCGGCGCAGGCGTGCAGCAGGCAGGCCGCGCCGAGCACCAGCGTGGTCATCAGCATCCACGCGGCCAGCCGGTCGCCCATCAGCACGATGCCCAGCCGCGCCGGCCAGTCGCCCAGCAGGTACACCAGCACCTCGCCGTGCGCAGCGCGGGCGAACAGGGCGACCACTGCCACCGCCAGCAGGGCCATGCTGGTCCAGGCCACAGCGCGTTGCACACGCGGGCCATAGCGGCGGTGTTCGACAAACAACGACGCCGACGCGCCAAGCATCGGAATCAGGATCGGCAGGATCAGCAGATGGTTCATCGGCGCGCCTCACGCGTGTCTTCGCCGGTATCCGCATCTTCGTGCGCATCCACGTGGTCGCTGCCGTTGTCGCTGCGGCTGCGGATCGCCAGCACCAGGCTCACCGCGGTCATCGCGAAGGCAATCACGATCGCGGTGAGCACCAGCGCCTGCGGCAGCGGGTCGGTGTGCTGGCTCAGGTCGGCGGCAATGCCGTCGCGCAGCACGGGCGGCTGCCCGCTGCGCAGGCGCCCACCGGCGAAGATCAGCAGGTTGGTCGCGTACGACAGGAAGGTGAGCCCCAGGATTACATCGAAACTGCGCGCACGCAGCAGCAGGTAGATCGCCAGGGCGGTGAGCACGCCGATCGCGCTTGCCAGTGCCAGTTCCATCAATGCTGCTCCGCAGTGCGCGTCGAACGCTGGGTGGGATCGATCTCGCCGCGATGCGAGTCGCGGGTACGCGAGGGTTTGATCGTGCCCATCATCGACAGCATCAACATCGCCGCACCGAACACCACCAGATACACGCCGGTATCGAACCCCAATGCGCTGGCCAGCTCCAGCTCGCCCAGCCATCCCAGCGGAATCTCGGCGTGCCCGCTGGTGAGGAACGGCCGGCCGAACAGCAGCGAGCCGGCACCACTGAGCAGTGCGCACAACAGCCCGATGCCGATCAGGCGGATGTAGTCGAACCCGAAGCGCGACTCCACCGACGCCGCGCCCTGGATCACGTATTGCATCAGCAATGGCACCGCCAGCACCAGGCCGGCAATGAAGCCGCCGCCGGGCGCGTTGTGGCCGCGCAAGAACAGGAACAGCGACACCGTGAGCGTCAGCGGGAACATGATCTGCGCCAGATCCGCCGGCACCGGCAGCTTGATCGCCGGGCCGGGCATGGTGCGTTCCGGCGCCATGCGCGAGCGCCGCAGCAGCGCGTGCACCACCAGCCCGGCGATGGCGAACACGGTGATCTCGCCAAACGTATCGAAGCCGCGGAAGTCCACCAGGATCACGTTGACCACGTTGCGCCCATACGCCTCCGGCAAGGCCCGCTGCAGCATCTCGCCGGCGATGGTCGGGCTTGGCTGGGTCATCAACGTGTAGGCCAGCGCCGCCAGGCCGCCGCCGGCAACGACGGCAATGCAGGCATCGCGGAATTTACGCAGCGGCGCGCGTTCCGGGCGCGAGGTCTCCGGCAGGTAGTTCATCGCCAGCAGCATCAGCACCAGCGTCACCATCTCCACCAACAACTGCGTCAGTGCCAGGTCCGGTGCAGACAGGAACACGAAGGTCAGGCTCACCGCCAACCCGGTGCCGCCCAGCACCAGCACCGCCAGCAAGCGTTGCCGGTACAGGAACAGGCTGCCCAGTGCGCAGGCCAGCATCAGCAGCCACAACGCCCAGCCCAGCAGCGGCATGGGCGCCGGTGTCGGCCACGGTCGCAGCGCGCCGCCCTGCAGGAACGGCACCAGCGCCACCACCACCGCACTGAGCACCAGCAGCATCAACATGCGTTGCAGGTTGCCGTTGGTGATCGCATCGGTGGCGCGTGCGGAGGCGGCGAACAGCGCCCGCAGATTCCAGTTGAACAAGGCCTTGCCCGGCGAGCGGTTTTCGATCGCGTACAGATCCAGCAGCCTGCGCAGCGCCATGTACAGCAGCACGCCGCCCACCACGCCGGCGATGCTCATTGCCAGCGGCCAGTTCAACCCGTGCCACAGCGCCAGGCTGTAATCGGGCAGGCGCTCGCCCAGGATTGCGCTGGCGCCGGCACGCAGCACCGGGGCCACCGTCCAGGCTGGCACGATGCCCACCGCCACGCAGGTCAGCACCAGCACTTCCACCGGAATCTTCATCCAGCGCGGCGGCTCGTGCGGAGTGCGGTCCAGGTCGCGCGGGCCCTGGCCGAAGAAGGTGTCGTGCACAAAGCGCAGGCTGTAGGCCACGCCGAGCAGGCCGGCCATCAACGCCGCGCCGCTGGCGAGCAGGCGCAGCAGCTGCGGGCCTTCGGCCTCCAGCGCCACGGCGAAGAACATTTCCTTTGAGAGGAACCCGTTGAGCAGCGGAATG
Source organism: Xanthomonas sp. fls2-241-TYG-148 (assembly GCF_030208815.1). Taxonomy (NCBI): domain Bacteria; kingdom Pseudomonadati; phylum Pseudomonadota; class Gammaproteobacteria; order Lysobacterales; family Lysobacteraceae; genus Xanthomonas; species Xanthomonas sp. fls2-241-TYG-148. The sequence goes on from NZ_JARVTE010000004.1 coordinate 121,451, forward strand.
CCGGCCATCGCCAGCGATGCGGTGATCGCCAGTGCGCTGGTGAACGGCATCAAGCGGCGCAGGTTGCCCAGCTTGCGCATGTCGCGCGTGCCGGTTTCGTGGTCGATGATGCCGGCGGCCATGAACAACGAGGCCTTGAACACCGCGTGGTTGAGGATGTGGAACACACCGGCCACCACCGCCATCGGCGTGGACAGGCCGAACAGCATGGTGATCAGGCCCAGGTGCGAGATGGTCGAATACGCCAGCACGCCCTTGAGATCATGCTGAAAAATCGCATGCCATGCGCCCAGCAGCACGGTGATCGCGCCGATGCTGGTCACCGTGTACAGGAACAGGTCGGTGCCGGCCAGCGCCGGGTGCAGGCGCGCCAGCAGGAACACGCCGGCTTTGACCATCGTGGCCGAATGCAGATACGCCGACACCGGTGTGGGCGCGGCCATCGCATGCGGCAACCAGAAGTGGAACGGAAACTGCGCGCTCTTGGTAAAGATGCCCAGCAGCACCAGCACCAGCGCATACGGGTACAGCGGGCTTGCACGGATCAGATCACCCGAGGCCAGCACCGCATCCAGCTGAAAACTGCCGACGATGCGGCCGATCAGCAGCACCCCGCCCAGCAACGCCAGGCCGCCGCCGGCAGTGAGCACCAACGCCATGCGTGCACCTTCGCGCGCATCCTTGCGATGCGACCAGAAGCCGATCAGCAGGAAAGAACTGAGGCTGGTGAGTTCCCAGAACACCATCAGCAGCAGCAGGTTGCCCGACAGCACCATGCCCAGCATCGCGCCCATGAACAGCAACAAATACGCGAAGAAGCGCGAGGCGCTATCGCGTGCACTCAGGTAGTAATGCGCATACATCACCACCAGCGCGCCGATCGCCAGCACCAGCAGCGCGAACATCCAGGCCAGCCCGTCCATGCGCAGCGAGAACAGCAGCCCGATCTGCGGTAACCAGGCATGTTCGCTGCGGATGATTTCCCCGCGCAGCACCGCCGGTGTCAGCAGTGCCAGGATGCCCAGGCCGGCCAACGGCGCGGCCGCAGCCAACCACGCAGTGATCGAACGGGAGGTGCGCCACGACAGCGCCACGGCGGCCGCCATCAGGAACGGCAGCGCGAGCAGAATTTCCAACGGTGCAGGCATGCAGGGAACACGAGATTCGCGAGCAGGCCAGAGAGCTTAACAAACCGTTGACTGACGCCGGCGTCAAGGTGAGCGTGCGCCTGTCGGGAAAACGACAGGATGTGCCGTCGCACCGCCGCGTTGCACTGGGTATGCTGACGCTATCGCCACCGCCTGCGTACCTTGTGACTGCTGCCAATCCCGCTCCTTCCGTCGCCGCCGCTGCACCCCGTGCCCTGGTCTTCGGCGGCAGTGGCCAGATCGGCGAACGCTTGCTCACCCGCCTGCTGGGGCGTGGCTGGCAGGTGACCGCGTGGTCGCGCGCGCCGCGTGCCGCACGCGCAGGACTCATCTGGCGGCAAGGTGACCTGGGGGCACCGGCGGTGGCGGGCGAGAGTTTCGAGGTGATCTTCAGCTGCGGCCCGCTGGATCACTTCGCGCACTGGTACGAAACCAACGCCGTGAGCACGCCACGCATCGTCGCGTTCGGTTCCACCAGCGTGGAGGTCAAGGAACATTCGATCGATGCCGCCGAGCGCGATGTCGCCCAGCGGCTGGCCAATGCCGAGCAAGCGCTGTTCTCCGCCGCCAAGGCGCGTGGCGCCGCGGCCACCGTGCTGCGCCCCACCCTGGTCTACGGCGCCGGCCGCGACCGCACGCTGACCCAGATTGCCGGGCTGGCCAGGCGCACGGGCGCGTTCGTGTTGCCGGCCAATGCCACCGGGCTGCGCCAGCCGGTGCATGTGGACGATCTGGCCAGCGCGGCATTGGCGGTGGTTACCCAGCCGGCCACGCATCAGCGCAGCTATGCGGTGGGCGGCGGCGAAGTGCTGGCCTACACGCAGATGGTGGAACGCGTGCTGGAGGCCTTGCCGCGGCCGGCACGGCTGTATCAGGTGCCGCCTTCGCTGTTCGGTCTGGCGCTCACCACCGCGCAGCGCCTGGGCCGGCTGCGCAGCTTGAACACCGCCGCGTTGCAGCGCATGCGCGATGACCTGGTGTTCGACCTGGAGCCGGCGCGGCGCGACTTCGGCTATGCACCGCGTGCGTTTCGCCCGCTGCCGGAAGAGCTGGGCATCGGCGAGTAGCCTACGTTGTCGTCAGGGCAGTATCGCTGACTCGGGGAACCCGAAGATCAGAACCGCCAGCCCAGGTGGCGATACAACTTCGCCAGCACCCACAGCGGCCCGATCAGCAGATAGGTCAGGTCGGTCAGAAAGCTCGGCTTGCGGCCTTCGATCTTGTGGCCGACAAACTGCGCGATCCACGCCAGCACGAACACTGTCACCGCCAGTGTGAACAGGCCGGCCAGGCCCAGTCGGCCCTCGATCAGCCGGCACAGGCAGCCGAAAAAGAAAAAGATCGCCAACATGCCCAGGCCAAGCGGCCGCGACAGCCGGTTGTAATACGACCACGCGGCGAACATGGCCAGCGCCGCCCACACGCCGCTGCTGAACCAGGTCCCGCCCACCGGGATGCACCACAGCAAGGCCACCACCGACCACAGGATCGCGGGCACCGCCAGCACGTGGATCTGCTGGTTGGTCGCATTGCGGTGGTCGTCGGAATAACTGGCGAAATAGCGCTCGAGCGGGCGCGCGGTCGTGGTGCGTTCGGTCATGTTCCCTCCCAGGAATGGCCCAAGCATACGCGCGCGGATGGCCGCAGTGGCGCTTGCGGGGCAGCTGCCGGGAACAGGACCTGCCACGCACCAGCGCGTGGCAGCTCCCCTGTGTTGCGTATCACGCTCCGCGCACTGGCAATTGCCCGCCAGGCGGCGAGGGTGGTGCCGCCAGCGGCGTCGTCCGTTGCGTCCACGCCGGTTCTCGCGCACCGGCCTGGCCCACTGCGGACCACGGCCCGTAGCCAGACCTAGAGCAGCGATCAAAACAACTGCGCCGCCGCCAGGCGGGCGCGGCCGGTGCGCGAAATCGGCATGTACCTACGTACACGCCGGTTCCTCCGCGCCCTCCGCACCCACCGGACGGCTGCTTGCTCCGTTTTGTTAGTCGCTCTAGTTGACCGAGACCGCACTCCAGGCCGCAGCCACCGCCCGGTACTGGCTGGAGGTGCTGCCATACAGATCGGTCGCCGCGCTGAGCGTGGCGCGCCGTGCCGCGGCGTAGTTGGTGGACGATGTCATGTAGACAGTGAGCGCGCGATACCAGATGCGGCTGGCCGCAGCCCTGCCGATCGCGGTCAACGCCGTGTTGCCGTTGCAGACCAAGCCGGCCGGCGTCACGTTCCAGCTGGTGCCTGCACCGAAGCCACTCGGCACCACCGCGCCTTCGGCCAACAGGTAATAGAAATGGTTGGCCACACCGGAGCTGTAATGCACGTCGAGCGAGCCCAGGCTGCTGCTGTAGCAGTCCGGTGAATCGCCATCCAGGCTCGGCTTGAACATGTAGCGCAGCGCCAGCGTGCCGGTGGTGTTGCGGGGCACGATCTTCTCGCCGATCAGGTAATTGCCCGGCTGCGCGCTGTTGTTGGCCGAGTACTCCACCATCGCGCCCATGATGTCGGAGGTTGCTTCGTTCAAGCCGCCGGATTCGCCGGAATACACCAATCGCGCTGTCCGGCTGGTCACGCCGTGGGTCATCTCATGGCCGGCCACATCCACCGACACCAAGGGTGTAAATGCGCTGCCATCGCCATCGCCGAAGGTCATGCAAAAACAGCTGTCCGACCAGAAGGCGTTGTTGTAGCGGCTGCCGTAATGCACGCGACTGCGTGCACCGGCGCCGTCGTTGGCGATGCCGCTGCGTGCATGCGCGGTTCGATAGTAGTCCCAGGTCAACGCCACGCCGTAATGCGCATCCACCGCCGCGGTCACCGTATCGCTGTTGGCGCCGCTGCCCCATGCATTATCGGCGTCGGTGACCAACGTGCCGTTGCCGGAGGTGCTGTTGCGCATGGTGTAGGTGGCACCGCCACCGCGACTCAAATCTGTCAGCTCATACCCGCTGCTGCAACGCGTGGTCGACAGCGCCACGCTACCGGCATACAGCGCGCGCCCGGTGCCGGCCGCACTGGTCCCACCGGCGCAGGCGGTATGCACCGTGTCCCAGGACTCGAGAATGCGTTGATCCACCGCATCCACGATGTAATGCATTTCGGTAGGCGTCTGATCGGGTTTGATGCCGCTGTAGATCACTTCATACACCAGGCGCGGCGTGCCTTGCCGCGCGTACAGCGCCAGGCTTGCACGCGGTGCGGCATCGGGCGCCACATCGAAGCGCGTGCCGGCCACGCGCATAGCGGTCGCCGCATCGATGCCGGGCACCGTGGCCGGGCGTAGCGTGGTGGCCATGGTCTGGCTCAACTCGCGCATCACCCCGCGCCGCGAATGCACCACCACATCGCCACCGATCACCGGCAACCCCTGATACGTGCGATCAAAGCGCACATGCTCGGTGCCATCGGCATCGACGATGCTGTCGCGCGCGATGAAGGCATCGGCCTGCGCACGATTGACCAGCGCTGCGGCGTTGTTTCCCAGCAGGGACTGCGCGCGCGATACCGCCGCAGTGGTCGACAAATCAGCCGCAGTAGCGACAGCAGAAAACGATAGCGCGCAGCAAATTGCCGCGCCCAGTACATGGAATTGCATGACGACTCTCTCCAGAAAACGTGCAATGCAAAGACCGGCTGCCCCCCGATCGCCGGTCGCCGATGACACCTAGGGTGTCGGCAGCTACGCTTGCACAGTCCCGAACTGGACAGTAGTAAAAGTTACAGAGGTATTGCGTTCTGTGCGCCCGGCCACTTTGCGCTGCGGACCGCATCGCAGAGATGTGCCTGTCCCGTTGCGCGTAAGGTTCCCGCACGACTGCATCCGCGCAACCTCTTGTCGCGTTCAGCAGGTTTAGAGCAGCGATCAAAACTACTGCGCAGCCGCCAGGCGGGCGCGGCCGGTGCTCGGAATCCTCATGTACCCACGTACACTCCGGTTCCTCCGCGCCGTCCGCACCCACCTGACGACTGCTCGCTACGTTTTGTTAGCCGCTCTTATTGGGAGCGCCGACGTGCGCGTCATGCGGCAGGCAATCACGGTCAATGACGCCGCTCCACGGATTCAAATATGTGACGTCTCGCTTCTACCCGAGTGCATGAAGCTGCGCCAGGTAAACGGCAGATACAAAAAAGCCGGCCAGACAGGCCGGCCGGCTCTTTCGTGCATCGTGAACTCAGCGACCGCCGATGGCGACCTTTTGCTGCTCTTCGTGCGCCTGTTGTTGTTGCGACTGGCCAGCCAGAAGCTGCGCGCTGGTCTGCTCCAATGACGGGGCAGGCTGGTTCAGATCCACCGCCGCACGGAACCCTGGCGTGGTGCCCATCACGAACGCCTTGCCGTCCTGCACCGTCACGTTCTGCAGCTTATCTGCGCTGTCGATGCCATTCTGCTTGGCCTGCAAAGTGACGTTGGCAGCAGTCTCATTAGAGATCATGCTCGGCAGCTTGCTGCGGATCGCATTGTGCAACGCATGGTCCGGATGCGAGGCATCGTTGAGCGACGGCCCCTTGGGCGCAGCGGCCTGCGTTTCGCCCGCCTGCGACTGGGTCTGCGCCGGTTGTGTGGACAGCGCGGCCTGCGTATTGCGGCCCACCACCCCGTCGGGCTGCAGCCCATGCTGCTTCTGAAACGCGATCACCGCCTCCCGTGTGTTGTCCCCAAAACGACCATCTTCCGCAAGCCGGTTGCCCTGTGCGTCGCGTACACCAAGACGATTCAGGCCCTGCTGCAGCGATTGCACTTCGTCCCCGCGGGTCCCGTGCTTGAGTAGGTGCTGAGCGGTGGCATCACCCGTGCCTTGGTGAATTTGCGACACATTCGCAGGTGTCTGAGTGCGCGCAGCGGTGGGTTCAGTCGTGCCATGGAGTGGTGCACGGACCTGGAATTCGGGTTTGGGAGTCAACGCACCAACGATACGCGTACCGCTGCCATCCCAGTAGCCGCCGGGAGTGATGGTGACTTCGGCCGGCCCCGTGCTGCCCTGGGAGCCGATGAACTGGATATTCCCCTTTGCGTCGTAGCCTTTGAAAATGCCGACATGCTGGCCCTGCGACGACGAGAACATCAAAATGTCGCCCTGCTGCAACGATCCATTCGGTTTGCGCGCCTCTGCGGCAGACGTGACGTCGAAATGCTCGCGCGCATAGGGCGTGATGTTGGTGCCGCTGAACAGCTTGGCGGTCGTGAAGGCAGCCGCATTCTCTCCGGGCACATCGTACCCAGCATTTTTGAGTCCCCGCCAGACGAAAGCTGAGCAATCCACTCCCCGCCGTCCATCTCCGTCGGCGTCACGCTCTAGCCGGCTGCTATCTCGACCGGGGCGCGGGTTGTCTGGACGCCCATACTCATACTTCTGACTTCCGCCGAGGAAGTGCTGATACGCCTCGTTATAAACGGCCGCACCACCGGCAGCTGCTGCCACCTGGCCGGCCACAGGCGTGTTCCCCGCCTTTGCAGCGGGTGATTGCGTTTGCACTGGTGCTGGTGCTGGTGCCGGTGTGTGCGAGGGTTGCTGGACGGTCGCTACCTCGCCTGCGCGCCAGCCCTCAAAACGCCGAATTCCATCTGCAAGTACCTCGCGTTCGCGGACACTCATCTGCCCAACAGTTTTCTCGCGCAAGTCCACGCCGTGTCGATCGCCCTCGGCAAAAATCGCGGCCGCCTGCTCCTTGTGGTGGGTTTTGCCACTGTAGTCGGCGGTCGAATAACTGGGCAGCATCTCCTCGACGGTCTTTTCTGCGAAGCGACGCTCTAGGAGCTGAATTTTGGCTGCGCGGCCGGCCTCGTAGCTTTCGAAGACAGCATTGCCCCACTGGTCCAGGCCAACCACACCCTGGTAACGGTTCTGAGCGGCATCGAGTGCCTGCTCACGGGTACGTGGGTTATGGACAGTCGTATCGGCACTTCCGGCGAATTCAAATTTGAGGTTGCCGGGATTGTTGTTGCGCCATGATACGGTGCCTCCAGAGCGCGTGATGATGCTGCCATCGTCCATTTCCAGCGTACGTGTCGTGCCTACGCTACTGACCACACGGGTAATTTTTGGATCCGACATGAGCTGTTCCTTTGCTGGTTGGTTGGTCGAACCTGATACGGATTAGACGGCTCACAATCCGTTCGAAAATACATCGAGTGCATCCGCACTCACCCATCCTTGTGCACAATTTCCAACGTACTGTCCTGGTGCTTCTGCGTGGCAGCTCTCGCCACTTGAAGGCTTGATCTGCTTGATCGGCCTGTCGCCATAGGTTTTACACAATACGTTGTTCTTGCACTTGGCAATGGTGTCCGCTGGAATTGCGGCAACGTAGTAATAAAGCGGGTTCTGTCCTGCGCGGCCGATTGCCTGGACGCAGACAAGCTGGCCTTTTGCTAAGTTTGTTGTCGTCGTTGCTTTGCTGCCGGTGGCGGGCACAACATCCAATAAATCAACTCCCTTCGCCTGGGCTACGCCGGCAAAAAATCCCTCATCGCCACAATCGGGTGAAAGCTCCACATCATAAAAGTCGCCGCTGTCGAGATTGCCTGCTGTGCATCCTTTTGCGGTTTTGATATCCGTGCACGTGACACCGGTGGCCTGTATCAGCGCGCCAAGCTTGTCGTTGGCCGCCGGCGCTGCGGGTTTGCTGGTTTGCTCAGGTGCTACTGCAGCGGGAGCGGCAGGGGCAGCAGACTCGCCGGCGGTGCAGGCGCTCAGTGCGAGCAATAAACCGGGAATTACCACACTGCGGAAGGGAGGCAGCATGCGGAAGAGGTGACTTGACCGAGCCATTGCGACCTCGTTGGGCAAGAGAGCACGCCATCGCGGCGAGCTTAGTGGAATAAATGGATGCGAGTGTGTGCAGTGGCCGTCATGAAGTTTCACGTGCAACCGTCAGCCTCGCCTCAGTTGGCAGTCGATTGCCTCGAAACGCGCCGAGTATGTCAGCGCTTTAGTCACAACGGCGTCAGCGTAATGCGACGTTTTACCCCCCTTTAAATCGGGGGGGCAAATCATCAATCAACCGAAATATTGGCCAACCTCTGCAACGCCTCGGCGTATTTGGCGCGCGTGCGTTCGATCACTTCGGCCGGCAGGCGCGGGCCAGGTGCGGTTTTGCCCCAGTCCAGGGTTTCCAGGTAATCGCGCACGAACTGCTTGTCGTAGCTCGGCGGGCTGGTGCCCAGTTCGTACTGGTCGGCTGGCCAGTAGCGCGAGGAGTCCGGGGTCAGCATCTCGTCCATGATGTACAGGCGGCCATCGGCGTCGGTGCCGAACTCGAACTTGGTGTCGGCCAGCAAAATGCCGCGTTCGGCGGCAAAATCGGCGGCGAAGCGATAGATGCGCAAGGTAGCATCGCGCACGCGCTCGGCCAGCTCGGCGCCGACCGTCTTGACCATCGCGTCGAAGTCGATGTTTTCGTCATGGTCGCCGACAGCGGCCTTGGTCGAGGGGGTAAAGATCGGCTCGGGCAGTTTCTCGGCCTGGCGCAGGCCATCGGGCAATTCGATGCCGCTGATCTTGCCGGTGCGCTGATAGTCCTTCCAGCCGCTGCCGATCAGATAGCCGCGTGCGATCGCTTCCACTGGCACCGGCTTGAGCTTGCGCGTGACCACCGCGCGCTTGGCGTACAGCGCTGGATCCACGCCCTCAGGCAGCACCTGCTCGACGCGGATGTCCACCAGATGGTTGGGCATCAGGTGTTCGGTCTTGTGGAACCAGAAATTGGACACCTGGCAGAGCATTTCGCCCTTGCCGGGAATCGGGTCGGGCAGCACCACGTCGAACGCAGACAGGCGGTCGGTGGCCACCATCAACAGGTAGTCGCCGGGGGGCGCATCGGCGGGCAGGCGGTCGCGGGGAATGTCGAAGACATCGCGGACCTTGCCACGGTGGCGCAACGGCAGGCCGGGGAGATCGGATTGCAACAGCGTGGTCGACACAGGCACTCCTAAGGACGTCGCAATGACGCTGTCCCCAGGACCCGGCGGGCCCGCGGGTAGGCAGCGGGCCGCGTAGTGTACGGTGCTTCGCGGCGCCCCGCTGCACGCAGTGGCTGGCAGGCGCTGCAAGCTTACGGCCATGGCCGCTGTGCCGAACCGGCAGGGCCGACGGCCGCACCCGGGTGTCAGGCACGCTGCCGCCGGCATGCGGCGCGTCGCAAACGTACCCGGTACTTCGGCCATGAGCGCCTCGCACGCCGATCGACAGCCAAGCCACACAGGGCTTCGGGTAAAATCGCCGGCCCGCCTCTTTGGCTGCCGATCGCCCCCATGTCCTGGTACGGAAAATTGCTCGGCGCACTTGCCGGCGCCTTGCTGTTCCGCGGGGCGCCGCTGATCGGGGTGATGATCGGCCTGGCGATCGGGCATGCGGTGGATGCGGGCTGGTTCAAGCGCCGCGAAGAGAACCCCTACGAGGCTTTGGGCCTGGAAGCAGACGCCACCAAAGCCGAGATCGACCTGGCGTATCGCCGCCTGATGTCGCGCTACCACCCCGACAAGGTGGCCAACGCCAGCCCGGAAGACCGCCGGCAGGCCGAAAAGAAGGCCAGCCAGATCAACGCCGCCTACGACCGCATCCAGCGGCAGCGCAAGCGCTGAGGTCTGACGGAAAGCGGGGCAATGGGCCGCAGCAAGATCATCAGATCAATGCGGGGCTGCCTGATCGTATTTGCCCAACATCAGGAGTGCGTTGCTAAGCCATCCTCAGCCTTTGACGCCGCGCATTGCGGGCACAGCCTCTCCCATAGGCCTGGCTCTCTCTGGCCAGAACTGCAGGAATGGAGGAACAGGCCTTGGAACAGTCCGCGACTGGGCCTTGAACGCGCCAAATTAAACGGAGACTCGATGCGCGCATCGCTTGGCGAGACGCGTTCCAGAACTGCCCCCGGAACAGTCGGCGAGGTCTTACGTAAACGCCCAGGAACCTAGAGATTCCTGGGCGCACACGGGGCGAATATGTCACCCAGCACCCAGCACCCAGCCCTCAGGCCAGGCCCTTTCGCCGGATCAGAAGCGGTAGCTGGCGGTCAGGCGGATCGCATTGGACGAAAAATCCGTGTCCGTGCGGCGTAGGTCGGTGCCGGCCGGGTTCACGCGCAGGAACGGGTTGGTCGCCGGGGCGGTGCCCGGGCCGACGCGCACGCGGGTGTCTTCGTCCTGCAGGCGGGTGAACAGATATTCCACGCCCACCGAGACATGGTCGCTCAAGCGACGCTGCAGCCCGATGCCGGCCTGGTAGCCATTTGCGCTGTCGCCACCGCTGCCAGTGAAGCTGTTGGCGGTGTTGCTGCTGGCAAAGCTGTGGTCGAACTCGCCGCGCGCCACGCCGGCGGTGACGTAGGCGAGGTAATCGCCCTGCGCGCCGAACGCATAGCCCACGCGCCCGCGCAGCGCGGCGGTGCGATTGAGCTGGCGGGTAAAGGTGTACAGCGCCGGTGTGGTGCTGAAGGCGCTGACGCTGTCGCGCAGGTCGTTGCGCGTGTACTCGGCCACCACGCCGTAGACCCAGTCGCCCACCTGCCAGTCGTAGCCGGCTCGCACGCCGTATTCGGCACCGCCCTTGTCCTTGCTGCACCCGCTCGCCGGCGTGCGCCCGGCCGCGGCGCCACCGCAGAAACCCGGCGAAAACGCATCTGCCCCGGTGGCGGTGCTGACCTGGTCGCCGTCGCGGCCGTCCAGGTTGGTATCGAAGCCGAAACGGCCGCCGGACACGCCGGCCGGGTCGGCGCCGCCCACATTGGCCCCCAACGAGAAGCCGGACCAGTCAGCGGGGCCGGATTGCGCCCAGGCCGAGGGGGCTAGGGCCAATAGAACGAGGGCAGCGGAAGCGAGCGGGGTGGTTTTCATGCGGTCTCCTGACATCTGGCGCGGCGCGCCGGTCCAGTACCTACGCGCTCGCGTCCGCTGCGGATGCACGCATCGTCGCGTTTTGGGAGGCTGTCGTGGATTTGGAAGGCCTGCCAGGCAGCGGCTCTGGTCGATCGAGTGCAATACCGCCGGTGTTGGCTGCGCCAGGCGCCCATCGCCGGCAGGCAACGCCAAGCCGGCCCGGAGTTCAACCGCACGCCTGCCGCCGCGCTCGGCTTTCCTCGCCGCGCCACGGTTGCGACAATGGGGCTCCTGCATTTTCCCGAGCTGCCCATGCAACCGACGGCGATCGCCCCGTCCATCCTGTCTGCCGATTTCGCCCGCCTGGGCGAGGAAGTGGACAACGTCCTGAAGGCCGGTGCCGACTGGGTGCACTTTGACGTGATGGACAACCACTACGTGCCCAACCTGACCATCGGCCCGATGGTCTGCCAGGCGCTGCGCAAGCACGGCATCACTGCACCGATCGACGTGCACCTGATGGTCGAACCGGTGGACCGCATCGTGCCGGACTTTGCCGACGCCGGTGCCACCACCATCAGCTTCCATCCCGAAGCCAGCCGCCACGTGCACCGCACCATCCAGTTGATCAAGTCGCATGGCTGCCAGGCCGGGCTGGTACTCAACCCGGCCACGCCGGTCGATATTCTCGATTGGGTGCTGCCCGAGCTGGATCTGGTGCTGGTGATGTCGGTCAATCCCGGGTTCGGCGGCCAGGCCTTCATTCCCTCGGCGCTGGACAAGCTGCGCGCCATCCGCAGCAAGATCGATGCGCTGGGCAAGCCGATCCGCCTGGAGATCGATGGCGGCGTCAAGGCCGACAACATCGGCGCGATCGCTGCCGCCGGTGCGGATACCTTCGTGGCCGGCTCGGCCATCTTCAATGCGCCTGATTACGCGCAGATCATCGCGCAGATGCGCGCGGCGGTGGATGCAGCGCGATGAGTCAGGCGCCGCTGCAGATCCGCTCCGCCACGCCCGCCGATGCGGCGCTGCTGCATGAACTGGTCACCGCGCTGGCGGTGTACGAGCGCGAGCCCGACGCGGTGAAGGCCACGCCGGAGGATCTGCGCGCCAGCCTGTTCGGCGACGGTGCCACCGCGCACGCGCTGCTCTGCGAGCAGGGGGGCCAGGTGCTTGGGTTCGCGGTGTATTTCTTCAATTACTCCACCTGGCTGGGCCGCAACGGCCTGTATCTGGAAGACCTGTTCGTGCGGCCGCAAGCGCGCGGGCAGGGCGCCGGCCTGGCGCTGCTGCGGCACCTGGCGCAGCTGGCGGTGGATAAGGGCTGCGGACGCTTCGAGTGGTCGGTGCTGGACTGGAACCAGCCGGCGATCGAGTTCTACCAGGCCGTGGGTGCGCGCCCCATGGAAGGCTGGACCGTGTACCGGCTCGACGGCGAGCGCCTGGCGGCGTTTGCTGCAGGTAGCTGAGGCGGCGGGGCAAGGGACGAGCCGCGCGTAGGCCGGGCTTCTAGCCTTGCCTGGCGGTTGACGCCCGCTTAGGCGCGCAGCGCAGGCTCTGCCCAGGGCATCCTGCTTCGACCATGCGGCCCGTGGCCAAGCGACCGCGCGTCACCTCGCCACCCCTGCGAAACACGCATAAAAAAAAGGCCGCCCCAATGGAGCGGCCTTCAAGAAAATTTGGAGGCTGATCCTGCCTCCGCCCGTCGTCCCTGCTATGGCCTTCTATCCTCCGGGTCATCGATGACATGCCGATGACAGGTGCGGGCGCTGCGTATTCACGATCCACGCATTCCGCCGCTGCTAGCCTGCGCGCACCACACCTCCTCCCATCGGCAGCGCGCATGGCCCCGTCCCACTGGCGACTGATCCTCAACGGCAAATCCACCGACAACGAGGATCTGCGCGAGGCGGTGGGCGTGCTGCGCAAGCGCGGCATCCAGCTCGATGTACGCGTGACCTGGGAAGAGGGCGACGCCGAGCGCTATGTGGCCGAAGCCATCGCCGATGGCGTACAGACCGTGGTCGCCGGCGGCGGCGATGGCACGCTGAGCGAAGTGGCCGCCGCACTGGCCCACCACCAGGACGACGCCGCCACGCTGCCATCGTTGGGCCTGGTGCCGCTGGGCACCGCCAACGATTTCGCAACTGCCGCCATGATCCCGCTCGAACCGCTCGGCGCCCTGGGCCTGATTGCCGAACGTGCCGCCGAGTCCATCGACCTGCTGCGTATCGACGCCGACCACGGCCCGCACTGGTGCGCCAATGTGGCCAGCGGCGGCTTCGGCACGCAGGTCACCGTGGAAACCGATGAGGGCCTGAAGAAGATGCTCGGCGGGCTGGCCTACCTGATCACCGGCATGTCGCGGCTGGGGCGGATCGACCCGATCAGTGCCCGCTTCACCGGCCCGGATTTCAGCTGGGAAGGCGAATTCATCGCACTGGGCCTGGGCAACGGGCGCCAGGCCGGCGGTGGCCAGGCGCTGTGCCCGGAAGCGCTGATCGACGACGGCCTGCTCGATGTCACCATCGTGCCCGCGCTCAACGGCGAGGTCGCCGCCACGCTGGGTACCCTGGTCACCGGCGGCAAGCAGGCCGCGCTCGAACGGGTTGCGGTGCGCACCCGGCTGCCCTGGCTGGAGATCGCTTCCGTGCAACCGCTCACCTTGAATCTGGATGGCGAACCGGAAACCTCGCGGCATTTCCGCGTCGAATGCGTGGCGGCCCGCCTGCGCATGCATTTGCCGATCGATTGCCCGTTGCGGAGCGCTTGAAGCTGGGAATGGGGAATGGGGGAGTCGGGATTCAAGCGAAGCAACTGCGGCTCAAGCGAAGCAACCGCCAACGCATCGCTGTAAGCCCCTCTCCCTTTGGGAGAGGGGTTGGGGTGAGGGTCCCTGTGCCGACACACATGCCGCTACCAGGTAGCTCGCTCTGCACTAGCGCACGGCAATGTCTCACCTTGTGCGAAGAACGCGCTCCACAACAAGGACGCGCTATCCGGAGCCGATGTCGGTCAGCCTGAGACGCCATAACCAACACCGCCCAACCTGGCACAACCCACCCTCGCAATTCCCGCAGTTTTCGCCTTGGCACCTGCTGCCCTAAACCGGCAGTTGCGCTACAGTACCCACGTGTCCCGCCTGACGACTCCACGCTCCTTCTCTTCCGCTCGCCGCTGGTGGCGATGGTGGCCCGTTGCCGTCGTCCGCCCCGCCACAGAGTCCCGGAAGGAAAGTCGTCTTGATCACTGCAGAGCAGTTCCAGCGCCAGGCCGCTGAAGGCCACACCCGTATCCCCGTTGTCCGCGAAGTGCTGTCCGACCTGGACACGCCCCTGTCGGTCTATCTGAAACTCGCCGACGGCGCCTACACCTACCTGTTCGAATCGGTCGAAGGCGGTGAGCGCTTCGGGCGCTATTCCATCATCGGCCTGCCGGCGCGACGCGTGTACAGCTTTCGCGGCCACACGCTGGAAGTCAGCGAACACGGCGAAGTGCTGGAGACCCGCGAAGTCGCCGACCCGCTGGCCGAAGTCGACGCCTTGCGCGCCGAGCATTCGGTGCCTCAGCTCGATGGCCTGCCCGGCTTCACCGGCGGGTTGGTCGGTTGGTTCGGCTTCGAATGCATCCAGTACATCGAACCGCGCCTGGGTAGCGGGGAGAAGCCCGATGAACTGGGCACGCCGGACATCCTGCTGATGCTCTCCGAAGAGCTGGCGGTGTTCGACAATCTCAAGGGCCGCCTGTACCTGATCGTGCATGCCGATCCGCGCCAGCCGCAGGCCTATGTGCGCGCCAACCGCCGCCTGGACGAACTGGCGCATCGCCTGCGCCAGGGAGGCGCCGGCTATCCGCAGGCGCAAATTTCCGATGCCATCGACGAATCGGATTTCCATTCTTCGTTCACCCGCGAGGAGTACCACGCGGTGGTGCGCAAGGCGCAGGAATACGTACGCGCCGGCGACATTTTCCAAGTGGTGCCGTCGCAACGGTTGCGTGTTCCGTTCCGTGCGCGTCCGGTGGATGTGTATCGCGCGCTGCGTGCGCTCAATCCATCGCCGTACATGTACTTTCTCGATGTCGGCGGCACCCAGGTGGTCGGCTCCTCGCCGGAAATCCTGGCGCGCCTGCGCGATGGCGTGGTCACCGTGCGTCCCATCGCCGGCACCCGCCCACGCGGCGCAACACCGGAACTGGACAAGGCGCTGGAAGACGAATTGCTGGCAGACCCGAAAGAGCGCGCCGAGCACGTGATGTTGATCGATCTGGGCCGCAACGATGTCGGCCGCGTGGCCGAGCCGGGCACGGTCAAGGTGGGCGAGCAGTTCGTGATCGAGCGCTATAGCCACGTCATGCACATCGTCAGCGAAGTCACCGGCACGCTCAAAGCCGGCCTGAATTACAGCGACGTGCTGCGCGCGACATTTCCCGCCGGCACTGTCAGTGGCGCACCGAAGATCCGCGCCCTGGAAATCATCCGCGAACTGGAGCCGGTCAAGCGCAACGTGTATTCCGGCGCCGTGGGCTACATCGGCTGGCATGGCGACGCCGATACCGCGATTGCGATCCGCACCGCCGTGATCCAGGACGGCTATCTGTATGTGCAGGCCGGCGGCGGCGTGGTCTACGACTCCGACCCCGATCTGGAATGGCAGGAAACCATGAACAAGGGCCGCGCCCTGTTCCGCGCGGTTGCTCAGGCCGCCAAGGGGCTGTGATGGACGGGCAGGGCGGCGGCCCACGCATCAGCTTTCGCAACGATTACAGCGAGGGCGCACATCCGCGCGTCTTGCAGGCATTGGCGCAGGCCAGTGCCGAGCAAAATGGCGGCTACGGCACCGATCGGCATAGCGAACGTGCTGCGGCATTGATTCGCACTGCCATCGCGCAACCGCAGGCCGCCGTGCATCTACTGGTCGGCGGCACGCAGACCAACCTGATTGCGATCAGCGCATTTTTGCGCCCGCATCAGGCGGTGATTGCGGTGGAAGCCGGCCACATCGCCACGCACGAAACCGGCGCGATCGAGGCCACCGGACACAAGGTGCTCACCGTGCCCGCGCTGCACGACAAGCTGACGCCTGCCTTGATCGCGCCACTGCTTGCGGTGCACAGCAACGAGCACATGGTGCAGCCGCGGCTGGTGTATCTCTCCAATAGCACCGAGAGCGGAACCATCTACACGCGTGCCGAACTTGAGGCGCTCGCGCAGTTCTGCCGCGCGCACGACTTGCTGCTGTATCTGGATGGCGCGCGTCTGGGCGCGGCATTGACTGCCCATGGCAACGATCTGGATCTGCCCACCATCGCCGCGCTCACCGATGCGTTCTACATCGGCGGCACCAAGAATGGCGCCTTGCTCGGCGAAGCGTTGGTCATCGTGACGCCCGCACTGCAGGCCGATTTCCGCTACCTGATCAAGCAACGCGGTGCGCTGCTGGCCAAGGGCATGGTGCTGGGTGCGCAGTTCGCTGCGCTGTTCGAAGAGGGGCTGTTCTTTGAATTAGCCGCGCATGCCAATGCAATGGCGCAGCGGCTGCGCGCCGGCTTGCTGGCCGCCGGCGCCGAATTCACCAGCAACTCGCCGACCAACCAGCAATTCATTGCCGTGAGCGCGCAGCAGGCCGAGCAGATCGCGCAGCGCTACGATTTCGAACGCTGGGAAACGCGTAGTGATGGCCGCCTGGTGATTCGCTTCGTGACTTCGTGGGCCACGACGCCCGCCGCGGTCGATCGTCTGTGTGCGGATGTTGCCTCGCTTGTGCAAGACCCAAAATCTCAGGACCGTTTCTAGGACACAAGGATGATGACGATGAAAAAAATCGTAGGTTGGATGCTCGCTGGCGCCCTGATGTTGCCCGTGGTGGCATCGGCACAGATCAACACGCTGCCCTCCCAACCGCACTTGCTGGTGAAGGGGCAGGCATTTCGTACCGTCGATCCGGATCGTTTCATCGTCGACCTCAAGATCAGCAAGATCGACCTGCAGCCAGATCTGGCACGGCAGTTCGTCGAGGAGCGCGCCAAACAGGTCTTGCAGGGGCTTCAGCGCAATCACGTCATGAGGGATTCGCTCTACGCCTCGGCACTGTCGATCTCTCCGCAATCGCGCTACGAGAACGGCAAGCTGGCTTTCCAGGGAACCCAGGTGGAGCGCAAGATCCGCGGCACCTTCATGTCCTTGAAGGACGTGCGCGCCTTCCTCGGCGGGCTGGATGCCAACGAGAATGTCCAGGTGCTGTCGATGCAGACAGCATTCGCCGACGCGGCCGCCTTGCGCGCAGCACTCAAGCGCGAAGCGGCCACGCAGTCACGCGAATCTGCCCAGGGTCTGGCCGCTGCCTACGGCGTTCGACTTGGCGGGATTTACAGCATCTCCGATGTAGCGCCGAGTTTTGCTTACGGTGTCGAAGCAGGCACCTGGTCCGCCCCTGCAGTGCCCAGGCCCGGCTCGGCCGTATCGCCGCCTTCGCCACCGGCACCGCCTCCCCCGCCACCACCTGCACCAGGTGCGGGCGCGCAGGGTCTGGGCGAAAGTTTGCTGACCGGCACCATCACCTACACCGAAAACATCTATGCGGTCTTCCTGATCGCGCAATGAGTCCCTTGCCATGCTGCTGATGCTCGATAACTACGACAGCTTCACCTACAACCTCGTGCAGTACCTGCAGGCCCTGGGTGCCGAGGTGACGGTGGTGCGTAACGATGCAATGCGCGTCGATCAGATCGCTGCGCTCAAACCCGAGCGCATCGTGATTTCGCCGGGGCCGTGCACGCCGAACGAGGCTGGCATCTCGTTGCAGCTGATCGAGCAGCTGGGGCCGACCACGCCCATCCTCGGTGTCTGCCTGGGCCACCAGAGCATTGGTCAGGTGTACGGCGGCGATGTCATTCGCGCCGGCAACATCATGCATGGCAAGACCTCGCCGATCCGCCATGAAGGCAAGGGCGTGTTTGCCGGGCTGCCGGATAGCTACCAGGCCACGCGCTATCACTCCCTGGTGGTGGACAAGACCACCTTGCCGCCAGACCTGGAAGTCACCGCGTGGACCGAAAATCCGGACGGCTCGATGGAAGAGATCATGGGCCTGCGCCATCGCCAGTTTCCGGTGGAAGGCGTGCAGTTCCATCCGGAGTCGATCCTCACCCAGCACGGCCATGCGTTGCTGAAGAATTTCCTGGAGCGCTGAGCGTCGCTGCCTGCGCCAACGCGCATGCAGCACAGCAGACATGCGCGCCGCAACGCACAGCTCTTCCCATCGCGGCGCCAACGCATCCACTTCCCGCACTAGCACCGCAATGCCCTGGACCACGATGAACCCGCCCAGCGACACCTTCCATTTCTACGAACCCGCGCAAGGCCACGGGCTGCCGCACGATCCGTTCAATGCCATCGTCGGCCCGCGGCCGATCGGCTGGATCGGCTCGCGCAGCGCCGAGGGCATCGTCAACCTGGCGCCGTACAGTTTCTTCAACGCCTTCAACTACACCCCGCCGATCGTCGGTTTTGCAAGCATTGGCTGGAAGGACAGCGTGCGCAACATCGAGGCCACCGGGGTGTTCACCTGGAATCTGGCCACGCGCCCGTTGGCCGAGGCGATGAATGCCAGCGCTGCGTTGGTGCCGCAGGAGGTCGACGAGTTCGAGTTGGCCGGCCTGCAGGCCGCGCCGTCGCGGCTGATCGACGTGCCGCGGGTGGCGGCCAGCCCGGTGAGCTTTGAGTGCCGGCTTAGCCAGTTGATTCCGTTGCAGGCTGCCGATGGGCAGCCCATCCAGACCTGGCTGGTGCTGGGCGAAGTGGTCGGCGTGCATCTGGCGCACGCGGCGCTGAGCGATGGCATTTACGATCCGGCCGCCGTGCACACCATCCTGCGCGCCGGTGGCCCGGCCGATTATTTTGAAGTGCAGGCGCAGGCGCGCTTTCGCATGCGGCGCCCGGGGCAGTGACCAGCGGGTGGCACTGATTCGGTCCTGCGCACGCAGGCGTACGCACGGGGTTTGCTCGGTCACGCTGGCCCCGCACACTGCGCGCATCGCCTGAAGTCTTTCTTCTTACTCCACGGTTGGTTCCATGCCCATCACCCCACAACAAGCCCTGCAACGCACCATCGAGCACCGCGAGATCTTCCATGACGAAATGGTCGATCTGATGCGGCAGATCATGCGCGGCGAGGTGTCCGATGCCATGGTCTCGGCCATCCTGACCGGCTTGCGGGTCAAGAAGGAAACCATTGGCGAGATCGCCGGTGCGGCCACGGTGATGCGCGAGTTCTCGCGCCGCGTGGAGGTCACCGATCGCCGCCACATGGTCGATATCGTCGGCACCGGCGGCGACGGTTCGCACACCTTCAACATTTCAACCTGCGCCATGTTCGTGGCCGCTGCCGGCGGCGCAAAAGTCGCAAAACACGGTAACCGCAGCGTGTCGTCCAAGTCGGGCAGTGCCGACGCCTTGGAGGCACTGGGCGCGGTGATCGAATTGCAGCCCGAGCAGGTGGCTGCATCGCTGGCGCAGACCGGCATCGGTTTCATGTACGCACCCGTGCATCACCCGGCGATGAAAGTGGTGGCACCGGTGCGCCGCGAGATGGGCGTGCGCACCATCTTCAATATTCTCGGCCCGCTGACCAATCCCGCCGGTTCGCCGAACATCTTGATGGGCGTGTTCCATCCGGATCTGGTGGGCATCCAGGCGCGCGTGCTGCAGGAGCTGGGTGCCGAGCGCGCGCTGGTGGTGTGGGGCCGCGATGGCATGGACGAACTCTCGCTGGGTGCCGGCACCCTGGTTGGCGAGTTGCGCGACGGGCAGGTGCACGAATACGAAGTGCATCCGGAGGATTTCGGCATTGCCATGTCGGCCAGCCGCAATCTCAAGGTGGCCGATGCCGCCGAGTCGCGCGCGATGCTGTTGCAGGTGCTCGACAACGTGCCCGGCCCGGCGCTGGACATCGTGGCGCTGAACGCTGGCGCGGCGCTGTACGTGGCCGGCGTGGCTGACAGCATCGCCGATGGCATCGTGCGCGCCCGCCAGGTGCTCGCCGATGGCTCGGCACGTGCCCGTCTGGACGCCTATGTCGCCTTCACGCAGCACGCCACCGCACAAGGCTGATTCCCGTGTCCGGCCACGCTGGCCGACACTCTCACGGCGGCGCTGGCATGCTGCGCAGCGCGCCCTGGTCAGGTCGCCGCCATGATCTTGACCGATAATGCCCGCCCGCCAGGACCCGACACGATGAGCGATATTCTCAACACCATCCTTGCCCGCAAGGCCGACGAAATCGCCGAGCGCAGTGCACGCGTGCCGCTGGCCGAGCTGGTCGCGCGTAGCGCAGACCTGCCGCTCACCCGCGGATTTGCCGCCGCCATGAAGGCCAGCATTGCCGCCGGCGAGCCAGCCGTGATTGCCGAAGTGAAGAAGGCTAGCCCGTCCAAGGGCGTGATCCGGCCTGACTTCCACCCGGCCGACATCGCGGTCAGCTACGAGTTCGGTGGTGCCAGCTGCCTGTCGGTGCTGACCGATGTGGATTTCTTCCAGGGCTCCGATGCGTATCTGCAGCAGGCACGCGAGGCCTGCACCTTGCCGGTGCTGCGCAAGGATTTCACCGTCGATCCGTACCAGGTCTACGAGGCGCGCGTGCTGGGCGCCGACTGCATCCTGCTGATTGTCTCGGCGCTGGAGGACCAGCAACTGGCCGACCTGTCCGGTCTGGCGATGCAGTTGGGCCTGGATGTGCTGGTGGAAGTGCACGACATCGACGAGCTCGAGCGTGCGGTGCAGGTGCCGGTGCCCCTGGTGGGCATCAACAACCGCAATCTGCGCACCTTCGAGGTGTCGCTGCAGACCACCCTGGACATGCGCGCAGCTGTGCCGCGTGATCGTGTCCTGGTCACCGAAAGCGGCATCGTCACCGCATCCGACGTGCAGTTGATGCGCAGCAACGGCGTGAACGCGTTTCTGGTCGGCGAGACCTTCATGCGCGCGCCCGAACCCGGCGAAGCACTGCGTCAGCTATTCTTCGCGCATGACTGAGTCGTATCCCGCCCCGCGCGAGGACGCACCGCTGGTGGTCTTCGACTTCGATCACACCCTGTACGACGGCGATTCCGGCAGCCATCTGTTTGCCTGGCTGATCCGCCGCAACCCGTTGCGCCTGCTGGTGGCGCTGTTGGCCTCGCCGATCCTGGGGCCCATGGTGGCGATGCTGCCCACGCGTCGGCGCGGCGTGTCCGGCTATGTCTGGATCGCCACCTTCGGCCTGCACCGTGCACGCGAGTTCAATCGCTTCATTGACGCCTACGTGCTCAAACATGAAGCGCAGATCCGGCAGCGGCTGCTGCCGCATGCATTGAAGGTCTTCACCGAACACCGCGCTGCAGGCGACCGGGTAGTGGTGGCGACTGGTGCGCCGCCGGAGTTGGCACGCGCAATCCTGGGCTTCGTTGCGCATCAGGATGTGCCGGTGATCGGCACCTTGGTGGGGCCGCGCCTGGGTGCAGTGACCGCACGCCGGCACTGCCACAACGAAGAAAAGATGCGCATGCTGCGCGAACGCGGCTATGCCGATATCGCTATTGCCTATTCGGACAGCACCGCGGATCTGCCGCTGCTCAAGGCCGCGCGCGCACCGGTCGTGGTCAACCCCAAGGCCAATCGCGAGAGCCTGTTCCGCCAGGTACTGCCCGCAGGCACCCCGATTCTCAACTGGGGCTGTCGCGATCGCGGTGGCAAGGCGCTCTAACCGCGCCGATCACCGGCAGCCCGTACGCGCTTGGTGATCACTATAGAAAGCGTCGCTGCGGCCTTCGGTGATCTCGTCCGCGAGAACATGGATCACGGGCGAACCCCTGCAAACGGATAACGCAACAACTGTGACGCAGTCGATGCGCAGTAGCTGCCGTACATCACCCACAGGTCCTGCAAAGCAATGTTGCGATCTGTGGACTGGGTCGCGCTACGGATGGGCTCGCTAAGGCGATATGCAGCGCTCTGGCGCAGCGTTTGGCCGGTTTTGCGCCGGCGCCACCGGTATTGCGAAGCGATCGGTGCGCCAGCGCACCGATCGCCACCATGCGCTTAGCGCGTGCCGTACAACACGACGGTCTTGCCGCGTGCGTGCAACAGGCCATCGGCCTGCAACTTCTTCAGGACGCGTCCGGCCATTTCGCGCGAGCAGCCGACCAAGCGCGCGAGTTCCTGCCGCGAGACGCGCAACTGCGTGCCCTGCGGATGGCTCATCGCCTCCGGCTCCTTCGACAGATCGTGCAGCGTGCGCACGATGCGATCGGTCACATCCAGGAACGCCAGGCGGCTGGCTTTCCTTGTGGTATCGAGCAGGCGTTTTGAAAGCTGAACGCCAATGGCGTACAGGATTCGCGGCGCATCCGGCGACAAACTCGTCTGAAACAGCTGCTGCAGGCGCTCGTAGCTGATTTCAGCCAACTCGCATTGCGTGCGGGTGCGCAGGATCACTTCGCGCGTATCGGATTCGATGAACAACCCCATCTCACCAACGAACTCGCCGCTACCGAAGTAGCCCAGCACCAACTCACGATCGTCATCTTCCTCGGCAATGATGCTCACCGAGCCGCTGATCACGTAGTAGAGGGTGCCAGCGGGGTCTCCCGGCCGGAACACATCGGTCCGGGTCGGATAGCGCCTGCGGTGGCTGTGCGCCAGGAATCGCTCAATGGTGCCCGCGTCCAGCGTCAGTGAGGGGGTAGCGTTACGTACCGTCGTAGTCACAACCGTCGTGTTCCCTAGGCTCATGGTAGTTCCGCGTGTAATTCCTGAAGCTTAACGGCATGAGTCATGCAAGGTAAACCATTCTCAACGCCGGCATTTCGTTGATGAGAGCTTTGGCCCATAATTGCCCCCTTTCCCGTCTTCCCAAAGGACCGACCGCCGTGGTCAAGCCGTTGCCTCGTCTGAGGCTGCAGGGGTTCAATAACCTCACCAAGGCGTTGAGCTTCAACATCTACGACGTCTGCTATGCACGTACCGAAGAGGAGCGTCAGCGCTACATCGAGTACATCGACGAGCAGTACGATGCGGACCGTCTGACCCAGATCCTGACGGATGTGGCCGAAATCATCGGCGCCAACATCCTCAATATCGCGCGTCAGGATTACGATCCACAAGGTGCGTCGGTGACGATCCTGATCTCGGAAGAGCCGGTGATCGACAAGAAGCAGGCCGGCAAGGAGCTCATCTCCGACGCCGTGGTTGCGCATATGGACAAGAGCCATATCACTGTCCATACATACCCCGAGACGCATCCCCAGGAAGGCATCGCCACCTTCCGCGCCGATATCGATGTCGCCACGTGCGGCGTGATTTCGCCGCTGAAGGCGTTGAACTACCTGATCGAGAGTCTTGAGTCCGACATCGTGATCATGGACTACCGCGTCCGTGGCTTTACCCGCGATGTGAAGGGCAAGAAGCACTACATCGACCACAAGATCAACTCGATCCAGCACTTCCTCGCCAAGAACGTGAAGTCGCGCTACGAGATGTTCGACGTCAACGTCTACCAGGAAAATATCTTCCACACGAAGATGCATCTGAAAGATTTCGACCTGGATCAGTACCTGTTCGAAGAGCGCGCGAAGAACCTCTCGTTCAAGGAGCGCATGAAGATCGAAGCACTGCTCAAGCGCGAGATCGAAGAACTGTTCCACGGCCGCAATCTGAGCGAATAAGCGTAGCTTCGACCGTTGCGCCGCTGCTTGCAGCTGCGCAACCACATGACACGGCGGGACGGCCCGCCACGCGATGACCTCGCGTTCCATAGCCGACGGCGGCCCGGTGTGCAGACACCGGGTCGCTTTTTTTTTGTCCGTTTTTTCTGTGAGGAGTGATGTGATGCCCTGGATCTATCTGGTGTTGGCCGGCCTGTTCGAAATCGGCTTTGCCCTGGGACTCAAATACAGCGACGGCTTCAGCCGCCTGTGGCCGAGCGTGCTGACGATCGGCCTGGCCGGCGTGAGTCTGTGGTTCCTGACCCAGGCGCTGAAGACCATCCCGGTGGGCACCGGCTACGCCATCTGGACCGGCATCGGCGCGCTGGGCGTGACCATCGCCGGGATCGCGCTGTTTGGCGACAGCGCCTCGTGGTCGCGGCTGGCCTGCATCGGCTTGATCGTGGCCGGCGTGATCGGTTTGAAGCTGGTGTCGTAGTTGTAGTCAGTCCTGCTTCGCAGGCCTGCCTTCCGAGGTTTGCTCTGCAAAACTTGGGCCCCACTCCGTCGCAGCCTATCCCCGCGCCTTTGGCGCGCCTCAACAAAAGGGGACTCTGCTGCAGCGGCGTGCGCCGAGGCATGCGGCGCGATTGGGTCAGGCGTCGGAGTCGTCGTCAGACACTCATGCCGAAATCGCCGTTGGCGGACACGGCATGGCGCGCGTCTCACCGTGCAATCTGCGTGGGGACGCGTGCAAGATTCTGACCGCCAGCCGCCAGCCGCCAGCCGCCAGCCGCCAGCCCCCAGCCGCCAGCCGCCAGCCGCCAGCCGCCAGCCGCCAATCCCCAATCCCCTAGAAACGGTAGGCGATGGTCTTCATCAGTTTGGAGGCCAGGGCCATCGCGCTGGGGATCGGTGGCGGCAGAATGCGTGCGCCGGCCTGCTCGGCGTGATCGGCGTGGCGTGCTTCGTCGATCTTCATCACGCGCAGGATCGCGCGGCTGCGCTGGTCGGTCTCGGGCAGGGTCTCCAGGTGTTCGTCCAGATGCGCCTCCACCTGCCGTTCGGTTTCCACCACAAAGCCCAGGCTCCAGTCGTCGCCACGCAGCCCGGCGACAGCGCCGAGTGCATAGCTGCCGGCGTACCAGAGCGGGTTGAACAGGCTGGGGCGGCTCTCCAGCTCGCGTAGCCGGTCCGCGCACCAGGCCAGGTGGTCGGTCTCTTCCTGCGCGGCGGTGAGGAGGTGCTGGCGGGTGTGGTCATCGCGCGCCACCGCGGCCTGGCCAAAATACAGGCCTTGCGCGCAGACCTCTCCGACGTGGTTGATCCGCATCAGTCCGGCGGCGTGCTGGCGTTGCGCGGGTGCCAGGGCGGCATCGGGAGTGTCGCCAGCGGGATTGGGGCGCTCGGCCGGCGGATTGCCGAACACCGTGTCCAGCGCGCGCTGGGCTTCGACCAGCAGGCGGTCGAGCGGGCTGTGCAGTCGGGAAGGGGGGATCTGGGTCATGTAGGGATTCTCGCCCCCGGTCGACGTGCTGCCAACCACTGCCGGCCATGTGAGGCCTCGACTTGCGCCGGGGAGGGGCGTCCCGTACAATCCCGCCTCTTCTGTTTCGCCTTCACAACGCGTGGCAAAGTTCCAGCGGTCATTGCCGCTGCAATCCGCCCGACCACACTCAAGAGTTTTCTCATGACTACGTTCACCGCCAAGTCCGAGACCGTCCAGCGCGACTGGTATCTCGTTGACGCCGCCGGCAAGACGCTCGGCCGTCTGTCCACCGAATTGGCTCGCCGCCTGCGCGGTAAGCACAAGCCTGTTTACACCCCTCACGTCGATACCGGCGATTACCTCGTGGTAATCAACGCCGAGAAGATCGTGGTCACGGGTAACAAGCTGAAAGACAAGAAGTATCACCGCTTCACCGGCTACATCGGTAACTTGAAGACCGAGAGCCTGGAGCAGGCGCTGCAGCGCCACCCGGAGCGCGTGATCGAAATCGCCGTCAAGGGCATGCTGCCGAAGGGCCCGCTGGGCCGCACCATGTACCGCAAGCTCAAGGTCTATTCGGGTGCCGAGCATCCGCACGCCGCTCAGCAGCCGCAAGTTCTGGATATCTAATCATGGCTATCACGCAAAACTACGGCACTGGCCGCCGCAAGTCCTCCACCGCTCGCGTGTTCCTGCGCAAGGGTACCGGCAACATCACCGTCAACAACCGTCCGCTGGACGAGTTCTTTGGCCGTGAGACTGCGCGCATGATCGTGCGTCAGCCGCTGGAACTCACCAAGAACACCGAGAGCTTCGACATCCTGGTCACCGCATCCGGCGGCGGCACCACCGGCCAGGCCGGTGCGATCCGTCTGGGCATCGCCCGTGCACTGGTCGAGTACGACGAAACCCTGAAGTCCGAGCTGCGCAAGGCTGGCTTCATGACCCGTGACGCCCGTGAAGTCGAACGTAAAAAGGTCGGTCTGCACAAGGCGCGTCGCGCGACCCAGTTCTCCAAGCGCTGATCCATCGCGTTTGCTGCGTCCCGGTTCGCCGGGATGCTTCAAAAGCCCCGGCAATGCCGGGGCTTTTGTCGTTTTGGGCACGTCATTTTTTGGTCTGATTATTGGCGGCCGTCGTGTCATGCGGTGTGGTGCTGGTTTGGTCGAACGATCGGGCGTTGGTTGCCTCCGTCATGCGCATTTGGGCGTGTATGAGGCTCGCCTTCTGTTCGACTGGGAGTAGCGGCATCGGCGCCGTTTTGAGACTGATGCGGGCGAGTCACAAATCGGATGTGGCGAAGCGTGCCGTTCTGGGATGCCTTTTTTTCTGGTTGCCGGTGTTGTGGAAATCTTGACGAGGTCGCCGCTGTGGGGCGCACGTGGGCGCGATGTTCGCGATGGGCGTTACCTGGAAAGCTTCGTCGCGCGCTAGCTTGCTTGGCCCGCACTTCCGCGAGTAGCAGCTGTAACGTGGTGGAGCCGTTGCAGCGCGATCGTCGCGCACGAGCCTGGTGCTCCAGCCGTGTGCTGCGGGTTTTCTGATTGCTTGTGTTGTGGCAGCCGTGCCCGCTTGCTTCGGTAGGAGCGCGCTTGAGCGCGATGGGGTGTTACTGGGAAAGCTTCATCGCGCGCGAGCGCGCTCCTACAAAGTGCTTCCTCTGAAGTGCCTTCGCGCGTGCAAGCACTTGCAACGCAAGTCTGCTGCGCGAGGCGATCTCGGTGAGAGCAGGTGTCGCTCTACGCCAGCATGCTGTCGTTTACGTGCAGCGGCGAGATGGCGCGCAACAAAAAAGGCCCGATCGTTAGATCGGACCTCTCGTGTTTGGCTGCCCCGGATGGATTCGAACCACCGAATGCCTGAGTCAGAGTCAGGTGCCTTACCGCTTGGCGACGGGGCAATATAAAACGTGTTGGTCCAAGAGTATCGCATGCCTGTGATGGCCTGAACACCTTGGTGGCTATGGGTGGACTCGAACCACCGACCCCAGCATTATGAGTGCTGTGCTCTAACCGGCTGAGCTACATAGCCTAGGGAACCGCCTATTTTACGATGGGCGGAGATGTTGTCAAGCATTTCGTTTTCAGCTTGTGAGCCGGGCGTCGCCGTGGCAGAGTCGGTGACAGTAGATTTTCAGGAGTCCGCATCGTGATCGATCCGGACGGTTTCCGGCCAAACGTCGGCATTGTGCTGATGCGTGAGGATGGTCAGGTGTTCTGGGCGCGACGTGTGCGCAGGGATGGCTGGCAGTTCCCGCAAGGCGGCATGAATACCGATGAGACTCCGGTGGAAGCCATGTACCGCGAGTTGCGCGAAGAAACCGGGTTGTTGCCCGAGCATGTGGAATTGCTCGGTGCTACCCCTGGTTGGCTACGCTATCGCCTACCCAGCCGGGCGGTGCGTCGCAACGAACGCCAGGTGTGCATCGGCCAGAAGCAGGTCTGGTTCCTGCTGCAGTTCACCGGCCAGGAATCGCACCTCAAGCTCGACCATACCGACAGCCCGGAGTTCGATCACTGGCGCTGGGTGGATTTCTGGTATCCGGTGGAGCACGTGGTGATGTTCAAGCGCGGCGTGTATGCGCGTGCATTACGTCATCTCGCGCCACTCGCCCAGACCGTGGCCGGGCCTGCGGCGGTGGGCGTGATGCCGCAGCGTGCGCTGGAAGCCTGGTTGCCGGGCAGCAGCGCGGCCGGCCACGACCGGCCGCGCAAGCGCCCACGTAAGCGCGGCGGGGCTCTGCCTGTGCGGATTAATAATGATTAACGTTTGGAATTGACACCTATTCTCGTTTGCGGTGCAATCAGTCCCGGTCTCCTCCGGACCGCCAGCACCCGACCGATACCGTGTACGTCTGCATCTGTAATGGGGTCACCGACCACCAGATCCGCGAAGCGGCCGAGAACGGCTGCGCCAGTCTGGCCGAGCTGACCATGCGCACCGGCTGTGGCTCCAACTGCGGTTCCTGCCTGGAAATGGCGGGCGATTTGCTGAGCCAGGCGCATGCCAGCCGCGCATTGCCCTTGCCGATGTTGGGATTCGCCAGCGCTGCCTGAGTCTGGTTGTTGGCGTAGGTGCTGAGGCGCCACGCTTGGAGGCAAGCAGCGTCTAATCCTCTGCGGCCATCGAGCTTGGTAATGCCATTGGTGGCTGCAGCGACAGCAGGCCCAGCGAGTGACGCGCCAGCGGCGCGTTCCGCAACTGATCACGATTCGCGTTCCTTCATGCGCCGCGGCAACGCGTTAGAGTGCGGCCGGCTCACTGTCTCGGAGACATCGCATGAAGGGCGATACCAAAGTCATCGAGTACCTCAACAAGGTGCTCTACAACGAACTCACTGCGATCAACCAGTATTTTCTGCACGCCAAGATGCTGAAGAACTGGGGCCTGAAAGAACTGGCCGAGCATGAGTACAAGGAATCCATCGACGAGATGAAGCACGCCGACAAGCTGTCGGACCGCATCTTGTTCCTCGAGGGGCTTCCCAATTTCCAGGCGCTGGGCAAGCTGCGCATCGGCGAGAACCCGACCGAGATGTTCCGCTGCGATCTGGCGCTTGAGCGCGAGGCGGTCGTGGTGCTGCGCGAAGCGGTGGCCTATGCGGAGACCGTCAAGGACTACGTGAGCCGCCAGCTTTTTGTGGACATCCTGGAGTCCGAAGAAGAGCACATCGATTGGCTGGAGACCCAGCTGGATCTGGTGGCGCGTATCGGCGAACCGAATTATCTGCTGACCAAGCTGGACGACTGAACGCGCTGAGGGCAGCCGCAGCTCCTGCGGCTGCTGTGGTGAGTCGCTTGCGCGCGCGTGGCGTCTGCCCGTGCCCGCCTGCTGTTGCGGCTTCTCAACGTCGGTACCGTGGGCGCGATGATGACCAATGCAGGGGCGCATCGTTATCAACCTGTTGCTGACTTGCGCGCTCAAGCGCGCTTGCCCAGGACTGGCAAAGGCCAAGACGCGGTTGACGCCCGTTGAGAATTACGACGCTCGATTGAACAACTACGACGCTGCGATCTTGAGAGAGAGCTGCGCCACGCAGCCAACCAACCAGCAATCAGCCCGCAGCGCGACTGGCGGCTTGCAAACGTGTGACTTGGCCTAGCAGCGCCAGGCGGGCGCGGGCGTATTCGGCGATGACCAGGGCGACCATGACCGACGGGCGTTCGATGGT
This sequence comes from Xanthomonas sp. fls2-241-TYG-148, assembly GCF_030208815.1. NCBI lineage: Bacteria > Pseudomonadati > Pseudomonadota > Gammaproteobacteria > Lysobacterales > Lysobacteraceae > Xanthomonas > Xanthomonas sp. fls2-241-TYG-148. The sequence continues at coordinate 150,745 of NZ_JARVTE010000004.1, forward strand.
GCCGGTGCGTGCGGCCAGTTCGATGCGGCGGGCGGCGTTGGCCAGCGCCTGGGCGCCGACGTTGGCGCTGGAGGACTTCAGGGTGTGGGCCAGATCGCGCAGCTGCATGCTGTCGCGATTGCTGGCGGCCGCTTCCAGCCCTTCGATGATGCCGGGGGCGTCTTCCAGGAACAGCTGCAGGATGCGGATGGTGTCCGCGCCTGCTACTTCGTACAACTCGTCGATGACGCCGCTTTCCAGGATCGGCAGCGCGCGCGCTTGTGCGGCGCTGGCAGCGCTCTCGGCATCCGCGCTGGGGGCTCCGGTGCTTGGGCCTGGCAGCAGGGCCTGGCGCGGCAGCCAGCGCTGCAGGCAGGCATCGAGCTGTTCGCGGGCGACCGGCTTGGAGAGATAGTCGTCCATGCCCGCGGCCAGGCAGCGTTCGCGGTCGCCGGCCATGGCGTTGGCGGTCATCGCCACGATCGGGATCGGGCGGCCACCGCTTTCGGTTTCCATGGCGCGCCAGCGGCGGGTGGCGGCATAGCCGTCCAGCACCGGCATCTGGCAATCCATGAAAACCATGTCGTAGCGGGTGGATTCCATGCTGCTCAGCGCGGCTTCGCCATCGGTGGCGGTGTCGGCCTCGAAGCCGAGCACGCCCAGCAGTTTTTGCGCGACCAGCAGGTTGACCGGGTTGTCTTCGACCAACAGGATGCGCACGTCGCGCGCGTGCGCCACTGGCGACGGCAGTGGCTCGGGGATCATCGCGGACGCCAGCGTGGGCGCCACGGGCGGCTTGGGCTCGGGTGGCAGCACCAGCGCGCGCAGGGTTTCGTCCGGGCTCTGGCGCGGCACCAGGGTGGCGTTGGCCTGCAGTTCGTCGGGCACCGGCTCGTCGCCGTAGAGCCAGATCAGCCGTGAGCCGCTAAGGTCTTCCGGCCGTGCCAGGGCGCGATGCACGGCGCGCGCGCTGTAGCGCAGCGTCTCGTGGTCGGCGATGACGCAGCGGAAGCCTTCGTCGTCGGTGTGGCGGCGCACGCGCTCCAGCGCTTCCTGGGTGGTTTCCATCAGCACGTGCGAGATGCCCCAGCTGTCGAGCAGGCGCTTGAGCCGCTGCGACAGGCGTGCGTCGGAACTGATCACCATCACGCGTGCGGCGTCGGCGCCGGTGGTCTGTTGCAGGTCGCCGATGACCTTGAGCAGCGGGATCTCGAACCAGAACGTGGCGCCGCGACCGGGCTCCGATTCCACGCCGATGCGGCCGCCCATCAGGTCGATGATGCGTTTGCAGATGGCCAGGCCCAGCCCGGTGCCCCCATACAGGCGGGTGGTGGAGGCGTCGGCCTGGGCGAAGGAGCGAAACAGGCGCGCCTGCTGGTCCGCTGCGATGCCGATGCCGGTGTCGCGGACCTGGAAGCGCAGCAGGTGCTGGGCGCGGGTTTCGCCCAGGCGCCGCAGCTGGATGTCCACGCTGCCGCGTTCGGTGAACTTGATGGCGTTGCCGATCAGGTTGCCCAGCACCTGGCGTAGCCGGATCGGGTCGCCGCGCACCAGCAGGCGCACCGACGGTTCGATGTCCAGGCCCAGGCGCAGTTGCTTGCCTTCGGCGGTGCGCTGCATCAGCTGGGCGACACCGTCGAGCAGCTCGCGCAGGTTGAAGGTGGTGATTTCCAGTTCGAGCTTGTTCGCTTCGAGCTTGGAGTAATCGAGGATGTCGTCGACGATGCGCAGCAGCTGCAGCGAACTGCCGGTGGCGGTCTGCAGCATGTCGCGCTGATCCAGGCTGAGCTGGCCACGCGAGATCAGCTCCAGCATCGGGATGATGCCGTTGAGCGGGGTGCGGATCTCATGGCTCATGGTGGCCAGAAATTCGCCCTTGGCCAGCGAGGCGGCTTCGGCGGCCTGCTTGGCGCGCAGCAGTTCCTGTTCCAGTTCGCCGTGGCGCTGCAACTCCTGCTGCATGCGCGCTTGCGCGGTGTTGGTGTCGTCGAGCTGGCGGGTAAGTGCGCCCAGCGCGCGGCTGGCGCGATAAGCAGCAACAGCGGTACAGATGCCGCAAACCAGCGCGAGCACGCTGGCAGCGGCGATGACGCTCCCCCATGGCCCTGCGACGCCAAGCCATTGCAACGCTGCAGCGGATGCTGCAACCAGTGCGGCCAGGGTGACCAGCGTGCTCCAGCCGCGAAGGCCTCCTGCCCGCGCCGCCACTCAGAGCACCGCGTTCGTGAAGTCGAAGTCCAGTTCCTTGCCGACCGTCTGCACCAGGTTGCCCTGGATGAAGTCCACGCCGCTCATCCACATGGCGGCGGCAGCCTGCGGATCCTCGATGCGCTGGCCGATGATCAGCAGGCCGCGCTGGTGCGCGATGTCGATCACCCCGCGCAACTCGTCGCGCACGGCCGCGTTGCCGTGTGCATCGGCGAAGCGGTTGGCCATGCGCACGAAGCTCAGCGGCAACTGGCTGAGCAGTGCGTTGGCTTCATCGCCGGGTTCGAACTGGCTCAGGCAGAACTGCACGCCGGCCGGCATCAGGCGGGCACAGAACTGCTGCACGGTGACGGCGTGGATCAGCGCATCGTCCAGGCGCAGGTCCACGATCAGCGACTGCCCGGCCACGCCACGCTCGGTGATGGCCTTGAGCAACCAGTCGGCGAAGGCGTCGCGCGCCAGCGTGCGCGGCGATTGCGAGACGAACAGCCGCAGCGGCGGGCTGGCGTGCTGGTACAAATGCAGCAGGCCGAGCGCGTGATCCATGACCTGCTGGTCGAGATCGGCGATACGCCCGGCTGCTTCGGCGGCAGGGATGACCTGACCGGCCGACAGCAAGGTGCCATCGGCCTGGCGCAGCCGCAGCAGCACCTGGTATTGCGCGGTATCGCCACCGGCCACGGCCACGATCGGCTGGTAGGCCAGTTCGAGCTGGCCTTCGACCAGGCGCAGTTGTTCCTGTTGCTCGGCCTGGCTGGGCGCCAGATAGGTCTGCACACCGTCGCTGCGCAGGCGTGCCTGCAGTGCGGTGCGCTCGACCGCTTCCAGCGCGCTGCCGGTGTCGTCGAAGCCCAGGCCCAGCGGCGCGGCCCCGATAGCGCAGCGCACATGCACGGATTCTTCCTCGCGCACCGGGAATGCATGCGCAGACAGGCGTTGGCGGATCTCCAGCGCGTAGGCTTCCAGGCCGGCTTCGTCCATCTCCACGCCCAGCAGCAGGAAGCTGTTGTCGTTGAGGCGCGCCAGCGGATACGGCTGCGCGACGCTGGCCAGGCGATGGCCGGCCTGGGTCATCAGGCGCTCGTAGGCGGCGTAGCCATAACGCTCGCGCAAACCGAGCGCGCTGGCGATTTCGATGAAGAACAGGCCGCCGGTCTGCTTGCGTGCCAGTGCATCGGCGAGCAGTTCCATGACGTGGCCGCGCGTGGGTAGCCCGGTTTCCGGATTGCTGCGCACGCTGACCTGTTCGCCGGCCTGCTGCAGCGCCTGCTGGCGCGCGCGCCGGATGCGGTTGGACACCGCGGCGATCAGGTGGCGGGGACGGATCGGCTTGGTCAGGAAATCGTCCGCGCCGCTGTCGAGCACTTCGAACTGGCGCTCCGGATCCGGGTCGCCGGTGAGGAAGACGATCGGCAACAGCTGCTGGCCGGGTTGCTGGCGGATCAACGTGGTCAACCGGATGCCATCGAGCTCGGGCATGTGCAGATCCATCAGGATCAGGTCCGGGTGATAGTCCTGGATCGCCTGCGGCACGCTGGCAGCGGTCATTTCGACCTGCGCATGCATGCCGGCGCCGTGCAGCACGCTCTGGGCGAACAAGGCCTGCGAGCGGTCGTCCTCGACGATCAGCACGCGGTAGGGCGCGTCGGCAGCGACATTGTCGGCACCATTGCCGCCAGCTGGCTGCGCGGCAGCGACCGGCGCAGGTGCGCTGGATGCTGCGCTGCGCGGCAGGCCGGCAGCGGTTTGCTGGACCGGTGGCTTGACGTTAGGCACTGCGGCAAGCGCGGGTGCGGGAATGATCGTGGCGCTCACCGGCTCGGCGTTGTCGGCGGACGCGGCATCGTCGGCCCAGCGGCGCCAATAGTCGGCCGGCGGGGTTTCAGCGCGCAGCGCGCGGTTACGTGTCGCGGTGTCGTCACGGGTGGAAGGAACCGGATCTCGGGCGGCCATCGATACTCCCTGCAGTCGCGATGATTATGCGATGAACTTCACGATAGCGGGGAGCGGCGTACAGCCGATGTCGAGGCGGCGCGTAGCGGCGCCACCAATCGGTGCACGCCACGCCATAGCAGGCGCCACACCCAGACCACCACCAGCGCGGCCAGCAGGCTGCTGCCCACCGCCACGCTCAACGCCAGCCACGGGTGCGCCACTGCCAGCGCGAGCGCGGCGGCGGTGAGGGTGTCTTCGGCCAGCGAGGCGATCCAGTTGCTGGCCGGCTCGGGCGAGGTGTTGAGCAAGGCCCGCGTGCCGGCCTTGAGGGTGTGGCTGGTCAGTGCCACGCCTGCGCCGGCCGCCAATGCGCCGGTGGCCAGATCGCCGTCTGGCGATAGCGTGGCTGCGGCGAGGAAGGCGCCGGCCGGCACCCGCGCCAAGGTCTGCAGCAGATCCCAGCCCGAATCCACGCCGGGGATCTTGTCGGCGAAGAACTCCGCCACCGCCAGGGCGCCGGAAGTGCCGAGCACCCACCACGATTGCGCCGGCACCAGGGCCGGTGGCAGTTCGATCCAGCCGAGCAGGCCGGCCAGCCCGACCCCGAACACGGTGAGATAGACGCGGATGCCCGCCAGCCAGGCCAGCAGGATGCCGATGACAAACAGATGGGCCTCGCTCATGGCGTTGCTCCACGCAAAGGATGCGGAACTATCGGATAACGGCCGGCCGGGCGCCAGCGTGAGGGCCGGCGATGCTCTGGCACACTACGCCGCCGATCACAGACCGGCCCGTCCGGAGCCCACGCCCATGAGACCTACCGCGCGCGTTCAAATCGTCCCACGCGATGCCGGCGGCCCCCGCTCCGGCCGGCACTGGCTGTGGGCGGTGCTGGTGATCGTGTGGCTGGCCTCGCTGGGTGGGGTCTGGTGGATGGCCACCCGCACCGCCGCGCCGCGCCTGGTCGAGGCCGAGGCCGGCCTGCGGCAGGCCCAGCGCGCGCAGGCCGAGCAGCGCCGCCAGATCGAGCAACTGCAGCAGCGGCAGGTGAATCTGGCGATGTCCGACAAGATCAGTCGCGCTGCCAACACCGAGGTGCAGGCCTCGCTGGCCGAGCGCGACGAGCAGATTGCCGCGCTGCGCGCCGACGTAGCCTTCTACGAGCGGCTGGTGGGCTCCACCGCGCAGCGCAAGGGGCTCAATGCACACTCGGTGCAGTTCACCGCCGAAGCCGGCGGCACCTGGAATTACAGCGTGGTGCTCACCCAGAACCTCAACCGCGGCGCGATCAGCCAGGGACAGCTGCGCTTTGCGGTGGAAGGCGTGCGCGCCGGCAAATTGGTTACGGTGAGCTGGAACGAGCTGCACCAGAAGCCTGATGCGGTCGGCCAGCCGTATTCGTTCCGCTATTTCCAGCAATTGGACGGCAGCGTGATCCTGCCGAAGGATTTCACCCCGCAACGTGTCAAAATCTCCCTGAGCGGCGATGGGGCGCCGGTCAATCAGACATTCGATTGGAAAGTCGCCGGCAACGGCGCGGGGGAGTAGCTCATGTTCGGAAACAAGTCCAACCGTGGCGCGCAGACCGTGGTCGATACCTTGATCGGACCGCAGGTGGTCATCCGCGGCGACCTGACCTTCAGCGGTGGCCTGTATGTGGAAGGCCGCATCCTGGGCAAGGTGATTGCCGAGGACGGCGCCAGTGCCATCCTGACCGTGGCCGAGCAGGGCTGCATCGAAGGCGAAGTGCGCGCACCGGTGGTGATCATCAACGGCCAGCTGACCGGCGACGTGCATGCCGCCGAGCGGGTAGAACTGGCCGCCAATGCGCGCGTGCAGGGCAATGTGCACTACCAGGTGGTGGAAATGAGCGCCGGTGCGCAGCTGACCGGGCGGCTGATCCATGCCGCTGCCGCCGGTGCCACTGCTGCCTTGCCGGCCCCGGAACCCAGCCGCGCCGCCGAGCCGGTCAAGGCCCTGCAGGCCGAAGCGGCCGACGCCTGAGCGCAGCGCCAGCGGCCCCGGGCGCCGGATCCGGGCGCCCCGGCTTGAAGTGGGGGCTCCTGGCCCTCATGCTGACGCCATGAGTACGCTCGTTTCGCTTCCCACTGCCGCCCCGGCGCCGGACTACCAGTCCATCGACCGGCCGCTGAACTTCTCCAATGCCGCTGCCGCCAAGGTGCGCGAGCTGATCCAGGAGGAGGGCAACGCCGAGCTGGCGTTGCGTGTGTATATCCAGGGTGGCGGGTGTTCCGGCTTCCAGTACGGCTTCGAATTCGATGAGAACCGCGCCGAGGACGACCTGGCCGTGGCCACCGACGGCGTCACCCTGCTGGTGGATCCTTTGAGCCTGCAGTACCTGATGGGCGCCGAGGTGGACTACACCGAAAGCCTGACCGGTGCGCAGTTCGTGATCCGCAATCCCAACGCCAAGACCACCTGCGGCTGCGGCAGCAGCTTCAGCGTCTGAACGCATCCCGGCGCTAGCCGGGTCTGGGTCGGTGCGATGGTTGCGGGCGTTGCCGATTGTCGGCAGGCTTGCGCCGATGTCAGAGCCTCTTTTTTCGTTGTCTGCTTTTGCCTTCACGCATGCGCCGCTCGATCGCGGCGACGTGTTGCGTGACGATCCCGACGCGATTGCGCGTCTATGGCCCACGGGCCGCGTGTTGTTGATCGATGCCAAGGGCACGGCCGCTGCCGATGCCCAGGGCCAGCCGTTGCTCAGCGACGGCGCCGCCCTGGCCGATGCGCCGGGCGCGGCGATCTTCCTGGGCCTGCGCGATGGGGTGGGCTGGTTCGCCCTGGCGGCCGAGCAGGTGACCACGGAGCTGCCGCACCGCGTGGACCTGCGCCAGGCCGCCGCCGATTGGCCGGCCGAGCTGTCCACTGCGTTTTCCTATGGGCGGGCGATGCTGCACTGGCAATCGCGCACCCGCTTTTGCGGCGTGTGCGGTGGGGCGATCGCGTTCCGCCGTGCCGGCTTCATTGCGCATTGCACGCAATGCCAGACCGAACACTACCCCCGTGTGGACCCGGCGATCATCGTTGCGGTTAGTGACGGGCAGCGCCTGTTGCTCGGGCGGCAAGCCAGCTGGGCGCCGCGGCGCTATTCGGTGATTGCCGGCTTCGTGGAGCCGGGCGAATCGCTGGAGCAGACCGTGGCGCGCGAAGTGTTCGAAGAGACCCGGGTGCAGGTCCAGGGCTGCCAGTATCTGGGCGCGCAACCGTGGCCGTTTCCCGGTGCCTTGATGCTGGGCTTTGCGGCAACGGCCGCACCCACCGAACTGCCGCAGGTCACTGGCGAGCTGGAAGACGCGCGCTGGGTTTCGCACGCGGAGATCGGCGCTGCATTGGCCGGCGAATCGGGCGACACCGGTATTGGCCTGCCGCCGGCTATCTCGATCGCGCGTGCGTTGATCGAGCACTGGTACCGCACGCATGGCTGAGCGCGCCCACCACGCCTGCGAGTTGCTGAACGCCCGCGATTGCGGTGCACCGCGGCATTACGTGCGCAGCACCGGCGCGCGGCTCACGCACGCCGGTTGCGCCCGCTCAGCTAGACTCGGCTGAGGAGGCCCGCCCATGTTTACCACCCTGGTTGCCGTCATCGTTGCGCTCGCGCTGGGGCATGTGCTGCCTGCCCAGGTGGTGCGGCTGCGCCGTTTCGAGTGGTTTGCGCAGTGGCTGCGCCGGCTGGACAGCTACGCAGCCGGGCGCGGTGCGTGGCAGGGCCGCTACGGCGTGCTGCTGGCCTTGCTGCCAGCCCTGGCAGTGGTGCTCCTGCTGCGGTGGCTGCTGGACGATGTGTGGCACGGATTTCTGGCCTTGCTGTTCGGCGTGGCCGTGCTGGCCTGGACCTGGGGCCCGCGCGATCTGGACCGCGATGTGGAAGCGGTGATCGACGCCGATGAGCCGGCGCTGCGGCGCGAGGCCATTTCGCACCTGCAGGCGGCCGGCGGCAGCGTGCACGAAGATGCGCCATCGCTGGTGGAAGCAGTGGTGGTAAACGGCCTGCGCCGCTGGTTTGCGGTGTTGTGGTGGTTCCTGCTGCTGGGGCCGTTCGGCGCGGTGCTGTACCGGCTCACTGCGTTGGCAGTGGAAAGCCCCGTGTCGGTCTTGTTGCCGCCCCGCAACCTGGCCGGCGCGCGCTGGTTGCTGGCCGCGCTGGAATGGCCGGTGGCGCAGTTGATGACGGTGTCGATGGCGCTGGTGGGTAACTTCGACACGGTGTTCCGCGCCTGGCGCGAAGCGCATGGCAATCGCTGGTCGCTGGAGCCGCATTTTCTCGGTGCTGTGGCGCGTGCCAGCGTCAGTGCCGAGCTGCGCGAGGAAGCGCACGACTACACTGATTCGGGCCTGGTGCCGGTCTGGCGCCGCCTGCCCGAAGTGCGCGATGCAATGAGCCTGGTCTGGCGCGTGTTGCTGCTGTGGATGGTGATGCTGGCGCTGTTGGTGATTGCCGGTTGGGTGCGCTAAGCGGTGCGTGCATTGCTATTTGTGAGCACTGCAGAATCTGCGCGTAACGACTTAGAGCAGCTATCAAAACGACTGCGCAGCCGCCTGACAACTGCTCGCTACGTTTTGTTAGCCGCTCTTAATAAAGCATCAACCGATCACGCAGCTGTTCTCTGTCGAGGCCTGCATGCGATTCGAACATCGCGTTCAATTTGCAGAGTTGTTGGAGCAACGATCCGATCAGAGGCGATCTGTTAGTCGTTGCTGCAACCAGTAATCGAAAGCTCAAGCGCATCTTCTTTGACATCAGCGAAGATCCGGCTTCCATCGGTAAACTGGATAACGAGTTCGCTGGATCGGTGGCGCCAGACCGTTTGAACAATCTTTCCTGCGACATGCACGGTCGCGCGGTCTGCTTCTTCTTCAAGCGTCACTGCGTCGTCCTTTCCGTCCTAGCCAGGTGCCAGCAGCGTAAACGGGTACCACGGCAGATTCCGGGCGACCCAATACGTGGGCAGCGCCCACAACCAGAACTTCGGTTCCGACATCACTGCCACTACCGGGGCGAACCAGCGGGCGCGCCAGCCGGCTTTCCAGGCGATCAGGCCGGGCAGGGTGAACAGGCCGAGCACGGCGGCGGGGTTCATGGCGAAGGCGCCGGGCAGATCGAAATGCACCAGCGCATACAACGCGCGGGTCATGCCGCAACCGGGGCAGTAGCACCCGGTGACGGCGCGGAACATGCAGGGCGGGAACGGGCTGTTGCTCGCGTTCGGGTCGAAGCGATACAGCAGCGACACGCCGACGGCGGCCACGCTGGTGGCCGCCCCCAGTCCAAGCCAGTGGCATGGACGCAGCTCCATTACTGCATGTGCTGCAACTGCTGCATGTAGTCCATGTAGCCCTGCATGCCACCGGTGGCAACCATGCCGATGTTGATCAGCAGGCCGATACCGGCCAGCACGGAGGTCACGATGCACCAGGTCTTGGCGGTGTTGGAGGCACGACGCGCGCCGTCGATGTCGCCCTGGTTGAGCAGGTTGTTGACCTTGCTGGCGAACACGATCGCCACGATGCCGGAGATCAGCGCCGGGCAGCACAGGCAGAAGCCGATCACGGTGGACACGATGGCCCAGATCAGGTGATTGGGAACCGGGCCGGGCGCGGCGGTGGACGGGGTGTGGATCGGCGGTGGGACGGCACTCATGGTGAAGCTCCTTGGGTGGTGATGAATCCAGCGGTGAAACAAGACACGGTGATCAATGGGCCGGAACCGAAGTGACGTCCCTGGCCGCAGTCAAGCGAACGCGAGCGTGGGCACCATGCGCGCCTTCCGTGACTGGCACAGGCAGCGACCGCCGGCCAGGACCTGCGCCTGCGGCATGACATGTGGACACACGGCACTTCCCCCTTGCTGCGACCTGCTGTCTGCGCGCCGCGGGCAGCGGCGCGAAACGTGCGATGGCGCACAGGCTACTCGCCGGGCGCGGCGGACGCAAAGCCAGCGCCCGCCAGTGCTGGGCACACACGCGCCCTGGCCGTCAGGCGTGCTCCTGGCGTAGTGCACGGACCTGCTGTTCGAGCAGCGCGGCGCTGGCCTGATCGCCGGCAATCGCCGGGCCGGCCACCACTTCGATCTGCGCCCGCATCCGCCGCGGCACGCGCATGCGGCCCAGGCGGGTGTCGCGCCGGCTCCACATGCTCGACCACATGCCGCGCAGCGCCATCGGGATCACCGGCACCTGACGCCGCTCGAGAATCTTTTCCACACCCGATTTGAACGGCGCGATCTCGCCGTCCTTGGTCAACGCGCCTTCGGGAAAGATGCAGACCAGCTCGCCATCGGCCAGCGCCGCATCGATGCGGTCGAAAGCCTGTTGCATGAGTGCCGGGTCTTCGCGCGCGCCGGCGATCGGGATGGCCTTGGCGGTGCGGAAGATCCAGCGCATCACCGGGATGCGGAAGATCTTGTAGTACATGACAAAGCGCACCGGGCGCGGAATCACCGCCGAGAGGATCAGCGCGTCCATGTAGCTGACGTGGTTGCACACCAGCAGTGCGGCGCCTTCGTCGGGCACGTGGCGATCGATCTCGTGCGCACGCAGCCGGTACAGCACGCTCACCAGCACCCAGCTGAGGAAGCGCATCAGGAATTCGGGCACCAGGGTGAAGATCCACAGCGCCACCAGCGTATTGGCGATTGCCAGCGCCAGGAACACCTGCGGAATGCTCAGCCCCGGCAGCGGAATACGCACCCCGAACAGCACCAGTTGCGGCAGCTGCAGGGCGATGCCGATGATGGCCGCGGCGACGATGAACAACGAATTCTGGATGTTGAGCCCGGCGATCACGCGCGACAGCTCGGCCTTGGGCGTGCGGCTCTGGATCAGCGCGAACAGCGGCACCACGAACAGGCCGGTGAACAGGCCGATGCCGACCAGGTCCACGACCAGCCGCACGCTGCCGGCCTGCTGCACGAACTGGCCGATCGACAGGTCGTTTGCCAGCGCCGCACCCGGACGCGCGAAATACAGATCCAGCAGGAACGCGCTGATGCCGAACGCGCCCAGTGGCACCAGGCCGATTTCCACGGTGCGCCCGGACAACCGCTCGCACAGCAGCGAGCCGACGCCGGTGCCGATCGAAAACAGCGCCAGCGCGAACACGTACAGGTCCTGCTGGCCGCCGAGATTGAGCTGCGCATAGGTGGGCAGCTGCGCGGTCAGTACGGTGCCGATGAACCAGAACCACGACACTCCGAGCACCGCGTTGCGCACCGCCGGCGTGCGCCGGGTCAGGCGCATGATCGCGCGCGATTCGGGGATGGGGTTCCAGTTGATGGTCAACTCCGGCGCGCCGGCATCGACCTTGGGCACCAGCCGCGCGACCAGGTTGCCGGTGACGGCAATGGCAATGACCGCAGTGGCCGCAGCCACCGGGCCGTGGCTGCCGGCGATCTGGAAGATCAGCCCGCCGAAGATCATGCCGCACAGGATCGAGATCGAGGTGCCCATCTCGACCAGGCCATTGCCGCCGGTGAGTTCCTCGGGTTTCAGCACCGAGGGCAGGATCGAATACTTCACCGGCCCGAACAGCGTGGATTGCAGGCCGGTGCAGAACAGCGCGATCAGCAGGATCACCATGTTTTCGGTGATGAAGCCCACCGCGGCCAGCGACATGATCGCGATCTCCATGGTGGTGGTGATCACGATGAGTTTCTGCTTTTCCAGTTTCTCGGCGATCTGCCCGGCCAGGGCGGAGAACAGGAAGTAGGGCAGGATGAACAGCGCCGGCGCCAGATTCGTGTAGAGCGTGCGTTGCGCCGCGTCGATGCCCAGGTAGAACAGCAGCCCGATGATGGCTTGCCGGTAGACGTTGTCGTTGAAGGCGCCCAGCGCCTGCACGGTGAAAAACGGCAAAAAGCGGCGCTGCCTGAGCAGGGCGAACTGACTGTGACCGGACATGCGGACTCCTTCGCGACGCGCGCAGCCTAGCAGGCTTCAGCGCCGGGCTGGGGCGCCCGCTGCGGCTCAGCGCACCGGGCGTCGCGCCGGGCGCTGCTGCTCCACCTGCGCGCGCAGCAGGGTGATGAAGGCGCGCGTGGCCGGGGTGGGGTCCGGCCGCCAGACCGCATAGGTGAGGAAGCGGAAGTGTTCCTTCAGCGCCAGCGCCACCACGCCACGCATGGCGCCGGCCATGGTCTGCGGCACGATGCCCACGCCCAGCCCGGCGGCGACCAGCTCGCGCACCAGATCGGCATGGGTGACTTCGTATTGCAGGCGCTGGTGCAGGCCGGCCTGGTCGAAGGCCGCGTCGATGATGCCGCGCACGCCGGCGCCGGGAATCAGCCCGGCCATCGGCTCGTCGTCCAGCTCGGCCAATGCCACGCGCTTGCGGCTGGCGAAGCGGTGGCCGGGGGCCACGATCAGCGCCAGTGCCTCTTCGTGCAGCAGCAGGCGCTGCTCGGGCACCACCACCTGCGGGCCGACGCCGACCAGGGCCAGGTCCAGCCGGCCTTCGCGCAGGTCATGCAGCAGGGCGTCGCTCATGGCCGTGCGCAGGTGCACATCCACGTGCGCATGTGCGCTGCGGAAGCGGTGCAGCAGCGCCGGCACCTGCACCGTGGTGAGCGAGGAGATCTGCCCCAGCGTGAGCCGGCCGCGCACGGTGCCCAGCGCCTGGGCCATTTCTTCATGCAGGCGCTCGGCCGCGCGCAGCGTCTGCCGCGCGTTGTGCAGAAATACCTCGCCGGCGGCGGTGGGCCGCACCTGGCGGGTGCCGCGCTCGAACAGGCGCGCGCCCAGCAGCTCCTCGATCTTGGCAACCTGGTGGCTGAGCGCGGATTGCACGGTGTTGCAGCGGCGCGCGGCCGCAGTGAAGCCGCCTTCGTCGGCCACCGCCACGGCGAACTCCAGCTGGCGCAGGGTCAACATGCGATCTCGAAACAAGATGGAAACAGTGAAAACAATACATTGGAAAGATGGCCCTGTGCCGACCACACTGCGCCCCATCCACTCCACACCAGGTTGCTGCCATGACGTCGGAACCGATTTCTCACCCACCGCTGCCGCGCCGGCTGATACTGCTGATGGCCGCGGCCACCGGCCTGGCCGTGGCCAGCAATTACTACGCGCAACCGCTGCTGGAAACCCTGGCGCAAGCGTTCCAGATCCAGGTGCGCACCGCCGGGGCGGTGGTGACCGCCGCGCAGCTGGCCTACGCGGCCGGCCTGTTGCTGCTGGTGCCGCTGGGCGACCGGCTGGAGCGGCGCGGGCTGATCGTGGGCTTGTTTGTGCTCAGTGCGTTGGGCCTGCTGGTGAGCGCGGCCTCGCACAGTTTCGGCATGTTGCTGGCCGGCACGATCGTCACCGGTGCCAGCTCGGTGGCGGCGCAGATCCTGGTGCCGTTCGCGGCCACCCTGGCCGCCCCGCAGGAGCGCGGGCGGGTGATCGGCACGGTGATGAGTGGGCTGTTGCTGGGCATCCTGCTGGCCCGCACCGCCGCCGGGCTGCTTGCAGATGTTGGTGGCTGGCACACCGTGTACTGGATTGCCGCGGCTCTGCTGCTGCTCACCGCCGGCCTGTTGTGGCGCGGGCTGCCGCGCCATCCAGGCAATGCGCAGCTGTCGTATCCGCAGTTGGTGGGCTCGGTGCTGACGTTGCTGCGCGACGATGCGGTGCTGCGTTCGCGCTCGGTGCTGGGTGGGCTGCTGTTTGCCGGCTTCAGCATGTTCTGGACCACGCTGGCGTTCCTGCTGTCCGGGCCGGGCTATGGCTACGGCACTGCGGTGATCGGCTTGTTTGGCCTGATCGGTGCTGCTGGCGCGCTGGCGGCCAATCGCTCCGGGCACTGGTCCGACCATGGGCACGGCGATCGCGTCAGCTGGGGCGGGCTGGTGATGCTGCTGCTGTCGTGGGGGCTGCTGGCCTTCGCACCGCACTCGATCGTGCTGCTGATCATCGGCGTGCTGTTGCTGGATATCGCGGTGCAGGGCGTGCATATCGCCAACCAGAGCGTGATCTATCAGCGCAATCCGCATGCACGCAACCGCATCACCTCGGCGTATATCACCTGCTATTTCATCGGTGGCGCGGTGGGCTCCACCTTGGGCACTGCGGCGTATGCGCAGGCTGGCTGGAATGGCGTGGTGATCGGCGGCGCCGTACTGGCGTTGGCGGCGCTGGGCTGGGTGGCACTCAGTGTGGCGCGTGGTAGCTGGAAGTAAGCGCAGCGATCAAAACGACTGCGCAGCCGCGAGGCGGGCGCGGCCGGTGCTCGGAATCGGCATGTACCCCCGTACACTCCGGTTCCTCCGCGCCGTCCGCACCCACCTGACGGCTGCTCGCGACGTGTTGTTAGCCGCTCTAAGTGCAGCAGCAGATGGGTGAGTGTTGCAGATGCGTGTGGTCTGCAATGGCAGCGGTGCGCGCGAGGGGCACCGCTGAAATGCGCGTGATCGTTGGACGCAGGCCTCTCGTGTGTGGCCACGTGCAGGTGCTGACGACATGGCAGAGACGGCGGTGTGCCGATCGCGCACTGCCTACAGGTTAAGCGCCCTGCAGCGCCTTGGGCGCGGTGGTCTCGACCGGGGCGGCGGTGACCGCCACCGCTGCGGCGCGGAGCTTGGGCAGCAGGCGCAGGGTCAGCGCCAGTTGGTCACGCACCAACCGCTGTTTGGGTGGAAGTTGCACGGCGTGCTGCTCGAGTGCATCGGCCATGGCCAGTTCTTCGGTTTCATCGTGCACAGGTAGCACCTGGCGCAGGCTGAGTGCGTTGGCGATCTCGCCGAGTGTGCGCTGCAGGTAATCGCCGGCCTGGGCAATGCCGGCGTCTTGTTCGCCATCGAGTGCGGCGCGGTGCGCGCCCAGTGCCGACAGATACCCCAGCAGCGTGTTGGACAACGCCAGAAAGCGGAAGCCCGCGTCCAGGTTGCGGCGGTAACGGCCGGGTTCGCGCAGCATGTTCGACAGCGCCACCGACAACGCGGCATCGGCGTTGTGCATGTCGCGCCGGGCGATGCGGTACGGCAGATCATCACGCATGCCGCTGGCGTACTGCTCCAGCACCTGCGCCAGATAGCGCGCGCAGCTGGCCAGCACGGTGGCCATCACCTGGTTGAGGCGGCGGCCTTGCCAGTCCGGCAGGATCAGGAACGAGGCGGCAGCGGCAATGGCGCAGCCGATCACGGTGTCGATCAGGCGTGGCCAGATCAGCACGAAGCCATCGCCGAGCAGGTTGAAGCAGAACAGCGCCATCACTGTGATGCCGGCGGTGGCCAGCATGTAGCGGTCGGTGCGGGTGATGAAGAAGATCAGCGCTGCGGCCAGTGCGAGCAGCAACTGCACTTCGGTGCCGGGGAACAACTGCATCAACGCCCAGGTGGCGATCAGGCCGATCAAGGTGCCGGCAATGCGTTGCACAAGCCGTAGCCGCGTGGCGCCGTAATTGGGCCGGCACACGAACGCGGTGGTGAGCAGGATCCAGTACCCGTTGTCGGCATGTATCGATTGCATGACTGCGTAGCCCACCACCAGTGCAATGGCCATGCGCAGGCCGTGGCGGAACAGCACCGAGCCGGGCGTGAGTTGCTGACCGAGGCGAGCGGCCATCTCGCGCACGGTGTGCGGCGAGGAATCGCGCAGGCGGGTGTCGAGGTTGTCGCTGGTGGAATCGAATTGCGCCGCTTCGGACAGCCGCCGCTCGATGGTCTGCAGGTTGGTGACCAGCAATTCCAGCGCGCCGAGCAGGCGGGTGAGCGCGGGGTCGGCGCGGGCGTGCAGGTAGTCCAGCGACTGGCGCAGATCGTCGGTGGCCAGCCGGCTGTGATCGCCGTAATCGAACGGCTGGCGCAGCCGGATCGCCTCGCCTAGCGCGGCGCAGGCCTTGCCCTGCAGCGCGAGCAGGCGCTGGCAGCGGTACAGCACATCGCTGTGGAAGAACGCGTCGGTCAGGGCTTCGTATGGGTAGTGCGAGGAGCTGGCGCGTTCGTGGAATTCCTGCGCCATGTAGTACAGCCGGAAGTACAGCCCGGACTGCACGCCCGGCCGGCCGGAGCGGCCGAAGCGGCTCATGATCGCGGTCTTGGCCGCATTGAGCGCGCCCACCACCTTGGCGTTCTGTTCGGCCAGCGCCAGCCGGCGTGCATGCAGGTCGCTTTGCCGCACCGGTTCGAACAGGTCGGCCTTGAGCGTGAGGTAGCGGCCCAGTTCGAAGAACAGCCGCGACAGCCGCTCGCGCACCGGGCGATTGGCGAACAGGATGGTCCACAGGATCGACAGCACGCCGTACCAGGTGGCGCCGGCCAGCAGCAGCGCTGCGCCATGCCAGGCGATGCGCGGATCGTGGCTGCCGTGCTGGTCCATGCCGATCATGGCGTAGATCGACAAGGCCACCGTGGCCTGCGCGATCGAGGCGTAGCGCTCGCCCAGCGCGCCCAGCAGGGTGAGCGAGAAGGTGGCCACGGCCATGCCGGTGACGAACGCCAGCGGATACGGGAACAGGACTACCACCGCGGCTGCAGCCGCAGCGAAGCACAGCAGCGAGAGCAGCACCGATTTGCTGCGGCCCAGCCAGTTGTCGTCGGTCTCGGCGATGGCGCTGGCGATCGCGCCCAGGAACAGCGCCGGCACCGCGGTGAGCTGCTGCCAGTGCCAGCACAGGCCCATGGCCACCGCCAGCGCGATGAACACACGCAGGCCATAGCTGGCCTTTTCATGGGCCCACAGGCGGCTGAGGCGGGATTCGAACGAAGTGGTGGCCACGGTCTCTGAAGGGCAAGCGTGCCCGGGCATTATTGCCGCAGGCACGCGCCGCCGGTGTGCAGGCCGGCTAGTCCTTTGTCAGTAGGCGGCGTGACCGCCGCCGCTGCACGCCATGTATCAGCCCTGCGCGTCGCGCTCGCGGGCGATTGCACGCCAGCCGATATCGCTGCGCTGGAAGGCGTTGGGCCAGTGGATCGGCTGCAGGCCGGCATACGCGGTGCGCTGTGCGTCCTGCACGCTGTCGCCCAGGGCGGCCACGCACAGCACGCGGCCACCGGCGCTGATCACCTGCCCGTCGGCATTCAACGCGGTGCCGGCGTGGAAGACCTTGGCGTTGGCCGGCACCTGGTCCAGGCCGGTGATAACCTCGCCGGTGACCGGGGTGTCCGGATAGGGCTTTGCGGCGATGACCACGCCCAGCGACGGGCGCGGGTCCCACTGCGCCTGCGCGGTGTCGAGGGTGCCGTCGATGGCCGCTTCCACCAGATCGACCAGATCCGATTGCAGGCGCAGCATCACCGGCTGGGTTTCCGGGTCGCCGAAGCGCACGTTGAATTCGATCACCTTGGGCGCGCCGTGCGCATCGATCATCAGCCCGGCGTAGAGGAAGCCGGTGAACGGCACACCGTCGGCGATCATGCCCTGCACGGTCGGCTCGACCACCTCGCGCATCACCCGCGCATGCACCTCGGGCGTGACCACCGGCGCCGGCGAATACGCGCCCATGCCGCCGGTGTTCGGGCCGGTGTCACCATCGCCCACGCGCTTGTGGTCCTGGCTGGTGGCCATCGGCAAGGCGTGTGTGCCGTCGACCATCGAGATGAAGCTGGCTTCTTCGCCGTCCAGAAATTCTTCGATCACCACGCGTGCGCCGGCATCGCCGAACGCATTGCCCGAGAGCATGTCGCGCACCGCGTCTTCGGCCTCGCCCAGCGTCATCGCCACGATCACGCCCTTGCCGGCCGCCAGGCCGTCGGCCTTGATCACGATCGGTGCGCCCTTCTCGCGCACGTAGGCCAGCGCGGCGTCCACCTCGGTGTGGACCGCGTAATACGCGGTGGGAATGCCGTGGCGAGCCAGGAAGTCCTTGGCGAACGCCTTGCTGCCTTCCAGCTGCGCAGCCTTGGCGGTGGGCCCGAAGATGCGCAGGCCAGCGGCGTGAAAACGGTCGACCACGCCCAGCACCAGCGGCACTTCCGGGCCGACCACGGTGAGCGCAACGGCCTCGCGCTGTGCCAGCGCCAGCAGGCCATCCAGGTCATCGACCTTGATCGCCACGTTGCGGCACTTGGCTTCGGTGGCGGTGCCGGCATTGCCCGGTGCGACCAGCACCTCGCTCACGCGCGCGGACTGCGCGATCTTCCAGGCCAGGGCATGTTCACGGCCGCCGGAGCCGATGACGAGGATTTTCAAGAGGGCTGCTCGCTAGTACGGGGGAGGGGGCGCTACCTGCAATCTTCGCGCTGCAGGGCGTTGGGGAAGGGGTAGGTCCAGGTCTTGGTGTCGAGCGCGAACGTATGCGTGGTGTCCAGCGCAACGCCGCAATCGGTGCCGTGTTCGTGGATCTGCAGCGGCCAGGTGCGCGCCTGGATGTTGCTGCTGTCCACGTCCAGGGTGAAGTCGACATTGAAGGCTTCGGCGCGGCATTGCGCCTCGGTCTGGTCCGGCTCGCGCGCATCGTCTTCGCAGCTGATGGAGCCGCTGTTGTCGATATGGGCGCGGAGCGAGCCGGCGTTGGCCAGGCCCTTGGGGCCGGGCACCACCAGGTCCTGGGATTCGAGCAGCAGGCCCTGGCCCATCCAGAAGCTGTGCACGATGAAGCCATAAAAGTCGCTGCCCAGGCGCAGGATGTCCACGCTGCCGGGCTGGCCATCGCTGCCGAAGGTGTCGGACAGCTTCTCCGCCACCACCTTGAAGCCATCGCCTTCGCCGCGCAGCACGAAGAAGTCGACCAGGCCCGGATTGCCGTGGCCGCCGTCCCTCAGGCTGTGGCAGACCGCCAGCAGTTGCTGCACCTGCTCGCCCACCACTACCGGTTGTTCGGCGCACACCTGGCTGTTGGCCTTGAAGCCATCGGCCTCACCGGCCCAGTCGGCCGACAGGCTGGCCTTGTCGCCATAGCGCGTGCGCACGAACGCCTCCAGCCGCGCAGTGCGGCTGAGGTGGGGCGTGGCAGCCGGCGTGGCCGGCGCCTTGGTGGCAGGCGCCGCGGTGGGTGCGGGAGCCTGCTTGCATCCACCCAGCAGGGCGGCCGCCGCCAGCAGCGCGGCCAGTGCGTGCGATCGGTGCATCGGGACGGTCCTTGTCGTGTGGATCAATGCCGGAAGTGACGCACGCCGGTGAACACCATCGCCAGACCGTGTTCGTCGGCGGCGGCGATCACTTCGCCATCGCGCATCGAACCGCCCGGCTGGATCACCGCCTGGATGCCGGCCGCCGCCGCGGCATCGATGCCGTCGCGGAACGGGAAGAATGCATCCGATGCCATCACCGAGCCGGCCACCTCGAGCTTGGCTTCTTCGGCCTTGAGCGCCGCAATCTTGGCGCTGACCACGCGGCTCATCTGCCCGGCGCCCACACCAATGGTGCGGCTGTCCTTGGCATACACGATCGCGTTGGATTTGACGTACTTGGCCACGCGCCAGGCAAACAGCAGATCGGCCAGTTCGGCATCGCTGGGTGCGCGCTTTGTGACCACGCTCAGCTCGCCCAGGGACATGCCGCGGTTGTCGGCCGACTGCATCAGCAGGCCAGAGCCAATCCGCTTGGTGTCGTAGTTGTTGAGGCCCGCGCCGTGCGGGATCTTGAGCACGCGCACGTTGGCCTTCTTGGTCGCGTAGTCGAGCGCGCCGGGCTCGTAGTCCGGGGCGATCAGCACTTCGACGAACTGGCGGTCCAGGATGGCCTTGGCGGTGGCCGCATCCAGCGTGCGGTTGAACGCCAGGATGCCGCCGAACGCGCTGGTGGGGTCGGTGGCATAGGCCAGCTCATAGGCATCGCCGCAGGCCACGCCCACCGCCACGCCGCACGGGTTAGCGTGCTTGACGATCACGCAGGCGCAGCGCTCGAACTGGCGTACGCATTCCCACGCCGCATCGGCATCGGCCAGGTTGTTGTAGCTCAGTTCCTTGCCCTGCAGCTGCTGGAAGGTCGCCAGCGTGCCCGGCACCGGATACAGGTCGCGGTAGAACGCGCCGGACTGGTGCGGGTTCTCGCCGTAACGCAGGTCCATCACCTTGATGAAATTGGAATTGATCTGCGCCGGGAACGGGCTACGCGTGGGCACGCTCTCCGCACTGTCAGCCACAGCCGAGAGATAGTTGCTGATCGCCGCGTCGTACTGCGCCACGCGGTTGAACGCGGCCACCGACAGCGAAAAGCGCTGGGCCGCCGAGAGCTGGCCGTTGTTGGCCTCCAGCTCGGCTAGCAGGTTGGCGTATTGCGCCGGGTCGGTGGCCACCGCCACGCGCGCGAAATTCTTCGCCGCGCTGCGCAGCATCGCCGGGCCGCCGATATCGATGTTTTCCACCGCATCGGCCAGCGTGCAGTCGGCCTTGGCGGTGACCGACTCGAACGGATACAGGTTGAGCACCAGCAGGTCGATCGGCGCGATGCCGTGTTCGGCCATTACTGCTTCGTCGACACCGGCGCGGCCGAGCAGGCCGCCGTGCACCAGCGGGTGCAGGGTCTTGACGCGGCCGTCCATCATTTCCGGGAAACCGGTCAACTCGGCTACGTCCTTCACCGGCAGGCCCGCATCGCGGATTGCCTTGGCGGTGCCGCCGGTGGACAGCAGCTCGACATTGCGCGCCACCAGCGCGCGGGCCAGGTCGATCAAGCCGGTCTTGTCGGAAACAGAGAGCAGGGCCCGGCGCACGGGCAGGAAATCAGAGGCCATGGATGAAAGGGCAGTCGTTGCGGGGCAGCCGATATTGTAGGCTGCGCCAGCGCTCGAATGGACTCAACCACCGGTATGGCCTCGATCTATGCTCTGAAAGGACGCTTCCAGGACCTGCTGCGGCCCATGGTTGGCGCGCTCTACCGCGGCGGCATCACCGCCAATCAGGTCACCCTGATCGCGGCAGCCATCTCGGTGCTGGTGGCCGCGGTGGTGTACCGCGCCGGCGCCAGCTGGCCGCTGCTGTATCTGTTGCTGCCGGTGTGGATGCTGCTGCGCATGGCGCTCAACGCCATCGACGGCATGCTGGCGCGCGAGTTCGGCCAGCAATCGCGCCTGGGCGCCTACCTCAACGAGCTGTGCGACGTGGTTGCCGATGCAACCTTGTACTTGAGCCTGCTCGGCGTGCCCGGCGTCAACGCCAGCGCGCTATGGAGCTTTGCGCTGCTGGCCGCGCTGACCGAATACGCCGGCGTGCTCGGGCTGATGGTCGGCGCCGGCCGCCGCTACGACGGGCCGATGGGCAAGAGCGACCGTGCCTTCGTCATCGGTGCGCTCGGTCTGGCACTGGCGTTTGGCCTGCTCGGTGGGCATGGCGTCACCGGGGTCGCGCTGCTGCTGTGCCTGGCCTGCGCTGCAACCGTGTGGCGGCGCGTGCGCGCCGGCCTGGCCGACGCCGCTGCGCGCTGACGCGCAGCGCCCGGTTTTCTCGATCCCCAACCTCTTTCTTCTCAGGATGATCCGATGCGCACAGTTGTAGAGCGCGAGTTCGCCAGTTTCGACGGTGCGCCCCTGTTTTATCGGCACTGGCCGCTGCAGGCCACTGCCGATGCCGCGACGCCGCCCAAGGCCGTGGTGTTGCTGCACCGTGGGCACGAGCATTCCGGGCGGGTGATGCACCTGGCCGAAGAATTGCAGCTGCCGGACGCGCAGTTCTTTGCCTGGGATGCACGCGGCAACGGGCGCTCGCCCGGCGCGCGCGGCGACGCGCCCGGCTTCGACGCGCTAGTGCGCGACCTGGACAGTTTCATTGCGCACATCGGTGCCACCCACGGCATCGCGGTGCAGGACATCGTGGTGATCGCGCAGAGCGTGGGCGCGGTGGTGGCATCCACCTGGGTGCATGACTACGCGCCGCCGCTGCGCGCGCTGGTGCTGGCCTCGCCGGCGTTCAAGGTCAAGTTGTACGTGCCGTTTGCACGCGCGGGGCTGGCGCTGATGCAGGCGCTGCGCGGCAACTTCTTCGTCAACAGCTACGTCAAGCCGCAGTGGCTGACGCATGATCCGGCGCGCGTGGAAAGCTACCGCACCGATCCGTTGATCACCCGGCCGATTTCGGTGCGTGTGCTGCTGGGGCTGTACGCGGCGGCCGACCGCGTGGTGGCCGATGCGCAGGCGATCACCGTGCCGACCCAATTGCTGGTCTCCGGCGCGGATTTCGTGGTGCATCGGGGCCCGCAGGACCGCTTTTACGAGAACCTGCGCTCGCCGATCAAGCAACGGCATTTTCTGCCCGGGTTCTTCCACGACACCTTGGGTGAGCGCGACCGTGCGGTGGCGATTGCGCAGATTCGTCAGTTCGTCAGCGAGCGCTTTGCGCAGCCACCGGTGCGCGCGGACCTGCGCGATGCGCATCGTACGGGCCCGAGTTTCGAAGAAGCCGAACGCCTGGCCTGGCCGCCGCAACGCAACAGCCTGCAAGACCTGCGCTGGCGCGGTGTGCGTGCGGGCCTGCGGCTGGGTGGCACGTTGTCCGACGGCATCGCGCTGGGCCTGCAGACCGGCTTCGATTCCGGCAGCACGCTGGATTACATCTATCGCAACCAGGCGCGTGGGCGCGGCCCGCTCGGCCGCATGATCGACCGCAATTACCTCAACGCCATCGGCTGGCGCGGCATCCGCATCCGTGGTGCGCATCTGGGCGAATTGCTGCGCGCAACCGCCACCCGCCTGCGCCAGGCCGGGCAACCGGTGCGCGTGCTGGACATCGCCGCCGGGCATGGCCGCTACGTGCTGGAAGCGCTGGGCAGCGGCGCGCAACGTGCCGATGCGATCGTGCTGCGCGACTTCAGCCCGCTCAACGTCACCCAGGGCGCGGCGTTGATCCAGGCGCTGGGTGCCGGCGACATCGCCCGGTTCGAGCAGGGCGATGCGTTCGATCCGGTCTCGGTGGGCGCGGTGGACCCGGCGCCCACGCTGGCGGTGGTGTCGGGCCTGTACGAACTGTTTGCCGACAACGACCAGGTGGCGCGCTCGCTCGCTGGCGTGGCCGCGGCGGTGCCGCCCGGCGGCTATCTGCTCTACACCGGGCAGCCCTGGCATCCGCAGCTGGAATTCATTGCGCGCGCACTCACCAGCCACCGCGATGGCGTGGCCTGGGTGATGCGCCGGCGCAGCCAGCAGGAGATGGACGGCCTGGTGGAAGCGGCCGGGTTTCGCAAGGTGGACCAGCGCATCGACGCGTTCGGCATCTTCACCGTGTCGCTGGCGCAGCGGATCAACGCATGAATGCAGGCGCGCGCCCGTTCGCTCGCGCCGCGCTGTGGCTGGCGGTGCTGGGGCCGTTCTTCTTCCTCAGCTACGGGCTGGCCAATACCTTGGCCGGGCGCGCGGCCAGCGTGCCGTCGGTGGTGTTCGGCTGGGAACACGGCATGCCGTTCTGGCCGTGGACCATCGTGCCGTATTGGTCTATCGACGTGTTCTACGCGGTGTCGTTTTTTACCTGCCGCACGCGGCGGCAACTGGACACGCATGCACTGCGCCTGTTCACCGCACAGCTGCTGTGCGTGAGCTGTTTCCTGCTGTGGCCGTTGCGCTACAGCTTCGTACGGCCCGACACCGAGGGCGTGTTCGGGTGGTTGTTTGCGGTGCTGCTGGGCTTCGATAAGCCTTACAACCAGGCACCATCGCTGCACATCGTGCTGCTGGTGGTGCTGTGGGTGCGCTACGGCGCGCAGCTGCAGGGCGTGTTGCGTTGGCTGCTGCATGCATGGTTCGCGCTGATCGGCATCTCGGTACTCACCACCTATCAGCATCATTTCATCGACGTACCCACCGGGCTGGCGGCCGGGTGGCTGTGCGTGTGGCTGTGGCCCGAGCGCATCGCAGCACCGTGGACCGATGCACGCCTTGCGCGCGACTCGCGGCGCTGGCGGCTGGCGGCGCTGTATCTGGGTGGCGCAGGCGTGACGGCTGGCCTGGCGCTGTGGCTGGGCGGTGCAGCGCTGTGGCTGCTGTGGATGAGTGGCGCGCTGCTGCTGGTGGCGCTCAATTACGCACTGCTGGGGCCGGGCGGGTTTCAAAAGCGCAGCGACGGGCAACTGAGCCTGGCCGCGCGCTGGTGGTATGCCCCCTATCTGCTGGCAGCCTGGTGCAACTCGCGGCTGTGGACGCGGCGCGCGCCGTTGCCGCGCGCGGTGTGCGACGACGTGTGGTTGGGGCGGATTCCGTTGCCGGCGCAGCGCGCGGCATTCGCGGTGGTGGTGGATGTCAGTGCGGAACTGTCGTTGCGCCATGCGCATGCGAACGACCGCATCATTCCGATGCTGGATCTGGTGGCGCCGGCGCCCGCCAGCCTGCGTGCTGCCGCGCAGGCGATCGAGGCCGCGCGCGCGCATGGGCCGGTGCTGGTGTGCTGCGCGCTGGGCTATTCGCGCAGTGCGGCCAGCGTGGTGACGTGGCTGGTGCTCAGCCAGCGCGCGGCCAGCGTCAGCGAGGCCATGGCTTGCGTGCGCGCGGCGCGCCCGTCGATCGTGCTGGGGCCTCATCACCAGGCGGCGATTGCCGCTGCGTGTGCCGGCGATGCTGCGGCCGATGCGCCTATCGCGCAGGTGCCGGCATGACCGCGGTGATGACGCTGGCCAGCATGCGCGCGCTGTTGCGCCAGGGCGCGGCAATCGACCGTTGCTCGGTGCTGCTGCTGGCCGCTGCCGTGTTGTTGCTGGGCATCACCGACGCACCACGGGTTGTGCAAATTGCCTATGCGCTGAGCGCGTTGGCCAGCCTTGCGCAGCGCTATTGGGCGTTTCGGGTGGGCTTGGACGCCGACCTGCTCGACGCGGTGCTCGGCCAGCTGGAACGCGGTCATGCCGATGACACTCAAGCCGCCCAGCAACTCGACCAGGCCTTGCAAGACATCGGGCTGCTGCGCCATGCACCGCCTGTACGTGATTGGAGTGCGCGTTGGCGCGGCATGCGCGGCCTGCTGCGCACGCAGCTGCTGTACGCCGCCTTGCAGGTGCTGGGGTTGGCGATCGGCCTGCTGGCCAAGGGGATGCTGTGACCACCTCGCCGGCGGTGCCACTGCAGGCCACACCTGAGCAGCACGCGTTATGGCTGCGGCTGCAGGCGTATGCCTTCGGCTCCGATGCGGATGCCTTGCCTGCCTTCGAGCGCCGCGTCGCCCAGCAGGCGCATTGCAGCGTGGCGGTGGCGCAGCAACTGGTGGAGGAATACCGGCGCTTCTGTTTTCTGGTCTGCACCAGCACCGCGCAGGCCACGCCCAGCCCCTTGGTCGATCAGGTCTGGCACACCCACCTCACCGACACCCGCGAGTACTGGGACAGCTTTTGCCCGCAGGTGTTGCAGACCACGCTGCATCACCAGCCCGGCCGCGGCAGCGCCGCCGAGGATGCGCGCTTCCAGCAGCAATACCGCGCCACGCTGGAGCGGTATCAGCTGCAGTTTGGCGCGCCGCCGGCGCTGCTGTGGCCGGCCCCGCGGCCGGCTCCCACAGCTGTGCCCGCGGCGCACGATGACGCGTCCGCGGCCGCGTTACGTGCGCTGCGCGGCAAGCCAGCACCGCCGTCGGTCAGGCGACTCCCGCGCGCAGTCATCGGCTGGGCGCTTGCCGCGGCGGTCGCCGCCTGGCTGGCCTACTGGGCCAATGGCGGCATACCGCAGCCGTTGCAGTGGCGCGGGGTCCACTTCCTGCCGTTTTTCATCACGCTGATCGCGCTGGGCTGGTCCACGGCGGCGTGGTTGCGGCGGGCATTGCGTGGTGGCCGCGCACGTGCGGTCGATGCCGTTGATGCCAGCGAATTCGCCTACCTGAGCGGTGGCGCCGATCGCGTTGCCGATCTGTTGTTCACCGAGTTGCTGGTGCGCAACGCGGTTTATCTGGACCGCGATGAGGATGCACAGGCACGGCGATGGGTGCGATGGCAGCCGCGCATTGCGGTGCCGCCTGCACTGGAACCGGCGCTGCAGGCGCTGCGCAGTGCCGAAGATCCCACCGTGGCCTGGCAGGCCCTGCGCGGGCTTGCCGGGCCGGTCAGACAGCAATTGATCGACAAGGGCCTGTGGCTTGCGCCTGGCGCTGCGCGCGGGGTGCGCGTTGTCAGCACCCTGCCCGTGGCAGTGGTGTGGGTGCTGGGCGCATGCAAGCTGGTGATTGGCGTGCAGGGCGGGTCTCCGGTGGGGTACCTGCTCGGCTGCATGGTGCTGACCAGCGTGCTGGTCCTGGGGTTTTTGCTGGTGCCGGTGCGGCGCACCCTGGCCGGTGATGCGCGTCTGCAGGCGCGCCGGCAGGCAGTGCGCCGCGATGCTGCGCGGACCGGCGCCGATCCGGGCGAGGCCGTGGCGCTGTACGGCACGGTGGCGTTGGTCGGCACACCCTGGGCCAGTTACCACGAGATCCGCGCACCGAACACGCATCACCACGACAGCACGGGGAGCAGCTGCGGCGGTGGTGGTGACGGCGGCGATGGAGGAGGCGACAGCGGCGGCGATGGTGGCGGCGGCTGTGGTGGATGTGGCGGGGGAGGCGACTGATGGCACACGAGACCACCGGCCTGCGTGCGCGGCAACGGCAGCTGGCACGCGCGTTGCGCGGACGCGGCGCCACACCCAATGGCGTGTCGTGGGTGGGCATCGCCTTCGCGGCGCTGGCCGGGCTGATGTTCTACATCGGCTTGAGCGCGCCGACGCGCGAAGGTGCCGCACCGCTGCTGCTGGCCTTGCTCGGACTGCAGGGGCGGCTGTGGTGCAACCGTCTGGATGGCGTGCTGGCGCGACAGGCGCGGCTGGTGTCGCGCGCCGGTGAGGTCTACAACGACGCACCGGATCGCCTGTCGGATGTGCTGGTGTGCATCGGCCTGGGCTACGGGCTACAGGCCAGCGTGCCGTGGGCCGCGCAACTGGGCTGGGCCGCGGCGTTGTGCTGCGTGGCCACCGCCTACGTGCGCATGCTCGGGCTGGCCTGTGGCACCGCCGAGCCGCGGCAGGGGCCAATGAGCCGCGTGCAGCGCATGCACTGGTTGTCGTTGATGACCGTGCTGGCACTGCCGCTGCAATGGATGGGCCAGCCGCGTGCGGCGGCGTGGGTGTTGATTGGCGCACTGGCGGTGTTGATCGCCGGTGCGGTGCTGACGGTGGTGTTGCGGCTGCGCATGATCGTGCGCGCATTGGAGTGGACATGATTGCCCGTTTGATCGCACGTGCCTGCAGTGGCGCCATCCGCACCCTCACCGGTGCCCGCGCGTTGTGGCGCGGCTGCGCGCCGTCCAACGAACGCCGCGTGTACTACGGCAACCACGCCAGCCACGGCGACTTCGTGCTGATCTGGTCCTCGCTGCCGGCCAGCCTGCGGCATGAAGTCCGCCCGGTGGCCGCGGCCGATTACTGGCAACGCACCGCGCTGCGCCGCTACCTGATCCACGCGGTGTTCAACGGCGTGCTGATCGAACGCGATGCGGCGCGCCGCACTCGCGACCCGATCGAATGCCTGTGCGATGCAGTGGACGCTGGCGATTCGCTGATCCTGTTTCCCGAAGGCACGCGCAATCCCGACGAGGGCGTGTTGCCGTTCAAAAGCGGGCTGTATCACCTGGCGCGGCAACGCCCGGAACTGGAGTTCGTGCCGGTGTGGATCGATAACCTCAAGCGCGTGATGCCCAAAGGCAAATGGCTGCCGCTGCCGCTGCTATGCACCACCACTTTCGGTGCGCCATTACGGCTGGAGGCCGACGAAGACAAGCAGGCGTTTCTGGCACGTGCGCGTGAGGCGCTGCTGGCGTTGTCGCCGGACCAGCTGGAGGCACGCGCATGAATCCGTATGCGTTCAGTGGGCAGTTGCAGCAGTCCTCGATGCACCAGCAGACGCTGTGGTTGTTCAGCGGCATTGCGCTGGTGTTGGTGGTGGCCACGCTCATTTCCGAAACCTTGCGTTGGCGCGCGCGCGCGCAGCCCAGCGCGGTGCTCGACAACCTGGTGGCCCGCATCCGCGCCTGGTGGGTGATGGCCGGCGTGGTGGGCATTGCGTTCGTGTTCGGGCGCGCCGGGGTGATCGGGCTGTTTGCGCTGGTGTCGTTGTTTGCGCTGCGCGAGTTCATCACCCTCACGCCCACCCGGCGCGGCGATTACTACGCGCTGCTGGCGGCGTTTTACATCGTGTTGCCCTGGCAGTACGGGCTGGTGTGGACCGGCTGGTATGGCATGTACACGTTGCTGATCCCGGTCTATGCGTTCTTGGTGCTGCCGATCCTGGCCACCATCGGCGGTGACACCACGCGTTATCTCGAGCGCACCGCCAAGGTGCAGTGGGGCTTGATGATCTGCGTGTTCTGCATTTCGCACGTGCCGGCACTGCTGAATCTGGAGATCCCCGGCTATGCCGGGCGGAACCTGCTGTTGATCGCCTTCCTGGTGATCGTGGTGCAGTCCTCGGATGTGTTGCAGTACGTGTGGGGCAAACTGGCCGGCCGGCATCTGATTGCACCGAAGCTGTCGCCGTCCAAGACCGTGGAAGGCTTCATCGGTGGCGTGCTCTCGGCCAGCCTGCTCGGCATGGCGCTGTGGTGGATCACCCCGTTCGCACCGTGGCACGCCTTCGGGCTGGCGCTGGTGGCCAATCTGATGGGCTTCTTCGGCGGGCTGGTGATGTCGGCGATCAAGCGCGATCGCGGCATCAAGGATTGGGGCCACATGATCGAAGGCCACGGCGGCGTGCTCGATCGGCTGGATTCAGTGTGTTTCGCCGCGCCGGTGTTCTTCCACCTGATTCGCTACGGCTGGGCGTAAGCGGTGTGCCGCAGCGCGCCGTCGGCAAGCAGTGACAGCGGCTAAACCGTCAGACCTCGCATGTGCCCAAGTCGTTGCGCCATCGTGGTGCAACCCAGACGTGTTTCATCGCACAGGAAACGCACACACAGCGCAACACCGCCGTTGCGATTCCGCATCCCGCATCCCGCATCCCGAACCTAATTTGCGGTGCAAACCACGCATGTTCATGCGCACAGGGAATGCACACATCGCGCGAAACCGCCGTTGCGATTCCCCAATCCCGATTCCCGATTCCCGATTCCCAAACCTACGTCAGCCCATACTCTTTGAGCTTCTTGCGCAGCGTGGCGCGGTGAATGCCCAGCATGGCCGCGGCGCGGCTCTGATTGCCTTCGCAATGGTTGAGCACTTCGACGAACAACGGGATTTCCATCTCGCGCAGCACGATTTCATACACGTCGTCGGCATCGCTGCCGTCGAGGTCGCGCAAATAGCGGCGCACAGACTGCGCGACGTGTTCGCGCAGCGGCGACTTCGGGGCGCCACGACTGCTGTCAGGACGAGAGGGGGCTGCGTTCAAAGGAGGTTCCCAGTGTCACGAAGCCGGGACGCGTGGCCGGCGAGGGGGAGTGAGTCTAGCGCGTGACCTCACCGCTCGCCACGCCCATGTGGGGTGGCGGTCAGGTCGCGTCCGCTCAACGGAAATCAAAACTGAAGGCGGCCGTGCTCGCGGCCGGTTCGCGCACCCGAAATGCCACCTGCACCGCCTGGCCGGGCGCCAGCGTGTCCTGCGCGGCGGGCGCCTGGCCCAGGTAATCCTGCGGGCTGAACACCCGCGTGCCGATCACCCGGCCGTCGGCATCGGACAGCGACAGCTGTAGCCACGGCCAGGCCTGTGCCCAGCGTGCATCGTTGCGGAAGCTGGCCTGGATCTGCAGCACGCCGGGGTAAGCGGGCAGCGGGCGCACGTCGCGCGTCAGCAGCGTCAGCGTGGCCGGGTCGCGCCACGGCGGCAGCGCGCAGCGCGCCACCGCGCAGGCCGCACTCACCAGCGGGCGCCAGCGCGCATCGCCGGCCAGGCGCGCGCGGTCGGCGATCACGATCTGCAGGCCCAGCAGCAGCACCAGCCCGACCAGCACCGCCCATTGCCAGCCACTGGCGCGCAGGCGCGGCCGGGCCAGGCCGCGGCGGGCGAAGGCGGGTTCCGGCGTGGGGGCCGGAGTTAGGGAGGGGGATGGCGACGCTGGTGTGGGTGTGGGTGTGGATGTGGATGTGGATTTGGATGCCGGTGTGGACGTGGGTGCGGTGACGTCCCGATCTGCCTCTACCTCGGCCTCGGCCGGTGCACCTGCCTCTGCTTCCGGGGCCGGGGCCGCTTGGCGAGCGGCTGGGGCAGGCTGGCCGTCTTGATTCGCCGGGGGGGACGCCTGCGGCGTTTGCGTGACCGTGGCGCCCGGCGCGCTCGCAGCGGACTGCGCTGCAATTGCAGGTTGGTCGGGGGCGTTGGTTGCGTGCGCTGCTGCTGGAGCTACCTGAGCTGCTGGACCTGTAGAAGTTGCTGCAGCTCCGGCTGCTACCGGAGCGATCGCCGCCGCTGCAGTTTGCCGGTCGTCTGCACTGCGGCGCATGGCCGGGTCCGCAGTCTGTGCAGACGAATGCGCCGGCACCGGTGCGGGTGGCGTGGCAGGCAACTGCAGGGGCGACGCAGACAGCGGCGCGTCTCGCCGTGTGGGTGCAATCAGGGTGTCAGGCGCACGTGCAGCGGCGTCTGGCGGGGCGGCCTCCGGGCTGCGCGGTGGCGCTGGCAACGGACGTACCGGCGCCGGAACAGGTGCGGCCAGCGGCGCTGCCACCGGCGCGGATTCGGGGGCAGGCGCTGCGGTGTCGGCCGGCTCGGTCGAAGGCGCGGGCGGGGTCGGGACCAGCGGCGGGGCGGCCGGGGCCGCACGCAGGAACGTGGCAAGCGGGCGGCGCGGAGGCGGAGTCTCGGACATCGGCAGGCGTGCAGCGGGAAGACCGCTATTCAACCACGCGCGCGCCGCATGGCGAACCCGCTGCCGCCGTCAGTGACCGCCGCACCCACCTGTTGCGTGCGGCGCCACGGCGTAGTGCTCAGGGACGTGCCCCCCCATGCCGCAGGCGTCTTCGGACAGGCCGACGTTTTCTCGCGAGCACTGTTTCCAGCGAACACTGCCCTGCGATGAAAATGGATTAGGCACCGCCGCCGCTCCGCACAGGCTCAGGCGACTGCCCCGCGGAGCAACAAGGCCCCGCGTGTAGCTCAGCGCCGCCGGCGCGGCTTGCCTTCGGCCAGCAGCAGATCGAGCAGGCCGGTGCGCTGGCGCGGGGCCAACGCGTCGAAGCGCGACAGCAGCACGCGCTGCTGCTCGTCCAGATGACGGTATTGGGCGGGTTCTTCGGCAATCGAGGACACCGGCGGGCCGAACACGCGCTCACCGCGGCCGGTGGCCAGATATTCGAACGTCATGCCGCTGCGTTTGGCCAGGCCGATCAGGTTGTCCACCGACGGCGCGGTGCCTTCGGCCATCTCCCATTGCGCCACCGCGCTGCGGGTCACGCCCAGTTCGCCGGCCAGGGCTTCCTGGGTCAGCTTGGTCAAGCTGCGGGCCTCGCGTACACGCTCGTATAGCTTGCTCACACGGACACCGGTGGCGGGAACGGGCCGGGAGATATAGCGCCAGCGACGCAATCAAATAGTTCGTATGACTTTCATATCGGCAGATGTTTGCGATACTGGCGTTCGTTGGGTGATCACGACATCACAGCGAACTCAAGGAGGAGCCGTCATGTGCAAACGTCTGTGGGGCCGGCGCGCGGCGCCGCGTCCGAAACCTGTGCCGCCGACACCCTGGCCGGCCTATTCGCCGCTGGATCCGGCCGTGGCGCGCTTTGCGGGTGCGGCCCGTTACCTGGTCTGGCGCCGCGACCAGGACTGGACCGCGGTGATCGACGGGCTGCACTGGGGGCCGGCGCTGGCGCCCCGATGGTGGGCATGGCGACATCGCCATTGGCGGCTGCTGGCCGCTGGCCTAGGCGTGCTGGTCAGTGCGGGCGGGCTGTGGCTCGCCGGTGTGTTCGCCGGCGGCTGGTTGCTGGCGTGGGCGGCGCTGGGTCTGGTCGAGCTGGGCATGCGCGCGTCTGCGGTGCGGCAGGCCAGCCGCTGGCGGTGCGCGGCCCTGCAGCGTGCTGGCTGGCAGCCGGTGACCCATCTGCGCGCCATCAGCGTCGAGGATGCCGTCACCACCGCGCGGATCCGCAGCGGTGAACTCCGGCCAGAGTGAGTCAGTTGCGGCGAACGCCGTCGATGCGTACCCATTCCGCATCGTATTCGCAGTGCAGGTGCTCGAACCAGGGCGTGTAGCGCTGCACCAGGTCCTGCTCCTGGCCCTGCATGATGCCCGACAGCGCAATGCGCCCGCCGGGCGCCACGCGCGCGGCCAGGGTCTCGGCCAGCGCGTCCAGTGCGGTGGCCAGGATATTGGCCAGCACCACCGGGTAGGTCTGCACCGGCTCGTCCTGCGGCAGGTACACCTGCATTTGCGCTTCCATCGCATTGCGCTCGGCATTTTCGGCCGTGGCCAGCAGCGCCTGTGGGTCGTAATCCACGCCCACCGCGTTGGCCGCACCGAGCTTGAGCGCGGCCAGGGCCAGGATGCCGGAGCCGCAGCCGAAATCCAGCACGCTGCGGCCCTGCAACTGGCCCTCGCCGGCCAGCGCATCCAGCCAGCGCAGGCACAGCGCGGTGGTCTGGTGGGTGCCTGAGCCGAAGGCCAGGCCCGGGTCCAGCCGCACCACCGCCGCGTCGGGCGTGGTGGCCTCTTCGGGCAGGTCCTGATTCCACGGCACGATGAAGGTGCGCGCGCCAAAGCGCATCGGCTTGAACTGGTCGATCCAGGCCCGTTCCCAGGCGCTGTCCTCCACGCTGCGAAACGTCGCATGGCGCGTGTCCAGGCCCGGGTCGAAGGCTTCCAGCGCGGCCAGCAGCATCAGCGGGTCGCTGTCGCCGTCGAACAGCGCGGTGAGCGCTGTCTCCTCCCACACCCGCACCTCGCCCACGCCCGGCTCAAGGATGGCGCGCTCGTTGATGGTGCCGGCATGGGCATCGAGCATGGTCACGGCCAATGCGCCCACATCTTCCAGCGCGTTCTCGAAACGGGGCTGGGTGGCGCGGGTGCAGGGCAGGGTCAATTCAAGGAACGGCATCGGGACGGTCGCGGCGGTAAAACGTGCATCGTAGACGATTCGCGCGCCGCGCCCTGAGCGTCGCGTGGCAGCACGGCCCATCGCCTGCGCTGGGAAACGCGTTGTCTGCGGCTGCACGTGTTTGTTCGAGGGTAAGGAGAGCAGCAGCCTTCTGCGTGTGTGGCCCGCTTCGCACCGATCATGTGGATGGAACGAATCACCGAATCACCGAATCACCGAATCCCGAATCCCGAATCCCGAATCCCGAATCCCGAATCCCAAATCGCCAACTCCCAAATCCCAAATCCCAAATCGCTGATTCCCGATTCCCGAATCCCGATTCCCGAATCCCGATTCCCGATTCCCGATTCCCGATTCCCACAAAAGCGCTAGCGCCCGCTTCAGCGCCGACCCGCATCAGCGCCGGTGATAGACTCCGCGCCGTCGCTGCGGGACGTTCCCGCGCCAGGCCTGTTGCCGTCCATGCCGCTCGTTCGTGCCCGCCATCTCTGGCTGTTGCTCGCTCCCGCCGCGCTTGCGGCGGCGTGGTGGCAGGCGCGTCCGCAGACAGCGGGCGTCGTGGAGACCGCGGCTGCGCACGTCGCACCCACAGTCGGCCAGCCGCACGCGGTGCCCGAGCGCAGCGCTGCGTTGCAGCTGGCGCGCGGCACCGCAGGCGAGCCGCAGCAGGACCTCTACCGCTACGCGCAGCAGCTGCAGCAACAAGTGCGCGCCGGTGACGCACAGGCCGGTTGGCGCCTGAGCCGGGTCTACGACTACTGCGCCCCCTATGCGGTCAGCCCGGCTGGCTACGCGGCCGACAGCGCCTGGATCGCCACCCAACCCGCGCCCGGCGTGGCCGCCATGCACGCCGCACGCGAACGTGTGGCGCAGCGCTGCGCCGGCTTTGCGCCCAGCGATGGGCTGAGCCCGCGCGTGGTGGCCCAGCAACGTCAGGCCGCCGCGCGTGCCGGCAGCCTCGCTGCGGAAGCGGCCATGCTTGCGTTGGGCGAACCCTTGCAGACCACGCCCGGCTACAAGCGCGCGCTGGTGCAGCGCGTGCTGGCCTCGCGCGACCCGGAAGCGTATCTGGCGCTGGCGCCGGCGATGGGCGCGCGCGCCAGTGGCGATGACAGCCTGGACGGTTATGTGGCGGGCGATCAGTTCGCCGAGCTGGCCTGGCAGGTCGCTGCGTGCCGGCTGGGCCTGGATTGCAGCGCGCAAAGCACGCTGGTCACCAGTTATTGCGCCAACGCGGGCATCTGCTCGCGCGATAGCGCACAGGATTTCGTGTCGTTCGTATTCGATGCCGCGGTGCCGCGGCAGGGAGCAGACAAGGTGGATGAGATGGTCGATACACTCGTAACGCGGTCGGAGACACAGTCATGAACTATCGTCGGTTGGCGCACGGCGCCAAGTTCTGGTTCTGGGTGGCACTGTTCGTGGCGTATTCGGCCGCAGCGGTGGGCATCGTGATGATCGACACCGCCGATCACCGCTACCAGCCGCTGTCGGTCAAGCGCATCACTGTCGGTGCCGACGCGCAGCTGCGCCAGCACGGCGCCAGCCAGGTGGCCGCGGTGTATCGCGCCAGCAGCGGCATGCCGTTCGCCTCGCTGCCGGCCGGCGCCACGTTCCAGGTGGTGTGGCCGGATGGCTCCACCGAAACCATGACCGTGGTCGACCCATCCTCGCCCAGCGGCGCGGTGCCGGTGCCGGGTAGCCAGCAACCGGCAGCAAAGCGCCGTTGAGTGCCGCGGATGTGCAGTGATGCGCGATTGCGCGTGCGAGCGGCCAATGGCCGCGCACGCGATGCGCTCTACATGTCGAAGCCGGTCACGCAGTTCGGCGCGCAGGCGTGACGCGCAGATCGTTCGCCACGCAGTACTGACGCCTGGCCACGCACGCGAAGCGCTCCATGCGATGAAGCCGGTCACGCAGTTCGGCGCGCAGGCGTGACGCGCAGGTGGTTCGCCACGCAGCACTGACGCATGGCCACGCACGCGATGCGCTCCATGCGATGAAGCCGGTCACGCAGTTCGGCGCGCAAGCATGACGCGCAGGTCGTTCGCCACGCAGCACTGACGCATGGTCACGCACGCGACGCGCTCCATGCGATGAGGCCGGTCACGCAGTTCGGCGCGCAGGCGTGACGCGCAGATCGTTCGCCACGCAGCACAGACGCATGGCCGCGCACGCGACGCGCTTCACGCGATGAAGCCGGTCACACGGTTCGGCGCGTAGACGTGACGCGCAAGTCGTTCGCCAGATAACGCGCCGGCGTAATGCCGCGGCCCCGCAGTTTGAACACCACGCTCCCGGCGCACACGACACGAAAAAGGCGGGTTTCCCCGCCTTTTTTTGGCCAGCGCTACTGCGATCAAACCAGCGCGATGGACTTGTTCTTGCGCTCGGCCAGGCGCTTTTCCAGGTAGTGGATGTTCTGCCCACCGGCCTGGAAGCCCTTGTCGCGCATGATGCGCTGCTGCAGCGGGATGTTGGTCTTGATGCCGTCCACCACCATCTCGCTCAGCGCCACGCGCATGCGCGCGATCGCGGTCTCGCGGTCCGGCCCGTGCACGATCAGCTTGCCGATCATCGAGTCGTAGTTCGGCGGCACCTTGTAGCCGGCATAGATGTGCGTATCCACGCGCACGCCAGGACCACCCGGCGGATGGAAGGCAGTGATCAGGCCCGGGTTGGGCATGAAGGTTTCCGGGTCTTCGGCGTTGATGCGGCATTCGATCGCATGCCCGCGCAACACGATGTCGCTCTGCTTGATGCTGAGCTTGTGGCCGGCGGCGATACGCAGCTGCTCGCACACCAGGTCGATGCCGGTGATGCGCTCGGTCACCGGGTGTTCCACCTGGATCCGCGTGTTCATTTCGATGAAGTAGAACCGGCCGCCTTCGAACAGGAATTCGAAGGTGCCCGCGCCGCGGTAACCGATGCGGATGCACGCATCCACGCACACCTTGCCGATTTCAGCGCGCAGTTCTTCGGTGATGCCCGGTGCCGGCGCTTCTTCCACCACTTTCTGGTGACGGCGCTGCATCGAGCAATCGCGCTCGCCCAGATGGATGGCGTTGCCCTGGCCATCGGCCAGCACCTGGATTTCCACATGGCGTGGGTTCTCCAGGAACTTCTCCATGTAGACCTGATCGTTGCTGAAAGCGGCTTTTGCTTCGGACTTGGTGGTTTCGATCGCCGCCTTCAGCGCGGCCTCCGAATGCACCACGCGCATGCCGCGTCCACCGCCGCCGCCGGCGGCCTTGATGATCACCGGGTAGCCGATTTCGCGCGCGATCTTGGTGTTGGCCACGATCTCATCGCCCAGCGGGCCGCCCGAGCCGGGCACGCACGGCACGCCGGCGGCCTTCATCGCGCGGATCGCCTCGACCTTGTCGCCCATCAGGCGGATGGTGTCGGCCTTGGGGCCGATGAAGATGAAGCCGGATTCTTCCACCCGCTCGGCAAAATCGGCGTTTTCCGAGAGAAACCCGTAGCCGGGGTGGATGGCCTGCGCGTCGGTGACCTCGGCCGCGGCGATCAGCGCCGGGATGTTGAGGTAACTGTCGCTGGAGGCGGCCGGGCCGATACACACCGACTCGTCGGCCATGGCCACGTGCTTGAGGTTACGGTCGACCGTGGAGTGCACCGCGACCGTGCGGATGCCGAGCGTGTGGCACGCGCGCAGGATGCGCAGCGCGATTTCACCTCGGTTGGCAATGACGACTTTATCGAGCATGGGAATAGGGAGTCGGGAATGGGGAATGGGTAGATGCGGGCATCAGGCGGCTCCACGTCTGCGTAGGGCGTTCATCAGTGCGGTGAGCTTGGCGAACACCAGGTCGACCTGACGGCGGACGATCTGGTCATCTTCACTGCGGCTGTAACCCAGTCGGGCGGCGATCTGGACTTGCGTGTCCAGTTCGGAAAGCGATCCACGTGCGATGGATAGAAAACGGGAGTAATCGGGAGTGGAGCGTCGTGCCGCACCTTCGGCGATGTTCGACGGGATGCTGACGGCTGCGCGGCGCAACTGCGCAGTCAGGCCGTAACGCTCCTGGTCGGGAAATACCTCGGTCAGCCGGTAGATCATTTCGACGAGCTCCATGGAATCACGCCAAGCGTCCAGACGTTCGTGAGGCCGCTGTGCCGATTCCCGATTCTCCACTCCCGATTCCCGGCAAATCAGCCAATCACAAACAGCGGCTGATCGAACTCCACCGGCTGGCCGGTGTCGCTGAGGACGGCGACGATGGTGCCGGAGATGTCGGCTTCGATCGGGTTGAACATCTTCATCGCTTCGATGATCGCCAGCGTCTCGCCGGCCTTGACCTGCTGGCCCACGGTGACGAAGGCCGGCTTGTCCGGCGAGGGCGAGGTGTAGAACGTGCCGACCATCGGCGCGCGCAGCACGTGGCCTTCCGGCAAGGCGGCGCCCTGCTTGGCGCCACCGGTGGAGGCTTCGGTGGGCGACTGCATGGGCATGGTGGCCGCCGGTGCGGGCGCGGCGGGGGCCGGCGCGTACTGCTGCATCGGGGCGCTCATCACCTGGGTGCCCTTGGGCACGCGGGCCAGACGCACGCTTTCTTCGCCCTCCTTAATCTCGATTTCGGCGAGATTGGATTCTTCGAGCAGGTCGATCAGTTTCTTGATTTTGCGGAGATCCATAAGGGCCTCTTGAGGTGAATCGGTGGAGAGTGCCGGCGGGTGCCGGCGGAATGGGGTGGGTTTGGCGCGAAGTGCGCGTCAGCTGTCGCGCTCCAGGCGCGCGATCACCGCTTCCAGCGCCAGCCGGTAGCTGTCGGCGCCGAAGCCGCAGATCACGCCGACGGCCTTGTCGCTCAGATAGCTGTGGTGCCGGAACGGCTCACGGGTGTGCGGGTTGGACAGATGGATTTCCACGAACGGCAGGCCAACACCCAGCAGCGCATCGCGCAGCGACACCGAGGTGTGGGTGAAGGCGGCCGGGTTGATCAGGATGAAGGCAGTGCCGTCTTCGCGCGCGGCGTGGATGCGCTCCACCAGCACGTGCTCGGCATTGGACTGCAGGCAGTCCAACGTGTGCCCGGCCGCCTGCGCACGGTCCACCAGCGCCGCATCGATCTGCGCCAGCGTGGTGCGCCCGTAGACCTCCGGCTCGCGAGTGCCGAGCAGGTTGAGGTTGGGGCCGTGCAGCAGCAGCAGGTGGGCCATGACATCCGGAAGAGCGGAAAGGCCGGAAGTCTGCGCGATGCAGGCGATGCTGTCCAGATGGGCGAAGTTATCGATGTTTTAAACAATCGTTTGATTCTTGCGCCACCTCATACCAAGCGTGGACTGGCGGGCTGCGCCGCGCATGTAGCGCTGGTGCGCAGCGTGCTGGCGCGGGCGCGTTGCAGTTCGCTACGCGCATGTGGCCTCAGGCGCTGCACCGAGACCGCACCTGGAGTATCCAGTCTTCCGTGTCGGCGAACCGTGCGAATGCGCGCAGATTGCCGCCCGATGGCAGCAGAGCACGTGTGGGGTGTTCGGGTGCGTTGCCGACCGAATTGGCGCCACAGACCGCGCCTGCCAGCTGTTGGCAGTCCAGGCGCTGAAGCGATGACCTCCAAACACGCGCAGTGCGAGCGCGCTGGGGCAGCGTTTCGCGACCCGATGGCACGCGTCAGGGCAAATCTGTTGCCGACCAGCGTCAGCGTGCGCCACAGACCGCGCGTGCCAGTTATGGGGGGCCTAGGCGCACGGAGCGATGGCATTCCAGGGCTCACCGTGCGAACGCGTTGGGGCAGTGCGTTTGGCTTGAGGCTTGAGACCTGATCGTGCTGGGCGCGGCAGCGCATCACTCAGCGCAGATTGCTGCGCAATGGCAGCAATGGCAGCAATGGCAGCAATGCAGGTGCCGGCTGTTCAAACGCGTGGCCGACTGAAGTAGCGCGGTAGACCGCGCCGCTATCTAGCGGCCACCCACACGCAATGACGCGATGGCACTCAGCTGGTCACTGGGAAACGTGTCACGCCGTGCGCAGCGGCTGTCAGTACTGCTTGGCCGAGGCCTCAGCGCGCTGCGCGCAGCAGCGCGTCTTCGGTGATGGCGCCGGTGAGCACGGTGGGCAGCACCGCCGGCGGTGCGCCGGGGCCGTAGACCACGTACAGCGGCACGCCGACCGCCTGGTGCTGGTCGAGGAAGGCGCTGATCTTCGGGTCGACGTTGGTCCAGTCGCCCTTCATGTAGACCGCATCCACGCGGCGCAACGCGTCGCGGAAGTCGGTGCTGCTCAGCACGTTCTTTTCGTTGGCCTTGCAGGTCACGCACCAGTCGGCGGTCATGTTGACGAACACCACGCGGTTGTCTGCGCGCAGGCGGTCCAGCAACTCGGGGGTGTAGGTGACGCTGCCTTCAGCGGCGGTGGCGCGTGGCAGGCTGAGGCGGGTGACCGCCACCACCGGCACGATCGCCAGCACCAGCATCGCCGCGGCCAGGCCCATGCCCAGGCGATGGCTGTTCCAGCGGCTGCGCTCGAACCACCACAGGCCCAGCGCCAGCAAGGTGGCGCCGACCAGCATCAGCGCCAGCGCATCCACGCCACGCTGCTTGCCCAGTACCCACAGCAGCCAGATCGCGGTGAGGTACATCGGGAAGGCCAGCACCTGCTTGAGCGTTTCCATCCAGGCGCCGGGCGTGGGCAGCCGCCGCGCCAGCGAGGGGATGAAACCGATCAGCAGGAACGGCAGCGCCAGGCCCAGGCCCAGGGTCAGGAATACCAGCATCGCCAGCGGCGCAGGTGCGGTGAACGCATACGCCAGCGCAGTGCCCATGAACGGTGCAATGCACGGGCTGGCGACCACGCAGGCCAGCACGCCGGTGAAGAAGTCGCCCAGCGGTCCGTTGCGCGCGGCCAGCGATTGGCCGATGCCGCCCAGGTTGCTGCCCAGTGTGAACACGCCCGACAGGCTCAGGCCCACCGCGAACATCAGGTAGGCCAGCGCGGCCACGAACCACGGCTGCTGCAGCTGGAAGCCCCAGCCGGCGGCCTGGCCGGCAGCGCGCAGGCCGATCACCAGCCCGCCGATCGCAGCGAAGGACACCAGCACGCCCAGCGAATACCAGATGGCGTGGCTGCGCGCGTGGTTGCGGCTCTCGCCGCTGTGGGCCAGGCCCAGCACCTTCAGCGACAGGATCGGCAGCACGCAGGGCATCAGGTTCAACACCAGCCCGCCGGCCAGCGCCAGCAGCAGGATGGCGAGCAGGTTGCGCTCCAGGTGCGGCGGGCGGCTGCGCTCCGGGTTGCCGGCCGTTGCGTCGGGACCAGGTGCGGCATCTGCAGGCGGTGCTGGCGCCGCGCGCTCGGCGGCCACTTCACCGGCCGACAGCGGCGAGATCAGCAGCGGCGTGGCAGTGGCCTGGTTGTGCGGCGACACCGTGCCGGCCGGCAGGTCCAGGCGCACGCGCCGGGTCATCGGCGGGTAGCAGATGCCATCGGACTGGCAGCCCTGGAAGGTGGCCACCAGCGTCACGCGGGCCGGATCGGGGCGGTCGCGCAGCAGCGGCAGGGTGACTTCGGCCTGGTCGAAATACACCACCACATCGCCGAAGTGCTCGTCGCGGTGGGTGCGGCCCTGCGGCCACCGCGGCAGGCCGGTGCGGATGTCGCTGGTGCCTTCCAGCGACAGCGAGGTGCGGTCGCGGTAAAGGTAGTAGCCGGGGGCCGGGGTGAAACGCAGCAACAGGCTGTTGCCGTCGCCGACGATCGCCTCGAAGTTGAAGGCCTGGTCGGCCGGCAGCGGCAGGGCGTCCACGCCAGCGGTCTGGCCGGGCGCGCCGAACAGCCGTGCGCCACTGGGGCCGCGCGGCACCAGCGCGCCCAGGCTTTCGCGCGGCGGAGCGGCGGTTGGCGCGTCGGGCAGGTCCACGCGCAGTTCGCGGCGTTGCGGCGGGTAGCACACGCCGGCATCGGCGCAGCCCTGGTATTGCACCTGCAGGATCGCGCTGCGCTGGCCGGGCGCGGCCTTGCCGGCCAGGCTGGCCTGCAGCGCGGTGCGGTAGGTCTGCACCTGGCCGAAGAATTCGTCGTGCTTGCTCTCGCCTTCAGGCAGATCCAGCGCACCGGCGGTGAAGCCCTGGCCGGATTTGACGCTGATGCGATGCCGGTACAGGTAGTAACCCGGGGCGATCTTCCAGGTCAGCGCGATGCGGTCACGTCCATCGGCCTTGGCGCTCAGTGCGAAGGCCTGGTCCACCGGCAGCAGGTCTGCCTCGGTAACCGCCTGCGCCGGTGGCGTGGTCAGCAGCAGTGGCAAGGCGACGAACAGGGGCGCGACCAGTACGGCGCAGCGGGCGATCCAGCG
Organism: Xanthomonas sp. fls2-241-TYG-148; assembly: GCF_030208815.1. Lineage (NCBI taxonomy): Bacteria > Pseudomonadati > Pseudomonadota > Gammaproteobacteria > Lysobacterales > Lysobacteraceae > Xanthomonas > Xanthomonas sp. fls2-241-TYG-148. The sequence continues at coordinate 192,019 of NZ_JARVTE010000004.1, forward strand.
GGACAGGGACTTCATGAACGTCAGGATTCCTTGCGGGTTTCGGCACGCACCCAGTCCAGATAGGCCGGCAGGCCGGCGCTGGCCTGCACGGCAATGGCTTCGGGTACGTCGTAGGGATGCAACGCCTGCAGCCGCGCGATGGCGTCAGGCAGGCGGTCTTCCCAGGTCTTGATCAGCAACTGCACTTCGGTGGATTGCTCGATGGCCCCGTTCCAGCGGTACAGCGAGCGTGCGCCGGGCAGTTGGGTGACGCAGGCGGCCAGCCGTTCCTCCAGCAGTGCCCGCGCGATGCGATCGGCGCTTTGGGCATCCGGGCAGGTGCTGAACAACAAATGGAGAGAGGAGGCGCTCATCAGACACGGCAGTGTAATCCCCCAATTGCGGGGGATCGACCGCGCCTTCCGGCACGGCGCCGCCGCTTCGTGCGCGATCGGGGGCTTGATTCAGCATGGGGACGCCCGGGCGTTGGCAGGTTGGTAGTGGAGCGGGGCGATGTGGGGCCGGGGGCACGCGACCTGGGGTCCTGGCTGGGCAACCGGGATCGATGCTTCATCGGACGCCAGGGCATTGTCGGCCCGACGGTCAGCGCGGCGATGCCGGCTAGGGCGCAACTCAGGCGGCGCATACATCTGCCGAAGCAGGGTATTGCGCTGCTGGCGAGACCTGACCTTGGTAGTCAGGCCGTCGAGGAGATTGCATTTGGATGGATGCGTGCTTTGGTGTGCCGAAGACCAGGCCGCCGCCGCTGTGCTCAACAAACGATGACAAGGCGGGCTGCGTCGCCCAGCAAAACACCCTTGCACTTCGAACCGGCGACGTAACCCCCAGCCGGCCCTACGCCAGGCACGCTTCCGCGATGTTCCAGTGAGGCGCGCCCGGCGGAACCCTGGCCGCCGGGCGCACACCGCACCGGCCCGACGCAGTGCGCGCCGGGGCGGGATGGATCAGTTGGCCAGCTGGCAGCTGGCCGGCTTGGCCGAGGTGAACAGGCTGGAGGTGGCCCATTCCGGGTGATCCACAAACGGGTTGCGGTTGCCCTGGAAGCTGAAAACCACCTGGTTGCGAGCGCGTTCGGCGTCGTCCGGCGGGTCGGCCTGGTGCCAGGCCAGCAGCGTGGACAGCAGGCCCATGTAGGCCGACGAGGCCGAGGTCTGCACGATCCGGCTGCGATCGTCGGTGAGCTCCAGGTCCGGCTCGGACTGCCCGGTGGCCGCGTCAGTGCCGCCTTCATAGCGGATCGCCATGTACATCACCGCGCGCGCCATGTCGCCCTTGCGCCGGCCCCACACCTCGAAGGTGCCGCCATTGCCGTCCGGTGTGCGCACCCAGTTGGAATTGCCCGGGTAACGCCCGCTGCCACCGCCGCTGCCGTCGTTGACCTCGGTCACCCGCTCGCCGCAGCTGCTGGTGCAGGCGGCATAAGGCTTGTTGCCGCGGTCGGCATTGAAGGTGGTGTCGGTCAGATACAGCATGTGGGTATCGGTGTAGGGCGCGTACGGCAGGCCGCGGTCGCCGGTGGCGCTGCCGAAACCCAGCGAGTTGGGCCAGGTGTGCTCGCGGTTGTAGGTGAGCCCGCTGCCGGTGCCGGCCCGGTCGCTGACCTTGGCGTAGCTACGGTTGCGATAGGCGTCCAGGATCCGCCCGCTGTTGTTGGGGTCCTCGTCGGCCATCTCCAGGATGGTCCAGGTGCTGGTGCCGGTGCCGCTGTACGGGTAGACCGTGTGGCCGCGGATGGTGGCGTTGAGCGAGCAGCGCAGCTGGCTGGGGCTGGTGGTGTTCACCCGCGAGTAGTAGCCGGTGCCGCCGCCGCTGGCCGTGGCCACGGTGAAGGCGATCGACTGATTGCCGGCCGGGCTCAGCCCGCTGGCGTCGCGGATGGCGCTGGCGGTGATGGCCAGGGTGCAGCGTTCGCCGCCGACCAGGGCGGTATTGGTGGACAGGGTGAAGCGGGTGCCAGTCGTCGGGTAGCTCAGCGCCACCGTGCCGGAGCTGGCGCAGCTCAGCGCGAACGCGCCGCTGCTCAACGTGACCGCCTCGCTGAAGCCCACGGTCAGGTCGCCCGCCGCCGGGAAACCGGTGGCGCCCTGGGTGGGCGTGGTGCTGGTGATGGTGGGTGCGCCGGTGGTGCCGCCACCGCCACTGCCGTTGAAGGTCTGGCCGCGGTTGCAGGCGCCGAAGGTCTGCGCCGACGAACCGGCCCAGCTGAAGTTGGCCGCGCTGCTGCCGGTGCCAGTCAATTGCAGCGAGCTGCCCACCGCGCTGCTGTTGCTCTCGCTCACCGGCAGGTTCTGGCTGGTGACGCCGGCGGCCGGGCCACCGCTGCCGGTGATGGCGCCTTCGTAGCTGAGGAACTGCACCAGTTGCCCGCTCGGGTCCACCAGTGCCAGGCCGTCGTTGGGGCCGTTCTGCACGCCGTTGCTGGCGTAGCTGACCGTGGCGATGCGCACCTGGCTGCCGCAGCTGACCACGCTGCCGGCCGGTACCGCCGTGTTGGCGTAGCTCACCGCCGCGCTGGGCGCGCTGCCGTTGTAGAGATAGATGCGGTAGCCGCTCAGCGACTCGCCGGCGGTGGCCACCACTTCCACGCCTTCGCCGCTGTCGCCGGAGGCGCCCGCGTCGTCGTAGTGCAGTTCGTTGATGAACACCGCCGCGTGCGCGGAGGGAACGGCCAGCGCCACGGCGCAGGCCAGGGGGAGCGCGCAGCGCAGGAACACAACTCGGGACGGCAACCTCATCGACAGCTCCTTGTGATCGGGGAATGCGGTCCCGACTGTAGAACCAACGCATGACAATCGTTGGTACCTGGTTCCATTTCGTCACCGCGCATGGGTGCGTCAGCGAAAAAATTTTGCGCCTGGCCCTTGAAAGCCGCGCGCCCAGCACAATCTCTGGCCCGCACCCGCTTTGTCGGGTTTTTTCCGCGCGCTGTGCTGGCAGTCGTCACATACGAGTGCTAACATCGCCGATAATTTCCAGACCAATCAATCACTTAAGAGGGTCTTTCTCTATGAGCATCAAGCCGCTTCACGACCGCGTTGTAGTCAAGCCGATCGAAGCCGACGAAGTTTCCGCCGGCGGCATCGTGATCCCGGACTCCGCCAAGGAAAAGTCCACCAAGGGTGAAGTCGTCGCCATCGGCGCCGGCAAGCCCCTGGACAACGGCAGCCTGCGCGCGCCGGTGGTCAAGGTTGGCGACAAGGTCATCTACGGCCAGTACGCCGGCAGCAGCTACAAGTCCGAAGGCGTCGAGTACAAGGTGCTGCGCGAAGACGACATCCTGGCGGTCATCGGCTGATCAGGCGCTATGCGCCGGGAATCGGGAGTGGGGAATCGGGAATCGGTAGAGCGGCCAACGCCCTCGCCATCCCACCCAGCCCCGATATCCGCCTTTGATTGACCGATTCCCCATTCCCCATTCCCAATTTCCGGAGTTTCAACTAATGGCTGCTAAAGACATTCGTTTCGGTGAAGATGCGCGTACCCGTATGGTGCGTGGCGTCAACGTTCTCGCCAATGCCGTGAAGGCAACCCTGGGCCCGAAGGGCCGCAATGTCGTGCTCGAGAAGAGCTTCGGCGCGCCGACCATCACCAAGGACGGCGTCTCCGTCGCCAAGGAAATCGAACTGGCTGACAAGTTCGAGAACATGGGCGCGCAGATGGTCAAGGAAGTGGCTTCCAAGACCAACGACAATGCTGGCGACGGCACCACCACCGCCACCGTGCTGGCCCAGGCCCTGATCCGCGAAGGCGCCAAGGCTGTGGCCGCCGGCATGAACCCGATGGATCTCAAGCGCGGTATCGACCAGGCCGTCAAGGCCGCCGTCATCGAGCTGAAGAACATCTCCAAGCCCACCACCGACGACAAGGCGATTGCCCAGGTCGGCACCATCTCGGCCAACTCGGACGAGTCGATCGGCAACATCATTGCCGAAGCGATGCAGAAGGTCGGCAAGGAAGGCGTGATCACCGTTGAAGAAGGCTCGGGCCTGGAAAACGAGCTGGACGTGGTCGAGGGCATGCAGTTCGATCGCGGCTACCTCTCCCCGTACTTCATCAACAACCAGCAGAGCCAGTCGGCCGATCTGGACGACCCGTTCATCCTGCTGCATGACAAGAAGATCTCCAACGTGCGTGACCTGCTGCCCGTGCTGGAAGGCGTGGCCAAGGCCGGCAAGCCGCTGCTGATCGTCGCTGAAGAAGTCGAGGGCGAAGCCCTGGCGACGCTGGTGGTCAACACCATCCGCGGCATCGTCAAGGTCGTGGCCGTCAAGGCACCGGGCTTCGGCGACCGTCGCAAGGCGATGCTGGAAGACATGGCCGTGCTGACCGGCGGCACCGTGATCTCCGAGGAAGTGGGTCTGGCCCTGGAAAAGGCCACGATCAAGGATCTCGGCCGCGCGAAGAAGGTGCAGGTCTCCAAGGAGAACACCACCATCATCGACGGCGCCGGCGATTCGGCCACGATCGAAGCCCGCGTTGGCCAGATCAAGACCCAGATCGAAGACACCTCGTCCGATTACGACCGCGAGAAGCTGCAGGAACGCGTGGCCAAGCTGGCCGGCGGCGTTGCAGTGATCAAGGTCGGCGCTTCGACCGAAATCGAAATGAAGGAAAAGAAGGCACGCGTCGAAGACGCCCTGCACGCCACCCGTGCAGCCGTTGAAGAAGGCGTTGTCCCGGGCGGCGGTGTTGCCCTGGTGCGTGCGCTGGTGGCCGTCGGCAACCTGACCGGTGCCAACGAAGACCAGACCCACGGCATCCAGATCGCTCTGCGCGCCATGGAAGCCCCGCTGCGCGAAATCGTGGCAAACGCCGGCGAAGAGCCGTCCGTGATCCTGAACAAGGTCAAGGAAGGCACCGGCAACTACGGCTACAACGCGGCCAACGGCGAGTTCGGCGACATGGTCGAATTCGGCATCCTGGACCCGACCAAGGTCACCCGTTCGGCGCTGCAGAACGCAGCCTCGATCGCCGGCCTGATGATCACCACCGAAGCCATGGTGGCCGATGCACCGAAGAAGGACGAGCCGGCGATGCCGGCCGGCGGTGGCATGGGCGGCATGGGCGGCATGGATTTCTGATCCAGCCCCACTGGTTGTTGCTTCAAAAAAGGACCCCGCCGAAAGGCGGGGTTTTTTTTATGGGCTGCGGTTGGAGTTGCGCACTGCGACTGGGCGGTGGAAAACGCGTTTGCGCCGTGCTGATGATCGCCACAGATGCCGTGGTCGCGGATGCAGTGAAGTGGGGCGAGCTGGTGATGCCTGCTGGCGGTGGCGTGGTCGCGCGGGCGCGCATGAGTGAAGCGGAGTGCGACTCGAGCCACTTGCCTGTTGCATCAAAAAAAATCCCGACGAGAAGCGGCGTTTTTATGGCCGTGGCTGCACTGATGGGCTGCGCTTGCGCGGTAGAAAACGCGTTCGCGCCCTGCTGATGAGGACCACCGAAGCGTGTTGGCCGATGCACCCGAATATCGGCGAGATGGTAATCGGACAGCGCGGGTGTCGTGCTGACGCCGATGGTGCTGGTGATGCACAGAAGGTGTGGCAGCAGTGAGCGGCGGCTCGCTGCGGGGGGGCGTGACGCTAACGGTTGTGGCCGCGCATGCAGCGCAGGCGTGCTTGCAGCCCTGCGGGCACGGCGGCATGCTCGGCCGAACGTGTCGTGCATGTTCCCCATGCGGCTTTCGATGCGCGCCGCCCGCGTACGTACGTGCACACACCTCGTCATCCAGGAGAACGCCATGCGCCGTCTGACCGCTCAGGAGTTTCATCCCGATCTGCTCGCGCTGTACGACGGGTATGTGCACGGCACGCTGAGCCGTCGCGACTTTCTCGATCGTGCTGCGGCCTTCGCGGTGGCTGGGCTGAGTGCGGCCACATTGCTGGAATCGCTGAGCCCCAACTACGCGCTCGCCACGCAAGTGGAGTTCACCGACCCGGACATCGTGGCCGAGTACACCACCTATCCCTCGCCCAATGGCCATGGACAGGTGCGCGGTTATCTGGTGCGCCCGGCCAAGGTGACCACACCGGTGCCGGGTGTGGTGGTGGCGCACGAGAACCGCGGCCTGAATCCCTATATCGAAGATGTGGCGCGGCGCGTGGCCAAGGCCGGCTTCATCGCATTGGCGCCCGATGGTTTGAGTTCGGTTGGCGGCTATCCCGGCAACGACGAGAAGGGCCGCGCGCTGCAGCAGCAGGTCGACCCCACCAAGCTGATGAATGACTTCTTCGCTGCGGTGGAATTTCTGATGCGGCCCGAGAGCAGCACCGGCAAGGTCGGCATCACCGGGTTCTGTTACGGGGGCGGCGTGGCCAATGCCGCCGCTGTGGCGTATCCGGAGCTTGCGGCCGCCGTGCCGTTCTACGGCCGCCAACCGACCGCCGAGGAGGTCGCACGCATCCGTGCGCCCTTGCTGCTGCACTACGCGGCGCAGGACGAACGCGTCAACGCCGGCTGGCCAGCCTACGAGGCCGCGCTCAAGGCGCAGCAGAAGGCCTACGAGGCCCATGTCTACCCCGGCACCAATCACGGCTTCCACAACGATTCCACCCCGCGTTACGACAAGGCCGCCGCCACGCTGGCCTGGGACCGCACGATCGCGTGGTTCCGCAGGTATTTGGTTTAGGGAGCGAGCGGGGAGAGGCGTGCATGACGGTCATGCCGTGCACGCGCCACGATCGTGTCGTCCAGAGAAGCCCCTTCGCCGGCCGATCGCCGATAGCCCACACAGAAGCCATGCCCCGGTAGGAGCGCGCTCGCGCGCGAGGAAGCCTTACCGGTAACGCCCCATCGCGCCCAAGGGCGCTCCTACGAAGCGCGCGGCGTTGCAATTGGCCAATGACGTCCTGTCTGCATCGAAGGAAGGTGGCACGCCGCGCCGATGAGGTTGCGTGAGAAGCCACGCCTACTGCTCATCGCTCAGCGCCCGCAGCAACAGCTACTTGATGGCAAGAACGCTTGCCCTAAAAGCGCCCACGATCATCTCGTTGAGCAACGCACTCTGCGTCTATCCGCACATAGCCATGCAGAAGCCATGACCCGGTAGGAGCGCGCTTGCGCGCGAAGAAGCATTACCGGTAACACCCCATCGCGCCCAAGGGCGCTCCTACGCCGTGCGATGCGTTCAATTGGGCAGTGAACAGCAGGAACCGCGCAATCCACTCGCGGCCCCAACCGTGTACAGCCGCCCGAAATACCGCAGAGCGCGAAACAGATCACACTTGCATGACAGGGTGTTGACACCGATGTCATCGCCGCCCTAGCGTCGCTGGGCAGGCGCTTGCGCCGAGCGGTCGGGGGGCCATCGGACAGGGGCGGCGATGCAGTGCATCGCTCGCAGGCGTCATTGCAGCAGCACGCCACGCCGGCATTGTCCGGCTTTCTCCCGGGGATCTTATGAACTGCCGCAGTCATCGTCTTGCCTTGTCGATTTCCCTCTCGCTCGCGCTGGGCGCCGCCGTGCAACCGGCCCGCGCTCAGCAAACCGACGCGGACAGCCCGCGTGCCACCTCCACGCTGGACGCCGTCAGCGTCACCGGTTCGCGCATCAAGCGGGCCCAGGTGGAAGGTGCGCAGCCGGTGGTCACCATTTCCGCGCAACAGATCCAGCAGGAAGGCTTCGCCACCGTCTACGACGTGCTCAACAGCATGAATCAACAAGGCTCGGTGGAAGCCGACACGCAGTGGGGCTCGCACACGCCCAATGCCTCGCCGATCAATCTGCGCGACCTCGGCCCGGGGCGCACGCTGCTGCTGGTCAACGGCCGCCGCGTGGCCGACTACCCACTGCCCTACGGCGGCGAAAGCAACTTCTCCAACTACAGCAATATTCCCTCCGCCGCGGTGGAGCGCATCGAGATCCTCACCGGCGGCGCTTCGGCAATTTACGGCTCCGATGCCGTGGCCGGCGTGGTCAACGTGATCCTCAAGCGCGATTACCAGGGCGACCAGGTGCGCCTGCGCGGAGGCACCGCCACCGAGGGCGGCCGCGACAGTTTCGATGTGTCCTGGGCCGGTGGCCGCACCGGCGAGAACTGGAGCCTGACCTACGCGCTGCAGGCGACCCGGCGCGACCCACTGAGTGGGCGCGACCGTGCACAGATGGACGATTCGGACGACATGTCCTATTCCAACTGGACCGGGCAAAACCGCCTGTACGGGTTCAACCCGTTCACCGGCCTGAGCCTGGTCGATGCCAACACCAACGAACGCCTGGCGCCGCCAGCGGGCACCTGCGCGCGCTTCGGTGGCGAATTCGTCGATGCCTCGCGGCTGAGCTACAACCAGAACACCGGCGCGCTCACCAACGCCGGCGATTATTGCGGCATGGCGCGCGATTACGCGGACTGGGGCCTGGTCACCGGCAGCGAAGATTATTCGGCGTATCTCTACGGCACCTGGCGCTTCGGCGAGCACACCGAAGCCTGGGCCACGTTCTCGGCCAACCGCAGCATCGGCCGCTGGACCTACGACCCGCCGTACGCGTATCTGGGCCCGTTCCAGGATGCCGATACCGGCCGCTCGTTGTATGCGATTCGCCAGATGACGCGCCGCGAGGCCGGTGGCTGGGACCGCCTGGCCAACTACAACAAGGAACAATCCTGGGACCTCAGCGCTGGCCTGCGCGGCGTGTGGGCCGACCGTTTCGATTGGGAACTGAGCGTGGGCCGCTCGCGCTACACCGTGGACGAATACGTGCGCACCGTGGACACCGCGCGCGCTACCGACTATTTCCTCGGCAGCCCGTTGGGCACCGCCGCCGATGGCAGCTCCATCTATGCGGTCAACACCGCGCGCTGGTACGCGCCGCTGTCTTCGGAGCAATACGATTCGTTGGTGGTGAAGTCGCACAACTCGGCCTATTCGTGGGTGAATCAGGCCGCTTTCAGTCTCAGTGGCGATCTGTTCCAGGGCTGGGCCGGGCCGATCCGCTTTGCCACCGTGGCCGAAGTGGCCAAGCAGGGCTACCAACTGTCGCCTGACCCGTGCGCCAACGAGTGTTACCCGGTGGACGTTGTCGACAGCGGCGGCGGCGAACGCCTGCGCAGTTCGGCCGGGCTGGAATTGCAGATCCCGCTATTGTCCACGCTGAGCGCCAACATCGCCGGCCGGTACGACCGCTATGGCAATTACCGCTCCTCGGCGGTGCAGACCGAAGTCGGCACGCAAAGTGACACCACCTGGAGCGCCGGCCTGGAGTGGCGGCCCATCGATAGCCTGCTGTTTCGCAGCACGCTGGCCACCAGCTTCCGCGCACCGGACATGCATTACGTGCTCGGCGAACCCAGCTCCACCAACCAGACGGTGATCGACCAATACCGCTGCATTTCCTCCGGCGCGTATCTGACCGGCAGCTGCAACGACGAGAACAGCAACATCTACTACACCGTGGATGTAAACCGCCGCGGCACGCCGGATCTGCGCTCGGAAACCGGGCGTTCGTTCACCGGCGGCGTGGTGTGGGATATCGCGCAAGGCCTGTCGTTGAGCGTGGATTACTACCGCATCCAACTGGAGGAAATGATCAAGGATCTGGATCGCGACGAGATCCTGTCGGCCGAAGCCGGCTGCCGCACCGGCACCACCGTCAGCGGCGGCGCCTGGAATAATCCGGGCGGGGCAGGCTATTGCGACACCATCACCTCGCGCGTGCTGCGCAATGCCGACGGCACCATCGCCAGCATCGAGCGCGGCCCGATCAATCTGGCGCAGATGGAAACCTCCGGCATCGATGCATCGCTGAAGTACCGCCTGAGCACCGCCGGCTGGGGCAACTTCCAGTTGTCGCTGGACTACAACACCCTAATCGCCTACCGCGAGCAGATCTACCGCACAGACAGCGACGAAAACCGCCGCGACGAACGCGTGCGCAGCCGCGTGCGTGGCAGCGTGCATTGGGACAACGGCGGCGCCTGGGACTGGACGGTGTATTTCCGCCGGCTCGGTTCGATGCGTGCAGTCAACTGGGGCACCTGCGCACGCTTCGACGATGGCTACCAGCCCAGCGCCGCCGACGAATGCCTGGTGACCGATACCGCCAACGTGCATCTGGGTGAAACCAGCAAGCGCTACTTCGGCCGCGTGGGCCCGGCGATCTACTGGAACCTGAGCACCGGCTACAAGATCACCGACCACGCCAAGGTCAACTTCTACGTCAACAATGTGTTCAACGAGGTGGGTTACGAGAACAAGGAGCGCTTCTACGGCTACGGGTTCTACAACACCACGCTGTTCAACCCGATCGGCCGCGAAGTGGCGGCGGAGTATGTGTTTACGTTCTGAGTTGCGGTGAGCGCCTCCATGCTACGTCGCGATGGCGTGGCATGGAGGATGGCCGGAGTGCGTAAACGGATGCGGTTGCGGTGGGATTGGCGGTTGGAGTCTCGCGTTGGCGAGCGCCGCAACGGGATTCGTTATTAGGGATTGGGGAGTTGTGTGGGGCGGCGTTGCGCGACGTTGCGACTGCCGCAATCGCATGGCATCTACAGCTGTGCAGCTGAGTTAAGCGCGCGATGTTTGGCCGCGTGCTTTCATGCACGCGATGAAACTGAGTTGAGCAGCATTTTCAGGATGCATGCTTGCAGGAAAAGAGGGTAGGCAGCTACGCGCAGCCTCTGCATCAGCCGTGGCAGTGGCCGCACAGCAGTTGCCGTCTCAGGTAGTGCCGTTGCCCAGGCACACCAGGCGCGCGCCAGCAGGGATCTGCACTGGCGTGTCGCGCAGCAGATCGATGCCCAGAATCACGGCCGGGCGCGTGTGCAGCTGCATCACCTTGAACACCGGCAGATCGCTGACGCGGACCTCGCCTGCACCGTGCGACCACGTGCCAATGCGCAGCGACGGCAAGGTATACAACCAGGTCGGCACGCTGGCTGCGCCGAGCCCGCGAGTGCCGGTGGCACGCGGGCGCAGCCGCGCATCGCCCTCGGCCAGACCCAGCGCACGGACTGCCGCAGTATTGAGCACGCTCTGCGCCGCGCCGGTATCGATGATGGCCAGTGCCTCCGCCGGCGTGCCCGTATCGCCCTGCAGCTGCGCCTGCACGATGCCGAAGCGCTGCAGCATCGCCGGGCGATCGGGCAGCGCATTGGCAATGCAGCCACGCGTGTCGAGCGTGCCGGGCGGCGACAACGTGAGCTGCCCGGCGGGCAGGTCGAAGCGGGTGTCGAAACGGCCCAGGATGTCGTTGCCCAGAATGCCGTCGATGCCGGTGCCGGCCTTGCCGCCCAGTGCGGAGAGGTCGGTCACCATCAGGCTGGCTTTCAACGCCAGGCTGCCTGTCTGTAGATCGAGGCTACCCGTGCGTTGTGGCGCCGCGCTGCTGCCGCCGGCCCCATGGATCACATTGTCGTGCTGCGCGCGGTCAATGACCTGCGCGGCCTCGGCCACGGACAGATCCAGCACGGTGGCACCGGCCGCGGTATCCACCACAAAGCTCAAGGGCCGCGCGATGCCGACGATCTGTACCTGCACACGCGGGTGCTTGCCCTGCAGGGTTAACGGGATTTGGTGCGTCTGTGCCTGCGTCGGAGCGGGCGCCGCAGCCAGCAGCCCGCTGGTCCCTGCGACGCAAAGGCCAATCAAAAGACTCCAGGAATGCATGCGAATGGCGGCACGTCCGTGTGGGTGACGCGCTGATCCTACCGCGCGTTCACCCGGATGATGCAAGCAGAAGCGTTGCCGCCACCAACGCCTGCGTTAGCCATTGTTTGTCTGCATCGCATCGATCGAGCCATGCAATCCAAGCACACTGTTGCGGCGCCAGGCTGCCCGTCGACAATCCCTTGCCGCGCAACGCCTGCGCCGGCTTCTGTCTCACCAGTGGTCGGAAACTGCGCCGTTGCATGCATGCGGAACCGCCAGCGCACGCACGCCGCATCAGGGTTCCGTTGCCGATGAAACAGTGGCACGCCCGAAACGTGCGTGTTATCAATGCATCCCATGAACGCACCCCGCAGCCAATTTTATTTTTGGTACTACGGTTTTCCGATGCCGCTGGCGGAGGAAGGAGTGCGCTCACCCTGAAGGAAACTTCAGCAGCATTCCCGAAAAGCCGCCAGCGCACACTGGCGGCTTTTTTGTTGCCGCCTCGCCTGGCTTCCCTGATGCACCGCCGACCCGAGACAACGTTATGCCGCCGCTGACCGATGACCTGCGTATCCGCAAGATCGAACCGTTGACCCCGCCCTCGCAGCTGCTGTCGCTGCTGCCCTGCGATGAGCGCGCCTCCGAGACCGTCACCAACGCACGTGCCGCCCTGCACGAGATTCTGCACGGGCGCGATGACCGCCTGGCGGTGGTGATCGGCCCCTGTTCGATCCACGACCCTGTGGCTGCCATGGAGTACGCGCAGCGTCTGCGCCCCTTGCGTGAGCAGTTCGGCGATGCGCTGGAAATCGTGATGCGCGTGTACTTCGAAAAGCCGCGCACCACCATCGGCTGGAAGGGCCTGATCAACGACCCGGACCTGGATGGCAGTTTCCAGATCAACAAGGGTTTGCGCGTGGCGCGTGGCTTGCTGCGGGATATCAATAACCTCGGCCTGCCGGCTGGCGTTGAATTTCTCGACATCATCTCGCCGCAGTACATCGCCGACCTCGTGGCCTGGGGCGCGATCGGCGCGCGTACCACCGAAAGCCAGGTGCATCGCGAAATGGCCTCCGGCCTGTCGTGCCCGGTGGGGTTCAAGAATGGCACCGGTGGCGACGTCAAGATTGCCGTGGACGCGGTGGGCGCGGCCTCGCATCCGCATCATTTCCTGGCGGTGACCAAGGATGGCCACACCGCGGTGGCGGCCACTGCGGGCAACCCGGATTGTCATGTGATTTTGCGCGGCGGCAAGCAGCCCAACTTCGACGCGGCCAATGTGGAAGCATCCAGCCAGGTGCTCAACAAGGCCGGGTTGCCGGCGCGGCTGATGATCGACGCCAGCCACGCCAACAGCGGCAAGAACCCGGACAACCAGCCCAAGGTCATCGACGACATTGCCACGCAGCTGGAGGGCGGCGAGACGCGCATCGTTGGCGTGATGGTGGAAAGCCACCTGGTCGGCGGCCGGCAGGAACTGGTGCCGGGCGGCACGCTGACCTACGGCCAGAGCATCACCGACGGCTGCCTGGATTGGGACACCTCGCTGCAGGTGCTGGAGCGCCTGGCGAGTGCGGTGCGTGCACGTCGTGCGCGGCGGGTTGCCGAGGCTGCGTGATCGTTGAGGCAGTGGCGTGAGAATACGAGGCTTCGCCCGCACCCTCATCCGGCGCTCCGCGCCACCTTCTCCCGGTGGGAGAAGGGATAAAGTCCCTCTCCCGTCGGGAGAGGGGTTGGAGTGAGGGTACGGCGGAAGACAGCCATTCCAAGTCGTGTGCCTGCAACTGACCTGACGTCGCAACAAGTGCGCATGTGTAACAGAGTCAAAGCCCAGAACATTTGAGTGCAGCACATCAAAAGTGCAGCACAATCATGGTTCGACATCGTCAAGCAGCGCTCGAAATATTCACAGCGCAAAACACAAAAAAAACGCGGCGCATCCAAGCGCAGCACATCCAAACAAGTGCTTGCCACGCCGGCGGCGTTGACGTCGGTCGCGATAATCTCGTTGGCACGAGCGGCCAACAAAACGTATCGAGCGGCCTGACGGTGAGCACACTAGTGTTGGTCGATGGCGTTCTAAAACAAGAACGCCGGGCCGGCACAGGGAGCCGGCCCGACGGATTGCAAACCACCCAGTGATAACCCGATGCCACCGGCGGCAGGAGGGGAGAGAGGGGCGTCCTGCCGCCGGTGACGAGCGGGCAGGAACGTTATCCGCGACGCACGTGCCAGCGCGATGTCGCAGCGTGGCAACGCCAGCAATGAAGTTCGGGAAGCGTTAAATGCCAGGTGTGGCAATCGCATGTTGCGCTCTGTGCTGTGCGTGCACACCGACAACAGCGGAGCTGCAGCGCAGCGTCCGTATGCCGCGCCACTTCCCGAAGAGAAGGCGCGTCGCCATCTAGCTACGGCATCGCGGACAGCGCCGCACTTCACAGCTTCAGCGCATGAACAACAGCAACAACAGCAGCAGCAACAGCAACAGCAACAGCAACAACAGCAGCAACAGCAGCAGCAACAGCAGCAGCAACAGCAGCAGCAACAGCAGCAGCAACAGCAACAGCAGCAGCAACAGCAGCAACAGCAGCAACAGCAGCAACAGCAGCAACAGCAACAGCAACAGCAACAACAAGACAGTTTGCATTGCCACAGCATGATTCATGCGTCTTGCGAAAAGCGACGACACCCATGATGCGAGCCGCTAAGGCTGCGGCGTGGCCAAGTATCTACGGCAAAGCACCGGCCCAAGTTGAAGTTCGTGCAACACATTGATCGCGCCGCAAAGAGCGGCTGAAACTAACGATTCCCGATTCCCGATTCCCGAATCACCTCAACATATCTCCAGTCTCCAGCCACTGCTGGTGCCACGCCAATGCTTCGGTCAGCAGATGCGGCGTGTGCTTGCCATAGCTGTCGCGATTGGCACGTGCGACGTAGTCTTCCAGCGCGTCGCGGTAACGCGGATGCACGCAGTGCTCCAGCAGCTGGCGTGCACGTTGCTTGGGCGTCAGGCCACGCAGGTCGGCCAGGCCTTGTTCGGTGACGATCACTGAGACGTCGTGTTCGGTGTGGTCGACATGGCTGACCATCGGCACGATTGAGGAAATACTGCCGGCCTTGGCGATGCTGGGGCTGAGGAAGATCGACAGGAACCCGTTGCGCGCGAAATCGCCGGAGCCGCCGATGCCGTTCATGATGCGGCTGCCCATGACATGGGTGGAGTTGACGTTGCCGTACAGGTCGGCCTCGATCATGCCGTTCATGCCGATGCAGCCCAGCCGCCGCACCAGCTCGGGATGGTTGGAGATTTCCTGCGTGCGCATCACGATGCGCTGCCGGTAGAAATCGATGTTGCGTTTGAACTCTTCATTGCCTTCCGGGCTGAGCGCAAAACCGGTGCACGAGGCATAACGCAAGACGCCATCGCGCAGCAGCGCCAGCATGCCGTCCTGGATCACTTCGGTGAAGGCTTCCAGGTCGCGGAAACCGCTACGCGCCAGGCCGGCCAGCACCGCATTGGGAATGTTGCCCACGCCCGATTGCAGCGGCAGCAGGTTCGCCGGCAGCCGGCCTTTGCTTACCTCGTGGCGCAGGAAGGCGATCAGGTGTTCGGCAATGCGCTCGCTGCTGTCATCGGCGGCGGCAAACGGGCTGTTGCGGTCCGGGCCATGCGTACGTACCACGGCCACGATCTTGTCCGGGTCGCAGCGCAGGCTGGGCTCGCCGATGCGGTCGTCGCCGTGCAGCAGCGGAATGGGTTTGCGGTGCGGCGGCAGCGCGGTGCCGTAATACACATCGTGCATGCCATCCAGGCCGGCCGGTTGCCAGTCGTTGACCTCGATGATCACTTTCCTGGCCAGGTCCAGCCAGGTCTTGTTGTTACCGATGGAGGTGGACGGCACCAGGCTGCCGTCGGCACGGATTGCCGACACTTCCACCACCGCGGTGTCGATCTGCCCGTAGAAGCCGAACCACACGTGCTGGGCAACGTGGCTCAGATGGATATCGATGTAGTCCAGCGTGCCGGCATTGATGCGTTGGCGCGCATCCGGGTCGGACTGGAACGGCATGCGCATGGCGATGCCGTCGGCCTTGGCTAGCGCGCCATCGAGCTCTGGCGCGGTGGAGGCGCCGGTCATCAGCTTGATCTGGAACGCCTCGCCCTGCAGGTGCGCCGCTTCGATGCGCTGCGCCAGCGCCATCGGCACTGCCTTGGGATAACCCGAACCGGTGAAGCCGCTCATCGCCACGGTTTCGCCGGGCTGGATCAGCGCAGCAGCGGCCTCGGCAGAGACCAGGCGGTCGCGCAGCGGCGCGTTGAGGATGCGTTCGTCGGACATGTGCGGCACAGCGTGTGACGGGGGAAGCCGAATTATCGCCGCTGCACTGCCTGGGCGGGGCTTCGACGATGGTACTGTGTGCGCTCAGGCGGCGGAGCAGGCATTCACGCCTCGCCGTCGGCCCAACAGGGATAGTGGCGGCGGACTCATCACACTGTGCACCCATGCCCTCTCTTCGCGATCGCTTCCAGCGCTGGCCCCGGCCATGGCGCATTGCAGTGGTCGTATTGCTGGGGCTGTACGTGCTGTATCTGCTGGCAGGCAACATCTTTCTCAACACGCCGCTGTTCGATGCCACCACCAACCGGCAGCCGCACAAGTTCACCATGCAGACCGGCCCGGCAATCACGGTGTTTCCGGGGCAGGTGATGGCCTGGAACGTGCGCATGCGCGGGCAGGCCAACCGGACCGTTTACGTCTTCCATGCCGACCGCGCGCATGCGCGCATCGCGCTGCTGCCGTTGTTCCGGCGCGAGGTGCGGCTGCCGTGGCTGCATGCGTCCGGCCTCAGTGCCGAGGTTGAAACCGCCGAAAAGGCCATCCCGCCGCCGCCGCGCGGCAACCGCGGCTGGACGCTGCGCTTCGATGCGATCAGCAGCACCAGCATCCGCAGTGCACGTCTGGGCAAGCTGCTCATCGCCGGGCACGGCCATGGCACGGTGGGTTTTCTCAAACAGCTCAAGGGCGGGCCGTCGGAGTTGTTTCCTTCCGAAGCGGGCTTTACCGATGCGGTGGTCAGCTACGACGGCGTGCAGGTGTTCAACGGCGCGCAACTGGACGCGCAGTTCCAGTTCCCCCGCCATTACCGCGACCAGGCGCCGGGCCTGCGCAAGCTCGGCATCACCCGTGCACGCCTGAAGCTCAACGCCAGCACGGTGGCGTTGAAGATCGACACCGGCGCGCCGCACGTGGACATCAGTAGCGGCCCCTCCGCCGCACGCGTGGAGGCCGATATCACGCTGGAAAACGGGGCCTTGAAGCCGGGTAGCCGTGCGGTGTGGCGGCTGCCGTTGCTGGCCGGTGTGGGTGCTACCGATCGCGGCATGCTCGCGCTGCAGCTGGATGTAGCGCAGGACATCCGCGTGCAGGCGCGGCTGCCGCGCGATGCGGACACCGGCAGCGAACTGGATGCCGATCTGCGCATCGCCGGCCGCAGCATTCCGTTCGCCGCACCGGCGCAACTGCTGCCGCGCCTGTCCGGGCAGGTACGCGGCCGCTGGAAGTTTGAGTCGCTGAACTGGATCGCCGAGTTGTTCGTGCGCAAGCCGTGGTTCCAGCTGGAAGGCGGTGGCCTGGTCGAGGCGGATCTGCGCCTGGCGCAGGGGCGGCTGGCCAGTGGCAGCACGCTGGATATCCCGCGGGTGGAAGCGGTGGCACAGGTGGCGGGCACCCGCCTGGCCGGTGTTGCCAAGGCACACGGGCACATCGACGATGCCGCCACGCCGCAGGCGCATCTGGATGTGGGTATCCCCACGTTCAGGGCCACGCCCAGCGATGCGCCACGGCAGGTGCTGCTGGACGGCCGCGACCTGCAATTGGCCATGCAGGGCGATGCGGAGTTGGCGCGGCTGCGCGAGACAATGAAGGCGCAGCTGCGTTTCAGCGATGCGCGCGTGCCGGACCTCACCGTCTACAACCGCTATCTTTCCGGCAAGACCGTGCGCTTGTTGGGTGGCAGCGGCCGGCTGAGTGGCGACGTGGCGCTCAATGCGGCCGGTGACGTGGGCAACGGCCATGCGGATCTGCGCGGGCAGGGCGCGCACCTGTCCATCGCCGGCATCCAGATGCGCGGCGATGCGCAATTGCAGGCGACCCTGCGGCGTGCCGACTTCAAGGCCAAGTTCTTCGACCTGAGTGGCACGCACATTCGCTTGCGCAACATGCGCGTGGGCGATGCCGCCACCGACGCCGCCTGGTGGGGCGAGGTGGAGGTGCCGGCCGGCACGATTCAGGCCACCGCGCCCTTCCAGGTGGATGCCGATGCGGCAGTGCGCATGCGCGATGCCGCGCCGCTGCTGTCGGTGTTCGCACAACGCGCTGATTACCCGCGCTGGGTGCTGGGCCTGCTCGATGCCGGCCAGCTCGACGCCACCGGCCGGCTGCGCTGGCGCAAGCAGCAGGTAGTGGTGGACGACCTGCACGCGGAGAACGCACGCCTGTCGCTACGCGCGCGCCTGGCAATTGACGATGATTACAAGCGGGGCGACCTGTATCTGCGCTGGGGCGTGCTTGGTGCAGGCATCGAGCTCGATGGGCAACAGCGCCAATGGCATTTGGCCGGCGCACGCGAGTGGTACGAGGGGCGCTCGTCCTTGCTGCCGCCGATGGCCAAGAAGAAGTGAGCGTGTGCGTAGGAGCGCACCTGGGCGCTAGGGGATCTACCAGTAACGCTACGTTGCGCCCGGGTGGGTTCCTACGGTCTGCTGCGGCTGAGCGGATATGCGGGAGCAACTACCAATGCATGTAGTTCGTGGGAAACCACGTTTGTCGCGGTCTGTCGTCATCGGCATGCTTACACAGCGTTAGTGACGCGAATAACCACGTAGGCGCGCACCCGGGCGCAATGAGGATTCCCTAGTAACGCCCCGTCGCGCTCCCGGTGCGCTCCTACGGGTTGCTCGGCTGACGGAACTCGCGGGAAACCGGACGTGTAGTGGTCTTTTGTCATCGGTGCGCATACACCGCGTCTGGGTGAGGCGGATAGCCACGTAGGAGCGCACCTGGGCGCGACAAGGATTTCCCGGTAATGCCTGTCGCGCCCAGGTGCGCTCCTACGAGATGCTGTGATCGATGGGATCGCCGCATAGGCTGGCAATCCCCGATCACACCAATCGCGACGCGCACCGCTGCGCGTGACAATCACGCCTGGCTTGGCACACTGCACTGTGCCGCCTGCGCGGTCTTCAGGAGCTTGCCGTCATGACGATGCCTGTCCGCGCCCGTTGGCGTGCCGTGCCCCGCGCCGTGCGTTGGTCGGTGCTTGCGGTGGTGGCGCTGTACGCCGCGTACCTGCTGCTCGGCAATCTGTTCCTCAACACGCCGCTGGGCACTGCCGCGCTCAATCGCACGCCGGACCGCTTCGCCATGCAGTGGCGCGCGGGGATGACCTGGTGGCCGGGCCGCCTGACCTTGTGGGACGTCAGCTTGCACGGCCGCACGACGCGCAGCCGTTGGGAGGCGAGTGCGGACCGCCTGCATGGCCAGGTGCGCTTGCTGCCGCTGTTGCATCGCCAACTGTTGGTGCCGGAGCTGCATGCGCAGGGTGTGCGCGGCGGCTTGCATGCGTCCGACCAGCCTGGCGCTGCTGTGGCATCTCCCGCGCCTGCGGCTTCGTCGGCAACTGCAAGCGCAACTGCATCTAGCGCCGCAGCTACAGCGGCAGCTACAAACGGCGCCTCTACGCCACGCACTTCGCCAGCCGATGGGATGCCAGCCAATCCTGCTGCAGCCAATGCAGCCAATGCAGCCAATGCAGCGAATGCAGCGAATGCATCCGCCATCTCAGCCGACCAGGCACCCACCGCACCCACCGCATCCACCACGGCAACCACGCAGTCAGCAGCACGCTCCACCCGCAGTCAAACCCCCGCGTGGACGTTGCAGTTCGATCGCATCGTCGCCGAGCAGGTGCAGGCGCTGGCACTTCGCCAGTTACAAGTCGCCGGTGACGGGCAGCTGCAATTTGGCCTGTTCAAGCAACTGCGCGGCGGGCCGATCGAAGTGTTTCCATCGCGCGCGGTGTTCGAGCACGCCACGCTGCACTGGGCCGGCACCGAATTGCTGCGTAACGGCCAGTTACGGGTGGAAACCAGCATTGCCCGGCATACCGCGGCGCAGGCACGCGGGTTGGCGGTGTTGCAACTCACCGACGCGCTGATCGGTGTGCGTGGCGATACCGCCGCGCTGGAAGTGACACGCGATGCGCAAGGAAAAACCAGGCTGAAGACGCGAGCCGGGCAAGGCCGTGCCGATGGCGAGCTGCGCTGGGCGCGCGGTGAACTGCATCCGGGGAGCCACCTGCAATGGCGGACGCCGTTGCACGACGGTACCCGCACACCAAACGCATTGCTGGGCGAGCTGGCCGCGCAGTTGCAGGTGGATCAAGACATGCGCCTGCGCGTCAGCATGCCCGAGCCGGCCGATGCCGGCCTGACGTTGGATGCGGACCTGCGCGTGCAGGGCCGGCGATTGCCACTGCAGGCGCCGCGCAACCTGTTGCCGCGGACGTCCGGGCACGCGCGCATGCATTGGCAGCTCGCCTCGCTCAGCTGGATTCCGGCACTGTTTCCCGGCGTGGACTGGCTGACGCTGGAAGGCGACGGCCTGGTGGATGCAGACCTGCGCATCGTGCGCGGACAGCTGGCCGCCGGCAGCCGATTGCAGGTGCCGCGCGTCACCGCGCGCGTGGGCGTGATGGAGCACGCCATCGAAGGCCAGGCCAGCGCCGACCTGCGCGTGGAGGCCGATGCCGCCGGCCATCTGCTGCCCTCGCTGGCACTGCGCATGCAGCAGTTTTCAATCGCCCACCGCACGGCACTGGCGCGCCCGTTCGTGCAAGGGCGCGATCTGCGCCTGGACCTGCAGACCCGTGCCGACGCACGCACCCTGGCCAGCTTGCGCGACACCACCCGCGCGCATCTGGTGTTCACCAATGCGCGTGTGCCGGACTTGCGCGCCTACAACCGCTACCTGCCGCAACAGCAGCTGCGGTTCGATGGGGGCAGCGGTGCGCTCAGTGGCGATCTGCAGATCGAGCCGGGTGGACGTATCGGCAAGGGCGGTTTGCGCATCGCCGCGCGGGCGGCACGCCTGCAGTTTGCCGGGCTCGCGTTGCGCGGCGATGTGGATGCAAACCTGCGACTGCAACGCGGCGATCTGCGTGCAGAAAATTTCCGCCTTGATGCCAGCCAGATCAACCTGCGCAATGTCGGTTTCACCGGCCCCGATGGACAGCGACGCGATGGCTGGTGGGCGCGCATCGTACTGGATGACACGCACATGCACTGGCATGCGCCAGTGGGTGTGGATGGACGCGTGCGCATCGACGTGCGTGACCTGGCGTTCTTGATGGCCATCTATGCACGCGATCGGTCGTTGCCCAACTGGATGGTGCGGCTGGTGGATGCCGGCCAGGCGCAGCTCGCCGCGCGCGTGCATTGGCAGGGCGATGAAGTGATCGTGGATCGCTTGCAGGCGCACAACGCGCGTTATCAGGTGGATGCACGTTTGCGTCTGCGTGGCACGCAACGCAGCGGCAGCCTGTTGGCGCGCTGGGGTGTATTGAGTGCGGCGGTGGGCTTGCGCAACGACACGCCCGAATGGCATCTGCTACGCGCTGCCGAGTGGTATCGCGCGCAGCCGGATCTGTTGCGCTGAGGCCCGCACGTGGCGAGTCCGATGTGAAGGAAAAACTCTAGTTCTGTACTGCCGGGTATTGTTTTGCAGTGCAGCGTGCAAGTCGCCGAACAGGCGCGCACTATGATCCTGCATCCCGACGTGGGGGAGGGAGCAAAGCCCGCTGGCAGTTCGCTGCAAGCGGGCTTTTTTATTGCCTGAACAGTCTACGCCGCGCGTCTGCGCACATGCTCAGGGCAGCGGCAGCATCCATAGACACGGCCCGCCGGTGATGAACAGCCGCTGCTGTGCCTGGTCGAAGGTGCAGTTGGAGGCGGTGCCCGGCGTGGGGATGTGCCCGAGCAGTTGCCCGTCGCTGTCGAATACGCACACGCGGGTGCCGGAGCTGCTCCATAGCCAGCCGCCGCGATCCACACAGAAGCCATCCGGCAGCCCGTCCGGGACGCTGGCGAAGTGGCGGCGGTCGTGCAGCGCGCCATCGCGCCAGTCAAACGCGGTGATTTCCACGCTGCCGTGTCCCTGCTCCGGGGTTTGCGAGACGTACAAGGTCTGCTCGTCGGGCGAGAACGCCAGCCCGTTTGGGTGGTCCAGGTCGGCCATGCGCTGCAGCGGGCCGCCGTCCGGCGGCAGCCGGTACACGCTGTGGTGGGCGAGCTCCGGATCGGCCGGGCAGCCCTGGCTGGGTTTGCGCAAGCCGAACGGCGGGTCGGTGAACCAGATCGCGCCATCGCGCGCCACGATCAGGTCATTGGGCGAGTTGAGCCGCTTGCCGGCATAACGGCCCACCAGCAGGTGGGCCTGGCCATCGGCATCGCTGCGGGTGATGGCGCGCCGGCCGTGTTCGCAGTGCACCAGGCGCTGCTGCGCATCCACCGCGTTGCCATTGGTGAAGGCGGTGGCATCCAGCAGCACATCCACGGTGCCGTCTTCCCGCCACCCCAGCACGCGGCGGCCAACCAGGTCGCTCCACACCAGCGTGCGCTGGGCCTCCCACCAAGCCGGGCCTTCGCTCCAGGTGGCCTGGTCGTAGAGGGTGAGCAGGCGCGCATCGCCCAACCGTGCGGCCAGCGCGGCGTGCGTGGTGCGGGGCGGGTCGCAGTCGGCGGGAACGGCCGGGCCGGCCGGGCGGACGCGGCAATGGCTGTCCATCATGGCGCCGCTGTTTCATCGAACGGATGCGCTGCCGCCACACCGGGGGAGTGCGCAAATTGCACCATCATCTGCAGGCAGGGCGTGTCGCCCAGTTGGCCGGAGCGGTGGCCGCGTGCGTCGGTGGTGCCCTGGTCCTGGCCGAAATGGATATCGCCGGGGCCCATTTCCACGCGCGTGCCGTCGCCGGTTTCGATAAACCAGCGCCCGCGCAGCGGGATCACCCACTGCGGGTGCGGGCTTTCGTGCCAGTCGCCGACCCAGCCCACCGGCAGCACCGCAAACTGCACGCCCACCACCTCGCCGGGAAACGGCCGCAGCCACTGCGGCGCGGCGCCACCGCCTACGCTCTTGCTCTGGAAGCCGGCCAACTGCGAGGTGTTGAGCCGGCTCAGCCCGTCCGGCCCGGTCCACAGGTGCAGGAACGGCAGGCTGGGCGGCAGGGCGGGATCGGTACCGTCGTTATGCAGCGCGACCTGCGAGGGCAGGGCCGCGGCGGGCAACAGGGTGGGCGACATACGGTGACCTCGTGCGAAAACCGCAGTGCAGCATGGCGTTTGTCAGGGCGTTGTCTGCGAGGCGTAAAAGGTCGAACCGGTGCATAGGGCGACTGTTGACGTTGCATGCGACCTTGCTGGCAGGTGGACGGGGTCTTGCTGACGATGGCGATGACATCAGCACGGCATGCCTTCGCGCGCAGTTCGGGCAGGCGCGTCGGTCGCGAGCGCAGCTTCAGCTGCAATGTCTGGCGCGTGAGCGCGTGAGCGCGAGAGGCACGTCCTGCGATTGCCGCCGTGTATCGCTGTCCATCCACGGACGACTGCCATTCCAGGAATTCCGCGAGCGGCAACTGACCTCCGCCGCAGCCAAAGCACGCTGCCCGCCGGAGCAGTGCAGACCCGGTCGCGTCTGCAACACGGCGCTGCATCCGTTAGAATGAGATCAATTCTCATTTAATCCCGGGTGCACCCTGCCCGGGTCCGGCGTCCAGGAGGTCATCGTGTCGGCCACGCAAGTCGCGCTTCAGCAGCAGGTGGAGCGCCTGTACACCGACCACCACGGCTGGCTGCAGGGCTGGTTGCGGCGCAAGCTGGGCGACGGGTGCGTGGCGGCCGACCTGGCCCAGGACACCTTCATCAGCGTGATCGATGCCGGCGCGGCCGACCAGATCCGCGAGCCGCGGCCGTTCCTGGCCACCATCGCGCGGCGGCTGATGGCGCACCGCCAGCGGCGCAAGCTGCTGGAGGCCAGCTACCTGGAGATGCTGGCCGCGTTGCCGGAAGAGCTGGCGCCTTCGCCGGAGTTGCACCTGCTGGCGCTGGAGGCGGTGCAGCAGCTGGACCAGGCGCTGGACGGCCTGCCGCCGAAAGTGAAGGAGGCCTTCCTGCTGGCGCACCTGCACGAGCTTAGCTACGCGCAGATCGCGCAGCGCCTGGGGGTGTCCAGCAGCTCGGTCAAGCAATACCTCACGCGCGCCAACCGGCAATGCCTGTTCGCGCTGTCGGCCTGAGTGGTGGCACCGATGTCTGCGAGCAACGCCAGCACGCCGCGCACGCCCCTGGCCGGCGGGCAGCCGATCAGCGCTGAGGTGGCCGACCAGGCCGCCGAGTGGCTGACGGTGCTGATGTCCGGCACCGCCAGCGCGGCGCAATTGCGTGACTGGGAACACTGGCGCGCCGCGCATCCGGACCACGCGCGGGCCTGGGCGCATCTGGAAGCGGTGACCGGGCGACTGAAGACCCTGGCACCGCAGGCGGCGTACCGCAGCCTGTCGCCGTATGCCGACGGCAAGCGCCCCGCCTCGCCGGGCCGACGCAAGGCGCTCAACCTGGTGTTGTGGGGCGGGTTGGCCGGCGCCACCGGGCTGCTGGCCACCCGCACCCAGCGCTGGCAACAGGCAACCGCCGACTACGCCACCGCCACCGGGCAGCGCCGGGTACTGCAGCTGGACGACGGCACCCGCCTGACCCTCAACACGCGCAGCGCGGTGGATGTGCGCTTCGATACGCACCAGCGCCTGCTGGATCTGGTGGCCGGCGAGATCATGGTGGTGACCGCGCACGCGCTGGGCGCCGCGCAGGACCCGCGCCCGCTGCTGGTGCGTACCGTGCACGGCGATGTCCGCGCGCTGGGCACGCGCTTTTGCGTACGCCAGGACCAGGCGCAGAGCCGGGTCACGGTGCTGGAGAGCGCGGTGGAGATCCGCCCGCGTGATGCCACTCACGCCGCGCGCCGCGTGCAGGCCGGCCAGCAATGCGTGTTCAATGCCGCGTTCCTGCAGGCGCCCGGGCCGGCCGATGCGCAGGCCACCGCCTGGGAGCGCGGCCAGTTGATTGCCGACGAGTTGCGGCTGGATGCGTTCGTGGCCGAGCTGGAGCGCTACCGCCCCGGGCTGCTGCGCTGCGACCCGGCGGTGGCCGGCTTGCGCGTCTCCGGGGTGTTTCCGCTGGACGATACCGACCGCATTCTGGCCATGTTGCCCAGCGTGTTGCCGGTGCGGGTGCGCCAGCGCAGCCGCTACTGGGTGAGCATCCAGGCGGCCGGTTAGGCGCAGCGATCGAACGACTGCGTAGCTGCGAGGCGGGTGCGGCCGTTGCTCGAAACCCTATGGTCCTACGGACACTCCAGTTCCTCTGCGCCGCCCGCACCTGCTGACGATTGCTCACTAGGTTTTTTCGCGGATCCAAGCGCGGCGATCGCGCTGCGGCGCCCGCAGATCGTGCCGTACGCGGCGCAGCGCTGAATAGAACTGGGCGGGCACTCTGATGGGCGAGGCGCGCATCGCCGGGCTGGTCGGGCCGCCGGTGCGGCTGCCAGACACGCAACGCCGTGGTGTCGGCGAGTCGGTATGCGCCCCAAGTTCCCGACGCGCCATCCGCGGGTGCTCGCGTAAGACACCTCTGTCCGACGACCGCGCGCTGCGGTCATCAGCCAGTCCGGCCCGCGTCTGCGGACGCCCGGCAGACACCGCCGCCGCAAGTCCCGAAAAAAAGTTGCGAGATCGTCTGCCCGATCGGCGCGCTCGTGGCACCTCCTTGATGACGGTGTCAGTGCGACGCCACCTTAGATTGCGGGAACCCCATGTCCATCTCCGACCGCCGCCGCGGCCACCACGCTGTTTCGCTGCACCTCTCACTGCCGCGCGCTGCACTGCCCAGGCCCATCACCATCGCGATTGCGCTGGCCCTGTGCGGCCTGACGGTGCTGGCCACCAGTCCCGCTGCCGCCGCGCAGGATGCCCAAACCGCGTCCGCGGCCCGGCAGCGCTACAGCATCCCGGCCGGGCCACTGGCACCGGCCCTGCGCAGCCTGGCCGGCTCGGCCAACCTGCTGCTGAGCTTTACCGCTGCGCAGACCGATGGGCGCACCACCGCCGGGCTGGACGGCGACTACACCGCGGCCGGCGCACTCACTGCGGTGCTGGCCGGCAGTGGGTTGCAGGCCGTGCCACTGCAGACCGGCGGCTACGTGTTGCGCCCGGCACCTGCGGCGGTGACCAGCCAGGGCGAAGTGGATGCCTGGCTGCTGCCGACGGTGAAAGTCACCGCGCAGGCCGAACGCCGCGCCGCCACCAGCGGCACCGGCAGCTATACCGCGCGCGCGGTCAGCATCGGCCGTGGCGAGCAGCGCCTGAAGGACATCCCGCAGTCGATCAGCGTGGTCACCCGCCAACTGATGGACGAGCAGAACATCACCTCGGTCTACGACGCGCTGGCCAGCACCACCGGCATCACCATCGTGCAGAGCCCGCAAGGCGGCAAATACATTTATGCGCGCGGTTTCGACATCACCACCGTGCAGTACGACGGCGTGCCGCTCAATCGCGGCATGTATGGCCGCGCCAGCAACTACAGCGCCAACATGGGCATCTACGACCGTGCCGAAGTACTGCGCGGCGCCGCCGGCCTGCTGCAGGGCGCCGGCAACCCCAGCGGTGCGGTGAACCTGGTGCGCAAGCGCCCGCTGGACGTGCCCGGCGTGAGCGTGATGCTGCAGGCCGGCTCCTGGGACCGCTATGGCTCCTTGCTGGATGCCAGCGCCAACCTCACCGACGATGGTGCCTTGCGCGCGCGCGGCGTGATCGACTACCAGGACCAGCACTCGTTCGTCGATGGTGTGGAGCGGCGTACGCCCACCTATTACGGCACGCTGGATTACAGCGTCTCGCCGCAGACGCAGGTCAGCCTGGCGGCAAGCTACGAAGAAGTCGAAGGCCGACCATTTTTCGGCGGCCTGCCGAGTTACACCGACGGCCGCGATATCGGCCTGCCGCGCAGCACCAACCTGGGCGCGCAGTGGAACCGGCAATCCTCGTCCAATCGCGGCCTGTACCTGGACCTGGACCATCGCTTCAACGCCGATTGGGTGTTCAAGCTCAGCGCGGTGCAGGTGCATGAGCGGCACAACCTCAAGTACGCCAGCTCCAGCCGCGCGATCAACCCGGCCAACGGCACCGGCGCCCTGCTGGCGGCGCGCACCATTTCTGAAGCGGACGTGGCCGGCGTCGATGCCAATGTGATTGGGCATTTCAACGCGCTCGGGCGGCGCCACGAGTTGGTGTTAGGCAGCAATTACGCCGAAACCACGGTGGATACGGTCTACGGCAACAAGAACAACTTTCAGACCTTCAACGTGTTCTCGCTGCAACGCAACGTGCGTGCAATCAGCGATGAGGAAATCTTTGCCAGTGCGCGCGAGGCGCGTCACGGCACCTCGCGCGAGCTTGGTCTGTACAGCGCGTTACGCTGGCAGCTGACCGACCCGCTGAAGGCGATCGTGGGCGCACGCGTGAGCTGGCACGACACCAAATGGAACACCACCACCACCGGGCTGTCGCCCTCGCAGTCGATCGAACACACCCGCGAAACCGGGCAGGTCACCCCGTATGCCGGCCTGCTGTACGCGCTCACGCCCACCTGGTCGGCGTATGCCAGCTATGCGGACATTTTCCAGCCGCAGAACGCGCAGAACGAAGCCGGCGAAATGCTCAAGCCCATGACCGGCGCCAACTACGAGCTGGGGCTCAAGGGCGAGTGGCTGGACGGACGCATCAATACCGCCTTTGCGCTGTTCCAGGTGGAGCAGAAGAACCGCGCGCAGGCCGACCTGAGCACCAGCCCGACCTGCCGCAACAACGACTTCTGCTACATCGACACCGGCAAGGTGCGCAGCCGCGGCTTCGATGCGGAAGTCAGTGGCGAAGTGCTGCGCGACTGGAACCTGTTCGCCGGCTACACCTTCAACCGCACCACCTATCTGCAGGATGTCAGCAGCCAGGGCCAGACCTTCAACAGCTACACGCCCAAGCACCTGCTGCGGGTGTGGACCACCTACCGGCTGCCGGGCGTGTTGCAGGACGTCACCGTGGGGGGCGGCGTGAGCGCGCAGAGTGCGGCGTATCGGCAGATCGGCGCGGCCACTGCAGATATTCCCGGGCGCGCGGTGTGGAATGCGCTGGCGCGTTACCAGGTGAACCGGCAGTGGTCGCTGGCGGTGAACTTCAACAACGTGTTCGACAAGCGCTACTACAGCACCTTGTCGAGCTTCGTGAATGGCCGCTATTACGGTGAACCGCGCAACGTGATGGTGACCCTGCGCGGCGCGCTGTGATGCGCCGCTGCATGCACGGGGCGATGGCCGCATGAGGGAGGGCTTTCGGCAAAGCATGGCGTGGCTGCACACCTGGTGCGGCCTCACCTGTGGCTGGCTGCTGTGCGCGATCTTCCTCACCGGCACGCTCAGCGTGTTCCGCGATCCGATCACCAGCTGGATGCAGGCCAGGCCGGCGCTGCCCGGCGCCGCCACGCATGCGCCACTGGCCCAGGCACAGCTGGTGCCACGCGCGCTGGCGCACCTGCGCCAACAGGCGGCGCAGGCCACGTTGTGGCGCGTCAGTTTGCCGGTGCAGCCGGGCGACACCCTGGATGTGGTCTGGCGTGGCCCCGCTGGCGCCGGCCAGGCCACGCTGAGCCCCATCACCGGCGAAGTCCTGCCCACGCCGTGGGGCCGCCAGACCGAGGGCGGGCGGCATTTCATGAGCTTCCACTACACCTTGCAGGGCGGCATCCCCGGCTACTGGCTGGTGGGCTGGGTGTCGATGTGCGGGCTGATTGCGTTGGTGTCCGGCGTGGTGGTGCACAAGCGCATCTTCTTGGACTTTTTCACCTTCCGTCCGGGCAAGGGGCAGCGCTCGTGGCTGGATGCGCACAACGCCACCGCCGTGCTCACGCTGCCGTTCCTGTTGATGATCGTCTACACCGGGCTGGCGTATTTCTCCACCAGCTATCTCTCCGCCCCGCTGCACGCGTTATATGGACAGGACGAAGACGCCTACGCCCGGTACGAGGCGGCGTTGTCGCCTGCCGCCGCGGCACCAGCGGCCCAGCCAACCCGGCACGAGCGGATGCACACCTATCTGCCCGATCTTGTGCAGCGCGCCGCAGCGCTCAATGGTCAGCCTGCGCAAACGTTGGTCATCCAACGCCCGGACCAGCCCGGTGGCACGCTGCGCGTGATTGCGCGTGTTGCCGACACCGCGCACTCGCGGCAGTTGCTCAATCCACCGGCCAGCGTGGTGTTCGATACCGGCAGTGGCGCGCTACTGGAGCGGCATGCGGTTGCGGCGCACACGCCGCTGCAAGCCGCCGATGTGGAGGCGACGATCAAGACCTTGCATGTGGCCGGGTTTGGCGGCTGGACCGCCAAGTGGCTGTACTTCGTCTGTGGCCTGGCCGGTACCGCGATGATCGCCACCGGCACGGTGTTGTTCACCGTCAAGCGCCGGCGCCGCAGCGAGCAGGAATTCGGCGCTGCCACGGCAGGCATCTATCGGGTGGTGGAAGCGTGCAACGTGGCCGCGCTGGCCGGCACCGCGCTGGCCTGCATTGCGTACTTCTATGCCAACCGCTTGCTGCCGGCAGAGCTGGAGGCGCGTGCGCAGACGGAAATCCGGGTGTTTCTGTGGGTGTGGGCCGGCACGTTGCTGCATGGCCTGCTGCGCCCACCGCTGCGTGCCTGGGTGGAGCAATTGGGTATCACCGCCGCGTTGTGCATTGGCCTGCCACTGCTCAACGCGGCCAGCACCGGTCAGCATGTGGGGCGCTATCTGCTCGATGGCGACCTGCAGCGCGCCGCGGTGGAACTCACCGCCCTGGGCTTCGGTGTGAGCGTTGCCTATGCCGCGTATCGCGTGCAGCAGCGCGTCAGTGCGCCGCCACCCGTGCGTGCGGCGCGGCGCACGCAGACAGCGGAGCCCGGTGCATGAGTCAATCGCCACAGGCATCGCCATGGCGTTACCGCGGCGCCGTCGCCGGGCGCGTGCTGGCGGCCAGCATGGGCGGCTATGCGCTCACCGCCAGTGGCAGCGGCGTGGCCGCGCAACTGCTGGCCCGCGTGGCAGGCATGCCGCCGGTGGTTGCGGTGCTGGTGACCACGCTGCTGAGTTTCGTGGTCTACACGCTGCTGGCGATGTGGATGTTCCGTGCGCGCAGCGCGTGGCGGATGTGGCGGTGGATGCTCGTCGCGCTGGCGGTGCTGGCAGGCATCGACTGGGTGCTGCGGGGCAGTGCATGGCCGGCATGATCGCCTCGCTTACCGCGTTGGCGCTGTGCCACGCCGGCATGATGGCGATTTGCGTAGCGATGCATCGCCATTACGAACAACTCACCGGCCAGCGCACTGCACCGCGTGCGCAGCGCTGGCAGTTGCGCGTGCTCGGTGCGTGCCTGCTGCTGAGCGCACTGGGCGTATGCGTGCGCGCCTGGGGCGGCAGTGCAGGCGCGGTGCTCTGGCTGGGCATGGCGAGCGCCGGGGCCTTGTGGGTGGCGCTGGGGCTGGCATATGCACCGCGCCGCAGCGCCTGGGTGGCAGTGACGGTGGGATGCCTGGGCGGCGTGGCTGCGGCCGGCGCAGTGCTGGGGCTCGGCTAGCGCGAGCGCAACGTGTAGATGCGTATGCGGGTGCGTCATTGCCATGGTAGGCGCGCTTGCGCGCGAGCTTGGCAGTGCCGGTAACGCGTTCGCGCACGCGTGCGCTCCCACTGTGCACGGCGGTGGCGGCGCACGCGCGGCAGCGCATCTGCACATGGTGCTACCCGGCAGGGATGCCAGAATCGGGCCATGTCACAGCCCATTCCGTCTGCCTCTCCTGCGCTGGCCGCTCTGATCGAGCGGGCCGTGGCGCGCGTCCGCCACGCCCTGCCTGCCGATGCGCCGTGGCCCGAAGGTGTTGAGCACCCGCTGGCACGCGTAGCGCTGGCCAGCGACTTCGTGGTCGATACGCTCGCGCGCCAACCTGCGCTGCTCGCCCACCTGGCACAGCCAGACCCGCCGCCGCTGCCGGTGCCACGCCTGGACCCGGCGCAGCCGCAGGAGTGGGCCGCACAACTGCGCCGTTACCGCGCAGCCGCCTCCGCGCGCCTGGTCTGGCGCGACGTGCTCGGCCTGGACGAGGTGGACGCCACCCTGGCCGGTGCTACCACGTTGGCGGAAACCTGCCTGCAATGCGCGCTGCAGGCACTGGAACAGCAATTCGCCACCCGCCATGGGCAGGTGATTGCCGAAGACGGCAGCGTGCAGCGGCTGGTGGTGTTCGGGCTGGGCAAGCTCGGCGGTGGCGAACTGAATTTTTCCTCCGACGTGGATCTGGTCTATGCGTATCCGCAGGCCGGGCAGTCCGATGGCGCGCGCCCGTTGGCAGCCGAAGAATATTTCGCGCGGCTGGGCCAACAGCTGGCCAAGCTGCTCGACGAAACCACCGCCGATGGCTTCAGCCATCGCGTGGATCTGCGCCTGCGCCCGTTTGGCAGTGCTGGGCGGGTGGCGTTGTCGTTCAACGGCATGGACCAGTACTTCCAGCGCGAAGGCCGCGACTGGGAGCGCTATGCCTGGTTGAAGGCACGCGCGGTGGCCGGCGACATCGCCGCCGGCGAGGCGTGGCTGGAAACGCTGCGCCCGTTCGTGTATCGCCGCTACCTGGATTTCACTGCGCTCGACGGGCTGCGCGACATGAAGGCCGCGATCACCGCCGAAGTGGCGCGCCATGCACGCCTGGACGACATCAAGCGCGGGCCGGGCGGCATCCGTGAGATCGAGTTCCTGGCGCAATCGCTGCAGCTCATCCGTGGTGGGCGCGAAGCCAGCTTGCGCGAGCGGCGTTTGTTGCCGGCCTTGCAGGCGCTGGTGGACCTCGGGCAGATCGATCCACCCACCGGTCAGGCACTGGCCGAGGCCTACCGCTTCCTGCGCCGGGTGGAGAACCGCCTGCAGATGCTGCGCGATGCACAGACGCATGCCTTGCCGCAGGGCGAGCCGGAGCGCGAACGCATCGCGCTCGGTCTGGGCTATGCGCACTGGCAGGCGTTGCTGGAGGCGTTGGCACCGCACCGCACGCGGGTGGCGGCGGAATTTGCCGAGTTGCTGGCACCGCGTGTGCACGCTACCGCGCCCGATACGCTGGCAGATTACTGGCGCGCGCTGCCCGAGGGCGATGCGGCGCCGTTGCTGGGCATCGGCCTGCACGATCCCGGCAACGCGCATCACATGCTGGCCGATTTCGCACAGTCCTCCGGCGTGCGCGCGCTCTCCGATGGTGCACGCACGCGGCTGGACCGGGTGATGCCGGCGCTGCTGCATGCGGCGATCCGCGCGACCCAGCCAGACGCCGCGTTGCGGCGCGTGCTTGGCCTGCTACAGGCCACGCTGCGCCGCACCAGCTACCTGGCGCTGCTCGACGAGCAACCCAGCGCGCTGGCTCGCCTGGTCGATGTGCTCTCGCGCAGTGCCTTGCTGGCCGAGCGCCTGGCCGCGTATCCGCTGCTGCTGGACGAACTGCTCGACACCCGCATTGCAGGGCCATTGCCGGATCGCGCGGCACTGCATGCCGCGTGCGTGGACACGCTGCAGATCGACGACCCGGAAGCGGCGCTGCGCGAACTCAACGAGCGCCGGCTCGCGCTGAGTTTTCGCATCGCACTGGCCACGCTGGATGGGCGCCAGCAGGCGGTGGAGAGCACCCGCCAACTCGCCTGGTTGGCCGAAGCGGTGGTGCAGACGGTGCTGCAGCTGGCGCAGACGCAATTGCAGGCCGCGCATGGGCAGGTACCGGGTGGTGCGTTCGCCATCATCGGGTATGGCAGCCTGGGTGGGATGGAACTGGGCTTCGGCTCGGACCTGGATCTGGTGTTTCTCTACGATCACCCGCGCGCGGTGGAAGCCTCCGATGGCGCGCGCCCGCTCGAATCCGGGCGCTGGTTTGCGCGCCTTGCGCAAAAGGTGATGGCGTTGCTGGGTGCCGAAACCGGCGCCGGCCGGCTCTACGACATCGACGTGCGCTTGCGCCCTGATGGTGGCAAGGGCGCGTTGGTGTCGTCGTTGGCCAGCTACCGCGAGTACCAGCGCGAGCGTGCCTGGACCTGGGAACACCAGGCGCTGGTGCGCGCGCGGGCGGTGGCCGGTGATCAGGCGCTGTGCGCCGCATTTGCGCAGGTGCGGCAGGAGACCTTGGCGCGTGTGCGCGACACCGCGTTGCTGCTGGCCGATGTGTGCAAGATGCGTGCGCGCATGCGTGCGGAGCTGGACCGCAGCGACGCCGGGCGTCTGGATCTCAAGCAGGGGGCCGGCGGTCTGGTCGACCTGGAATTCCTGCTGCAGGCCGGCGTGCTCGGCCAAGCCGCGCAGCATCCGGCACTGCTGCAGGCCTGCGACACGCCGGCCTTGATCGATGCCCTGGCGCAGGCACAGTGGCTGGCCGCCGATGCCGCGCAGCGATTGCACGGCGCGCATGCCACATTGGTGGACGCTGGCCTGGCCTGCACGCTGGACCGGCGGCCGCGCCTGATCACGCCAACTGCGGCCATCCAGGACGCCACGCGCACCATCTTCGACTGTGCGCAAGCGCAAGGCCTGGCATTTCCACGCGGGCGCGACGCACCGCGGGACTAAGAGCGGCTAACAAAACGTAGCGAGCAACCGTCAGGTGGGTGCGGACGGCGCGGAGGGCCGGAGTGTACGGGAGTACATGCCGATTCCGAGCACCGGCCGCGCCCGCCTGGCGGCGGCGCAGTCGTTTTGATAGCTGCTCTAACGGTGTGCCAGGGGCGTGGGGTTAGAGGCCGTCGAGCAGGCGCGTGGTCGCTGATGCAATGCACGCAGCCCGCGTGCCTCGCACTTCCGTGCGATTTACATGTCAGGGTCGCGATGCGGGTGCCGCAGGTGCGGCACGCTCGACGGTGGCGGTGAAGCTGGCCGAGCGTGTCAGGGCCTGCGGATTGGCGACGATGCGCCCCAGCCGGACCAGATCACGCGACGGCGTATAGCCGCGGTAGAACACCGCCAGATTGCCCCATGGCACGTAATACATCAGGTCGCCCGCCTGCGCCTTGCCAGCCGGGCCCACCTCGGACAGGTCGAGTTTCTTCGGCAGGTAACTGATCTTCTCGGTGGCATGGAAGTCTTCGAAGTCGAGCTTCATCGGCAACTGTGCCAACAGGGCGCGGGTGGCCGAGTTGTCGACCAACTCCGCCGCTACGACATCGCTGCCAATAGTGAGGGTGATGCGCATGGTGCGCTCCGATGTCTGTGGGTGGGTGGCTGCCGGTGGCGTGGCCGCCGAACATGCGGTGACCAGAAAGGCGCACCCCAGCAGCAGGGTACGCAGGCACGTGTGCGTGCGAAGCGTTGGCATTGGTGTTGCCCTCGAACGTTTAGGTAATTCACACACCACATGTGCTGCCGTCAGGTAGGCGCGGCCTGGACTTGTTACGCCATGAACCTGCGTCTCCGCCCGCGCTGTGCGTGCCAACACATCGCCATGCACCGCGCCATGGCGTGGCGCTTACTGCAGATTCTTGCGGAAGAACGCAGTCAGCGTGTCGAACGGGATCAGCGCGACGCGGTCATACAGGTCCACGTGGCCGGCGTTGGGCACGATCACCAGTTGCTTGGGCTCGCCGGCCAGGCGGTACGCTTCTTCGCTGAACTCGATTGAATGCGCGTTTTCGCCGGAAATGAACAGCATCGGCCGTGGCGAGATGGTGGCGATATCGTTGAACGGGTAGAAGTTCATGAACTTGACGTTGCTGGTCAGCGTCGGGCGCGTGGTGTGCTCGGGCGATTGGCCTTGTGGGGTGTACTGGCCACGTGGCGTTCGGTAGAAATCATAGAACTCGCGTTCGATCGGGTTGGAGTCCTTCGTCAGCGCCAGCACCGTGCCGCCGGTGTACTCCACTGGCCCGCCGCCGAATTCGGCCGCGCGCTGCTTGGCAGCTGCGGCAATGATCTGCTTGCGTTGTTCCAGGCTGAGCCCATGGCGCAGCCCGTTGCGGTTGGCCGCGCCCATGTCGTACATGCTCACCGTGGCAATGGCGCGCATGCGTGGGTCGATCTTGGCTGCGCTGATCACGAAGCTGCCACTGCCGCAGATGCCCAGCGCACCGATCTGCGTGCTGTCCACGAATGCCTGCGTGCCCAGGAAGTCCACCGCTGCGCTGAAGTCTTCCGCATAAATATCCGGCGACACCGCATTGCGTGGCTGGCCCTCGCTTGTGCCCCAGAACGACAGGTCCAGCGACAACGTCACAAAGCCCTGCTCGGCAAGTTTGGTGGCGTAGAGGTTGGCGCTCTGCTCCTTGGTCGCACCCATCGGGTGCCCGACCACAATGGCCGGATGGCGCTTGCCGGTGTCCAGGCCTTTGGGCACGAACAGCGTGCCGGCCACGGTCATCTGGTACTGGTTCTTGAAGGTGACCTGCTGCAGGGTCACCTTGTCGCTGGTGTAGAAATTATTGGCGTCGTGGGACATATCTGCTCCGAAGACAGTGAGTGAGATCAGCAAGAGCAGCAGAACAAGAAGGCGCAGTTGCATGGTGGGTTCTCATGGAGGGCGCGCGCCACAGCACACCGGCTCGGTGGTTGCACTGCGCTTGCTGGTGGATGGATTGGGTGCTGCGGTAGTGCGTTTGCGACAGACGCTGTTATTGCGTTGCATCGCTTCGCACTTGCGCAGTGCTGCCTTGCCAATGACCGCGCTGCACTGACGGCGGTGATTCCGCGATTGACTGCGCAAAGCGACACGTGACCGCATGGCGGCATTTGCATGTTCGCTACCTGCGACAAATTGGCCGTGGCTAATGTGATTGCTGCTGCACTGCTGCATCTCGCGGTGGCCTACTGTAGGTCAGCCAGTGCGCGGGAGCATTACCGCTACGTGCATGCCTTCATGTGGGCGTTTCATGAGTGGTGTGCATGGCGATGAGCGGCGAGTGATCGCTACCCCACCTGTGCTGTCGAGTGGCGTCGCAATGCTAGCGACGCTCACAAGCGGGAATGGAGCGCGCGTGGTGAGGCAGTGCCCGGCTCAAGCAGTACAACAGCGTCGGTCCGCTTTGCTTGATGGGCATCATCGCAACGCAACGGTAGACGTGAGAGCTGCGGTGGCAGCAGTGCATCTACATACCGCCCAACTGGCCGTTGCCGCGTGTCGCTATGACAAGGAACTTGAATGTGCCCGCCGCGGTGCGGGTGTGGCGGATGCATGTGACACGCCGACAGCACTCCAAAAAAACTTACCGGCCCGCCCGCGCTTGGACGCTCAGCGATCAGCCTTGTTGCATGCAGTGCACAGGCGCGCGGCTGCGCTCGTACAAGCAGGCTGCTCGTGCGCAATCATGGATTGGCGTGCGGGACACCACGCCAGAGCAAGGCGCGGAATGGGCCGAGCAGAAACACGCCCATGCCCAGTTTCACGGCCAGGTCGCCCGCCGCCCAACTCAGCCAGGGCAGCGCGGCGCCGGCAAAGGCGATGCTCCAGAAGATGGCGGTATCCAGGGTGGCACTGCAGGTGGTCGCCACGATCGGCGCGCGCCACCAGCGGCCATGACGCAGCCGGTCGAATACAGTGATGTCCAGCAACTGCGCGGCGATGAAGGCCGTGCACGATGCGGCGGCAATGCGCGGTGTGGCCAGCCAGATCGATAACAGCACCGCCAGCGCAAATCCGCACCAGGCCACCGTGCGCGCCGCACGCGGGCCGAAGCGCCGATTGATCAGGTTGCTCACCAGAAACGCCAACGGATACGAGAATGCGCCCCAGGTCAGCCAGTCGTTGATCGGGTACTGCACCAGGATGTTGGACAGCAGCACCACGGCGCCCATGGCCGAGACCGCCCCCAACAGGGCGCGAACGGTGAGCGGTGCGAAGGTGGGAGCAGGGGCGGCAGGCATGGCGGGACAACAGCAGTCGTGGGCGGCGCTAATTATCCGTGCGTCGCCGGGTATGGGCTACTGCGGCTTCTGCTCAGACTTCGATGTGCTGACAGCGGCCATCACGGACTGAGGCACGCTCGCGCGAAAGAAGGGCGCGAAACAGCCAACACAAAGCGATCAGCTGCAGCAGGCAATGCGTGCGATGTGCTGTTGCAGGCTCACAGGTGGTTATTCGCCAGGGCCGTGTTACCAGGCCTGGCTGCTGTTCTGTGCAGCCGATTCCGCAGTCGGCACGAATGCCAGCGCCTCGCCCTGCGCCGATTGCACGGTCCAGCCCGCACCGGCTGGGCTTGGCTGGAAGGTCACCGTCTCGCCAACGCGGAACCCTGCCGCCGGTGCGTCATTGCGGACAGGCCAACGTAGCAATGCGGTGTTGGCAGCTTGCGCAGGATCCTGGAGCTGGACCTCGCTGCCGCCGTCGGGCGTGGGGCCTACCGATGTCACGCGCATTGGCGGCAACGGCCCGGCGGATGCCTTGTTCGACGCGTGGGTGAGCGCCTCCGAGCCCGCTACTGCGCTGTGCGTCAGCGCCAACGACACGAAGTACGGCGCGGAGATCACCAGAATGGCCGACATCGCAGACGCGTCGCCACGGGTGATGGTGGTCAGGCCGGCCTGCGCCTGCATCGGCTGGCCGGCGCTGAGCGCCAGCAGCGCCACGAGGCTGACGGATCGGAAGGATGAGGTCATGGAGATGCTCCGTGCGCGGCAGCGCTGCGTGGAATGGAGAACTCCTGCAGCAGCGCCTTGCGCTGTTGCAGGAAGTCGAACACCGACTCGACCGTGATCACCGAGTAATTGCCGGAGATGCGTTCGCTGGCCGGATGGTCGCTCACTGCCGCATTGGCCACAAAGAAACGGGCCCCAATGCGTTTACTCAGATCGAGATGCAGGCGGGTGGGTTGGTAATCGGCATGCTTGAGCCAGGCCTGCGCGCTACGGCGATTCACAACTGGCGCCGCCACCGCTGTGGTCTGTGGGTCGGATTGCGCAAGCGCGGCGGCCAGTACCTCCAGCACCCACTGATTGGAGTTCTGGTAATCGGTAGAAAACGGGTAGGCGATCATGCTGTAGCGCGGCGTGTGCAGGGCGTGCGCCAGGGTACCGGGATCCTGCAACAAGCGCTGCAGCGTTTGTTGCACCTCAGGCGAGGGCGCGCCGACGCGCAGATCCGCATGCAGCGCGCTTTCGCCGATGAAATTGCTCAGCCCTTCGCGATAGAGCTCGGAGGTGTCGGATTTGCAGTGATTGAGCAGGTGCGTGACGCGCCAGTTGCCATCGTCCTCGCGCAGTGCGAAGGCGAGATGACTATGTTTCAGCCCATACCGGCTCAAGTCCTGGCCACCGCGTGCCAACAGGACGACGCGTGCACCGTCCAGCCTGTCCAGCGCCTGCTGCGTGGACCGGGCCAGGTCGAACATGGCCGCCAGCGTGGCCGGTGTCGGGTAGTGCGGGATGCAGGTCGGCGCACCGATCGCAGGTAGGGTGGCAAGGAACAGCATGATCGCCGTTGCGTAGCGCATGCGGTGTCCGTGAGAGCGCTGCATCTGGGGGCATCTTCCTTGTGCGGTCATGGCGTTGCTGTCGGCGCGGTCATAAGCCCAGGCGCATACGCACCTGCGCCGCAATCCGTTCGGTTTCGCGTACCGGCATAGCGGCCGTGGTAGCCAAAACTTCATTAGCTGCGCACAGGCGCTGGCGCTGCTGCAGTGCCTGCACATAGGCGCCGACACGGCCGCGCGCGAATTCCGCACAGGCCGCCACCACCGGCACGGGTGTGGCGCAGGCTTCGGAGAGCAGGTTGACCGAATCGGCGCTGGCCACGATCGCGTCCGCCCAGCCCAGCAGGCCGGCATACGGGTTGGCGCCATCGCGCGCGTCGCACCACAGCAGGCCGGGGTTGCCCTGCTGCAGGATGCGCAATAGCGCAACCACCTCCGGCGGCGTGCGGCGCGAGGCGGTGATCAACAGGCTGCCGCCTGCGGCGCGCACCTGCGCCTGCACGGCATTGCACTGCGCCGCCAACGCCTGCAGTGTCCACGGCACCTGCGCGGTGGGCCCGCCGATCAACAGCGCCACACGTGGGCCCGGCAACCTGCCCACTGCGGGGAATGCCGCGCGCCCGGCGGCCAGCCAGGCGTCGTCCACCGGATGCAGGCTGCCAAGCAGGGTGAGCACGTTCTCGCCACGCAGTGCATCGTGCTCGGGCACCACCACCAGGTCCCACTGGCGCCGGTCGAGGCGCGGGTCCAGGATCTGCACCGCCACGCTGCCGCGGGCGCGCAGCAGACGCGTGGCCAACGCCGCCTGGCGTCCGCAGCCAATCACCAGGCCGGGCGGGTGTTGCAGTTGCGCGGCAAATGCCGGCCCGAAGGCCGCGCTGGCGCCCGGCAGGCGCCGCGGCGCGGCCCAGCGCCAGGGCGCTCTGGCCTGCAGATGCAGTGCATGCACGGTGTCGGGGTGCAGGGCGCGGGCCAGCGCTTCGGCCTGGCGGGCATTGCCGGCGCGCCCGTCGCTCACCGCCCAGGTCACTGCCATCGTTTCAGATCCGACATAGATTTGTTTCAGATTGAGCGTGTGTTCCAGCAATCGCACCACTCTACACTGCGGGTCTTCACACTGGCGCCGTTGCTGCACCCTACTGTCGCCATCCCACTGTCTCCCGGAGTCTCCATGTCCGACCTGCTCAACGCTGCCGCGCTGGATCAGCTGTTTCGCACCGCCCGCACGCAAAACGCCTTCCTCGATACGCCGGTCAGCGAAGACCTGTTGCGCGAGCTCTATGACCTGGTCAAGTGGGGCCCCACCGCGGCCAACGGCTCGCCGGCGCGGTTCGTGTTCGTGACCACCGCCGAGGGCAAGGAAAAGCTCAAGCCCGCATTGTCCGAGGGCAACGCCGCCAAAACCCTGGCCGCACCGGTGACGGCGATCATTGGGTTTGACGAAGACTTCCACGAGAAGCTGCCGTACCTGTTCCCGCATGCCGATGCCAAGAGCTGGTTCGACGGCCCGCGTACGGCGCGCACCGAGTCCGCATTCCGCAACAGCTCGCTGCAGGGCGCGTACCTGATCCTGGCCGCGCGTGCGCTGGGCCTGGATGCCGGCCCGATGTCCGGCTTCGACAATGCCAAGGTGGACGCCGCGTTCTTTGCCGGCACGCCGATTAAATCCAACTTTCTGGTCAATCTCGGGTACGGTGACCCGGCCGGGCTGTTCCCGCGCCTGCCGCGCCTGAGTTTCGACGAAGCCGCACGCATCGCTTAAGCGCGCGGTCGCTGTTTCCCGCAGTCCTCGTCCGTCTGCCCCTGTCCCATCGCGTCGCCTCGGCGCGCTCACCCATCTCAAGGAGTTTCAATGAAGACCACCCATAAGCTGTTGCTGCCGCTCGCCCTGACCCTGGCCATCGCCGCCTGCTCGAAGCCGGCTGACAACGCCGCCGCGCCGGCTGCCGAAACCCCGGCCGCCACCGCCCCGGCCGATGCCGCCGCTGCTGCGCCCGCACCGGCTGCCGATGCGTCGACCGCGCCGGCCGTGCAGGTGGCCTCCGGCACCTACACGCTGGACCCCACCCACACCGACGTGCTGGCGCAGTGGAGCCACTTCGGCTTCTCCAACCCCACCGCGCACTTCGGCAATGTCGACGGCACCCTGGTGTACGACGCCGCCGACGTGACCAAGTCGACCGTGCAGGTGACCCTGCCGCTGTCCGGCTTGAACAGCTTCACCGCCAAGTTCGACGAACACCTGAAGAGCGGTGATTTCTTCGACGCGGCCAAGTTCCCGAGCGCCACCTTCAAGAGCACCAAGGTCGAGTCGGCCGGCACCAACAAGCTGACCGTCACCGGCGATCTGACCATCAAGGACCAGACCAAGCCGGTCGTGCTGGACGTCACCCTCAACGGTGCCGGCGAGCACCCGATGAAGAAGGTGCCGGCCGCTGGTTTCGACGCCACCACCACGATCAAGCGCAGCGATTTCGGCGTGGGCCAGTACGCGCCGAATGTCAGCGACGAGGTCAAGATCCGCATCACCACCGAGGCCCTGCAGGCCAAGGCCGGCGACGCCGCCGCGAAGTAATTCGTCACGCTGCCGACGCACCGGTGCGCGCAATCGCACCAATGTGTGGAACACAAAAAGCCCGCCAATTGGCGGGCTTTTTGTTTATGCGCGTGGCCGGCGCCATGCAGGGATGCGGTGGGCCCACAACCGCTCAGCTCGTGTAGGAGCGGCCTTGGCCGCGAGGGCTCCACCCTCAGCCCAACACCACGCACCACGCACGCCGTAAACCACGCACCAACGGCTCACTCCCCAGCCGGATTCGCCTTCCAATAGCCCTTCGCACGCACTGACTCCTTGTCTACCTGCAGGTGCTCTTCCAGGAACTTGCGCATTGCCCGCGCGCGCATCGATTCGGCGCCGATCCAGTAGAACGTGTCGCCGTCGTGCGGCTCGTAGTCGCGCAGGCTGTCTTCCAGCAGCGTGCTCGTCGCAGCGTCGAAGCCGTTGCGCTCCAGCCAGTAGATATCCGCGTCGGCAGCGCTGAGCAGCTCCTGGCGCTCGGCCGCGTCGGCAATTTCGATGTAGACCTCCGCGTGCATGTCGGCCGGCATGGCTTCCAGCCAGCGGCCGATTGCGGGCAATGCAGTTTCGTCGCCGAGCAGCACA
Source organism: Xanthomonas sp. fls2-241-TYG-148 (assembly GCF_030208815.1). Lineage (NCBI taxonomy): Bacteria > Pseudomonadati > Pseudomonadota > Gammaproteobacteria > Lysobacterales > Lysobacteraceae > Xanthomonas > Xanthomonas sp. fls2-241-TYG-148. Next base: position 233,381 of record NZ_JARVTE010000004.1, read on the forward strand.
TAGTGGTCGTAGTCGTCGGCTACCAGGAACGAGCCGCGTGGGCCGCCGATCTTCAAGTCATCGCCGGGCTGCGCCTGTGCCGCCCAGCTGGAGGCCACGCCATCGCCATGCAGCACGAAATCGATGCCCAATTCGCCGCTCTGCGGGTCGAAATAGCGCGGGGTGTAGTCGCGGCCGGGCGAGGGCACGGCGCCTGCGTCGTAGCGCGGGCCCTCGGCCGTCATCGTCGGCAGCACGAAGGCGCCGTCGGCATTGGGAAAGAACAGTTTGACGTGGTCGTCCGGTGCATCGCTCTGGAAACCGGCCAACTCGCTGCCGCCAAACACGATGCGGCGCATCTGCGGGGTGATCGTTTCGCAGCGCAGCACCTGCACGGAGCGCAGGCGGGGATCGCGGCGAACTTGGGTATTGGTGTGGACAGCCATGGAGTGCAATTCCTGGGGAAGGCCACGCAGCGCGTGGCGGGGGAGGGGCGCGTCGGCGCGGTCAGGCTGGCGCGGACCAATGTCACGTACAAGCGCGGTGCGCAGGCTCAGGTGTCGCCTGGCTCCATGCCGTCGGCGGCGGCGTTGAGCAGCGCGGCAATGCGCGCGGTTTCGGCCTCGGTCCATTGCCCATGCCGGGCGAACAGGCCGTGTTTGATGCGGTGGATGGCGTCGCGGATCGGCGGCGGTGTCTGTGCCTTGATCAGGTCGCGCGCGCGCCGGTGCGTGCGTGCCAGGGCGGCGTCCAGTGCATCGCGGTGCGCACTGGCGTGGCCGCGGCCGGCCTCGGTGATCTGGTAACGCTTGCGCCCGTGGTCCTGGTCGGTGAGCACCCAACCGTCGGCCTCCAACTGCGCCAGCGCCGGGTAGATCGTGCCGGCGCTGGGCGTATACAGCCCCTTGAACAGCTGGGCGATCTGGCGCATCAGCTCGTACCCATGGCGCGGCTGCTGCTCGATCAGCGCCAGCAACAGCAGACGCAGGTCGCCATGGCCAAGCGGGCGCGCGGTGCCGGATCGCCGGGCGCGCCCGGCGGGAGTGTCGAAATCTGACGCGGCGATGGGGTCGGAAGGAGCTCGCATTCGATATATCGAAATTTTCGAAACGATATATCGGAATGCAAACCGCCGCAAGCGTGCAGCTGTCGCCCAGCTGACTCGCACGGCACGGAAACTGCTCGGCGCAGCTGGATGCTGCAGCGCCGCTAGACAGGGAAGGTCTTCATAATTACGATGTAATTACTTCGACATTACGGGCTCGGCCCGGTGAGGCGTACGCGATGAGTCGACAGTGGGACACCCAGGCCGAGAGCCGCCGCCAGCGCCTGCAGCGCGCCGCCGCGCTCGCGCCCCGCGGGCGGGTGGTGGCCGCCGACGATGTGGTGGCGCTGCTGGAAGCGGTGATCGAGCCGGGTGACCGCGTCTGCCTGGAAGGCAACAACCAGAAGCAGGCCGATTTCCTGGCGCGCTGCCTCACCGAGGTGGACCCGGCGCGCGTGCACGACCTGCACATGGTGCAGTCGGTGCTGTCGCTGCCCGCGCACCTGGACGTGTTCGAACGCGGCATCGCCAAGCGCCTGGATTTCTCGTTCTCCGGCCCGCAGGCCGCGCGCCTGGCCGGGCTGGTGAGCGAAGGGCGCATCGAGATCGGCGCCATCCACACCTACCTGGAATTGTTCGGCCGCTATTTCATCGACCTCACCCCGCGCATCGCGCTGGTCACCGCGCAGGCCGCCGACCGCCACGGCAATCTCTACACCGGGCCCAACACCGAAGACACGCCGGTGATCGTGGAGGCCACCGCGTTCAAGGGCGGTATCGTCATTGCGCAGGTCAACGAAATTCTGGACACGCTGCCGCGCGTAGACATCCCGGCCGATTGGGTAGACTTCGTCACCCACGCGCCCAAGCCCAATTACATCGAACCGCTGTTCACCCGCGACCCGGCGCAGATTTCCGAGATCCAGGTGCTGATGGCGATGATGGCCATCAAGGGCATCTACGCCGAATACGGTGTGAACCGGCTCAATCACGGCATCGGTTTCGATACCGCTGCCATCGAACTGCTGCTGCCCACCTACGCCGAGTCGCTAGGGCTGAAGGGCAAAATCTGCAGGCATTGGGCGCTGAATCCGCATCCGGCGCTGATCCCGGCGATTGAGTCGGGCTTCGTGCAGTCGGTGCATTCGTTCGGCTCGGAACTGGGCATGGAGAAGTACATCGCCGCGCGCCCGGATGTGTTTTTTACCGGTGCCGACGGCAGCATGCGTTCCAACCGTGCGCTTTCGCAGACCGCGGGTTTATATGCGTGCGACATGTTCATTGGTTCCACCTTGCAGATCGATTTGCAAGGCAACAGTTCCACCGCCACGCGCGATCGCATCGCCGGCTTCGGGGGAGCGCCAAATATGGGCTCGGATGCGCGGGGTCGCCGCCATGCAAGCGCTGCGTGGCTCAAGGCCGGGCGTGAAGCCGCACGGCCGGGCGAGATGCCGCGCGGGCGCAAGCTAGTGGTGCAGATGGTGGAAACCTTTCGCGAACACATGGCGCCGGCCTTCGTCGACAAGCTCGATGCGTGGGAGCTGGCCGAGCGCGCCAACCTGCCGCTGCCGCCGGTGATGATCTACGGCGACGACGTCAGCCATGTGCTCACCGAAGAAGGCATCGCCAACCTGCTGCTGTGCCGCACGCCGGAAGAACGCGAGCAGGCGATTCGCGGCGTGTCCGGTTACACCGCGGTCGGCCTGGGCCGCGACAAGCGCATGGTGGAAAACCTGCGCGACCGCGGGGTCATCAAGCGCCCCGACGATCTGGGCATCCGCCCGCGCGATGCCACGCGCGATCTGCTTGCCGCGCGCACGGTCAAGGACCTGGTGCGCTGGTCCGGTGGGTTGTACGACCCGCCGAAACGTTTTCGCAACTGGTAGGGGTAGTGCATGGAAACCCTGCGTTATCGCTTCGATGGCCGCAACGGCGCACGCACCGGGCTCGATCACGCCCTGGTCGGCGTGGTTGCCTCCGGCAATCTGGAAGTGCTGGTCGAGCGCGTGCCGCTGGGCGGCGCGATGGAGATCGAAATCGTCACCGCCGCACGCGGCTTCGGTGAGATTTGGCAAGCGGTGCTGGACGATTTCGCCGCACGTCACCCGCTGCAGGACGTGCGCATCAGCATCAACGATGTGGGCGCTACGCCGGCGGTGGTGAGCCTGCGTCTGGAGCAGGCCATCGACGTGCTGCAAGGAGCCGACGCATGAGCCGCCACGATCCCGCACACACCCATGACCTCGTAGGAGCGCGCTCGCGCGCGATGGGCGTTACCAGTAATGCCTCGATCGCGCACAAGTGCGCTCCCACACAAGCAGTCATCAGCCAACGCATCAGCACCGTAGGAGCGCGCTCGCGCGCGATGGGCATTACCGGTAATGCCTCGATCGCGCACAAGTGCGCTCCTACACAAGCAGTCATCAGCCAACGCATCAGCACCGTAGGAGCGCGCTCGCGCGCGATGGGCATTACCAGTAACAACGCCTCAATCGCGCCCAGCCACTTGCCTACACACGCCATCCGGAGCCGCGCATGAGCACCACCATTCCCATGGCCGAGCGCAGCTACTACGAAGCGGACGCGCGCGAGCGCATCGACGGGCTACTGGACGCGGGCAGCTTCACTGAATTCGTTGGCCCACGTCGCCGCCTGATCAGCCCGCACCTGGCGCAACTCGACACCCCCGGCGCATTCGACGACGGCATCGTGGTCGGCGAAGGGCGGCTGCGCGGACGCCACGTCCTCATCGCCGCCCAGCAAGGCGCCTTCATGGGCGGCGGCGTTGGCGAAGTGCATGGCGCCAAACTCACCGGCTTGCTGGAACGCGCGGCGGCCACCACGCCCGATGCGGTGGTGCTGTTGCTCGACACCGGCGGCGTGCGCCTGCACGAAGCCAATGCCGGCTTGATCGCCATCTCCGAGATCATGCGCGCCACCCTGGGTGCCCGCGCGGCCGGCGTGCCGGTGCTGGCGCTGATCGGCAGCGGCAATGGCGCCTTCGGCGGCATGGGCATCGTGGCGCGCTGCTGCAGTGCGGTGATCATGTCCGAAGAAGGGCGGCTGTCGTTGTCCGGCCCGGATGTGATCGAAACCGTGCGTGGCGTGGAAGAGTTCGACGCACGGGATCGCGCGCTGGTATGGCGCGTCACCGGCGGCAAGCACCGCTATTTGATTGGCGATGCACAGACGCTGGTGCCCGACCGCATTGCCGCCTTTGCAGACGCCGCGGCCACCACGCTGGACACACTGGTCGAACCGCAAGGCGATGCCGCGTTGCAGGCACTGGAGCGCGAACACCACGCGCTGGCGGCGCACATCACCGCGTATGGCGATTGCCGCGACGGGGTGGAGATCTGGCGCCGCCAGGGCATTGCCGACCCGGAGCGCCTGCCGCTGCTGGACACCGACGCCTTCCTCGCGGCCACTGCCGACCGGAGCACGCCATGACGCTGAGTGCGTTATTCGACCAGCTGTTTCCGCTGGGCCACGCCATCGCCTGCAACGACGACGTGCTAACCGGCAGCGCCACTACCGCGGCCGGCGAAGTCACCGTGATCGGCACCGCCAACAAGCTGGAGGTCGGTGTGGACCATGCGCTCGCCCTGGCTGCCACGGTGTTGGCCAGCACGCGCACGCATCCGCAACGGCCGATCGTGATGCTGGCCGACACCGCCGGGCAACGGCTGGCACGGCGTGACGAATTGCTCGGCATCAATGGCTATTTCGCGCATCTGGCCAAGTCGCTCGATCTGGCGCGTGCACGCGGCGCACGGCTGGTGACGCTGGTCTACGGCGAGTCGGTGAGCGGCGGGTTTCTGTCGTTCGGTTTGATGGCCGACCACATCCATGCCTTGCCGGATGCGCAGATCCGCGTGATGGATCTGCGTGCGATGGCGCGCGTGACCAAGCAGACCGTGGACACGTTGCAAGCCTTGAGCAAGAGCTCGCCGGTGTTCGCGCCGGGCGTCGAAAACTACGTGCGCATGGGCGCAGTGGAATCGCTGTGGGACGGCGACCTGGCGCAAGCCTTGCTCGATGCCCTGGCAACGCCCAGCACCGGTGATCAGCGGCGTACGCTCGGTGCCGAGCGCGGTGGCCGCACGCTGGCGCGCGATGTCAGCGCCGCCGTGGCAGCGGGCGAGGCCTGAGCATGGCCGGCCGCCACGCCCTGGTGTGGTTACGGGCAGATGCGCCGTGGCAGGCGCTCACGCCTGGAGCACAGCCTCGGCTGCAGGTCTGGTTTGCAGCGGGATTTCCGGCGGTGGTTGCACGCCGCGATGGCGCTGAACAGCCCGGCCAAGTGCGGCTGGGCGTGCCCTTGCCACCTGCTGAGGGCAAACAGCGCATTGCGTTGTGCGCGCAAGTGAGCGACATCGCCCGCAGCGTGCCTGCGCTGGCCTTGCCCGAGGTCATCTCGCATGCGCCACCTCAATGGCAAGGCGCGCTGCAGGCGCTGCAGGCGCAGGCCGCAGCCATCGGCATGCAGCCGCGCGTCTTCGGCAGCTTTGCGTTTCAGGCGGTGACCGGGCTGCCGTATGTGCATGCCGCTTCGGACGTGGATCTGCTGTGGACACTGGACACGCCTACGCAGGCGCACGCGGTGGTCACGCTGCTGCAGCAATGGGAACACGTCACCGCACGACGTGCCGATGGCGAACTGCTGCTGCCCGATGGCAACGCGGTGAACTGGCGCGAATATGCCGGCGACGCGCAGCAGGTGCTGGTGAAGCGCAACGACGGATGCCGGTTGCTGCCGCGCACCGCGCTGTTTCCAGGGCGGTGCGCAGCATGAATATGCGTGCAGCACGTCACCCTGCATCGCGGGGCATCACCGCAGCTCCCGTAGGAGCGCGCCTGAGCGCGACGGGCATTCCCGGTAACGCGCCCGAAACAGCGTGCGCTATCGATATGGAGGGCACTCGTCTGTCCTCGGTCGCCATCGGCCTAGCGTCAAGGCCTGGCACTTCAAGCAGCAGCACGCTAACGAATCGCGTTACGCAGGCACTCCGCGGCGATGCGGCACATCGGCAAGTTCGAGTTTCTACAGGCGAAGGACCGCGCGACGTTCCACACGCAAGCGCTGTCACTGACACTGCAGCGAACACCCGCACGAGCGTGACCACTACAGGCGCCGCATCGCCCCTTGCCCACCGCCTGGGCCGCCTGGCGGTATGCGCGCTGCACGCCGAGCTGGCCTGCGCGCCCAAGCCGGGCCTGGTCACGCCGTTCGATGCAGGCAGCCATACCGACATGGATGCGTCCACCTTCCTGCGCAGCCTGTTTGCGTTGCGCGGCTATTTTGTCGCCATCGCGCAGGCCGGAAGTGCGCAGGCGCCATTCGAGCATCTGCGCCAACTCGGCATTGCTGCCGAAGCGGCGATGGCGCGTGCCACCGGCGGCATCAACACCCACCGTGGCGCCATCTTCAGCCTCGGCCTGCTCACCGCACAGGCAGCGCGCCTGCGTGCGTTGCATGGGCGTAGCCCCAGCGGCGAGCAGGTGTGTTGCGCGGTGCAGGAGTGGAGCGTCGCGCTGCAGGCTGCACCGCTGGATTCCCAAAGTCATGGCCAACGCATGCGTGCGCAGTACCGCGTGGCCGGCGTGCGCGAGCAGGCCGCAGCCGGTTACCCGCTGCTGCGCAATGTGGCCTTGCCGTCGCTGCGTGCCGCGCTGGCTGGCGGCGCATCGCATGAGGCGGCCTTGGCGCAGACCTTGATGCAACTCATCGCCGAGGTGGACGATCTTAATCTGCTGCATCGTGGCGGCCAGGCCGGGCTGGCGCATGCGCAACAGCAGGCGCGCGCGTTCCTGGCAGCCGGCGGCATTGCACAGGCGGGCTGGCGTGCGCAGCTGGCGCACATCGGTGATGGATTCGTCGCCCGCCGGCTCAGCCCGGGCGGCAGCGCCGACCTGCTGGCCTGTGCGTGGTTTCTGCATGCGCAGGAGGCGCTGTAAGCATGCGCGCCGCGCTGCTGGCGGCACAGCTTTCTTGCGCGCCTGCTGCATGCGCGGCAGGTGTGCCAGGCAAACAGCAATACCTGCGCGGCAATGGCCAGCGCGCACGCCGCCACAACGGCACGCGCGGCACGCGTCAGGCGCGCGCATCGCGAGGCCGCGCATGAGCCTCGCCATCCTGTGCCCGGGGCAGGGCGGCCAACACGCCGGCATGTTCGCGCGCATCGCGCAGCTGCCTGCGGCGTCCGAGGTGATCGCCACCGCTGCCAGCGTGCTTGGCGCCGATCCCATCGCACTCGCTGCCGATCCGCGTCGCTTCGACAACGCCATCGCGCAACCGCTGGTCTGCGCCGGCACGTTGGCGCATTGGCAGGCATTGCGTGCGCAGTTGCCCACCCCAACGCTGGTGCTCGGCTACAGCGTGGGCGAGCTTGCTGCGCACGCTGTAGCCGGCAGCATCGATATCCCCACCTGCATCCACCTCGCGGCCACCCGCGCACGTGTGATGGATGCCATCAGCCCGGCAGACGCCGGCCTGATGGCCGTGGTCGGCCTGCCGATCACCGCCTTGGACGCGCTCTGCCAGAGCCATGGCGCGGCCGTGGCGATCATCAACGGCGACGACCATGCCGTGCTCGGCGGGCCGCGCAGTGCGCTGGCCGCACTGGGCAACGACGCGTCCGCGCGCGGGGCCCGCGTCACCCACTTGCCGGTCAGCGTGCCCGCGCATACACACTGGCTGCAGCCGGCCGCCGATGCATTCGCCGCGGTGCTGAACGACAGCGCCGTGCGTGCGCCAATGCAGCGCGTGCTGGCAGGGATCGATGCGCGCGCCGTTACTACGCCACAGGCGGTGGTGAGCAGCCTGTCTGCGCAGATCGCGCGCACCGTGCGCTGGCATGACGTACTGGTGCAGGCCGCCGAACGTGGCGCGCGGGTGTTTCTCGAACTTGGCCCGGGCAGCGCGCTGGCACGCATGGCGCGTGAGCTGCTGCCCGCGTGCGAAGCGCGCTCGGTGGAAGATTTTCACAGCCTGGACGGTGCCGCCGAGTGGGTGAGCGCCGCCTGCGAGCGTGTGGCGTGAGGTGCGGTTGACCGTGGTGCACAGGTAGTAACCCTGGGGTGGCGGGCGGCCATCCGTGCTGTACGCGTATCAGGTGTCTGGGAGGGCGCATGACCCCGCAAATTGCAACGATTCTTGGCTTGGTGATCATGTTCATCGTGGCCACCGCATTGCCCATCAACATGGGTGCGGTGGCCTTCGCGCTGGCCTTCATCATCGGTGGCGTGTGGGTGGGGCTGGACGGCAAGGAGGTCCTGGCCGGCTTCCCGGGCGATCTGTTCCTCACCCTGGTCGGCATCACCTATCTGTTCGCCATCGCGCAGAAGAACGGCACCATCGATCTGCTGGTGCACTGGGCAGTCCGCGCAGTGCGTGGGCGCATCGTGGCCATCCCGTGGGTGATGTTCCTCATCACCGGCCTGCTCACCGCGTTTGGTGCGTTGGGGCCGGCGGCGGTGGCCATCATCGGCCCGGTGGCACTGCGCTTTGCCAAGCAGTACCGCATCAATCCCTTGATGATGGGCCTGCTGGTGATCCATGGCGCGCAGGGCGGCGGGTTTTCGCCCATCAGCGTGTATGGCGGCATCACCAACAAGGTGGTGGAGAAGGCCGGGCTCGATGTCACCGAGATGGCCGTATTCCTCACCAGCCTGGGCTTCAACCTGATGATGGCGATCATCTGCTTCTGCGCCTTTGGTGGTCTGCAGTTGATGCGCCGCAACGAGCTGTCGCTGGCCGATGCGCAGTACGTGCCGGTAGCCGACGACCAGGCCTCCAAGCGGCCGTTCGCCATCGAAGGCCACGGCGCGTTGGTGGCGGCCGGCGGCGGCACCTTGTCGACCAACCCGCTTGCGCTGGAAGCGGTGGCCATCACCCGCGACCGCGTGATCACCCTGGTCGGCCTGCTCGGGCTGGGCGTGGCTGCGCTGGTCTACAACCTCAACGTCGGCCTGGTGTCGATCACCGTTGCGGTGGCACTGGCACTGATTTCGCCCAGCGCGCAAAAGGGCGCGGTGGATGGCATCAGCTGGTCCACGGTGTTGTTGATCAGCGGCGTGGTGACCTATGTGGCAGTGCTGGAAAAGGCCGGTGCGGTGGACTATATCGGCACCGGCGTCTCGCACATTGGCATGCCATTGCTGGGTGCGTTGCTGGTCTGCTACGTGGGCGGCATCGTGTCAGCGTTTGCCTCGTCGGCGGCGGTGCTCGGTGCCACCATTCCGCTGGCGGTGCCTTTCCTGATGCAAGGGCATCTGGGCGCGGCCGGGGTGATCTGCGCACTGGCGGTGTCGTCCACCATCGTCGACGTCAGCCCGTTTTCTACCAACGGCGCGCTGGTGGTGGCCTCGGCCGCCAAGGAAGAGCGCGACGCGCTGTTCCGCCGCTTCCTGGTCTATAGCGGCCTGGTGGTGGTGCTCGGCCCGCTGGTGGCGTGGCTGCTGTTCGTGGTGCCGGGTTGGCTGTGAGCCGGCATGCCGCCGGCAGGGCAGGGGGGCGCGCCCGTAGAATGGGCGCCCTCTTCCCTGCCACGACGATGTTCCCGCCATGATCCTCGCCCCCGATTCGCGCACGACCAAGAAGCGCGTACCGCTCTACGAGGAAGTGGCCGAGCGCCTGCGCCAGAAGATCTACGACTACGTGCTGCCACCGGGCGAATGGATCGACGAACCCGCCCTGGCCGAGGAACTGGGCATCAGTCGCACCCCGCTGCGCGAGAGCCTCAAGCTGCTGGCGGCCGAAGGCTTGGTGCAGCTGGACGCCGGCCGTGGCAGCCGCGTCACGCGCTTGTCGCTGGAAGACCTCAACCAGCTGTTCCCGGTGATGGCGATGCTGGAAGGCCGCTGCGCGCACGATGCGGTCAAGCGCATCGATGCGGCCGGTGTGCAGCGGCTGGAGGAACTGCATGCGGCGATGGAAGCGGCCTCTGCTGCTGGCGACCTTGCCGAGTACTACCGCAACAATTACCTGATCCACGAGACCGTGCAGCACTACGCGGGCAATCCGTGGTTGATCCGCGTCACCCACGATCTGCACCGCATTCTCAAGATGCACCGCGGCAGGCAGTTGCTCACGCCCGGGCGCATGGCGCAGTCGTTGGCCGAGCATCGGGAATTGATGGAGTGCGTGCGGCGCGGCGATGCGGAAGGTGCCGAGCGGACCATGCACACGCATTTGTTGAGTCAGGGGCAGGCGTTGGCGGCGTATGTGGCGGCGGGGGGAATGTTGAATGTGCCTGCGCCGTTGCCGCGGTCGGGTGGGGTTTAGGGGGTTTTCGTTCTGCTGTTGGGAGGCGTTGTTCGCTGGGTGGGTGAGGGTGCAGCGGCATGTGGCTGTTTCGCTGTAGCGAATTCTTGGGCGGTATTTCGGGGTGTGCTGAGTGCGGTGCGGTGCGGTGCGGTGCAATTGCGAAGTGCGGAGCGCGGCAACGTGCATAGCACGGCAAAGTGCAGGGCAAGGCACGGCAAGTGCAGAGCTTTCGCGCCTGCGGCGCGAGTTCCTTTTGTCTTGGCAAAAGGAACCAAAACCGCTGTCGCCGACGCAATCCGGTGCGGTGAAGCCGCACCGGTGCCCTGCGCTCCTCGCCACGCGCGGCACGGCGCCCAAACTCGCTACGCTCAGACAAGGGCGCCTCTTCGGCCACGCGTGACTGCGGTGCTCGGCTTGCTTTAAGGCGACTTGGAGGGAGCCAGGCAAACGGCAGAGCAAGGCCAACGGCAAAGCAAAAGCCAACGACAGAGCAAGGGCCAACGACAGAGCAAAGGCTAACGCTCAAAATATGGGCAGAGGCAGAGGCAGAGGCAGAGTGGATGTGGGCTAGAGGCGATCCGCACGAACACGTAAACCACTCCCTTCTCCCTTCGGGAGAAGGTGCCCGAAGGGCGGATGAGGGTACGGGTGCTGCACTACGCTTGGCCAAAGCTAGCAGCCAGCTCAGTGGTCGTCAGGTGTATGTGGAGAGGTGCGTTGTACGCCCGGCTTCTCTCGGGAAGGTTCCCGAAGGTCATGAGAGCGCGGTGCTGCAATAGGCCCAAGCAATTCGAGTAAATCCGCTCAGATGTTCAATCAGGTGCGTGTTGGGTAGATGCGTCCAGCACTTCCGGCTCTGCTCCGGCAAGGTGCCTAACAAATAGACGAGGCTGCGGCTGCAGCGCTAACGCTCGGGCAATGCAAGCGATCCCTCAACCTGTTCAATCAGTGCATGTTGGGCAGATGCGTCCAGCACGTTTGGCTTTCCTCGAACAACGATCCAAAGGACAGGCCAGGCGACAGTTGAAGCGCTAACGCCCAGGCAACGCAAGCAATCCCTCAACCTCTTCAATCAGGTGTGTGTTTGGCAGTTGCATGAAGACGTCCGGATGGGCGTAACCCCAGGCAACCGCAGCAAATGGGAGGTCGAGCACCTGTGCGGCTTCCCAGTCGGCGACTTGGTCGCCGACGTAGATGGCTTGTGCGGGGGTGTGGCCGGTGGCGCGTAGCACGCGGCGCAGGGCGCGGTGTTTGCCTAGCAGGTGGGCGCCGCCTTCGAACACGGCGAACAGGGCGCTCAGCTCCGCGCCGAGGGCGCGTTGCACATTTTCCACCGAGTTGGACGACACCAGGGCCAGCCGTGTGCCGCTGGCGTGGAGGGCGCGCAGTGTCGCGTCCACGCCCGGGAACAGTGCGGGCGCCGGTGCGGCGCGCATCAGGCGGATGAAGTCGGCGGCCACCAGCGGCACACGCCAGCTGCGTAGGCCTGAGTGTTTGAGTAATTCGCGGGTGGTCAGCCGGCGTGCGGCATCCACTTCATGCGCTTCGGCGGCGCGGAAGCCGTGGCGGGCGGCCAGGGTGCGCTGGGTGCTCAGGAAGAACCCGAACGAATCGGCCAATGTGCCGTCGAAATCGAAAATGATCAGTGCGGGCATCGCGACGCAGGGGTATGGGGCGGCTCAGCGTACGCGCCGGCACACGTTCGCCGCACGCACACACGTCCCCACGTGTGCGCGCAGGCGATGGCGTCAGGCGTTGGCGAAGTGCGACACGATCGGCGCGTCGCCGTTGGCGTGTTCTTCGATCACCTTGCGCTGCATGGTGGACAAGTACGCGTCCAGTTCTTCGGTGGAGGCGAACACATCGCTCAACGGCACGGCCTTGACCATGTCGAAGACCTTGCGGATCTGCGGCTGCGGGTGCGCCACCAGCACCTTGCCGTGCCGCGTGGCCAGGGCCTTGCGTGCCTTGAAGATGCTGCGGATGCCGGCGCTGGAGATGTACTCCAGGTCGGCCAGGTCCAGCACCAGGGTGGTGATGGGGGTGGCCAGCAGCGGCGACAGCGCTTCGTCCAGGTCGTGGAAGGTGTGGGTGTCCAGGCGCCCGCTGAGGGTGACGCGTTGGCGGGTGTCTTGCGGCGGGTCGATCTGAATGGCGAGCGTGGTCATGGCAATGCCTCGGGGACGGGGGCGTACGGCTGTAACAGGGTGATGCGCACCACGTTGTATGCGCCATCGCGGTGGTAGTGGATGTGATCGGCGAACTGATGCACCAGATACAGGCCCAGACCGCCGATGGGGCGGGCCTCCAGGTCGGCCTCCAATTCCGGCGTGCCGGCCTGGCAGGGGTCGAATGCGCTGCCGGGGTCGCGCAATTCCAGCACCAGCGCCTGCGCGTCCAGCTGCAGATACAGCTGCAGCGGCTGCTCGGCGCACTGGCCGTGGGTGAGCGCGTTGCAACCGAGCTCCTCCACAATCAGCCGCACCTGGCCGATGCGCTCGGCGTGCAGGCCTTCACGGGCCAGCGAGTCTTCCAGCACGTCGTTGGCGCCGGCCAGCTGCGCCAGCGACGGGGCGATGGCCAGATCGAGCTTCATTTAGGTCCCGGCCTCCCCGGGATCCTCCCGGCCAGCGGTGTCGACCGTGCCAGCATGCTCCTGGCGCAGCCGGATCGCCAGCAGGGTGATGTCATCGTATTGGTCGGCCTGGCCGGTGAAGCGGGCAATGTCCGCGATCAGCGCCTTGCATTGCGCCGCCGCGCTGCGCCGCGGGTGCATGGCCGCCAGCAGCCGCGGCAGCCCGTAACTGGCGCCGTGTTCGTCCATCGCCTCGGTCACGCCGTCGGTGTAGCCCAGCAAGGTCTGCCCGGCCGTCATGCGCCCCTGCAGCACCGGGTAATGGTCCTGCACCTCGATGCCCAGTGGCGCGCCGGTTTCCAATGGCAGCGGCCGCGCCTGGCCATCCAGGTCGATCAACAGCGGCGGCTCGTGCCCGGCACTGGCCAGCCAGTAGTCACCGCTCACCACGTTGATCAACCCGCACAGCACGGTGGCGAACATGCAGGTCTCGTTGTTTTCCGCCAGCCGTGTGGAGGCGGCGATCAAGATCCCGTCCGGGCGCGTGTGGCGGCGCGCGGCAATCTCCAGCACGCTCACCGTGCGCGCCATGAACAAGGCCGCCGGCACGCCCTTGTCGGAGACATCGCCCACCACGAACCACAGCAGCCCCGGTTCGGTCTCCACGAAGTGGTAGAAGTCCCCGCCGACCATCTTGGCCGGCTCCAGCCATGCGCAGGTTTCCAGGTGCGAACTGGCGCGGTCGAAGGTGCGCCCGGAGGGCAGCATCGCTTGCTGGATTTCGCGCGCAATCTGCAGCTCGCTCTGCATGCGTTCGCGCGCGGCGGTCATCTCGCCAATCTCGGCGATATGGTCGCGGATCGCGCCGCGCGCGCTATCGAACGCACGCGCCATCACGCCCACTTCGTCGTCGCGTTCGATATGCCGCAGCGGGTACTCGAACTCGCCACGACGGAAGTGCTCGGCGGTATCGGTCAGTTCCTCGATCGGCCGCGTCAACTTGCGGGTGATGCGCTGCATCAGCCACCACCACACCAACGCACCCACCAAGGCCGCCAGGGCCACCCAGGCCGCCAGCCAGTTCAGGCCGGACAACACATAGCCTTCGGAGGCCGAGAGCACAAACGTCCACCCGCTATGCCCCACCGCTGCGCTATGGGTGAGGAAGCGCTCGCCATCGGGCGCGGTGTGCGAAAACGAAATCGGCTGGCCGGCGGCCACCGCCTTGAGCAACGGCGCCAGATCCGGCCGCGAACGGGCCACGTACGATGCCAGCGTGCGGCGCAGGTTGAGCGCCGGATCCGGGCTGAACACCAGCATGCCTTCCGGCGACAACAGCATCGGCTGGATGCCGATATCGCGCGGCAACTGGTCGATGATTTCGCGCAGATGCCGTAGCGGCAGATCCACGCTCACCATGCCCACCGGCGCGGCATCGGGCGCATCGCCGGGCCGGCGCAACGGCAGGTTGTAGCTGGTGTACAACTCGCCGCCACCGGCGCTGTTGACGGACGGCTCGGACCACCACGCACGCCCCTCGCGCTGGGTGCGCAGGTACCACGGCATGCGCCGGTAGTCGTAGCCCAGCTCCTGCGCGGAATGCTCGACCATGCGCGTGCCATCGCGGCGCACGTACCAGACAAATCCGGTGTCGTTGGCCTTCTGCGTGCCGGGTGCAATGATCAGGCGCGCCGCACCGGTATCCGGGTCGCCGCTGAGCGTGGCCAGCAACAACGCCCGCAGGTTGAACGGCTGCAGCCCCACCGCGCTACTGCTCGCCGCCAGCGTGCGCCCGCTCACCTGCACCGAATCCAGCATCGCCGCCAGGCTGCGCGCGGTCTGCTCGGTCAGCCCGTCCACCTCGTTGCGTGCGGCATCCACCAGCTCTGCGCGGGCGCCCAGATAAAACAGCGTGCCCAACGCCGCCAGCAACACCACCAGCACGCCGGTGGCCGCCAGCAGCACACGCATGCGCAGGCTGCGTTGCCAGCGCACGCGCGGGGTGATGACCGCAGCCCGCTCAACAGGTGGAATGGGGCCGGTGGTAATGACGTGCGCTCCCTGGCAGATGCCCAGGATCATCGCAGCTTTGCGGCCGCCCACAATGGCCTCACTTCGGGGGCATGCTTACCTGCCGTAAATTGACCTCGCGGGCTCAAGCGGACTAGATTGGCCCCCCTACCGCCATGGAGGCCGGCCTTGCGCCAGATTCTTACCCCGAGCCTGCTGGCCCTTTTGCTTTCGGCCTGTAGCGCCCCGGAGACCAGCATGACCCAGACCCAATCCCCCGCCACCGAGGCCGCCGCAGAAGCTGACGTCGAGGCGGGCGGCCGCGGCCTTGCCAAGTTGAATCCCAACCCGCGCAAGGCCGTCGAAGTCACGCTTACCCTGAAAAATGCCCCAGGCGCCTTTGGCCTTGTCCAGGGTGCGGCGCAATACGACGTCAGCAACGAAGACGCGTGCGGAAAGATCCAGCCGGAAACCGGGACCGCCGGGCGCATCACCAGCCAGGAAGATTTCGCGCTGAAGAAGGTGTCCGACACCGAATACCGCGGCACTGTGTACCTGGACCTGATGCAGGACGAGGACTATTACGGCCGTGGCGTCTGCCATTGGGAGTTCAGTGGCGCCAGCGTGATGCTCAAGGCGACTGGTGCGGAAGAAGAGACGCGGTTCCTTTCGTTTATCGAAGCGAAGACGGTGACGGCGCAGCAAACGCAAACCAAGTACTACTGGTCCAAGGGGTATCCTCGTTCGGAGTCCAACGGCTTCCCGGACACCGGCGAACTCAGCCCGGAAAAATTCAAGGCTGATATCCGCAACGAGCTCTTCACCATCACGTTGGCCGCCAAGGAAGTTGCGCCATGACCATCCCTTCTCCGCAATACGCCGGTCTGTCTGAGGATGTTTACAAGGACCGTGCAGTAGGCCGGCGCGCGCCTGGGCAAGAAGAGATCGTGACGATCGAGGGACAGCGTTACGCCGTGCTCGATCACGTCAACAACAAGTCCAATGGCTATCAGGGCACCATTTATCGCCTCGAGAGCAGCGGTGAGATCGTGGTGGCGCATCGCGGTACCGAAGGCAACGTCAACGACATCCTCACCGACGCAACCATGGTGACGTCGCGGACCAACCCGCAGGCCGCCGATGCGCTGGCACTGACCCAGAATGCGTTGGCCATGGCGAAGGACGTTGGCAATCGAACCGGCCACGCACCCGAAGTGACCGTCACCGGCCACTCGCTCGGCGGTGCGCTCGCACAGATCTCCGCGCACCACTACGACCTCAAGGGAGAAACCTTCAATTCGTATGGCGCGGCAAGCCTGAGCTACCGGATCCCGGAAGGCGGCAACAGCGTGGTCAATCACGTCATGGCCTCCGACCCAGTTAGCGCAGCATCGCCACATTTTGGGCAGGTGCGCATTTACGCCAAGCCTGATGAGATCGCCACGTTAGGTGGCGCTGGCTACAGCAACAGCAAAGCCAACTTCCTGGTTCCCGACTATCCGCTGGTCGCGGCAGGCGCTTCGCTGGGCGCGCACAAGCTGGGTAACTTCCTTGGCGAGCACTCGGCGCTTACCGATCCCAACGCACGTCCGCTCGCTGAAAAGAACGCGCGGATGATCGACGAATACCGCAATGATGTGGATGGCCTACGCACCGGCACGACCATTCTCACGCGCAGCGCGCGTGGCCTGGGCCAGGACGCCATCGATGCCGTCCGCGGCCCGCTAGCCCCGGGCGAGCCCGCCAAGCGCGATCACAGCAACGACCACACCTCGTTGCGCATCGATCAGCCCGGCCACGCTGGCAACCCGCTGTTTCAGGACGCCCAACGCGGCGTACATGCGCAGGACCTGCGTGCCGGCCGTGCGCCCGATCACCAAAGCGCGCAGCTCTCCGGCGTGCTCGCCTCGGAGATGCATGCCGCTGGCGGCCAGCGCATCGATTCGGTGGCCATGAGTCCGGATGCGGCGCGCACGTTTGCGGTGCAGGGCCGTGCCGATGATCCGGCGCAGCTGCGCGTCAGCGTCGACACCATGACCGCAATGAACACCCCGCTGGAGCAGAGCAGCCAGCGCGTGGCAGAAAACTCCGCGCGTCAGGCCGTGGCGCTGGAACAGCAGCAGACGCAGACCCAGCAACAGCAGCAGGGCGCGCGCGCCATGGGCTGAGTGCGCTACGCGGTTGCAGTTGATGCGGCGCGTTCTGCCTCGCATCGCGCAGCCTCCAGCACTTCGACACAACGCCGGCTTGCCGGCGTTTTTGTTGCCTGTTTGCGCACAGATGCACCGGGTTTGTGCTGCACACGCACAACAGGACCGCCCGCAACCAATGCGAAGGTGCGCCAGTGCGGTGTTTTCTCGCGCTGAGATATTCCGCAATCACAGTTCGCCTATAGCGACCTCGACCGCGCTGGATCGCCATGCTTGAATCGCCAGCGGTTCGTCGTGGCACGTTGGCCAGCTGGAAACAGCAGCACGTGCGCGCGACGCAGTGCACATCGGGGGGATCCGGTACTGCGCCACCTGGCGCGTCATCCATCGATCAAGGGAGCGTTTCATGAGGATGTTTTCTACGCGTCACACCCGTCTGCTGCTGATCCTGGTGCTGTGCATCGTCAGCGCCGGTGCGGGCGCGCAAGGGCTGGCCGAGGGCGCCGATGTCAGCTGGATCAATCAGCAGGCCGCCGCCAACCCGCCGCAGGTGTTTCAGGATGCATCGGGCAAGACCACCGACTTCATCAAGCTGTTCAAGGACGTGGGCGGCAACGCCATCCGCCTGCGCGTGTGGGTAAACCCGCAAGGCGGCTGGAACGATGGCCGCGACACCCTCGACAAGGCCAAGCGTGCCGCCGCGCAGGGCATGCGCATCATGATCGACTTCCACTACAGCGATAGCTGGGCCGACCCGGGCAAGCAGACCAAACCGGCCGCCTGGGCCAGTCACTCGGTGGCCCAGCTCAACACCGACGTCTACAACCACACCCAGGGCATCCTCAAGTATCTCAAGGACAACGGCATCACCGTCACCTGGGTGCAGGTGGGCAACGAGATCAACAGCGGCATGCTGTGGGGCCAGGGCAAAACGCCCAACTTCGCCAACCTTGGGCAGTTCATCAACAGCGGCTACAACGCCACCAAGGCGGTGTATCCCAACGCCAAGGTCATCGTGCATCTGGCCAACGGCTACGACAACGCCAACTTCCGCTGGTTCTTCGACAACCTGCGCTCGGCCGGCGGCAAGTGGGACGTTATCGGCATGTCGCATTACCCGCCGGTCGGCAGCTGGCAGGATTACAACGCCCGCCTGGAGACCAACCTGCGCGACATGATCTCCCGCTACGGCAGCGACGTGATCGTGGCCGAGGTCGGCATGGACTGGCAGCAAGCCGCCACCACCCGCGCCATGCTCGGCAACCTGATCACCCGCAGCAACGCCATCGGCTCACGCATGCTCGGCATCTTCTACTGGGAACCGAACGCCTACCCAGGCTGGCAGGGCTACACGATGGGCGCCGTCGACAACAACGGCCGGCTCACCGAAGCACTGCAGGCGTTCTGATCGGCCTCGTTTGCTTGCCCACTCGCCGCCCCTCTCCCCTCGGGGCAAGAAGGCACGGCTTGCGCGCCACTGGCGCGCGTGCCTTGGAGCGCCCGCGCCGCAAGCGCGGGCCGGGGCGCGCAGCGGGGGGTTGGGGTGAGGGTACGGGCGAAGCCCTCGTGTAATTACAACTGCACGAGGCTTCGCCCGTACCCTCATCCGCCCCTGCGGGGCACCTTCTCCCGATGGGAGAAGGGGGGGCATGCGGCGACTCCGCCGCCAGCGGCCCTTATCCTTTGGTCGTACACCAGTAGCGGCCGCATGCGTGGCATCCGCCACCAACGCATTCACCGCACAACACCGTCCCATTCCATACGCACCCGTAGCGAGGAATGGCAACAGGTGCGTGCGGTACACTTGGGGGTTCACGAATTCACGATGTCGACACACCCGCGGGGTGTGTCCCCCCGGGAGCGCTAATGAACTGGTTGAACGAAGTGCTGCACAACGATCCGAACCCGCTCGAGACCCAGGAGTGGCTCGAATCGATCAAGGCCGTCATCGACGTCGAAGGCCCGGAGCGCGCCCATCAGCTGCTGGAAGGCATGGTCGAACAGACCCGCCGCGCCGGCGCTTACCTGCCGTTCTCGCCCACCACCGAGTACGTCAACACCATCTCTCCGGCCAACGAGGCCAAGAACCCCGGCGACTCCGCGCTGGAGTGGAAGATCCGCTCGATCATCCGCTGGAACGCCATGGCCACCGTCGTGCGGGCCAACCGCAAGCCGGGTGACCTGGGCGGCCACATTGCCTCGTTCGCGTCCAGCGCCACGCTCTACGACGTGGGCTTCAATCACTTCTGGCGCGCGCCCAGCGACCAGCATCCGGGCGACCTGCTGTTCATCCAGGGCCATAGCGCCCCGGGCATCTACGCCCGCGCCTTCCTCGAAGGCCGCATCAACGAAGCCCAGCTGGACAACTTCCGCATGGAAGTGGACGGCCAGGGCATCTCGTCCTACCCGCACCCGTGGCTGATGCCCGAGTTCTGGCAGACCCCCACCGTGTCGATGGGCCTGGGCCCGCTGGCCGCCATCTACCAGGCGCAGTTCATGCGCTACCTGGAAAACCGCGGCCTGATCGAGAAGTCCGACCGCAAGGTGTGGTGCTTCATCGGCGACGGCGAGTCGGATGAGCCTGAAACCCTCGGCGCCATCGCGCTGGCCGGCCGCGAAGGCCTGGACAACCTCATCTTCGTGGTCAACTGCAACCTGCAGCGCCTGGACGGCCCGGTGCGCGGCAACGGCAAGATCATCCAGGAACTGGAAGGCGTGTTCCGTGGCGGCGGCTGGAATGTCATCAAGCTGCTGTGGGGCGGTTACTGGGATGCCCTGCTGGCCAAGGACACCGACGGCGTCCTGCGCAAGCTGATGATGGAAACCGTCGACGGCGAATACCAGAACTGCAAGGCCTTCGGCGGCGCCTACACGCGCGCCAACTTCTTCGGCAAGTACCCGGAGACCGCGGCCATGGTCGCCGGCCTGTCCGACGACGACATCTGGCGCCTCAACCGTGGCGGCCACGACCCGCACAAGGTGTACGCCGCCTACAACCAGGCCGTGAACACCAAGGGCATGCCCACCGTGATCCTGGCCAAGACCGTCAAGGGCTACGGCATGGGCTCGGCCGGTGAGGCGCTCAACCCCACCCACCAGACCAAGAAGCTGGACGATGCGGCGGTCAGGCACTTCCGCGACCGCTTCAACATCCCGGTCACCGACGCGCAGCTGGAAGACGGCAAGGTGCCGTTCTACCACCCCGGCGAAGATTCCCCGGAAGTGCAGTACCTGAAAGAACGCCGCAACGTGCTGGGCGGCTTCCTGCCGTCGCGCCGTCCCAAGGCCAGCAAGTCGTTCGTGGCGCCCACGCTCGACAAGTTCGAGCGCCTGCTCAAGGACAGCGGCGAGCGCAGCTATTCCACCACCATGTCGTTTGTGCAGAGCCTCAACATCGCCCTGCGCGACAAGGAACTGGGCCCGCGCATCGTGCCGATCGTGGCCGATGAGGCGCGCACCTTCGGCATGGAAGGCATGTTCCGCCAGATCGGCATCTATGCCCCGTTCGGCCAGAAGTACAAGCCGGTCGATGCGGACCAGCTGATGTACTACCGCGAAGACCAGACCGGCCAGGTGCTGCAGCAGGGCATCAGCGAGCCGGGCGCCATTGCCTCGTGGATGGCCGCCGGCACCAGCTACTCGGTCTCCGACGTGCCGATGCTGCCGTTCTACATCTACTACTCCATGTTCGGCTTCCAGCGCGTGGGCGACATCGCCTGGCAGGCAGCGGACATGCGCACGCGTGGCTTCCTGCTCGGCGGCACCGCCGGCCGCACCACCTTGAACGGTGAAGGCCTGCAGCACGAAGACGGCTTCAGCCAGGTCATCGCCGGCTCCATCCCGAACGTGCGTAGCTACGACCCGACCTTTGGTTTCGAAGTCACCGTCATCATGCAGCACGGCATGAAGGCGATGATGGAAGACCAGATCGACGAGTACTACTACATCACCCTGATGAACGAGAACTACGCACACCCCGGCATGCCGGACGGTGCGCAGGAAGGCATCATCAAGGGCATGTACCTGCTCAAGGACGCCGGCAAGCCCAAGAAGGGCGAACTGCGCGTGCAGCTGCTGGGCAGCGGCACCATCCTGCGTGAGGCCATTGCCGCAGCAGAGCTGCTGGATAAGGACTTCGGCGTCACCGCCGACATCTGGTCCTGCCCCAGCTTCAACGAACTGCGCCGCGACGGCTTCGACGCCGAACGCTGGAACCGCCTGCACCCGGAAGCCGAACAGCGCAAGCCGTACGTTACCCAGCTGCTGGAAGGCCGCCAGGGCCCGGCGATCGCCGCAACGGATTACGTGCGCCTATTCGCCGACCAGATCCGCGCCTTCATCCCGATGACCTACAGCGTGCTCGGCACGGATGGCTTCGGTCGTTCGGATACGCGTGCCAATCTGCGTCGGTTCTTTGAAGTGGACCGTTACTACATCGCGCATGCGGCGATTGCTGCGCTTGCGAAGGATGGCAAGATGACGGGCAAGGATGTGGCTAGGGCGATCAAGCAGTACAAGATTGATCCTGAGAAGGCGAATCCTGTTGGGGTTTGATAACTCATCACAGGATTAAGAAAGAGGCGGCTCATAGCCGCCTCTTTCGTTTTAAGATAAGCCACTCTTAACCATAACTCGCCCAAGGATGAACCATGAACAGACGCCCGACAACACAAGACATTACGTGGCTAATCGACCTGAGTCGGAATGGAAAGTTAAATCTTGATCCACCTTATCAGCGGCGAAGTGTGTGGACTCGGAAAGATAAGCAGTTCTTTCTTGATACCATCT
Source organism: Xanthomonas sp. fls2-241-TYG-148 (assembly GCF_030208815.1). Lineage (NCBI taxonomy): Bacteria > Pseudomonadati > Pseudomonadota > Gammaproteobacteria > Lysobacterales > Lysobacteraceae > Xanthomonas > Xanthomonas sp. fls2-241-TYG-148. The sequence continues at coordinate 255,196 of NZ_JARVTE010000004.1, forward strand.
TGAGAAACTATCCAAGTCCAGCGGTGTTCTTGCATAAAGAAATCACTGAAAATGGTCTCTCCACTTACCACGTTGTTGATGGAAAGCAGAGAATACAGACGATTCTCGAATTTGTAAGCGATAAGTTGCGTGCGGCCAAAGAATTTGGTGACCTTCGAATTGATAACAAAAAGTGGTCTGAAATACAGAAGGTCGATGAATTGATGCAGTCCTTCTGGAACTACCAAATCACCGTTGAAATGATTGATGTTTCAGACAATGGCGTCGTAAATAACGTTTTTGACCGTCTGAATAGAAATTCCCGAAAGCTGATGCGCCAGGAGATGCGTCACGCACGCTTCGATGGCTGGCTGATAAATTACGCTGAGAACGAGGCATCGGAAAAAGCTTGGGTCACTCTCAGCATTGCGACAAAGGCTCGCGCAAAGCGGATGAGTGATATTCAGTTTATCTCGGAGCTGCTGCTAGTGGTGCTGGATAGAAGAATTGTTGGCTTTGATCAAGATTATATCGATGAAGGTTACGCCCGTTTTGATGACCTTGATGATGTCGGTGGCGACTTCGATGTCGAGGCTTTTGCTGAAAGGGTTGCGTTGCTGAAGAATTTCATGCTTCGGCTTGAAGATGAGTATTCTCTGGTTTCGAAGTATGCAAAGCAGGCAGGGCAATTTTATTCACTGTGGGGAGCTCTGGCTCTAAGCGATGCTTTGCCACCCGTTGGCGACTTTGCCGAGAAGTATGCAGCTTTGATGGATAAAGTTAGCGAACTGAACGAGCAGGGTGATATTGATTCATTTATTAGGAATAAGCCTGAGGGCGAGTATGCCCAAGCATTGGTGTATCTCACAAACCTCAAGGGTGCTAGCACCGAGCCGGCTCAGAGACTCGCGCGGCACAATGTCATCTCAGCGCTAATCAATCAATGAAAATATCAACGCCTGTCAGAGCGCTGTACGAGGTAATAGCGCCGAAAGCTGAGTTGCTAAAGAACTATTGCGCTGGACGCCTAAACCAGCGCAACAATCGATGGCACTACGAGGCCAGAGTGAAGTCGCTAGAGAGCTTCGCCCTAAAGCTTGAGACAGGTCGTGTGAAAGAAGCCAGCGCAATGGAGGACATTTTTGCGTGCACACTTGTTGTCCCGAGCTATAGGGATGTTGCAGAAGCCGTGGAGCTCATTGAGGAGCATTTTGATATTAAGGAGAAACGTCCCAGGAAGGACGATAAGACTCATAAGAGGCCTGCAGTGTTTGATTTTGATGATCTTCGGCTTTACGTAACGCCAAAGGAATCACCCGCCTGGTTCGTAGATTCGCAGATCGTAGGTATGAAGTTCGAGGTCCAGATAAAAACGTTTCTTCAGCACGCTTGGGCCATTGCTACACACGACCTTGTTTATAAGGCGGACAGCGTTAGTTGGCCCCTGGAACGTGTTTCATTCCAGGTAAAAGCAATGCTGGAACACGCTGAGCTTGTAATCGCAGAGGCTCCCAAGATAAGCGATAGTAGCTTCCTCAAAAAGGTCGACAGCGCGACGGAGCGGACGAGTAAAGTCATTGGTGTCGTTGCTCGTCATTGGGAGCCCGGACAGCTTCCCAAGGACGTAAGAAGGGTTGCTGCTAACTTCTGTGCATTACTGGAAAGCCTTCAAATTGAAGTTGACGAGCTGGAAAAAATTCTTGATAAAGGTAAACAAGGTAGAGAGGGTCATTCTTTAGATTCTTCTCCATACGAAACTCTTCTTATCTACCTGCTTCGCCAACGCGGCGAATTGGTGCGCAATTACGTATCAGGAAAACCCGACAAGAGGCAGGTCTACGTGATGATGGCCCGCCCTATCGAGGGCTTCGAAGATTTTTTCGATAATGCCAATGCCTACCCCGGCTTGGTTGTGGTCTCACTTCCAGAGGCATGAGAGATGGGCTACAAGACTGGCTTGGTGAGCGTTGTTTATGAACTTCTTCCTTGAAAATATCGAAAAATCTCGTCGCGATGTAGCCGGCAATACCAAGCGCGAATACAAAGCGGCCTTGGGCCAGTTTATGACTCCTATGGAGACTGCCGTATTCATGGCATCCCTACTGGAGAGTAAAGAGACTAATGTTCGGTTACTTGATCCGTGTGGGGGTCTCGGAGCCCTTGTCTGTGCTGCAGTTGATAAGTGGCTTTCTGAAGGTTTAGAGCCTAAGTCAGTATATGCAACCGTCTTCGAGATTGACGAACGTTTAATTCCGCATCTTGCGCTGATCCAGGCTGATTTGCAGGGTGGCGGAGTTAATGTTGATCTGCATAGTCAGGATTATTTGGGTGTAGCGCGCGCGCAAATCCTTAAAGGTCGGGTCAGCTATACGCACGCAATTCTCAACCCTCCATATAAGAAAATTGGTCCATCTAGCGGCGCCGCGCGTATGGCAAAGGATTGCGGTGTACACGCCGCGAATCTTTACTCTGCTTTTGTCGGAATGGCACTCGAACAGCTTGAGTTAGGTGGGCAGCTTGTTGCCATCATTCCTAGGTCTTTTTGTAATGGTGTCTACCATCAAGCATTTCGTGAACACATCCTGGATCGCGCGGCGATAAAGCGAATTCACTCTTTTGAGAGCAGATACGCGCCGTTTAAGGACGACGATGTGCTTCAAGAAAGTGTAATAATCTTGCTGGAAAAAGGCGGGCTCCAAGGCGATATTGGACTGTCGTCCTCAAAAGAGGATATTTTTAATGACATAAATATCCGCAATGTAAGCTTTGAAGAAGTAGTCCTGCCCGAAGATCCGCAAAAATTTGTACATATACCTCTGGAGCGTGAGCTACTGAGGCTTGCGAATCTTAATGGTAGATGCAAGCTTGAGAAGCTTGGTGTTTCCGTTTCAACTGGCCCGGTCGTCTCTTTCCGAACCATTGAACATCAAACAGATCGCCGTTCATCGCGGTCCGCGCCTATGATTTACTCGCGCAACATTGTTGACCAGTCCGTCGAATGGCCCACTGAAAGGCACAGTAAAAAGCGGCGCCTAAAGATTAATAGGTTGACGGGGGGCTTATTATTCCCGATGGGTGTCTACGTCATCGTCAAGCGTTTGTCTCCGAAAGAGAGTAAAAGGCGCATAGTGGCGGCTTTGGTGCAGCCAACGAATTTTGATGGTGAAACGCATCTCGCATTTGATAACGGTCTCAACGTCTTGCACGCTCGTAAATCTTCGCTTGAGCCCTGCCTTGCGGCAGGTCTTTGGGCGTATCTAAATAGTAAGTGCGTTGATCAATATTTTCGTAGTTTTAATGGCCATACGCAAGTTAATGCTGCGGATTTAAATTCCCTGCCTTATCCTTCACTTGAGCGGCTTAGAGTTTTGGGTGATGCAATAATTAACGCGAAATTTGATTTTTTGCGGATAGATGATCTGGTGCTTGACACACTTGGTCTGTGATAAGCATAAAACGTAGTAGGCGCCTCCGCCATGGGGACGGAGGTAATTAGGCGAACCGGACGTACAGGCCTGGGTCGAATAACGGGGTCAGGTTCTAAGGTATCCCCACGTTTTACACCGTAAGCATCATCTGCTCGCGCACTGCCGCAGGCAGTGCTCGCAAGCGCCCTATCCACCGTGAGATGGGCTCCATCGGCCAGTGCCGGACCAAGGCTTCTCGGCCGATGCGTAGCGTGGAGTAGAGCTTGCGTGTGCTGTTGCGTGGAGACAGCCACTGGGCGATACCGGTCGCTTCGCATCCCAGCCCTGCCAACCAGCTGGCGAATGCAGCCAACGTATTGATCAGCAGCAGGATCTGCAGTCGCTCGCCGCGTCGGGTCAAACTGTCTTCCAGCGCCTGGCCGTAGCGATGTGATTTCAGATCGCGAAATGCCAGTTCGATCTGCATCCGTCGTGCGTACACATTAACCAACTGCTTTGCGCTGGGTGCCTGCAGCTGCGGGGATGCAACGATCAGCCAAGGCTCGCGCTCACGCGCTGCGGCCTTCAGACTCGATGACGCACGTGAGGCTTTGGCGGGTGAGCGGCGATTGCACTGTTTGCGCCCTTGCCGTGCCTTGGCGTAAATCACCAACCTGCAATCGAGTGGATCGCTGCGATTGGCCTGCATCGGCGGTAACTCGCATGCACGATTGGACGCCAACACATGCAGTTTCCGGCTGTCGATCCACTGATCTGCTTCATCCCGCACGTCCTGCGGCTTGACTTGCGTGCGCCCGCGCAGTCGCCCAACCCAACACCAGCCCATGGCCCGAATAACGGGGTCAGGTTAACTTATCAATCGACTGCGCTCGGCTTGCGTGGCCGATGAGCGGGCCTGATGCCCGCAAAGCGACGGGTCTTGGCTTCGACCATTGCGCGGAAGGCATCGTGGCCCAATGCTCGCTGCTGCTGTAGATGAAGGCGAATGCTAGCGAGCAGTTCGTCGGAGAGGGCTTCATCGAGCAGGGCGCGGTAGGCCTTGTATCGCTCAATTGGGTCGCTGCCAAGCGCAAGCCAACAGGGATGTGGTGTCAGTGCGGAGTGCCTGCGCTGGCCTAGGTTGGCTGAGCAACTGGACCAGCGATACGCCGCCGGGTTGTCGGTCAGGCGAGCACGCACCGGATTGAGCTCAATGTAGCGATAGCAGCGAAGGACGTAGTCCGCACTGTCCACAAGGCAGGCTTTGTAGCGCCCTTCCCATAGCGTGCCGGTGCGCCCGTGGCGGCCATTGAACAGCGCCACGTAGTTGCGCCCAATCCGCTGCATCAGTTGCCCGACTCGTCCCGCCGCAGGTGGCGTGACTAGCAAGTGCACATGGTTGTCCATCAATACATAGGCATGCAGCTGGCAGCCTGTGGCGTGCAGAGCCTCATGCAGCAAGTGCAGGTAGCGCAATCGGTCGCCATCATCCAGAAAGCACGGCAAGTGGTTGTTCCCGCGCTGCACGATGTGCTGCGGGATGCCGGGAAGGTCGATGCGCGGAAGTCTGGCCACCTGGCAAGACTCGCGGAAAGGCGTTGGTGCCGATAGCGAGGACACCCTCCCGAAAGCTGAGGCCGTAGCCTGAAATTTGGGTAGGAAGTAAACTTGACCGCTGTTAGCGGTGTATAAACAAGTAGAGCCATAGACGCGCGGCTTGCTAGTCCTGCTTAAAGTGAAGGAATACACATGCAACGATACGGGCAACTACTTCTATGTGTTCTGGTCTGCTCAGGCATCTTGCTTCTGACAAGCTGTCACGCACAGACAAACCAGATGCAGGACGTGCCAACGCGCGCTGCGGCTGATGGGCAGCTTCCCATCGTACGAGCGCTGCAGTTGGCTGCGATGACCAGTCCGATGATGGTCGAATTCAACGTGCAGCCTCCTGGCAAGAATGCGACTGGCACACTCTTCCTGGGTATCCGCGTTGGTGACGAGGATGCTCTGAAGTCACTTGAAGCTGCTCAAGCACTCCGCAGATCCGGCCTGCACGCTGAGCTTGTTCTGAAACGGCTTGAACCAAGCGGCGCAATCAACATGCCATTGGTGCGTGTTGAATCGCATGCAGGAGCTCCCGCTAGGACCATCGCAGTGGGTGCAGACGGGCGTGTTCCTGGCGTGTGGCTGGACGAGGTGGATGGCTCTTCCCTTCAATCTGCGGGTTTGGAATCTCCAGGGCGTCGCTACACGCAGCTTGCCTTCGCATGGGCGCAGGGAATTCAGCCTGGCAAGTATCAGTTGAGCATCAGGCTGCTTGGCCAGCCGCCACAGTTGGCATCGATCCAATCCGAGTTGCTGATCGCTTACCGACACAAATCAAAGTAGGAAAACCTCATGGACGATAAATACGCTGTCACCCTCTACGTTGCCGCGCCGGGGACACCGCTTCTTGACGGTGGAACATCGGCAGCAGGGCACATGTACTACACAGTCACGCACGGGAAGGAGCAAACCAGCTTCGGGTTTTCACCCATCGAGCACGGCGTGATGAGAGGGCCTGGAAGGGTCTACAACGATGATGCAGATCAATACCAAAAGCCTTTCTATCAACGCACGATGGAGATCAGCAAGGATCAATACGAAAAATTGATGGAGTTTGGTGCAAAGCCCGGCGAACATGGCTTCAATACGCAGTATCACGGCGCAATGAACAGCTGCATCGATTACACATGGGGTGCTATCAATTATGCTGGTCTGCATCGTACCGACCTGAAGGTCATACAGGATAAGGACTTCGAGGGTGGACTGAAGCCGCTCAGCAACGTTGAGTACATTCGTAGTATCCAGGCTCCTGTTCCCGATAGCGAACTGAACAATGAGCAGTACAATCGCATGCCGGAGCGGACACTCCTGCAGCGCGTGATCAGTGATGCGCAGTTGCCAGAAAAAGATCGTCAGATGCTCAACACGATTCGGGAACAGGTTGCAGGCATCGATCAACAACATGGCAGGACCTACGATGCCACTAGCGAGAAGATTTCAGTTAGCTTACTGGCAACCGCGAAGGAAGGCGGACTAAGCCGCGTAGACCACGTGGTACTCGGAAATACTCCCGGTGACGGAGCAGGCCAGCGCCTATTTGTAGTGCAAGGCGAGCTGAATAACCCTGCTCACCTCAGATCATCGATAAAGGCCGAAGAAGCAGCAAAAACACCTGTCGAGCAGTCATTCGCAAAGGTCGAGCAAATCTCTAACACCCAACAGGAACGTGCGTTGGCAGCACAGCAGGAGCCTGCACTTGAGCAAAGTCGCGCGCCGATGCAGATGGGTTGATCGCCGTTCGTTTGGCTGGGAAAGGGAGGCGGTTAGTGAGGGAATAGCTGGGGTCAGGGTTACTTATCAGTTGGCGGCACTTGGCTTGCGTGACCGATAAGTGAGCTTGACGCCGACGAAGCAGCAGGTCCTTACTTCGAGCGACGCTTGAAAGACAGCCTGGCTGGGCCCCTGCCGCTGCCATGAATAATGGCAGATTACGGTTTTATCGTTCTTATGATTGAATTAGAAGGTCAACGTTTCTTCGGTATCTGCGTAGACCAGCACGACCTTTTCGCCTGCATACGGTAAGGCGACCTCAGGTGACGAGGACTCAGTCTTGGAAATTTCAACTTTCGCCATGGGGTCACATTTCTCATTGATGCCGCATCTGCGAATGGCAATACGCAATACGCCGTGGTCGTTCGCGAAATCCACACCGGGAGAACAAAAGAGGCTTTCTGCAGGCATGTAGTAGCTAATTCGGATTACGTTTCTCTCTGCTTTCTCGATCTTGACCGGCTGAACATCTTTTTTCTTGTAATCAGAGCGTATCTTTCCTACTGTACACGCAGTCAAAGTTGATATCGCAAGTAATCCCGCAGCAAGAGTCAGCCTAATTTTTAAATTCACATCAATGCCCCTGTGTGGACTCGTCTAAATAGATTGGCGACTACTCCCCAATATCCTGAGGAGCTCGATTCACTACGAGCTTGCTTAAGTGGATTCCGTCAGTTGAATGAAATCCGACCATCCAGGTAACCGCTACGGCTGGTGCTGTCACTGATGGCTGCGATTCTTTCACGATGGGCGGGAGCGTACACGCAACTGATGTCTTGTAACCTGCTCCCGGAGAGCTCAGTGCTTTGCAATGAAAGCCAAGGTTCTCAAGACTCCTTTGCACGGCCGTGACGGGCGAACCAGCCGGGTTGGCCGCTTCAAGCTGCTGCCTTGCTTTGGCGGCAGACTGTTGAGGATCAAAGCCGAGCCGTGGGTCTTGCTGCATGGCAGAGCATCCTGATATAAAAAAAAGACTAGCGATTGCCAGTATTGCCAGAAGGCTGCGGTTGGCCAAAGGATTTGTTTGCATGTTTTGACAACTCCAACGCAATCACACAGACGATCATCCATGTGGATGTCGGTTGCAAGTATGCTCCCGTAAAGTAATGGAGCTAGGACGTAACAGTGTCAGGTCAACTTGACCTCGTTTGAATCAAGTTTATGCGCCGGTTGCTGCTTCATCCTTTTCTTTGCTCTTCAATGCCATCTCGAGCAAATATTCATAGGTCTGAAGCTTGCCCCTAGCCGAGGTGGCTACCCAGCAGACCATCCAAAAGAACAGCAGCAAAATACCAACCATCGCTGTCATTGGAGACATCGCTAGAGGATTTCCACCAGCGCGCATAACCAGGAAGAGCGACGCCGCGACTGGAAGCAGACCTAGCTTGTCGACGCTACCGGCTAATAACGCAATTCGACCCGCACGGCGCGTATGGCTGTAGCGGGCGTGATCCAGCATGAGTTGCAGGGTTGCTGCCGGATACCCCTTCAACCAAGTCACTTCCTGCAGAAATTGCTCTAGCTGATGATCAGTGCGCATAGCCTGATCGACTGTCCATTGACGTAGATCACTCACTATCCCGTAGAGACTAATTATCATCAGGACGCCTAGCGCCGCCAATGCAACCCAGAAGCCGGCGGTTGCGACCTTCGCTAGCAACTGGGGTTGAATACTCGTAAAACTGAAGAACGACGCAATCAGCGTAGAGGCTATTCCGCACGCCAAAACGATGGCAGCGCCGCGCACTAGGCGGCTAGGGCTGGCAGTGTCTGCCGGGAACTCTGGCAGCACCCTTAGGCGTTCTTCTAAGAACCTGTTCACGATCTTCTGAGTAATAGTGCCAAGAAGGCCAAATGGATGAAC